>CAZOKH010000017.1:0-45864 GCA_964580315.1 uncultured Anaerolineaceae bacterium | reverse complement strand
ACCTTCGAATGGGAAGATTAATCTAACCCGGTAAATGTGGGGGGCAGCAGCAGTTTCCATTCGGTCTGTTGCCCTCCATTTTTATTTTTAATAAAATCTATCATGTGTGAAGAGAGGTAAAACTTGTCAAAAAAAAGCCAAAAAGCCAGCCAGTCTGAAGAGAACAAAACTTCGGCATGGCTTTCAATGAGAACCGGTTTAATTTTGATGGGCATCCTGAGCGTTGCACTGGTGACCTGGGTCACAATCCAGGCCGACCCGGCAATCCCCCTGGGAGAAAGAATCCTGTGGGGAGTAGGATTTGCTGTGAGTATCTGGATAATTTTTGCTGTCTTCTTCATTATCAACCGTTATGTTTTCAAGCGGTAAATTTTGCAACCGGTTTTCTTTAGCAAAGGTTTATTATGGTCAATTTAGTTCTTGTTTCTCACAGCCGAAAATTAGCCGAAGCCACTGCTGAACTGGCAAGGCAAATGGTGCCCCCGCAGGTGAAAATTCTATTGGCTGCCGGCATTGGCGAACATAGAGAAGAATTTGGCACAGATGCAGTTGAAATCCTGGAAGTTGTCCAGGAAGCCTATACCAGCGACGGCGTCCTAATCCTTATGGACCTGGGCAGCGCCGTGTTGAGCGCAGAAATGGCACGCGACATGCTTGACCCGGAAATGCAGGAAAATGTGGTCATTTGCCCTGCTCCATTTGTTGAAGGAACCATCTCAGCCGGTGTGCAAACCGGCCTGGGTGCAGCGCTGGATGCCGTTTATCAAGAAGCTGTGCACTCTCTCATGCCGAAACAAGAACATATCCAACCGGCTGCCATGCCTTCAGCCGGGCAGCCTTCCAGCTCACAAACCGAACAACCCGAAGCCGGACAGGAACAGGTTGTGGTTACATTGATTAATCCGCACGGTTTGCACGCCCGCCCGGCATCCAAATTTGTGCAGGCGGCATCCAGCTTCCAGGCCAACATCCAGGTAAAAAACCTCACCACTGGAAAAGGCCCCGCATCAGCCAAAAGCCTGAACGCCATTGCCGCCCTGGGTGTCGATCACCTGCATCAAATTGCCATCATGGCCAGCGGAGACCAGGCTGCACAGGCCCTGACCGCCCTGAAAGAATTGGTGGAGAGCGGCTTTGGCGAAGTTGAAACGGCAGAAGCGCAGGCCGTTGAAAAGCCGCCTGTTGTTGAAACCGTAAAACCAGTTAAAGATCCTGATGCCCTGATGGGAACAGCCATTTCTGACGGCATTGCCAGCGGGCTGCTCTCTCATTTTATCAAACCAAAAGTAAACGTGGTCGATTCGCAAATCAACGATCCGCAAGCCGAATGGAAGCATCTAAAAGCCATCGTGGCTGAAGTGCAGGCCGATATTCAGCAGCATCGCGCCAACCTGGCAAAACGCCTCGGTGAAGAGTTTGCCGCCATATTAGACGCCCATGTGATGATGCTGGACGACCCTGAAATGGTTGAGGCAGCCAGAGACCTGATCTTGAATGAGCATAAAAACGCTGCATTTGCCTGGCAAACCAGCATCCAATCGGTCATACAGCAGTTTGAAGCATTGGAGAATGAATATTTCAAACAGCGCGCAGTGGATGTGAAAGGACTGGGCGAACAGGTGCTGTTCAAACTGGCTGGCGTTTCCACCGGCCTATCCTTCACATCAGCCAGGTCGCTGGTGGTTCTGGCTGAAGAACTGTCGCCTTCTGACACCGCCACCCTGAATTTTGATCAAATTGCGGCCCTGGTCACCCTGATCGGTGGAAAGCAGTCGCATTCCGCCATTCTGGCTCGCGCGCTCGATGTCCCCCTGGTTTCGGATGTGAAACCCGACATCCTGGACAATTCTGATGGGGTGCTGGCGCTGGTCGATGGAACCAGGGGACTGGTGTGGATTGATCCCAAACCCGGCACGCTAAACAAAATCAGTCTTTAGCAAATCACTCCCCCGCCCAAAACCTGGCTGCCATCATAAAACACCGCCATTTGCCCCGGTGTAATATCGCGCAGGGGTTTATGAAACTCAACCAGTGCGTTGCCGCCCGCCTGCGGTGTAATCATCGCAGGCGCGGGAACCGCCTTGTAACGGATTTTCACTTTAGCCTGGAAAGGCTGCCCGGGCGCTTCACCGGCAATCCAGTTGATCTCTTCAGCAAGCAGGGTTTGCTGCCCCAGTTCTTCCTCATAACCCACCAACAGGGAATTATTCTCCAGGTCTTTGTGCAGCACATACAAGGGCCGCCCGGCAGCCGGCAGTCCTTTGCGCTGCCCAATGGTGTAAAAAGCCAGCCCCCCATGTTCGCCCAGTGTGCGTCCCTCGCGGTTTACCACCACGCCCGGCTGCACCACCTGCGGAACATATTTGCGCAGGAAAGCGCGGTAATCACCGCCGCTTAAGAAACATAAATCCTGGCTTTCCGATTGGTCGGCAGCCGGCAACTGGCGCTGCTGCGCAAGCGCCCGCACCTGTTTTTTGTGCATTTCGCCCAGCGGAAAGATGGTGTGAGCCAGGTGCTGCTGGGTAAGCAGGCTGAGAAAGTAGGATTGATCTTTCGATTCATCCACTCCTTTCCAAAGCTCATAAAGTCCCTGCTCATTCTGGAGAATGCGGCCATAATGCCCCGTAGCGATACATTCGGCACCCAGGCTGCGGGCGAAATCAAGCAAAAAGCCCCATTTGATGCGCTGATTGCAAAAAATGCACGGGTTGGGCGTGTCGCCGTTCGCATAACCGTCTAAAAAAGCCTGCACTACCTGCTCATGGAAGGCGTCGGCAGCATCCAAAACGTGGAACGGTATATCCAGCTTCTCAGCCAACTGCTGCGCCAGCAAGCGCGTTTCAGGTGTGCAGCAGCGATTTTCATGTTCGCAGCCCGGTTCACTCCACAGGCGCATGGTCACGCCCACCACATCATATCCCTGCTCCACCAGCAGCGCAGCCGCGACAGAGCTGTCCACTCCTCCGCTCAGCGCCATAACTACTTTTTGCATAAAATCAATTCCTTCAAAGCTTAATCGACTGTATTGTAACCCTTTTGCTGCCCACCAGTCTTGATTGGCACTTCGCTGATCTTATTTTCATCCCGGTCAACACGCCAGGTTTGTTTAGGACCGCTATCCAAATAATCGAGGGTTGTCTGCACAAAATCTACACCTGCCTGGCAGCCTTCTGCAGGTGCATCATCCAGCTGCTCTGCAATCCGCGTCAAATCTAAAAGGCTGATCGAGTCGAGAAAATCATCAATCAGCCGGGACAATTGCAACCATACCACCCGCGTGGCGCAGTTGTGTGACCGGCTGCAAAGACCCGCATCGCTCACACACGGCGCAACTGCCGCAGCTCCCTCCACCGCCCGAAAAATGTCGCCCAGCCGAATTTGGTCTGACGCCCTTCCCAGGCGGTAACCGCCGCCCGGCCCGCGCAGCGTTTCCAACAGACCGGCCTGCGTCAAACGACGCGCAATTTGTGCAATATATTCTGCTGTAACCTGCTGCCGGTCGGCAATCACCTGCCTGCCCACCGCAGATCGTTCACCATGGCAGGCAACATCCAGCATGATCCGAATTCCATAACGCACAGAGGTTGAAATTCTCATGTGTTTATTGTATAATCCCCAAATATTAGTTGAGTTATTTTATCAACTATTATACAATAGATTACGAAATCTCAATCAGGTATCAGCAATCTTTAAAAAACAAATAGCAAAAACTCTTATCCAGAGAGGTGGAGGGACGGGCCCCGAGAAACCTCGGCAACCCGCTGTGCAGCAGCAGGGTGCCAATTCCCGCAGAGACAAGAATTCTGGGAGATGAGAGGAGACTGATAAAAAAGAAACCTCTCTGGCTACATTGTAGAGGTTTTTCCATAAATCCATTCAAGATCTAAACCGATGCGATTGGTATTTTTTAAAAAGGGAAATGCTTCTTACAGTTGATTCTTCTGTCTTTATTTAATGAAAGGATAAACCCATGACCGCTCAACAACAGGAACGCCAATTTGGTTTCAACACCCGGCAATTGCATGCCGGTCAGCAGCCCGACCCCACCACCGGTTCGCGCACAGTGCCCATTTATCAAACCTCATCGTATGTATTCAAGAATACCGAGCATGCCGCTCGCCTGTTTGCGCTGGAAGAGCCCGGCAATATCTACACGCGCATCATGAACCCCACCAGCGACGTATTTGAACAACGCCTGGCAAACCTTGAAGGCGGCATCGGCGCCCTGGCTTCCAGTTCGGGTCATGCCGCCCAAACCATGGCCATTCTCACCCTGTGCCAGGCTGGCGACCACATCATCTCTTCCGCCACACTTTACGGCGGCACTTACAACCAGTTTGCCTACACCTTTCCCCGTCTGGGGATCGATGTGTCCATTGTAGACCCCAAAGACCCCGAGAACTTCCGGCGCGCCATTCGCCCCAACACAAAAATCATCTATGGTGAAACCCTGGGCAACCCCGGCATTGATGTTTTCCCGCTTTCAGAAGTGGCCGCCATTGCCCGCGAGTTTCGCATTCCCTTGATGATTGATAATACCTTTGCCACACCCTACCTGTGCCGCCCGTTTGAATGGGGCGCCAACATCGTCACCCATTCCACCACCAAGTTCATCGGCGGGCACGGCACATCCATCGGCGGCATCATCGTGGACGGCGGCAATTTTGACTGGGCGGCCAGCGGGCGCTTTGACAATTTCACCACCCCCGACCCCAGTTACCACGGACTGAGGTTCGCCGACCTGGGCGCAGCAGCGTTCATCACCAGGGCGCGCGTGCAAATTTTGCGCGACATCGGCGCCAGCCAGTCACCCTTCAATTCCTGGTTGTTCCTGCAAGGGCTCGAGACCCTCAGCCTGCGCATGGAACGCCATGTGCAAAATGCCGAGGCCGTGGCAAAACACCTTAAACAGCACCCCAAAGTGAACTGGGTGTCTTATCCTTCCCTGCCCGACAGCCCGTATTATAGCGCCGCGCAAAAATACCTGCCCAAAGGTGCAGGCGCCATCCTGGGGTTTGGAATCAAGGGCGGCGTGGCCGCCGGCCGCAGGTTCATTGACAATCTCAAACTGTTCAGCCACCTGGCCAATGTGGGCGACGCCAAAAGCCTGGCAATTCATCCCGCCAGCACCACCCACAGCCAGCTCAGCCCCGAGCAGCAGGCTTCAGCCGGGGTCACCCCCGACTTCATCCGCCTATCCATTGGGCTGGAAGATATTGAAGACATTCTGTGGGATCTGGATCAAGCCCTGAAAAACGAAAAATAATTAACATTTTTCTAATCTGCCAGCATTAATACAGGCTTACAATTTCTTAAGCCAGCGCACAAAAATAGCAAAGTCTGGTTATAATGGGATGTTGTGATAAGACAAACAAGATCGTCAGGGGAGCTTATGCTTAAACGCTTTCAGAAAACGCTGATTATCATTTTGGCGTTATTCTTCAGCTTCGGCATTCAACATTCTGTTCAGGCTGCCGATACACATCAAAATGACCAGAAAGTAATCATCTATTTGTTCTGGGGAGAAGGATGCCCTCACTGCGCACAGGAAAAGGTGTTCCTGCAACAGTTAATCCAGGAATACCCGCAAATTGAACTGCGCACTTATGAGCTGTATTACCATGAAGAAAATCGTGCGCTATTTGAGGAAATGGCCGCCGCGCATGGTTTTGAAGCAGCTTATGTGCCAACCACTTTTATTGGCGACCAATATTGGGTTGGTTATGTTGAGAGTGTGGCCGAAGAAATTGAGCAATCTGTACAAACCTGCCTGCTCAACGGCTGCCCGGATGCCGGGCAGGGAATGGCTGAGAACTATTCACCCGACCTGCCTGCCGAGACGCCCGCTGAAAACGTAGAAGCAACTGCTGCGCTTGATAATGAAACACCTGTTGCGCCGACAGCCACCGCCGCTTCAAGTAACGTTGAAGAGAATCCAACAGGCGGTTCATCAAACGGCACCGATAAGAGCGCCGTATTGGATATCCCGCTAATTGGCAAAGTTGATCTCTCACAAAAATCCATGCTGCTCAGCACTGTGCTGATTTCATTTGTGGACGGCTTTAACCCCTGTTCTCTATGGGTGCTCTCCATGCTCATGGCGCTGGTCATTCACACCGGCTCGCGGAAAAAAATCTTTATCATTGGCAGCATTTTCCTAACCATCACCGCCGTCGTTTACGCACTGTTCATCGCCGGGGTCTTCAGCCTGCTTTCATTCGCCAGCTTTCTGCCCTGGATTCAAGCCGTGGTGGCAGTCGTATCCTTGATATTTGCCCTCATCAACATCAAAGATTACTTCTGGTGCAAAGAGGGTGTATCCCTGACGATTTCAGAAAAAGAAAAACCCGGCATCTTTCAACGCATGCGCCGTGTGCTCGACTCCAGCGATACCCTCTGGGGTCTCATTGGAGCGACAATTGTACTGGCTGGCGGGGTTTCACTGGTTGAATTCTCATGCACCGCCGGTTTTCCAGTTCTGTGGAGCAACCTGTTGACGGGCGCAAAAGTGACACACCTGGATTTTGCCTGGCTTCTGCTGGTTTACATGGTCATTTATCAGTTGGATGAAATTTTCATTTTCCTGTCAGTGGTGTTCACCCTGCGCGCCAGCAAACTGGAGGAAAAGCAAGGGCGTATTCTCAAGCTGATCGGCGGTACTTTGATGTTTACCCTGGCAATGGTCATGATTACCAAACCCAGCCTGATGAATGAACTCAGCTCATCACTGGTTATTTTTGGTATTGCCATCGGCGCCGCCCTGTTGATCCTCTTGATCCACCGCCAGGTGCTTCCTGCGTTTGGCATTTGGATTGGCAGTGAGAAGAAAACTTCTCGGAAACAGGTGCGGCGGCATTAAGTGTTTTAGAACTCGCAAGAAATAGGATTGCATTCATAACCGGATGCAATCTTTTTTTATGAATCAGGCATCTTCCAAATTGACTTAATTCATCACACCTTACAAGACTGTAAACCTGTACGGGGGTTTTTTTCTCCCAATTAAAGATACAATTATTTCACCAGTGATTTTCTGGGAATTTCTTTCCTATAAGAGGGGCGGCCTATAATCTACACGCAATAATACCTCATCACTTCATGGCGTTTTGTCTTGAACCAGCACCCCTGCCTGACGCCCACACCATCACCCAGGTTGCACTTACGTGTCACTTATCAAGCCAGAATAATTCCCAAAAAATCTTTTTTATCCACGCATCTATTCCACATCAGGAGGAAAAGAATTCCATGGACCGTTCGCAAGAGATTGTCAATCGTTTACGTGAGTTGGAAGCTTCATCACCCGATATTGAAGCTTCCTCTGTGGTCAGCATTGATGGCCTGACCATCGCTTCCGCCCTGCCGCAGGGCATCGAAGAAGACCGGGTTTCCGCCATGTCGGCAGCCATGCTCTCACTGGGTGAGCGCATCTCAACCGAACTGGGCCGTGGAAACCTTGAGCAAGTGTTTGTCAAAGGCGAAAATGGCTATGTGATCCTAATGGAGATCGGTGAAGAAGCTGTGCTTACCGCTCTTGCCCGCCAGCAAGCCAAACTTGGGCTCATTTTCCTCGATATGAACCGGGCCGTTGCCGACCTGGCAAAAATGCTCTAATCAGGTGAAATCACTATGGCTAAAAGTAATATCCTCTTACCATCCAATGCAGGTTACGCATTCTTCACCAGTTTGGAATCAATCATTGGCAAAGTAGGTGTCACTGCGGTGTTGCGATACGCAGGGCAAAATCAGTATATCGATAATTACCCGCCCAACACCGATGATCCCACGATTGATCTGGCAGACTTTGCCGCCATCCATGCCGGCATTGAAACCCTCTACGGCTGGCGCGGCGGCAAGGCATTGATCATGAATGCCGGGCGTGAAACCTGGAAAAGTTTCGTTTCATCCTCCTTATCGGCATGCCCGGTGGATGAAGTCCTGGAATCCATTTGCAGCGCTCCTGATGATGAGCGCATTCTACACACCGTGAACTTTGTCGCTCATGTGTTCATTCCATCTGAAGAACACAATGTTGAATTTATTAATATGGACGATAAGGTTGTGTTTAAAACAAAGATTTGCCCGTCTTGCTGGGGACGAAAAATGCAAAAGCCCGGCTGCCATCTCACAGCAGGCTATATTCAAGAAGCCGTCCGTTGGACAACCGGCAATCTGCATGCCATTGAGCAAACCACCTGCATGGGCTGCGGCGATGAATTTTGCAGTTTTCAAATCAGCAAAGACAAAGTTGAGTAGTTTCATTAACACACCGATGTGTTCCCGAGTTTCAAATGGTGCCGACCAATTGGTTGCCGCTTTTTTGGGTAATTCACGGGTATCTGAAATACCCGCACAATTTTTAGGAAAAGGTAAAAAAAATGGATCGTTCGCAAGAGATTGTCAATCGTTTACGTGAATTGGAAGCTTCGTCGCCCGATATTGAAGCCTCCTCAGTAGTCAGCCTTGATGGTTTAACCATCGCCTCAGCCCTGCCGCAGGGTGTTGAAGAAGACCGTGTTTCGGCCATGTCAGCCGCCATGCTCTCGCTGGGTGAGCGAATTTCCAGTGAGCTGGGACGCGGAAGCCTGGAGCAGGTGTTTGTCAAAGGCGAACAAGGTTATGTCATCTTGATGGATATTGGTCAAGAGGCAGTTCTCACTGCATTGGCTCGACAGAATGCAAAACTAGGTCTAATCTTCCTCGACATGAACCGGGCCGTGGCAGATCTGGCAAAATTGCTCTAATCATGGTGTAAACCTAATGGAAAAGAGCAATATTTTTATTCCCTCAAATTCTTGTTACGCCCTCCTGGTCAGCCTGGAGTCAATTGTAGGTAAAGTTGGCCTGACTGCTGTGCTGCGTTACGCCGGCCTTGCCGAGTTTATTGATAACTATCCTCCCAACGTACCCGACCGCACCTGTGACATCGCTGATGTTTCAGCCATTCATGCCGGCATTGAAACCCTCTACGGCTGGCGCGGCGGCAAGGCATTGATTATGAATGCCGGGCGCGAAACCTGGAAAAAATCGGTCGCTGGTTTGCTGGCAAGCCCGGCCAAAGATATATTGGAAGGCATTCAACAGGCGCCGCAGGAAGAACGCCTGCCCAGGATTTTAAACTTTGTGGCACGCTTGTTCAACCCGTCCAACGACGGCAAGGTCGAAGTCGTTGAGACTGAAGACGCCTGGGTTTATGTCAATCGCTTTTGTGTTTGCTGCTGGGGCCGCAAAATGACCAAACCGGGCTGCCATCTCACAGCAGGCTATATTCAAGAAGCGGTGCGCTGGGCGACTGGTGTTGTGTATCCGGCCGAACAAACCACTTGCCGGGGCTGCGGCGATGAATCCTGCAACTATTCCTTCAGCAAAAACCCGGCTTCATAAATTATGGACTAATTGAACCAAATGGCGCACTGGCTGCATGGTGCGCGCAAAGATAACAGCATTGCAATTCAATCTGGCGACAAAACCTCCTGAAAGTCTTTCACTTTCAGGAGGCTTTGTTTAAGGGCAGCTTATATAGGATGTTCAAATAACTTTAGTTCAATCAAAGAAGTGATTTTCCAACAAACGGCACAGAGTATGATAAATTGGCAAATGGCGTTCCTGCACATCGACAGTCAGTTCGCCGGGTGCGCAAATAGCCACGTCGCACAGGTCGTTAAACTCCGATGGCGTGCTACCCGTGAGCCCGATCGTGTGCATGCCCAGTGAATGCGCCACGCGCATGGCATGTTTTACATTTATCGCTTTACCGGAAGTGCTGATGGCCAGCAGAACATCGCCTGGTTTGCCGTAGGCAAACACTTGCTGGGCATAAGCCATCTCGCTGGAAACATCATTGTCCATGGCAGACAACAAACCGGGATGCCCCAGCAGTGAAATAGCCGGCAGCGCCTGCATCAAGCGGTCGGCAATCCATTCGCCTTCCACCGGGTAGCGGTCAAGCAGCGCTTTGCGCTGGGCGGCAGTGATGGGGCGTCTCAATTCCATACTCTTCAATAATTCACCGGCAATGTGGTCGCTGTCAGCGGCGCTGCCGCCGTTGCCGCAAATCAACAGTTTGCCGCCGTTTTTAAAGCTGTCGCGCATCACCTCATAGGCTTTGCGCACATCCGCCTGCACATCCTTCAAGTCAGGATAGCGGATCACCATACCATCCAACAGTTCTTGTTCACTTCGCTTTTGCATGGAAAATTATCCTTTCGGAGAAATACGATTAATTACCCCTATCTTACCACTGCTGATGGGGGATAAATAAACGCTGCAGTCCGTATTTCGCGATTTTTAATAGAGCTTTTGCTAATATTTTTCAGGCACGAAGGTTTGTTCGGTGATGGGCGGGCGCACATAACCTTTATCAGGCTGCCGGGGCGGCAGGGTGAGTTGTTTTGGAGTCAGGTCCTCATAAGGGATCAGACTGAGCAGGTGGGCCATCACGTTCAAACGGGCGCGTTTCTTGTCATCGGCATTGACCACATACCACGGACTTTGTTTGGTATCGGTGTAAGCGAACATGGTATCTTTGGCTTTGGAATAATCTACCCATCGCGCGCGTGATTCCAGATCCATCGGGCTGAGCTTCCAGCGCTTGGTAGGGTCTTTGAGGCGATCTTGAAAACGGCGTTCCTGTTCTTCGTCGCTTACGCTGAACCAGTATTTAATCAGGATAATCCCGGAACGGATGAGCATGCGTTCGAACTCGGGGCAGGTGCGCAAGAATTCCTGGTATTCATCTTCATTGCAAAAGCCCATCACACGCTCCACACCTGCCCGGTTGTACCAGCTCCGGTCAAAAAACACCATTTCTCCGGCTGACGGCAGATGAGACACATAACGTTGAAAATACCACTGTGTCTTTTCTTTTTCTGTCGGGGTTGGCAGCGCCACAATGCGGGCAAAACGCGGATTGAGACTTTCGGTAATGCGTTTGATGGCGCCGCCCTTGCCGGCTGCATCGCGGCCTTCGAACAGCACCACCACTTTCAGCCCATTGGCTTTAACCCATTCCTGCAATTTAACCAGTTCAATTTGCAGCTTTTCCAGCTCGCAATAGTAATCTTTGTTGCTCATTTCTTTTTGGGGGAGAGTCTGCTTCTCAGGTTTTTCTTTTTTCTGTTTCTTCTTCTGAACCATAGCTCACCTCCGAAACAATCTGCTTGTTTGGCTGCGCGCGGAGCCGCAGAATTAGCCAGGAAGAAATATCGATAGCTTAAAATTCCCCGAAGAAGTCCTTATACAACCAACGGTTATCGTTTGCCTAAAAGTGCTTTTGAAAATTCATCGTTCTTTACAGTTTGGCGAGAGACGGTTTTATTCATAGGGATCGTACTCATCATCGTCGCCGCCGCCTTCGGGTTCAATCTCATCAGGCAGTTCTTCCTCGTCGCCTTCCGGAGGTTCTTCCGGCTCGACGGTGGATGTTGGGGTAGGCGTGATCACAACGCCCCCGGGTGTGACGGTGGGCTCGGTAGGCTGAGCAGACGGCTCGACAGACGGCGTGGCCGTGGGCTGCATCTGCCAGGGTGCGGGGGTGGGTTCCGCGCCGGGCATCTGGCTAATCTGATCCACGTAGCCAATAGCCGGCTGGCAAACCGGTCCCAGTCGGGCGCTCACATGCTCCCAGTCCAGCGGTTCGCTCATGCCCCAGGTGGCATTGACGGCGTCCATCAGGCATCCGGCTCCGGCGTTATAGTTAACCAGGGTAAAACGCCACAGGTCGGCGTAGCTGCTCACTTCTCCGGGGTAGCGCTGGGTGGTGTTCATTATGATCTGCGCGGTCTGGCGGCAGTGCGCCAGCAGGCTTTCTGCAAACAAGCCCACGCTAAAGTTAGCCTGCGACAGGTCAATGCCGCCCGAACAGGATGGACAGGCCGCGTTGAACTTTTGCACCAGCGCGCCGCGCAGCAGGCGTTGATCTTGTTCGCTCATGGCATCGAAGCGGGTGTTGCAGCTCTCTTCACTCAACACCAGTGGGCAGAACTGCTGGAAGAAGCTGGGATTCCACAACAGCAGCGTGTCGGCGCCGTAATCGGTCATTTGACCCAGCCCGGCTTCGCGGTAAGTCTTGTAGATTCCGGGCCAGAACTGGCTTTCACGGCTGAAGATATTTTTCATCAACTGCGCCGGCACACCCGTGTCGCGCGCCACCTGCACAATTTCGGCGTCAAAGCGGTTTTGCCACTCTTGCACCTGCGGCAGGGCTGCCTGCACGCCGCAGGCGGTGGCAGCTTTGTCGGCCTGCATGCCGCCGTCGGGGCAGCCGCTGGCGTCCACGGCGCCATTTTGAATCAACATGCCCGCCAGGTAATAGTAGGATACCGACGAGCGCAAATCTTCCAAATCTTTAGGCGTGCTCAACCAGGCCGGCGGGCCGCCCACCTCGGGGAACACCTGCCAGATTTCAGCGCTGCTGGCGGGATGCTCGCCTTTCCACTGGCTGCTGAGCACGTCCACAAACCAGGCGGGCTGAGTGTCAGCCGAGGCTTTCTTTTCAGGGTCGGCAAAATCGCCCCACGGGATGACGCGCACGCGCGCGGTGAAATGCTCAGTTGAGTCGCCAAAACTGGAATCGCCCCAGAACTCGATGGTTTGCCCCTGCAAGCCGGTGGGCGGCATGGGCAAGGTGCAGTGATCGCCGGGACAGGTGAACGCGCGCCCGTCCACCGTGCCCTGCAAACTGACAATGGTTTCATTGGGCAGCGGTTCTTCTCCCTGCAAATACAGCAGGGGTGTGCTATCGCAGCGATTGTCGGGATATTGCAACTGGCAGCCGATCACCGACACCCACACCTGGGCGGGCGGCAGTTCCACTTCCATCTCCCGCTGTCCGCGCCCCTTGCCCGCCAGGTGCAAAATCATGCCCTCACATTCCGAGGAATCCTCCGCGGCGCTTTGCCCGCAGCCGGCGGTTTCCAGCCATTCATCATACAGGCTTTGTCCGCAAGAGTTTAACATCTCGGCGCTGGTTGGCATGCCCTCATGTTCCACTACAATCTGGCACAAAACCTCACTTTTCCCCCATTCTGTCATCCACCATTCATACAGGTCGATATCGACTTTGATGAAGGTCGTGCGCTGCGGACCTTCGGTTTCTTCGGGAACTTCGTCTTCGGCGAGCACCACCGGCAGCCGGCTGGCAGGCAGCATGAACCATCCGGTCAGCGCCATAACCAACAATCCCAGGGTGACGATTCGCCTTGGGTAGATCATGGTTGCCGGAGGTCAAGCGGTTGGACAGCGGTGCGAAGTATCACCAACAGCGCCTTTGCTCCTTTGTAAGATTGTTACATTTAAATAGAATACTTTTTTTGGGAGAAAATTGCAAGCGGTTATAAGAATTTTATTGGGATTTTAGAGAAATGCAGAGAATATGGTTATAGTTTAATGGTTGGAATAGGACAATTTTATAATTTGGTCTTAAAAAATTACTTGAGTTTTTACCATCCGTGATCATTTTGCAATCACAAGTTTTCAGGTAGATAATTTTCTGCGTATCGGTCAAAATTTTCATGGAATGATTCCAACCAGGCTGTAATAAAGGTCCGGTGTTCAAATAAGGGCAATAAATCCACTGCCAGATCGGTTGGTTTTATGTTCCTGATTTTCTCTTTCAATGTTTGCATGGCTGATTGGGTTGTATAGGACTTTTCACCATCTTTATTCAACTTTTCTTCGAGGGGGTGGATTTTCTTTTGCATAAACCACAACAGGTCATAAAAATCCCTGCCCTTTATCAATGCACCTTCCCTCCCTTTCTTAAAATTCCGCTCCAGGCAGGCAAGCATTTTTCCTGCCATCATCGTCTCCAGTGAAAAGTGAGCCGCGACCAGGCTGCGACCATGAACCAGAATCGGCGTCCTTTGAATAATCGAAACCTGCCTGTGTTGGCTGATTTCCACCTTAAGGTGCAAGGCTTCATTCAAATGGGAGGATAAGCCCAGTTCATTTAAAATAAGAAATTTTAAGGTTGTTCGTCGGATTCCCCATTCACCTACCTGCGTTTTTGCCGTCACTTCGGGATAACCAATAATGGAACGAAAATGGTTTAATAAATCCGTTTCGAGGTTGCTTATTTCGATCCCGTTGCTATTATCCAGATCAATATCTTCTGAAAGACGGTTCAATCCAAACACGATATGCAGGCATGTACCCCCATAGAAATTCAATTTCCGATAAGTGGGATGATTATAGAGAAAGTCCAGTGTATATGCCTGCAACACCTCTTTGAGGATGATCCGTTTTGTTTCAATAGTCAATGATGGGTCTTTTTGAGAAAGAACATTTTGCAAATATTGGACTATGGTCGCCATACTGTTCCCCGTAAATTTTTTTGGATTTTCTCCATTTTTCGGCTCCTGGCGTTTTCAACTAATTTTTCAAACTCTTCACGATCTTTCGTTGAAAAACCATCCAGGTTTAGGCGCAAATCTTCGCACAGATTGTAAGAAGGAAGAGAAATGATACCAGTCAGGGGACGGAAATACAGGTAATCGAAAAGGGCTTTTGCAACACTAGACTGTGCAAACGGGATACCCAGGTAATCAACCAGGGTGAATCCATTATAAAGATCCTTCTTGATATGACGATAGGTGAAGCTTCCGATCTCGTTTTCAATCACTCGTGTATTTTTTTGTGTAATGGAAGTAACAGAAAAAGTTACTTCAGTCAAAACACCATATCGCTGTAGAATATATTCGAGTGAAACATAAGACCGGGGAATTAATATGGAACTGACCGCTGCTGAGAAATTCAAATCAGCCTTATGCTGGTCAAAAAATCGCCGAGTCATATAAACGCCTTTTTTTAACCGAATAATTAGCCCAACTTTCATCCAGCGATAAAGCGCAGTTCGAATGGTTCCGTTGGCAAGAGACTCTTCACCAAGTAGTTGTTTTACACCTTCAATGGTGAAGTAGGGAATCGAATCAAGGGAAGATAATGATTGTATTTTCATATAGGATAATAGACATTTTATGTCTATTATCCTATATGAAATAAATAATTACAAGTGTTTAAACAAATGAAACGTTCGCAGGAAATTTTACTATCCCCCTGTTCCGGCTCCCTCCGTTGGTGTCTCGGTCACCGTCACAGTGGGTGTGAGCGTCTCGGTGGGGGTGGGAGTCTCGGTGGGCAGTTCGGTCTCGGTGGGAGTGGGCGTGTTCCGCGGCGTGGCGCTGGGAACGATGGTCGTGGTGGGCGTGGGTGAGGTGGTCAATTCATACACCAGCGTCGCCATCCGGGCAGAAGAGCCGGGCGCGGGGGTGAGCACAAAGTTGGCGGCTTGCTGAACCAGCTCAGCCGCTGCCTCGGCGCGCGGCAAAAACACGCTGGAGCGCGCCATGCCGGGCATTTGCCAGGCGTCCATGTGTTGTGATGAAAAGGAATAAAACGCAAACTGCTCACGCTCGCTCATTTGCAGCGCCAGTGGAATGTACGCCGTAAGTTCAGCCAGGTTCAGGTTGGTGACGCCCGCCTCGCCAAACAGGCTGAACAGATCAGGCAGGCGCGCCAGGTTGCCGCCGTGTGTCAGGTGTTGAAAAACTGACCACAGCACTTCCTGCTGGCGCCGGTTACGTTCATTTTCCGCCAACCCCTGGCGCGAGCGCGCATAGCACAGCATGTGCGGGCCGTCCAACACCGTCTCACCGGTGGGCAGGCCGCCGCACAGGGGATGATCTTCTTTGGGTATGTCGATGGTCACGCCCCCCAGGGTGTCAACCAGTTCGGCAAAGCGGTCCAGGTGAATCACCGCCCAGCGCTGCGGGGTGATGCCCAGGTTATATTGCAAGGTCTGCGTCACCAGGTCAGCGCCGCCCAGGGCATAGGCGTTTTGCAAGCGCTGCATGGTGTAACCCGGAATGTACATCAACATGTCTGGCGGGATCGACAAAAAACTGGCGCGTGTATTTTTTGGGGTGAAGAACACGATCAGCACCGCATCAGTGCGCCCCGCGTAGGGCGAATTGCGGTCAACCCCCATCAACAGCAGCGTCTGCACATCTGACGGGGCTGCCACCGTGCTGACGGGCGGTGGGATGGGCGTGACGGGCGCCTCGCGCGGAGCAGGATAATTACCCCAAATTCCGGTGGCGGTGGGCGGCAGCGGAGTGAGCGACGCCGTGGCGCTGGGTGATGGCGAGACAGTGACCGAAGCGGTGGCGGTGGGTTGGGCTTTGGGCAGCGCGCAGGATGCCAGCAGCCAGGCAGTTCCCAGCATCAGGCACAGTGTCAACAGCATTCCCCTGGTGAAGGTAGTCATTGCAAAAGAGGTTTCGGGCAGGCGTTTACGTTTCATCGTCAAAGATCCACCGCATGAAATGGATTATAGCACGTAGGCGCAGTGAAGAAATGGCATGACCTTTGCATCTTCTTTTCCAATGAGGATATTTCCGCCGGGCGGGGGCGCGGCATCCATCACCTCGCAGGTGGGAATTGTAAAGGGGCTTTCATGAATCGAACTTTAGGGTTCACTTGTTGTACACTGGGCTTGTTTTTCATCCTGAATTGCTGCATTTCCATTGGGCTGATCCAGCAGCCCAACCTGCGACTGATTCCAGAAGTTGAGCCCACCCTCACCCCCACCGTGGTTGCCGTCAATCCCTTCCCCATCCCGGTCACCGGCTGCCCCTGTGTCCCCTGCCCGCAGCAAGCCTATGCTGTTTACGCACCCACACCGCTGCCGCCGCGCCCCAGCGCGCCCACCTGCTTTGAAATTCTGGATGCCCGCGAAAACATGACCAGCGCCCAGTGGGATAACCTGTTGGAAGAAGTGCGCCGTTCGCGCATTGACGGCTGGAATGGGACCGTGTTGGATGTTTCACGCGAACTGTCGTTGCAGCGCGGCTACCGGGTGAACCTGTTGCTGGACGACGGCTGCGCGCTGGCTTTCACCCTTCGAGATAAAAACCTGGCTCTCAGCCTGCAGCGCGGGCAGGTGCTGACCGTGTCGGGGCCGGTGCAATACGCCTACCAGGATGTTTCAGGCTGCCTGGTCATCACCCTGCCCGATGACGCGGCTGCCATTCAATAAAAACGCTATTCTTGATTCCACTCCCGCCGCTCCATATGAGTGGCATTTTCATCCAGTTGAAAATAATAGATGTTATAACCGCCCAGTGTGTTTACCTCTGGGTCACCCGGTGATTGAAAATCATCAGGTAAATAAGCGGGATCGAAACCAATATCTTTTCTGTTTGCAAACTGCGTGAAGACGCACACAATTTTGTGTTGATCTTCGATTAACAGGGCATATTCATACGTCAGGTTGTTTTCAAACACGGTCACATAGGCAGGATAATTGAAGTTCTGGGTGTCATATACGATTCGATGTACTTCCTCGACATTCTGTTCACCAATCTGCGACAGTCGCTGCACTTCATTCCAATAATCTTCTTCGGTCAGGGTGTATTCCACAAAAATCTGGTAGGTCGCATCCAAAAAAGTGTCCTGGTAGAAGTAGTAATAATTTTCAATGTTCATCGAATCAGGCAAATCTTTAGGGAAGATCTCCAGATTACTGTAACCTTTAAAATCTTCAAACTTGCCGTAATCCGAGACATCGCTGGTTATCGTGGCGGGTCCGCCCCAAATTAACGAGTACACAAACCATCCCAGCACGCCGACCACCAGAAGCAGGACTGTGAGGATACTGGCAGTAATAATGATAATCTTGTCGCGTCTTGTTTTTGGACGCTTGTTGTTAGTTACCCTGTTATGGTCATTAAACTCCTGCATAGACAGGTCTCTTTTCTTCTACAATTTTTTCGCTCAGCATTGTCAAACCATTAATAAGAAATCCATGCGCCGAAATTTCGGCGCATGGACTAGTTTAATCCATTTCAGCGCGTTTGGTCAGTTTTACTGGTTGGCTGATGTTTCGCCCAGAGTGACCTGCAATTCAACCGATTGCCCGTTGCGCACCACTTCCACAGGCACGGTTTCACCGGGTTGATGGGCAAACAACAGGTTGATGAAAGAATGATCTTCGTCAAAGCGGATGTCGCCGATGCGCACAATGATATCATCCGTCTGCAAGCCGCCGCGCCCGGCCGGGCTTTCGGCAGCCACGTCGGTCACATAGGCGCCCCATTCCACCGGCAAGTCGTAGCGCCGGGCGATATTGGGGGTCACCCCCTGCCAGTTGATGCCCAGGTAGGGACGGGCAAAATAGCCTTTGGCAATGATCTGTTCGCTGATGATGCGCGCCGTGTTGGCCGGAATGGCAAAACCCAGGCCCTCGGCGGTGGTGCTGGTGTTACCGCTGCCGCGCACCACCAGGGTGTTAATGCCAATCACTTCGCTGTTCAAGTTCACCAGCGGCCCGCCGGAGTTGCCTTCATTAATGGCGGCGTCGGTCTGAATCAGGTCTTCCATTTGATAACCCGCCTGCGTGCTGAGCGCGCGCCCGGTGGCGCTGATCACGCCCACCGTGACGGTGTTTTTAAAATCGCCCAGCGGTGAGCCGATGGCGATTACGGTTTCGCCGGGTTTCAGCAGGTCTGAATTGCCCAGGGCAGCCACCGCCGGCATACTGCCGTCAGCTTTAAGGACTGCCAGGTCGGCAAACACATCGGTGTTGACCAGTTCAGCAGGCAGTTCAGAGCCGTCCGCCAGGATCACATACAGGTTTTTGGCGCCTTCCACCACGTGATTGTTGGTGAGGATGTAACCATCAGCCGAGATGATCACCCCGCTGCCGCTCACTTCACCTTCTTGCAGGCTGCTGCCGAAAAAGTCGGTCACGCGCTGCTGCACGGTTCCCACCACGGTCACCACAGCCGGCCCCACCTTCTCGACCGCGCTGGTAACAGCCGTCTCCACTTCAGAACTAGAAACCTGGATGGACTGCACCGGTTGTGCTGTGTCTGCCTGGAGTTGATCCACCGGCAGGGTGGCAATCTGCGAGGCGCTGTTTTCCATCCTGTCTTCCAGATATTGATAGACGGCAAAACCGCCCGCCCCCGCGCCGATCAACGCGCTGGCGCTCACCAGCATTAACAACAAAATGGCAAGAAAGAAATTTTTCCACGACATAAGCTAGTCCTCATCAGCGCCTTTCAGGTGAAAAAAACTCGAACCGAAAAACGCCATTCTTTTATTCTATTGACCCAAAATCACCCCTTAATATTACATCATTGACCTTAAAAATAAGTAAGAATTGTTTATGAAAACTTCCAGAACTGTATGATTTGCTTTTTATTCAACCATTAAACATTTTTCACCCCCTCTTACATCTCCCCCATTTTAAAACAACCTGAAAATGGGGGAGAAAAGATTGGATTATAAACCTCGTTCAACAAAAAACATGAACCCGGCTGACATGCTATAATCCCCACAGGGCATGTGCACATCTCATGACTGAACAACCGCCTACACCCGCAAACAGCACAGGCGAACCGCCAAAATCCACTGTGGAAGAGACCACCCTGCAGGTGGGCGAAGCGCGCCTGCACCTGCACGCCCACCTGCCGCCCAATGTGCGCCTGCAAGTGCATGTGCAGGCAATTACCCCCAACGACCAGCCGCTGTATGAGCAATCCATCACACTGGGAGAAGGCCAATTCAACCCGCCGCTCAACTGGCGCAACCGCCTGGCAGCCTGGTTCAACCAGCCGGCGCAGCTTGCCACAGGCCTGTTCTGGGCCTCGCTGCTCATCTATCTGCTCACCCGCCTGATCGGCCTGGAGCGCTACCCAATCTACTTTTTCACCGATGAAGCCATTCAAACCCTGCTGGCACAGGATTTTCTGCGCGACGGCTTCCGTGGCTACGACGGTTTTCTGTTTCCTACCTATTTCTTCAACAGTTATCAATACAACCTGGGCGTATCGGTTTACTGGCAGGTAATTCCCACTCTGCTGTTTGGGCGCTCCATTTTCGTCACCCGCGCGGCTTGCGTGCTGGCCACCCTGCTGGGCGCCGCCTATGTCGGCCTGATCCTGCGCGACACGTTCAACATCCGCCATTACTGGCTGGGAGTGCTGATTTTGGGCATCACGCCGGCCTGGTTTCTGCATTCGCGCACCGCATTTGAAACCGCGCTGGCGGTCAGCTTCTACGCCGGTTTTCTGTACTATTACCTGCTCTACCGCAGCGGCCAAACCAGAGCGTTGTATGCCGCCGCCGGCATGGCCGCCCTCAGCTTCTACAGCTACAGCCCGGCGCGCATGGTGGTGCTGATCACAGCCCTGTTTTTGTTTCTGTCCGATTTCAACTATCACAAACAGCACCGCGGCGTTGTGCTGCGCACCATGGGCTTGTGCCTGCTGCTGGCTGTTCCCATTGTACGCTTTCAAATCCATCATCCCGAAGAGAACGTCCAGCACCTGCGCCAGCTCGGTTCCTATTGGATTGAGAACAACCCCCTGCCGGAGAAACTGGCGCGTTACGGGCGTGAATACCTGCGCGGATTGAACCCCTTTTACTGGTTTGTGCCCAATGAGGTGGACCTGTCGCGTCACAAGATGGATGGGCTGGGCAACCTGCTGCGCCCGGCGCTGCCCCTGCTGCTGCTGGGGATGGCAGTTTGCCTCAAAAACCTGCGCAGCTCGCCGCACCGCGCGCTGCTGCTGGCCGCCCTGGCTGCCCCCAGCGGAGCCGCCCTGGTGGCGCTGGGCATCACCCGCGCCCTTAACATGGTCATCCCCGCTGCGCTGCTCACCGCCCTGGGCGCCGTCGCCCTACTGGAATGGCTGCAAAACCGCTGGCAAAAAGCCGGGGTAAATTTAGCCCTGGGGGCATTCATCCTGCTGGCAGGCGGCAACTTTTGGCTGCTGCGCACCGCCCTGGTTGACGGGCCCCTGTGGGACACCGACTACGGACTAAACGGCATGCAGTACGGCGCGCGCCAGGTGTTTGGCGCCATTGATGACATTTTGAAACACGACCCGCAGACCAAAATTGTACTGTCGCCCACCTGGGCCAACGGCACCGACACCGTGGCGCGCTTCTTCTACGACCCCACCCCCTTCGAACTGGGCAGCATTGACGGTTACATGCTGGAACTCAAAGACATCAGCGACGATACGCTGTTCATCATGACGCCGGATGAATACCAAAAAACACTGGAAACCAACAAATTTGCCGATGTGCGCGTGCAGCAAACCCTGCCCGCGCCCAACGGCCAACCCGCTTTCTATTTCATCCGCCTGCGCTATGCGGATAATATTGACGAACTGCTGGAGGAAGAGCGCGCCGCGCGCCGCATCTTGCAGGAAACCAGCGTGTACCTCGGCAGCACCCCTGTCACCGTGCGCCATTCTTATCTCGATATGGGCGCAGCCGCCCTGCTGTTCGACGGCGATAAAGAGAGCTTAATTCGCACCATGGAAGCCAACCCGCTGCGGCTGGAAATTGTGCTGCCGGAAGCACGCACCATCAGCAGCATTGTTTTGCGCATTGGCGGCACGCACACCACCGCACACCTGGAACTGTTTGATGTACAGGGAAAACAACTGCAAAGCCTGCAGCGCGTGGCGCTGGAAGAACCCACCCCCCATGACCTGGAATTTGTGCTGAACAAACCGGTGAAAGTAAAAGAGCTCAAAATCGACGTCAGCAACACCTACGATTCGGAACCGGCGCATGTGCACCTGTGGGAAGTGACGCTCAAATGACCGCACCTGCACCGCGTTCAACCAGGCCGCACCGCAAAAAGCTGGGCTGGCTGCTCTGGCTGCTAATCGGATGGCTGCTTTTTTTCTCGTTTCTGGGCTGGCTGCGGCTGTACGGCGCCCTCAGCCAGTGGCAGTGGCTGCTTTCACTGAACCTGTCGGTCAGCCCGCTCTACCTGGCAGCGGGCGGCGCATGTTGGGGCGTGGCAGGCCTGACCGCCAGCCTGGCTGTGTGGCTGCGCCGGCCCTGGGCGCCGACCGCGGTGCGCCTGGCCAGCGCCTTTTTCGCCGTCAGTTACTGGCTGGACCGACTGACAGTGGGCGCAGCAGGCAGTTCGCAGGCAAACTGGCTGTTTGCCCTTATAATGACACTTATGGGACTGGCTTTTGCCTGGGGAATTTTTTCCTTCCCGCACACCCGGCAGATCTTCGATCAACTGCATGGCTCACCGCATGATGCAGCCGCAAAAAAAGGAGCAGTACATGAACAACGACCAACGGCAAGAGGTTGAGACCAAGTTCTACCTCTCTGAACCACGCAGATTTCAAGAGCGTCTACTGAAGCTGGGCGCACAGCCCGAGCCCAACGGGCGCGTGCATGAGCTCAACCTGCGTTTTGACACCCCCGGCAAAGAACTCAGCCGCCAGCACCGTGTGCTGCGCCTGCGGCAGGATACGCGCGCCCGCCTCACCTACAAGGACCCCGCCCTGCCCGACCAGGCGGTCAGCGTGCGGCGTGAAATTGAATTTGAAGTGAGTGACTTTGACACCGCAAAGCTATTCCTGGAAGCGCTGGGCTACCAGGTGAGCGTCACCTACGAAAAATACCGCACCACCTTCTTTTTCCACGATACCGAAGTGACCATTGACGAAATGCCCTACGGCACATTTTGCGAAATCGAAGCCGTCGACGGCGAACAGGTGCGCCGCGCAGCGCAAGAGCTGGGGTTGAAGTGGGAAGCGCGCTGCCCGCGCAGCTACCTGGAGTTGTTTTTCATGCTGCGCGAACGCCGCGGACAGGATATGAGTAATCTGGATTTTGCCTCCTTCATCGGCATGAGCTTCGAACCGCAAGACTTTGACCTGGAAGCCGCCGACCTGGAAATGTAAGTTTTTCCCGGAGCATTCTCGTATGAAACCGCTCTTGCTAAAACAACTATTTTCACTGGCAGGTATTGCCCTGTTGTTGGCAGTGGTGTACTTCGCGCGGTTGAATCACGCGAAAGAAGTAACCACCCGCGCCAGGTCGGTTGCCCCCATTCCCCTCACCAACATCGGCAGCACGCGCACCCTGACCATTTTGCCGCTGGTTGAGGCTGCCGCCGACTCGGGCAAAGGCCTGCAAAGTGAATTTGGTGTGTCTTACCTGGTGCGCACCGACCACGCCGTAATTCTGTTGGATCTGGGTGAGAATGAAAAACGCGCCGATCCTTCGCCGCTCGAAAACAACATGCGCTTGCTGAAGGTTGACCCACAAAGCATAGACGCCATAGTCATCTCGCACAACCATCCCGACCACGTGGGAGGTGCACACTGGTGGCTGAAACGCACTTTTTCCTTCGGCAAGCAGCAAATTTCCCTGTCGGGCATCCCGGTTTACCTGCCCGTAGCCCTGTCATACCCCGGCATCCAGCCCATCATCGCCGACCAGCCCATGAAAATTACCGAGGGCGCTGCTGTTTCGGGCACAATGCCCTTCTTGGAAGTACAGCCGCTGACGGTGATCAACCCGTTGAATGTTGAACAAAACCTGGTGATCAACGTGGAAGGACAGGGACTGGTGGTTATTGCCGGCTGCGGCCACCCCGGCCTGGAAGCCATGCTGCAGCACGCCGAATCTGCCTTCGGCCTGCCGGTAGTGGGCGTGGTGGGCGGATTGCACTACCTCAACGCCGGCGCGGCCGCCCTGCAGCCCCACATCGATTTTCTGGCCCGGCATCACCCGCGCCTGGTGGCGCTGTCGCCGCACGACAGCAGCCCCGCCGTGCTGCAAGCCTTCCAGCAGGCTTTTCCCGATGCTTACCAGAATGTGGAAGTGGGCGTGGAAATTCGCTTTCCCTGATTTCTCCTCAACCTTCCGGTTGTTCTTCGCTCACCAGGAAGATCATTTCATCCACCCGCCGGAACCCCTGCCCGCGGTAAAACGCCTCGGCCGGGGTGTTGGCAGCGGTTAGCAAGGTACAGCAGCCCATCCCATCTGCCGCAAGCTGCCGCCGGGCGTGTTCCAGCAATTGGCTGCCCACCCCCTTGCGTTGATAGTCTGAATGAACACAAAATTCATCCATGTACCCAGTTTTCATTGCGGGTCTGAATTTTGTGTAACTTTTTGCCTTTTTCAGCATCTATGTTTTCAGCTTAGCAACAAACTGCAAGAGAGATACGATGGAGGTTTAATCATGGCTGAACCGGTAAAAACACAAAAACGGGTCATTGTATTCAGCACCCCGAGTTGTTCGTTTTGCAATGCTGCAAAACATTATTTCCGCTCAAAAGGCGTGGCATTTAAAGATGTGGATGTCAGCCGCGACAACGCCGCCGCGCGCGACATGGTGCGCCGTTCAGGACAGTCTGGCGTGCCGGTGATTGATATTGGCGGTAGAATAGTAGTTGGCTTTGATCGTCCCAAAATTGACCGTTATCTCGGCATTAAATAATTCATAGGAGTATGACCATGAGTGACATCAAAATTGAACCGCTGGGCGCCCGCGTGGTGATTAAACCGCTGGAACAGGAAACCAAAACCGCTTCGGGTTTGTTCATCCCTGAATCGGCCAAAGAAAAACCGCAAACCGGCCAGGTGGTTGCGGTGGGTGATGACGAAGAAATCAAGTTAAAAGTTGGCGACCGCATCCTGTTTGCCAAATACACCGGCACCGAATTCAAGCTGGACGGGCAGGATTACCTGCTGATGGAATACAGCGACGTACTGGCTCGCCTGTTGAACTAAAAAAACGGCATGCGCCGCTGCGGGAAGGGCATTTTTCGCCCGAGACGGCGGCACCGCATTACAGGAAAGCGTTGGCCGCGCCCCAATCGTGCAATGGGGCTTGCAATGATAGATCGTTAACAATTGAAGTTAACGTCCATTCGGGATAAGGTGACCTGTAATCGCTCGCTGCGTTCACGCGCAATGACATCTGAATGATCCCGAACTCACGGTAAGAAAAGCTTTTTTAAAGAAATTCAAAAAGCCCCTGCTATTACAAAATCGCTGGGGCTTTTTTGCTGATGCGATAAACCGGCAGCCGGCTCTGTCATCTTCACCTGTTCCCATCTTTGGGCAGGCTTGCCGCGGGTTTTCCGGCGCCTTTTTGCGGCAAAATAATCATCAGCCAGCGCCCGGTGTTTAAAAAATCAGCAATTTCATTCAAGATTTTTCCCGCACGGTAGATTATCCTGTTGCCTGTCAATATTTTGGTATCAGGAGATGCTTGATGAAATGCGTTATGGTGATTAATGAAGATTTACCCCTGGGGTTGATTGCCAACACCGCCGCCGTACTGGCCATGACCATCGGCAGCAAACACCGGGAAATCGTGGGGGAAGACGTTATCGACCGGGCCGGCAGCGTGCACAGCGGCATCACCCGGGCTAACATCTCCATGCTCAAGGGCAGCGCCGATCTCATTCGCGCCCTGCGCGAACGCCTGCTGGACAGGCCGGAAAATGAGTTGTTCTTCGTCGATTTCTGCGACGCAGCGCAGCAGTCCAAACAGTATGACGAATATAAATCCCGCCTGCTGCAAACCCCCGCTGACCAGTTGAACTACCTGGGCATCGCCATCTACGGCGCCGTGGGCCAGGTGAACAAACTGACCGGCAACCTTGGTTTGCTGCGATAAACGCCACGTTTTTAACTCCTTCTCGCCTCCGGGTGAAGGCCGGGATGAGGGCGCTTTATTCCCCCGGGTGAAGGCTTGAACCACGACGCTCAACTCCTTCTCCCAGAGGGAGAAGGCTGGGATGAGGGCGCTTTACTCCTCCGGGCGAAGGCCGGGATGAGGGCAAAGGCGCGCCGATCTGATATTGCCGCGGCGTGGCGCCCACCAGCGCCTTGAACTTGCGCGTGAAATGGCTCTGATCGGCAAAGCCCACCTCGACAGCCGCGCGGGCAATGCTCACGCCCTGCGCCAGCAAGTGTTTGGCCAGCACAATGCGCTGCTGCAACTGGTAGGTGTGCGGCGGCAGCCCATAGCGCCGGTGGAAAGCGCGCAAAAAGTGAAAGGGACTCAACCCACAGCGCTGCGCCAGATCTTGCAGCGACACATTGCACGCCAGGTTTTCCATCAAATAATCATAACCCGGCTGCACATTTTCAAAGGCTTCGCTGAACGGCTCAAGCCCCGGCTGACACCCGCCAAATTCCCGCAAAAGCGCCGCCAGCATCTGGTGCAGGTGGGTTTCAATCTCCAGGCGGTTGACGCTTTCCACCAGGACGCGGCACAGGCGCGTAATGCCGCGGTAGAGCGAAGTGCTGCGCACCACCGCCGCCTGGAACGAAGGCATATCCCCGCTGCCGCTCACCGCGGCTGCCGCTTCGTGCAGCAGCGCCGGGTCCAGGTATAGCATGGAATAAGCCAGCACCGAGCCCGACTCAGGATTGCAGGCATGCACCACGCCCGGGTCAATCAGCACAATGTCACCTGCGCCAATCCGATCCACACATTCACCCCGGCTGTAATGATGAAAACGGGTGCACCCCTGCCGCACCACACCAACTGAGTAGGTATCGTGGGTATGCTTATGAAACACCGCATGGCCATAGCGCGCAAAGCGCAGCTCAACCCGCTGTGCAGCCGGGTTGCGCACAAATTGCACATTTTGCTCAGACATGGAATACATGAGTCGTTCCTTCCAACGCCTAATCAGATCACAAGCCCATTAATCGAAATACGTCGCCTGGAACAGACGTATTGATCGAAACTCATCCGTTTTGATTTAGCATCACTACGGTTGGATTTTTTCTTAATCTTCCGGCGAGACCATCTTCTTCATAATCCAGTCGGATTGCAATTCGTTGCCCATGCGAAATGTGTGCAGCCCGGCTTCAACAAAGCCAATTTTTTTATAGAAGGCGATTGCATCCGTGTTTTTCTCCCACACGCCCAGCCACACCGAACGCTTTTGCATTTCTTCGGCAAGCTGCAGGGCAAAATTGAGCAGGTGCGTGCCCAGCCCTTTGCCCTTGTAAGCCTTGCGCACATAGATGCGCTCGACCTCCAGCGACTGCGGGTCGTTGAGATCAGATTGCGCCGGCGCCTCATTGATCTTCAAATAACCCGCCAGTTGACCATCGGCAAACAGGAAGTAGAAATGGTTGGCCGGGTTGGCCAGTTCAGCAGCCAGCTTTTTGCGGTCAAACGCTTCGGCCAGGTAGCGGTTGATGGTGCGCGGCTTGTTCATGGGACGAAAGGTCTCGTCATAGGTCTCATAGGCAATCGCGCGCAATTCTTCCAGTTCATCGCTGCGGCATTTTCGGATGTGGATGTCCATCTTCTACCTCATAAGGATTCTTTCCTCCCGGTTTTTCGCTGAAAAATGGGAAGGGTAACTTTATCTTGTCATCGCGAGCGCCGCAGGCGCATGGCGATCTCATTCATTCAATCCGTGGGGCGAGGCGACGCCTCGCAAAATCGACCCACCCCTGCCCCTCCCTGAAGGAGGGTGAGAATTCGCCGCAGACCGGGCGGGGTGTTCCTCTCGCAGAGCCGCGGAGAACGCAGCTTTTATAATTTCACCGCCAGTCCCGTTGTAGGGGCGAAGCCCACAATCATTTTCCCCTCCCGCCGGGAGGGGGGAAATTCTCCGCGGACCGGGCGGGGTGCTTTTCGCGCAGTATCCCTTTTTCACCGCCAAGACGCAAAGCTCGCAAAGACTTTTTTAATTTTTCTTTCTTGGCGTCCTTCGCGACTTCGCGGTTTAAATTAAAGTTCCAGTTCGCCCTGCACCGCGTCATCTTTCTTCACGCGCTGCGCCTGCTTGAAAGCCGCATAGGCGGGCGGCATTTGCACCCCCGCCCCGTCGAGCAGCTGCTCGATGGTGAGAATTTGCAGGTTGTCCCCGTAGAACAGGGTATTCTTTTGAATGGGCGCAGGCGTCATGGTGTTTTTCCCCGGGTGAATAATTTTGCTGCATTGAGTTTAATCCCAAACCGGCCGCCGCGCAACCTGCCAGGAATAAAATTCCCCTCCCATCGGGAGGGGTTAGGGGAGGGCAAGCTGATAGACAGCAGTCCATTTTTGTCATCGCGAGCGCCGCAGGCGCGTGGCGATCTCATTCCCTGGTCGCAACCCACATTCGCCATGCCTGTGAGATTGCTTCGTCGGGCTGACGCCCTCCTTGCAAAGACAAGCCGTCCTATCGCAGGTCGGGTGGTTATTCCTCTCGCCGAGCCGCGGAGCACGCTAAGTTATTTTCTCTGTGCCCTCTGCGTCTCAGCATGAAAAGCACAACGGGTGATTTCATTCCTCTTCAACCACACGCGGAACACGGCCGCTGCGTCGAAACAGCGCCCGCACCAGCTCGCCGCCGTCTTGCGACACCTGCTGCTGCCCATTCACATATCTGTGGCGTGAAAATTCGTGCGCCAGGTCTTTCTCTTCCCAGGTGACCTTAAAATCTTGCAACTCGGGCGTGTTCAGGCATTTGCTCACAAAATGAGCCAGCTTAAAACCCACCACCCGGTTGCGGTCGTCAGCCAGCAGCGCCACCGAATCGTTCAACTCGTAGCAGGCCACCGGCCGGTCGGGATGATGCATAAACACACACAGGCCGTCAATCTCGTCATCATACTCAATGAACAAATCTTCAGAACTGCCTGAAAAAAGGGAATGGAGCGAATTGAATTGGATTTTTGGAATGGCCATCGTGTAGGATTGTTGTCGTGTGGGAGCCTTTCACCACAGGAATGTGAATAATGTTGCCAGACAGGGTGGACGAAACCCCTTTTTCGTTATCGACTGGCATCCCGGCCCGATAAGCACATTTCTCATTTTTTTATGCAAATTTCACATTTCGACGCGGATAGTATCCCGCAGCTTCGATTTCTCTCCACGCGCGTTGCTGTATTTCAGGAAGCCTTCATTGCTCTCATCGAAGCAGCAAACCTGGCCGCTTTTCAGTGAGTTGGAAAAATGCCTCCCGGTCAGATCAACCCATCACCCCGCCCCAGGCGCCCACCATGTCGGCATCATCAGGGGTGCGCTGACCGCTGCCGTACACCGTCATCGTGTACGAATCCTGCCCATGCTCCAGCAAAGCCAGGCTGTGATAGCCCGCCGGCGAAAGGAAATGCGCCGCCGCCGTGGTTTGCGCAGTGGTTGTGCTGCCAATGGAAGGTGACGCGCCGACAATTTGCGCCTGCCCGGCCCCATCGAGACCGATGGCAAACAGGGCAATCTTGTCAGCCGACGAGGTTTTGGCCTGCATATACAGTGTGAGGCGCACCTCGCTGGGCTCACCGCACACATACTCCAGCTTGTAGCCCGAATCATTGTTGAGATAGCGCAGCGCGCTGTGGGTATAAGCCCAGTTGACATCGGGCAGCGTCTTTTCCAGCGGGCGAAACAGCGGGTGATGCGCGTTCCAAACCAGGCGGCGCAGTTTGCTGTCTTCGGTCACCCCGCTGCCGCTGGTGCGCACGGTGCCCAGGTAGCGCCGGGTGGGGTCGTCTGCCAGCACAGCGGCGCCGTCTTGCCAGCCCAGGGCGGCCGCGCGCACCGTGTCTCCCGACCAGGCCACGCTCTCCAGCGCCGGGCTGCCGCCGTCGTCAAAGGCAAAGATATCCACATTCTTTCCACCCGGATATCCACTTAAACCTGTGGATAACTCGTTGAAGGCATACAGCCGCCAGCCCGCCGCAGGCAAATACAGCGCCATCCGGTTGCCGCGATAGGGAGTGAAGTACAGCGTACCCGCCCCGCTCACATCGGCGGTGGTGACGGGCTGTCCAGAGGTCAGCGTCAGCCGCCCGTCGCAGCACAGCGGCGGCAGGCGGTCGAGCAGGGCGTCGTAGAACAGGCGGCGCTGCGTGCGCAGGGTGTGCGGCGCAATGGCGCTGCCGTCCCAGTAGAAGCGGCCGATCAGCCGCCGGCCGGTCGACTCGGCTGCCGAGGTATTCACCTCCAGCGTGAAGGTGGTTGAGCCGGCCGACTGCACGGCAAACACAAACCATTCGCCCGCCGCCCCCGAAGGCGCCCCCGACACCGGCAAATCGACATGGTTGACCGCTGCCAGCGGCACCCCGCCGATCAGCAGCGCGGCTGGATTGGAAGGCGTGGCGGGTACACGCAGGCGGCTGCCCTCCAGCACCTCCAGGCGCAGCCCATCTTCAAAGCGCGCCAGCAGCGCGCCCAGCGTGGCAGCGTCGGCTTCACTGTTGCCCAGGCGCAGCGCGTCGGCCCGCAGGTTGTTGTAGTGCGCCGCCGCGGTGGGCTGCCCGGCGGTCACCTCACTTGATAATGGATAGGTCATGGTTTCTCCTTTTTAGATAGGTTTTTTTCAGCGTCCTCAGCGCCTCCGCGTGAGCTTTCGGCGCCCAGAGGCGGCGCCTCGCCCGGCAAGAACAAACCCCACCCCTGACCCCTCCCTAAATGGAGGGGAAAACGTCACCGCCAGAACGAGCCGCCCCAGGTCAACGGCCCATCCCAGGCCGAGTTGAAGTACAACCCCGGGTCGGCCGGCGGATAATAGACGCCGGTGTTGTTGAACTGGCAGGCTGCCAGCGAAACACCCGGGTAATGCGTCTCAGTGGCGCAATGTCCCAGCGCGCCAATATTGGACAGCACGCCCATGCCAGTTTGCACCGTGATGCCCGCGCGCTGCGCCAGGTAACCCGTCAGCAGGGCGTACAGCTCAGCCCGCGAGCGGGCATGGCGCGAGCCGTCGGGGTTGAGCAGGTTATCAGCCAGCAGCACATCGAAAAACAGGCGCACATAAACCTTGCCGTCGCTGTCCACCTCGCGCTGCAGGGTGAAAGGCGCGCCGCGCTGGTTGTCAACCGCTTCCAGCACAAAGCCGCACGGTTGGCCGCCGTTCACCAGCGGGTGGGTCAAAATAACATGACAATCTTTGCCCAGGGTGGTCATAATTCACTCCTTGATACGTTCGCGCCAGTCGGCGGGAGCCGGGCGCAGGGCGGCCAGCGAGCCGGTTAACACACCACTGAGCGCCACGCGCAGCGGCTGCCCCCCGCTGACAGCCGACAGCCGCCGCACTACCGGCGCATCCACTTCGCTGATCACCGGATCCAATGTGCAGTCGCAGCCGCGGTGAAAACCCGGCCGCAAGCCCAGGTCCCATGCGCTGCGCGAGGCAATGGCGCCTTCCAATTCGGCGCAGCGCGGACAGTCGCGCTTGCCGTGCGTGCGCCACACATAGCGCACCAGGCGAATGCGCTGACCTGGGGCGGCTTGCGGCCGCAGCGGGTGCAGGTCGGGGTTCAGGTTCAGCGGTGTGAAGAGCGCGGGCCGCGCCCCCGGTCCAAATGGAATCAACCATCCCATGCGTCCAACCTCCAGCGCAGCGCGCCCGGCGCCAGCGGCAGGCCGGGCTGCGTTTGCGCGCGCAGGCCCGCCAGGCGGGTGTGGAAACCATCCAGCGTGCGTTCACCCCACTGGCGCAGCCGGTCAATGCCCGCCGGGCTGCCGCCCTGGGCTTCGCTCAACCCGGCGCAGCGCAGCAGGGCAGCCTGCGCCGCGGCGCCCTGTGCCAGCACCGCCCAGTGCACTGCCGGTGGCGTGGTTTGCAGCGCGCCGTCCAACCCCTCCAGGCTGTGAGCGGCGGCGTAGGTCAGGCGCAGGGTTTCGCCGCCCAGCGGCAGCGGCTCGTCTTGCAACTCCAGGCGCAGCCCGCCGCCCTCCAGGTGGTGGGTATACGCCCCGCGATAAATCAACCAGTCGCCCGCGGCATACAGGTTGGAAAAAGCAATCTCCAGCGGAAACAGCAGGTCAGCCGTCCCGCCAATCACCTGCACACCGCCCGCAAGCGCTGCCTGTTCCACGCTGCGCACCTGCGGCAGCGCCGCGGCATAGTCGTGCAGCGCCTGGCGCAGCGCCTCGGTCAGCAGGTCATCGCTGAAGCGGCTGCCGTCATCTTCTCCCAGCAGCAGCCGCTGCCAGCGGATAAATGCTTCCAGGTCAGTCATCAGTCCTCCGATACCTACCTATCCCTAGCCCTTCCCTGGAGGGAAGGGAATTCAACTCCCTCCCTCACGAAGCGCCCACGCAGTGGGTCAGGGAGGGTTGGGTAGGTCTGCTTTTTCGTCAATCCGCAGGGGCGAATGGTATTCGCCCGCCTTCCCAAATACAGGCATCTTTCCGTCAAACCGTAGGGGCGGATGGAGTCCGCCCTTGTGCATTTTCGACGCCGCCCCGGCGCGTTCACCGTATGCCCCTGCGAATCTTTTCTCCGCGTCCTCAGCGCCTCAGCGTGAGACCTATCCGATCCTCCACCGCTGTGCCCACAATGTAGGCCGCCAGCAGCGACACAATCGGCGTCACCTGTTCAGCCGTCAGCGGAAACTGCGGGTCAAAGGCTTGCAGCGTCACCACCCCCAGGCTGACCGCCGCCGCCCAGAACTTGCGCGACCCCAGCAGCGTACGCAGCTTGGCCAGCGGCTGCTCGGTGAAGGGCGCGCCGCCTTCCACAGCCACCCCCACAATGTAAGCCGCCAGGGTGACCGCCAGCCCGGTCAGGGCTTCCTCGTCCAGCTCCAATCCCGGCGCCAGCAACGGCAGCGCCAGCAGCACCACGCCGATCAGAGCCGCCCACAGCTTGCGTGAGGTCAATAACAACAACCACTTGTTTTCCATTTCTTGCTCCTTTTTTCGCGTCTTTCGTTTTTCCCATTCTTTCGACCCTAAGGGTTTTCGAAACCCTTAGGGTCTCAAAACAGGTTTGTTTCTTTTCGTGCCTTTCGCGTCTTTCATTGTTTGAATCTACTGCCGGTGGGTTGCGGGGCGAACGATCACTATCCTTTTCGCCCCTTCACCCATCCTACAAACTACAAACCTGTGGTTCCATCCTACCCTTAGGCCACGTTGTTCTTGTGCAGCGGGCGGTAATCGGCCACGAACACGCTCACCCAGTGGCGCACCTTGATGCGCAGCTCGTCATTGGTGAACAATGCGCTGCTGTGCTGATTGCTGTCAGCTACAAAGATCTCCGGCATCAAGCCGAAGCGTTCACCCACGATGATGCCCGGCGCCAGGCGCGGATCGCACACGGCTGCCCAGTTGTTGGCGTCTGTCCACTCCGGCACGGTGATCACATCGCCCAGCTCGCCGCGCTGCAGGTTCTCGGCGACAATGTTGGCCTCGCGCTCCCACGACGGATACAAAATACGCATGGCAGCCAGGCGCAGCGGACGCGGCACCAGCAGGTATTTGGGGTCGAGCGCCAGGCAAGGCGCGGTGCCGCCGCTGGCGGTCAGCATGGGCTGGGCATACACCGCGCTGCTGACCGCCTCCCATTCCGCCCCGCTGAGCGCCGCCGTGCGCAGGTTGGCATGCCCTCCGCTGACGCTGACCGCGTCATCATTGAACAGCGCGCCGCCGTCGGCCAGGGTGGGGCCCGCTCCCGCGTTGGCAGTGAACACAGCTGCCACCAGGGCTGAAATACGCCGCAGGGCAGCCGACGCCAGTTTGAGCGGGTACTGGCGCAGTTTGTGGGTTTCGTCGCGCTCAAACATCTCCAGCGTCAACCCTACATAACCGCCGTACTTGCCCCAGGCGCCGGTCTCCGCCGAGTCGCTCACATCCAATTCGGTGTAGGCTGCACCTTCATTGACCGCCGGCAGCAGGTTCACCTCGCCCACCAGCACGCCGGTCAGCGGGTGCAGGCTGTTGAAATGCTCCACACTCACCACCGATTCCCACCAGCGATAGCCAGCCCGCCCCAGTTCCTGCCACTGCATCAGCACCAGCTTGTTGAAGGCATTCTTCAGCAGCCCGGGCAGGTCGGCCGTGGCAGCAAGCTGGGCGCGTTCGGCATCGAAGCCGCCCACAAAAGAAATGTCGCCGGTGGTCAGGGTATAGAGTTCACGGATGCCGGACAGGCGCTGGGTTTTCAGGCTGTTCAATTCAGCCGGGCGTTCGGCGCCCAGCAGGTCGTGCACGGCAGCATTGAGCTGATCTTCGGCGCTGAACACCGCCTGCACGCGCCCGGCGCCCTGCACCGTCAGGCTGCCGGTCAGGTCGCTCACCATCTGGCGCGCGCTTTCCACCGCGCTGTCCAGTTCGGCCGGGTCAAAGCTGCGCCCGGCAAACTGTTTGCGAATGGCGTCGCCGGCAGCGGCCGGCAGGCGGCTGGCCGCCAGGGAGCTCTCCAGCAGGCGCGCGCACAATTCCGTTCTCTCCGGTTCTTGCACGGCGCTTTGCGCTGCGGCCGGTTGATTGGTTGCTTCAGGCATGTTGATTTCCTCCTTTAAAAAGGTCTGATTGAATTGCAGTTGGTTGAGCGCGCGCAGGAACGCCCCGCCGCGCGCCGGGTCGATCACCAGGTCGAGCGAAAACACGCGCAAAATCTGCTCCACCTGCCTGCCCTGGGCGGTGAACAACACATCCGCCGAGAAGCCCACCCGCCCCGCGCCGCCCTCCTCCGCCAGCACCTGGCGTCCCAGTTCGCGCAGCAGTTCGGCCGAAGGCCCCAGCGGTTTGAGTGTCAGGCGCACCCCTTGCGAGGTCTCCTCCCACTGCGGGCTGCAGCACACCCCGGCCAGGTCGCGCACCGAATGGCCGTTCCAGGCATGGTCCACAAAACACTGCACGCCGTCCCACAGCGCCAGCGAGGCTTGCAGCGCCCCCGCCGAAAAATGCCAGCCGTTGCCCGTCCCGGCAGTGATGGCCAGGATTTCAAATTCGCCCTGCGGGTTGGGTGCACCGCTGCCCTGCAGCCGGGTTCGTTGGCTGCCCTGCGGCAGGCTCACGGCGTTCTCATCTTTCTCCATCCATTGCTCCTTTCTCTCCATGTTTGGTTTCCTTCTGGTGTGCAGCGCGCGCCAGCATTTCTTCCACATCCAGCGCCTCGCCGGCGAAACGATAGACCAGCCGCAACAGTTCAGCATCATCGATCAGCCGCCGGTCGCGCAAATCGGTCAGGCAGCCCGCCAGGCTGGCAGCCGCCTGCGCCATGGCCAGGTTGTCGCGCACCGAAATGTCGGCGCCCTGCACGCGAATGACAGCCCTGGCGTCCACCCGCCGGTCCACCTGGGCGCGGCGCGCCGTCGCCACGCGCAGCACGTCGGTCACCAGCCACAAAAAATACTGCTGGCGCTGCTCGAAGCGCCGGAAGGTGGGGCCGCCCGCCGCCTCGGCCGTGGTGCGTGTGGAGGACTCGGGTTCTGCCAGAAAGTGCAGCGGCACGCCCGCCCCGGCAGCGATCATCTTCTTCAACGCCAGGCCGTCCTCGTTGGCATCATCGGCTTCCAGGCGCGGATGCAGTACCTCCCAGGTTTCGCTCTCATCCATCACCAGAATGGAACCCGGCGCCGGTTTGCTGGCGTTGAGCTGCTGCTGGCGCGCAGCGCGCTGCGCCTCCGAGGCAAAGCGCGCCTTCACCGCATATAAAAACGCCGTGCGAAAACGGTTCAGCCGGGCGCGGTCTTCCAGCCAGTTGGCATAGCGCGCCAGCCAGCGCAGTTGCGGCGCCAGGTCTGATTCTCCCCAGCAGCTTCCCACCGGGCGGTTGACCGCATAGTGCAGCATCACCGGGGCAAATCCGCCCTCGTCGGTGGGCGCGTCATGCAGCGCGTCATAAGCCGCCCAGGGGCGTGGGTCGGGCATTTCCAGGCTGGGTTTGGGCAGATAGGCTGTCTCCTGTTGGCTGTCATTGGGCGCGGTTTCGATGCGCGCAATTTGAGCAGCCGGCACAGCGCGGGCATAGCTCATGCCGCCCGCGTCGGTCGAGATCAGCACGAACAGGTTGCCGCTGCGCGCCAGTTCATCACTCCACTCGTTCAAGCGCACATCCATCTGGTTGAGGCGGTGCCGCCAGAATTGCTCGAGGAATGCCGCCGTGGCGCGCTGCTTGCAGCTCACCGCCACCCCGCCGCCCAGCACATACTGGGTGGTCAGTTCCACCATGCGCCGCGCCAGCGGGTTCACCCTCCAGGCTTCCAGCGCCTGCACCAAAATTTCATCCCGGTCAGCGTCGGCGCGCTCAAACTGCGGCGCGCCCGCCAGCCTTGCCCCCACGGCAAAGCTGGCATCCGTCTCAGCCGCCAGCGCCGCGCGCACCTGCCGGTTGATTTCCGCACCAAACACCCGCTGCGTGATTTCAGTGAAAAGATTCATCGCACCTCCTTTTTGAACCACAGATGAACACGGATAGACACGGATACCCCTGTCATTTCTTTCTGCGCCCCCTTCGAGGGCTGCGCTTGAAATGACACATTCGCCTATCGCTTTTCGTGTCTTTCGCGTATTTCGTTGTTGTTTCTCTGCGTCCTATGTATGAATCAAATAAGCAAATCCTTTATCTTCGGGTAGCACCCTACGGTGCGCCCAGGCACACCCTACAAAAATCCCCGGAACCACAGACAGCATTATTCAAATCCTTTTCGTGTATTTTGTTGTCCGATTTCTGCATTCTCCGCGTCTCCGCGTGAGATTTTTTATCCCTGGTTACAATTCCCACCCATGCACGCGCAGTGCAGCCTCCAACCGTTCCACGCGCTGCTCCAGCGTGCACGCCGGCGCCGGCGTGCCGTCCCAGTCCTGTGCAGCGCGCCGCACAGCGTCCACCCAGCCCCGGCTGCCGTCATCCTTCTGCACCAGCGAGTCCCAGCACCACAGCGAAGCCCCCGCGCAGCCCAGGCGTAGCGCCGCCGCAAAGAAGGTATCCAACTGTTCAGCAGTGGGCGCCCAACTGCGGTTGCCCACCCGCTGAGTGTAGGCGCTGCCCACCGGGATCAACGGCAGGGCTTTGAGCGCGCTCAATTCATTCAAGCAGCGCTCCAGTTGCACTTCAGGCCCATCGGGGCGCTCATCGCCTACCCAGTACATTTGCGGCATGTGCACGTCGCCGCGCGCTGCATCCATCTCATCCAAAAATCCCATCCACGGAAAATCGCGGTGCAGCGAAGGAAAGCGGTAGCTGCATAACGCCAGCGGAACATCGGGCGCCAGTTGGCGCAGCCGGCGCATGAAAACCCGCGCCGCGCCCACCCCGGCGCGCTTGTATTCCACTTCCGGGTCGAGGATGTAGCCCTGTAAACCCAACTGATGAATGCGCTGCGCTGCTGCGGCGGCCTCTGCCAGCGGGTTGGCGCCGTACAGGTACTGCCAGCCCACCCGGCGCAGACCATTTCTTTTAAACGCGGCGAACAGCCCGGGCAAAATGTCGTCTTGCCAGCCGCCTCCCACCGCCGAAAGGTTAAAGCGGCAGGCGCCGTCAGCCGCTTTGACCGGCGCAAACGCCAGCCCCCAATCCCGCGCCGTCTCGCACAGGTTTTGCCAGGCAGCTTCACGGTTGGCATCCAGCCCGTGGCAGCAGCTTTTCACCATCCACACAAACAACGACACGCCCGCGAACACAGGCTCAGAAGCCATAATCCATCTCCTCCAGGGGGTCATCTCCCGGCACCACCAGCGCCAATCCGCCGGTGGGCAGGGCGCAGCCGTCCAGCGTTGCGCACAGCGCCGCCGAGATCAACAAATCGTCATGCAGCAGTTCTCCACTCAGCGGGTCGCGCCGGCCGTCAGGCACACCCCACGCCAGGCGTTTCTCCACTCCCGGCGCAGTGCGCATTTCACAGGCATCCAGTTGGCGGTTGAAAACCGCTTTCAGGTCATCCTCGCCGCCGTCATCCGGCTCCTGCCAGTCTTTGAATCGCCCGGTCTCCACCACCGCCAGAAAATCCCAGCCCAGCTTCGACTTGGTGGCCGTGTTGAACACAAAGGGTGTCACCCGCCCCGGAAAAGCCGCATCCAAAAACGAAGCCAACCCCGCCCCCACACCGGTGGCGTCCACCACCCACCAGCGCGGCTGCCACACTTCACCCAGGGCGCGCAGTTCGCCGTACAGGCGGGTGTGTTTTACCCCCCGCCAGCACTTGCGTTCCACCACCAGGTAGGTGGGGGCGCGCACCAGGGAATCCTCCAGTGTGGAACCGTCCACTTCCACCACGGTCAGCGCGGTCAGGTCGCGCTGCGGATTAACCAGGCCGCCTGCCAGCCCGCTTTCGGCTCCTTCATCTTGTCCCGCCACATCCAGCAGCAGGGCATAGGTGCGCTCAGCGCGCGGAGCACGCCGACGCGCGTGCGTGCCCTGCATCAACGCCTGGCGCGCCGGCGGAAACATGCCGCCCTGCGCGTCAATCTCTTCACTGAAATATTGCGACTTGATCATAGGGTGCTGGCGTCCCAGCCGGGCGGCCTGTTCGGCCACAAAACGGGCATAGGCAGGCAGTTCGTCGCCCACTTCCACCGCGCTCAGACGAAACACACGCTGCACGCTGTCCTGCTTTTCTTCTTTCAAGGCGGCGCGCAGTTCGCGCGCCAGCAGCGTGTCGCTGGTCCAGGCGGTGCCCCAGAACACACGTGTGGCATTGGTGCTGGCCGCCATGGGGGCAATGTCGCGGTCATATTTATCAATCAGAATATCCTGGGCTTCATCCACCTCCAGCAGGGTGGCTGCGGTGGCGCCCACAATGTGCGCCTCGGGGCTGCCCGAGAGGAAGGTGATGCGCCCGGCCCCCACCCGGTAGATGTAACCCGCTTCCTTGCGCCAGACGGCCTGAGAGACGCGGTTGCGCTTCAACACACGTTCCAGGCGGCGCATGGCATTGAGCGATTGCGGCTTCCAGGTAGGCGAAATCTTCACAATCTCAATGGCGCTCTGCAGCAAATGGCACAGCAAAAAGGCTTCAATTTGCGCCTGCAATTCATTCTTGCCCGATTGGCGCGGGAACATCACCACAAAACTGCGCCCCAGTTTCATCATGGCTGATTCGATCACCGCTTTTGCCACCGGAGCCTGGTAGCCGCGCAGCTTCAACCCGCCCGCCAGATCACTGAACACATCCGCCGAGTGCATCAATTTTTTAAAAATCTCAATCTCTTCCAATCCAGACGGTGTGCGTTTCTTTTTCATCGGGATACCTTTTTTCATGCAATGGTGCGGCTGGCGGCTTGCCGTCAACCCGGGGAGCGCAGCGTTCAAGCCATCCAGAGTGATGGGCTGCGTTGACAGAAATCATCCGCAGGTTTGTGCAATCATCGGCAGGCATCTGCCGCCGCCAGCCGCCGTGGCGCACTCCGCTCAGGGATGCGGCGGCGCGCCCATTTCTTGCAGCAGTTCATTCAGCGCCTGGTTAAAGGCCGAAGTCAATTCGCTGCTGCCTCCCAACGTTTTCAGGGTCTTCAACAGGGTCGCCAGCCGGGTGCTGGCTTTACCCAGCCCATCCAACACATCCAGCCAGTCTTCCATACTGCGCTCGTCGTCCGCCAGGCAGGCCACCTGCCGCATCACTTCATGCAGCATGTTCACGGCTTCACCCAGCAGCTCTTCAGCCGGCGGCAGCGCTTTGCGATACCTGCGCCTTTGCGGGCGTTTCGACTTGATCACCACTTCGTCCATAATTCTCCATATAGAATATATGTTCTATTTCACAATCAGTATGCGGGAAAAACGGCAGTTTTTCAACCTGTTAAAAGGTGCAGGTCGAACAGGTATCTTTGTGCAGGATGCACCACAGCGCCAATTTGAACCACTTTACAGGTGGTTTACAATGCCCTGTTGAATATTGACACCCTTCCGGCGCGGCTGTATGCTTCAAACAGACGTATTGGCAGTCTCACCGGGAACAATCTGTCCTTGCACCATCCATTCGGCGCATTTCACAGTCCCCCAATGTTGAAAACGAGTCCCAATTCCGTCGAGTCCGGTTTACAGATTCCCGGTTTATACGTCACCTTTATTGACATTTCGATACCGGCGTTGTATTGTGAGAACAGGCGTTAACCGCAAAAAATTCATCACAGGGATAACATGGTTCGTTTTAAGCAAACTCTTCAACAGATCAGGCAGCAGGTTCGGGAAAAAACCTCCCGCTTGTTTCGATCCCGCTCCGGACGCGGGCAATCGCTCGTTGAACTTGCTCTGGTGCTGCCCATCCTGATCATCATCCTGCTGGGGATCGTTGAAGTGGCCATCTACATTGGACGGTACCTGGACATTCTTGACCTCACCCGTGAAGCCGCGCGCTTTGCCTCGGTGCGCGATCCCTTCACCACCGCCAACATTGCAGATGTAGATTGCGCCGAACCAGAGCCCTTCAACTTTTACTATCACACCGCCTGCCTCTTCTCGCCCCCCGGCGACGCCGCTGTTTGTCAAAGCGGGCACCCCCTTTTCAGTTATTATGAAAAGTTCTGCAACGGCTTGAACACCTATGTAGAGCTGGATCCGCAAAAAGACGACGTTCTCATTTCTGTCTTTACCATCGGCAACAAAAATCCAACCGGGTCACCGATGATTGGTGTGACCAATGTCTGGCCTTCACCCAATGGATACTGGGCATTATCCGATAACGACGCTGACACGAACTATAGCAGCAACTGGCGCACCGATTGTGAAGGAAACATCATCATCGACCATCCCTATTACACAGCCAGCCGTGTGGAAGAATCTCTGTCTCAAACCGCCACCATGAACAAAGGATTTGTTGCCGTTGAGTTTTATTATTGTTATGAGCAGGCGCTTAACCTGCCCTTCCTCAGTCAATTCGTTCCCAACCCGATAAGAATCCATGCATACACTCTTATGCCGCTTCCAGCAGCTGCTCCGACAGCTACCCCTGAGCCTTAGTCCTAAAGGACAAAAGCGCTCCAAGGGCCAGGTCATTGTCATTTTTGCCCTGGCTCTAACGGCCATGCTATTGTTTGCCGGCCTGGCGCTTGACGCCGGTTCACTCTATTTAACCTACGGTCAGCTCAAACGCGCTGTAGATGCCAGCGCCGTGGCCGCCGCCACTGACTTTAAACGCAGCGCCACTCTACCCGGCATGAAAGAATCAGCCGCCGAGGTGCTGCGCCTTCACAACATCGATATCGAAGCCGTGAACCTCGAATTATTCGTCTGCGATGCTGATGGAGACGGCAGCCGGGATGCAGGCCTGCAAACCACCGTCCCCATGTTTTTTGCCCGCTGTCCCGACACCACTGCCGGCGACTCGCCGCGCAAGCTGGTGTGGGTCGAAGCCGATCTGCGCGCACCGCTCTATTTTTTGGGATTGCTCGGGTTTGATGCCGTAACGCTGCACACCAACGCCATTTCTGAAGCCGCACCCGTGGATGTGGTCATTGTCATTGACATTTCCGAATCCATGGCCAGCGATACACTCAACACCATTTGTGCAGATTTCCGTGACAACGGGCTTGATTGCCCCTACGTGGACAACTACGATCCTGATGGATCCAATCCCCCCGATTACTCCGGCTTGGCTGTCAACGGCTGCAACCTGGATAATTCGTGCCAGCCGCTCTTCAAAGCCAAAGATGCCGCCAAAGCCCTCATTGACAAGCTCTATCAGGGTTATGACCAGGTTTCCGTGGTCACCTTTGACAGCCTGGCCGTGGTGCACCCCATCCCCAACCTGCACAGCACCAATGTGGATTTAAGTGATGACCTGACCGCTGCCAAAACCGTCATTGATGGTCTCACCCTTCACGACGACCCGCCCTTTGCCAAAATTTGGCCGCGCTGGTATGAAAACATGCTGTTCAACCCGGTTAACCCCGAAGACCGCGACGGCGACGGTTCAGACTTTGATCCTAACCTGCCCACCTGCGATGAAGCGCCCACCAACCCGTTGTGCTGCACGCTCGACGATGACCGCTGGGATGACAGCAAAGACCCCTTTGGCTGGGGCGGTTTGCCCTGCGACGATTCCTTTAAGCTGGATGCCTATAACTGGGTCACCGATGAAGACGGCGACGGTGATTCAAAAGGCGACGGTGAGCCTGGCGACCCCGATGACATTGCCACCTACACTGAAGCTGACCACAACGCCTCCGTCGCCTGGCGCGCCGCTCACGACCCCGATGGCGGCGGTCCGTTGGAAGCATCACTGTCTCCATTGTCCACCTGTACCGGCTGCGGCATGCGCGCGGCTGCCAATGTGTTGAAGAGTTCAGGCCGACCAGGTTCTGTGTGGGTGGTGGTTTTCCTGTCAGACGGCATTGTCAACCTCAGCGACACCTATGACACCAACACCAACATTCCAGCCGCCTACACCAACGGCTTTTGCACCGGTGAACTGGGCGGCGGCTTCTGGTCAAGTGTGTGCGTCGATTTCGATCCAACCCCGCGTTATTGCATCGATGCAGAGCAAAAAACCTGTCCGCCCAGCACAAACTGGCAGGCAACCGTTCCCAACAACAACTACAGCGTCTTTGACTACGCTCTCGACATGGTCGATGAGGCGGCTTTAACCAAATCAGAAAATCTGGACGAACCAGCCGGTAACGATATTGCGGTTTACACCATCGGTCTGGGCGCCGTGGGCGGCAACGTTGGCGAAGACCTGCTGCGCTACATGGCAGCCGTGGGCGATGACGGCGACCGTACCACCGATCCCTGCAAGTCCATGAGCGTCGGCGCTGCGCAATCCTGCGGGCAGTATTACTATGCCCCGGATGGAAATAAACTGCGAAAAATCTTTGAGGATATTGCCACACGTATCTACACCCGTATTGCGAATTAATGAACCGCATCCAGGTGGTTGTTTACACCAGGCCGGATGATGGAAAGAGGATGTTGTGATGAAAAAAATGCGCGAATGGATAACCAGTCTCCACCAGAGAATTCAAGATAACCCCCGCGGGCAAACGCTGGTCGAATTTGCCCTGGCACTGCCCATTTTGCTCATGCTCACCTTTGGCATTATTGAATTTGGACGCATGATGCACGCCTATCTTGCACTGGAGAATGGTTCGCGCTTTGCTGTGCGTTTTGCCATCACCGGCAATTACGACCCTGCCTATTGCGATGATGCTGTTACCGCTCTTGCCGGTTCTTTGTCATTGTCTGGCAGCGAGCAAACTGACGGCGCAGATGACTGCGTGGTGCACACCGCCGATGGAAAAATCGACAACGACAAAACCAGCGCCTTGCAAGACTGGGCGCGTCTGCCTTCCATTCGCGACGCCGCCCTGGCCGGCACCACCGGCATCACCTGGGATGACAGCTCAGCCATTTCCGGCGACTATCTCGCGTTCCTTCAAAACGCCTACACAACCCCCAATCTTTCACAGGACTTCCGCGGCAACCCCAGTGAAGCAGGCTATTTTGGCATTACCACCTGCAGCAACCGCGTCTTGCCTGTCAGCGGCGACTTTTATCGCTTCAACCCCAACACGCTGTTTTTCTCTCCCAATCCCACCGGCACCGACCCGGATTATGCTTACCCCATTTATTGCGAACTCGCCAAAGGAGACAATTCCGGCAGCATCCGCTATGTTGACGATGCCGGCGGTCCGGGCGACCGTGTGCGGGTTGTGCTAACCTATCGCTATAATGTGATCACGCCCTTCCTGTCGAGCGTCTGGCCAACCATCCGCTTAAAAGCTGAACGCGAAGGCCTGGTTGAAAAATTCCGCACCTCGCGCGTCACCGGCCTCAGCGGGCGCATCATGATCGCTGCCACTCACACCTACACGCCTCTGCCTCCCACTGTCACACCCACGCCCACCAACACGCCCACGCCGTCTTACTGCACAGGCACTGGTTCGGTGCTGCGCGAATGGTGGACAGACGTTTCCGGCAGTTCTGTCAGCAATCTCACCACGAATGACCGTTTCCCCTACGAACCCAGCGGTTCCAATTATCCCACCAGCTTCGAGGCGCCCACTACCTTCAGTGATAACTACGGCACCCGCATGCAAGCCTATCTCTGCCCGCCCTATTCAGGAATTTACACATTCTGGATTGCTTCGGACGATAATAGCGAACTATGGTTAAGTGCCAGTGATAACCCCGCTGGTAGATCCAAGATCGCCAATGTCACCAGTTATACCAGTTCGCGTCAATGGGAGAAATACTCATCCCAAAAATCAGTCGGTATCACCCTGCAGGCCGGGCAGCTCTACTATATTGAAGCCCTGCACAAAGAGGGCGGCGGCGGCGACAACCTGGCTGTTGCCTGGGCAGGACCCGGCATATCTGAATCTGCCACCGTCATTGACGGGCTGTACCTGGTTCCCGTCTCACCGGTGCATCTTCCCACCCGCACCCCCACCACAACCCCCACGCCCAACTGCGACGTGATTGAGAACCTCAGCCTTTCCAGCGGTTCCTATGAAGGACTGATGGTGCAGTATCTCTCCAATGGTGGTTATGTCCTTGAATCAAAGCTGAAAAACCTGGGGCCCTATACCATTGCTTTCACCGGCGCGTCCATGACCTATAACGGCGCCTGGCACAATGAAATGCAAAACCCCGACCCCGATCGGTCATTCGATTTGTATGGTTGGAATCACAACTACAACAGCCCCATGTATAATCCGTCCAACACTTCAGCGCTCACCTATTCCCACAACTTCACCACGCCCAAGAGCTTAAGCGCCGGTTCATCGGGTTATTTCCGTTGGACGTATGACCGCAGCAACTTCAATTTCTGGATCACGCCTTATGTGCGTTCCTATCCGCTTCCGGCGAACAACCGGACTCCCACCCCGGCCCTCGATCCATTTGGTGGCTCAACCATCAATCGAAATTTCTACTGGAACAGCGATTTCAACGGCATCGTCCGCTACAACGTCATCCCACCCACCGGTCCCACGCTCGCCTGCCAGATCACCGTCACCGGGAAAACCGGTCCCTCCATCGAAGCCCAGTTTTCACCCGGCAACCCCGTCACCGGAACCTCGTTCACGGTGCGCGCCCTGGTGGAAGGCAATGACGGTCTTTCAAGCACTGACCAGAATGTAAATGAAGTGCGCTTCTTCGTTTATGACAGCAGCGGCAATCTGGTGCACTGGTACCGCGATACTAGCTCCCGCTTCTGCCTGTTTGGCGGAAACAGCAGTTGCTACACCAAGAAACCCAATGTTGATAAATGGTGGTACGGTTCCAGTTCATCATTGGGACCCACCATCACCAATGGAAATTACACCCTGGTCATCATGGCGCAGAACAATGACGGCGACAACCGCAAAAAATCGTCATTGATTGTGGAACCCTTCACCATTTCAGGAGCAATGCCCACCGCCACCCGCACCAGCCCTCCCACCCGCACACCCACCAAGAGCGGCACGCCCACCAAGACCGGCACCACCACCAAGACGCCCACCAAGTCGCCCATACCCAGCAACACCGCGGTTCCCACCATTACCCGCACGCCAACCAAGACCCACACCGTGCAACCGTCCATCACGCCCACCAAGTGTCAGACCCCCATTGAACTGGGCGGCTGCCGCTAACCCCCAACAAAGTTCATAAACTCCCTCCCCATTTTCAAATAGAAAATGGGGAGGTTTTCTTTGGGATAAACCCTGTATCTGCATTACAATTCAAGCCATATTTGCACAATAGCGAGGTGACCGCATGCCCCACGCCGTCTACACCTTCCCACCCGGTTTCCTGTGGGGAACCGCCACCGCCTCTCACCAGGTTGAAGGCGGCAACACCAACAACAACTGGTATGCCTGGGAAAACCAGGAGAACAAGATCCTGGAAAATCATCAATCCGGCGACGCCTGCGGCTGGTGGAGCGGCCGCTGGAAGGAAGATTTCGACCGCGCCGCTGATAGCGGTCAAAACGCTCACCGCCTGTCCATTGAATGGAGCCGGGTGCAACCCGCGCCTGACCGCTGGGATGAACAGGCCCTGGATCATTACCGCGAAATTCTGCGCGGCCTGGTTCACCGCGGCATCACCCCCATGGTCAGCCTGCATCACTTCACCGACCCGCTGTGGCTGACCGAAATGGGCGGCTGGGAAAACGACCAGGCGCCTGTGTTTTTTGAAAAATACGTCCACAAAGCAGTTGAAGCCCTCAAAGAATATGTGCACACCTGGGTCACCATCAACGAACCCAACGTGTACGTTTACGGCGGCTACCTGGGAGGTGGATTTCCACCCGGAAAAAATGACCTGAAAACCGCCTTCATTGTGCTGGCAAATATGCTGCGCGGACACGCTGTCGCCTACCACACCATCCATGCCATTCAGCCTGACGCCCTGGTTGGCGTGGCCCCCAATTACCGCAGCATGGCGCCAGCCCGTTCCTTTTTTGCGCTTGACCGCCTGGTTG
>CAZOKH010000016.1:0-48430 GCA_964580315.1 uncultured Anaerolineaceae bacterium | reverse complement strand
TTCTCACGCGTGCGCGTGGAAGAAAAATGGATCTTTGAAGCCCTGGAAAAACGCGGCATCGACTATGACCGCATCGACGACCGCGAAATCACCCTGCACCTGAACGACCCCTCGCGCTGGCGGCAGTACGACATGGTGCTGGTGCGCAGCCTGTCCTACAACACCGGCTTGTATGCCGCGCGTGTGCTCAACGGCTGGGGCATTCCCACCATCAATATGGCCCGCGTGGCGGAAGTGTGCGGCGACAAGCTCAACACCTCCATCGCCCTTGAGCAAGCCGGCGTGCCCCAGCCGCTGGTGTGGACCGCCTTCACCGCTGAAGCCGCCTTGCAGATCATGGACGAAATTGGTTACCCGGTGGTGCTCAAACCGGTGGTGGGGTCATGGGGACGCCTGCTTTCGAAAATCAACGACCGCGAAGCCGCCGAAACCGTGCTGGAGCATAAAGAAGCCCTGGGCGGCGCGCAGCATTCCATCTTCTACATCCAGGAACACATCGAGAAACCCGGGCGCGACATCCGCTCCTTCGTCATCGGCGAGCGCACCGTGTGCGCCATCTACCGCAGCTCGCCCCACTGGATCACCAACACGGCGCGCGGCGGCAAAGCTGAAGTGTGCCCGGTGACGCCCGAAATCGACCACATCAGCCGTGCGGCGGCGAATGCCGTGGGCGGCGGCGTGATCGCCGTGGACATCTTCGAGCACCCCACCCGCGGCTACCTGGTCAACGAGGTCAACCACACCATGGAGTTCCACTCCACCGTGCCGCTCACCGGCATCGACATTCCCGGTATGATCGTGGAGTATGCAATAGGACAGGTGTAGGGGCGCATGGTATGCATCATCTGCCTCATCAAACACAGATTCGTTGATTTCCAACAAACTAAAATCAACCATTTTTGTCATTTCGAGACCCGGTTTATGCAATTCGGTTGATAATGAATGTCAAATAGGGTCGAGAAATCTTGTTATCTATTTTTTTATGAGGTTTATTTGTTTATCTGCGCCAAGATTTCTCCTCGCGCGCAATGTCGCTTTTCGAGATCAACTCTTTGCGCTCGTCGAAAAGACAGAATAGATTGTTGTTTTATGGACTTAGTTGGAACAAATGAGAGTGGTGTCCGACACAGCCGTTGTCATCGCGAGCAAGCGTAATTACGAGCGTGGCGATCTCAGCGCGCTTCTAATAGACAGTCAAGCCGCCTGTTCGGCGGCTCGCAGGTACACCCTCAAAAAAATCAATCGTTTATTCAGGAATCGTCACCGGCGGCTCGTTCTCAATATCCGCCAGCATCTCTTGCGGGGTGTGCACCGGCGCCTGACAGGCAAAACCGCGGCACACATACGCCGTGGGCAATCCGCCCACCTGAACGCGGTCTTCAAATAAGAGCGGCGCGCCATCGGCAACCGGTTCGCTGCTGAAAGCCGCCGTCAAACGCGGACGATAAGTCTGCCACAGCGCTTTCCGCAGTGCCAGTGTGCCGGGATGGTTATGCTCTCCCACCACTGCCACCTCCACCCGCGGTCTCAGGGCGTCATCCACGGCGCACAGCCACTGCGCAAAAGCCGTGGGATAGCGCACAGCCTGCGCCTGCATGCCCGCCAGCATTTGTTCAGCCGTGCGGCGCGCATCGAATCTGTCTCCAAATGATGAAAGCTTAAGCAGCGCGGCGGCTGCCAGGGCGTTGCCGGACGGTGTGGCATTATCCTGCACGTCGCGCGGGCGCACAATCAGCATTTCATGGTCGTCACGCGTATCAAAGAAACCGCCTGCCGGGTCGGCAAAGTGCGCCAGCATTTCATCTGTCAGTTGCAAAGCGGCGCGGTACCAGCGCACCTGCGGGTCGCTTTGATACAGTTCCAGCAGCGCCAGGATCAGGCTGGCATAATCTTCCAGGTAGGCATTGAGCTGCGCCCGCCCTGCCCGCCAGGAGCGCAGCAAACGCCCCGGTTGGTGCAGATGATTGAGCAAAAAATCGGCATTGCGTCTGGCCGCCTCCAGGTAATCCGGCCGGTTGAGATATCTGCCGGCTTCGGCGAAAGCACGCAGCGCCAGCGCGTTCCAAAAAGTCAACACCTTATCATCAGTGCCCGGGCGCACCCGCCCGCTGCGCACCTCCAGCAGCCGCGCATGCAGCCGCTCCAACTCAGCGGGGACAGCATTGGCTTGCAAGTCAAACGACTCTGCCAGCTCTTCATCGCTTTTCACGCGCTGCAAAATGGTTTTACCCTCAAAATTACCCTGGTCGGTGATGCCGTAAGCTGCAATGAACAGTTGCGCGTCCCGCTCATCGGGCAACGCTGCCCGCACCTCAGCCAGCGTCCACAGGTAGAACTTGCCCTCCTCGTCTTCCGAATCGGCATCCAGGCTGCTGAAGAAACCGCCCGCCGGGTGGGTCATCTCGCGCAAGACAAAATCCAGCGTGCGTTCACAAACCCGGCGCAAGTCATCGGCTGATTGTGGCTGATCAGCGCGGCTCACCAGCCAGGCGTGCAAATAAGCCAGCGCAAGCTGGCCGTTGTCATACAGCATCTTCTCGAAATGCGGCGTGCGCCACAGGTTGTCCACGCTGTAACGCGCAAACCCACCGCCCACCACATCGTACATGCCGCCCTTTGCCATCGCCCGCAGGGCGTGCCGGGCGGTCTCCAGCGCCTGTTGATCGCCGCGCACAGCACGCCGCAGCAAGAACTCAATGCTCATGGGCTGCGGGAACCTGGGCGCATTGCCCCACCCGCCGTGCCGCCAGTCATAGGACTGCTGCAAAACGTGAACGGCCTGTTCCAGAAAATCCGCGTCCAATTCACCGCCGTGCGGCATTGAAGCGGCATTTTCAGCCAGATGCTGTGCAATCAAAGCGGTGTTATTCAGCAGCGCCGCGCTGTCTTGCTGCCACATCATGGCGATGGATTGCAGCAATTCCTGAAACGCCGGCATGCCGTAGCGCCGCTCAGGCGGAAAGTAGGTGCCGCCGTAGAACGGCTTGCCGTCGGGCGTTAAAAAGACGCTCATCGGCCAGCCGCCCTGCCCGGTGAGCGCCGTGACCGCCTGCATGTAGATGGCGTCCAGGTCGGGGCGCTCCTCGCGGTCCACCTTGATATTGATAAAATGCTGGTTCATCCAGGCCGCGGTGGCTTCATCCTCAAACGATTCGTGCGCCATCACATGACACCAGTGACAGGCGGCATAGCCTATGCTGAGGAAGATGGGTTTGTCCTCGCGCCGCGCGCGTTCCAATGCCTCCGCACCCCACGGGTACCACTCAACCGGGTTGTCGGCGTGCTGCAAGAGGTAAGGCGAATTTTGGTCTGCGAGATGGTTGGGCATCAAATTTTTCCAGCTTGAGAATGGCTATCAACACTATTCCAGATTCCCCTGCCCGGTTGTTTCTTACATTTGTTGAATCACCCCCAACAGGTTTTCCACCGTTAATAATTAAATTTCCTGCTGAAACTCCGAATATGCCAGCACATACGACGAGCATCGCCAATTGTTACGCAGTCAATGAGATCAACCTTAGGGGCGCATTTCATTGCAATAACTTACCAAAAATGGTAAGTTATTGCAATGAATTTAGAATTTTCAAGTTGTTGGTATACTGGTAGACACAATTTCAGGAGTTTCTGTCGGTGGAAAAACCAATTGCGCATTTTGCAATTTTTTCAATACTGCTCTTGCACCGGTCTCGATAATTTCTGGAACAATATCTTTTTCTAAGCCAAATCCACATGTTTCAACACCAAAATTATAATAAGCATAAGATATGCAATAATTGATCTTTTTGTCGCCACCAGACGTTACTTCGACATGGCGTTCAACATCATAGACTTGCCCTAAATCTTCAATCTTTAAATCAACTGCCTCCCAGTTTTCATTAGGGTATCTTTTTCTATAGGAATAATCCGTAACTAAAAGTGAAGCCCCTTGCGATGTCTTAAACTTGACTACACTGCAATACATTTCATCTGGCGCATAGATAGTTCTCGTTCCTTTTGCGTAGTAAACCCGCCATCCATTTATTCTTCCTGTTCGGGCTAAATATTCTTTCCCTTTTTCAACTGTCCAACCTGCGATCACCTCAGAATTTAAATGCGGACTTATCCATCCAGAATTTGGTAAAAAATACTTCGCTTCGCGAGGTAAATCTTCGGGCTTTAGTAGAAAACCTTGCGGATCATCAGTTATTATTCTAAGATCGGGAGTTGGGCTGGGAGTAACGGTTATTGTTGATGTCAGCGTAGGAACAGAAGTATTTGTGCTAGTGAATATAGGAATTGCTGCTTGTGTTTCTGCGATAGCAGTTTGGATCATTCCCTCGGAAGGTACTGTTGGAGAACAAGAAACAAGTAATAAAATGAACACAAGGGTTATTAATAATTTTTTAGGCATTTTTCCTCCCTAATTTTATTAATGGATTATTGATCATTATACAAGGAACTAGTTTTTTAAAATTCCAAAGTATTTTTTCAACTACTCCCTCTTTCCCATCGCCCAAAACCTTCTCGTCACCAGCACCAAAAACACCATCCAGGGCGCCAGCGACGCCAGCGCGAACACCATGCCAATCATGCCCGCCGATGACGGGATGGTCATCAAAATGCCCGAAGCCAGCCCCCACCAGGCGGTGGCTTTGCTGAACAGCGGGCTGTGCAGCATCACCCAGCTCAAAATCAGCAGCATCACCCCGTTGAGCACATAATACACGTCAAAAGCCGTGCCGGTGAAGGAGGCCAGTTGGCTCTGCCCGGCTGCCAGCAGGATGGTCTGTTGAGTTGGGTTCGTGGCAGCCGCATACTGGCGGCTGAGCGACAGCATCTCAAAGGCCGGGTTCGAGGCAAAATAAGCCGCAATGCCCAGCAAGCCCAGCATCAAAGCCGCCGTCATCAGGGCTGCATTGGTTTGCTTCAACGCCTGGTAAAGCGCCAGGTAGATCAGGCTGAGCAGGATGTTATTGAGAATATAGATCAAATCCAGGCTGAGCAATCCCAGCAGCCAGTTTTTTTGAAACAGGGCAAAGAACTCCTCCACGCTGGCGGGCGGCGGCGAAATAACAAAAACGATGATCTGGATCGGGATCAGCACCAGCATGACGATAGCCGCCCAGCCGCCAATTTTGTAAAGATCGTTCCAATTTGTGCCTGCGGTGGTATTTCCATCAACGTGATTCATGAAAAATGATTTCCTTTAAAATAGAATGATTATGCCTTTTTATACGCGGTCAGCACGCGCTCTTTAACCACGGCATGCTCCACGATGGGCGCCGGGTAATCCGTTCCTATTTTAACGTTACATTCCGACTGCACATCCAACGGCATTTGCCAGGGTTCATGGATGTAGGCTGTGGGCACGTGCGCCAGTTCGGGCAGCCAGCGGCGCACAAAACGCCCGTCGGGGTCGAACTTTTTGCCCTGCAGCACCGGGTTAAAAATGCGGAAATACGGCGCGGCATCGGTGCCCACACCCGCCGTCCACTGCCAGCCGCCGTTGTTAGCCGCCGGTTCGCCGTCCACCAGGCAGCGCATGAACCAGCGCTCCCCCTCCTGCCAGTTGATCAGCAAATCCTTCGCCAAAAAGGATGCCGCAATCATGCGCCCGCGGTTGTGCATCCAACCGGTTTCAGCCAACTGGCGCATGCAGGCATCCACCACCGGGTAACCGGTTTCGGCGTGCTGCCAGGCTTGCAGGTCAGCCGGCGCGTCGCGCCAGGCAATGCTGCGCATCCCCGGCTGAAAGGCTTCCTGCAGCACATTGGGGAAGAAATACAGGATGGATTGATAGAATTCGCGCCAGATCAATTCATTGATCCAGGTTTCAACGCTGCGGCGGTCGTCCGCATCGGCGCGCTGCAGGGCTTGCAGGGCAGCCGCCAGCACCGCGCGGGTGGAGAGCATGCCAAAACGCAGGTAAGGCGACAGTTCAGACGTGCCGGGTTGATCCAGGCGGTTGCGCCCTTCGGCATATTCAAAAACTGCACCACCCAGGAAACGTTCCAGCCGGCGGCGCGCCTCAGCCTCGCCGGGCGGAAAATCAGCCGGGGGACGCACCTCAGGCAGCGGCTGGCTTTCCAGTCCGGTCACAGAGGCAAACAGGTTGGGATGCGGTGAGCCGGTGGATGTGTATGAGAAAGGCAGGCTTTTCCAGGCTTTGCTAAAAGGGGTAAACACCACGTAGGGATTGCCGTTGGTTTTAGTTAAAGCTGCCGGGTGAAAAGCAGTGAGTCCTTGCACCAGGCGCAGCGGCAGGCGCGCCACCACCTCGGCATCGCGCCGGCGGGCATAAGGCGAGTAATCTTCCTCGGCATAGATGGCGCTGGCGCCGGTTTCAGCCAGCAAGTGCGCCAACTGCTCGGCCGGGCTGCCCTGGCGCACAATCAAGCGCGACCCCAGCAGGTGCAAATCATCATCCAGCCGGCGCAGCCCGCCAAACAAAAACTGCTGGCGCAGCGGGGCATTGGCTTGCAGCAGCACCGGGTCCATGATGAAAACCGGGATCGCCTGCCGCCCATCGCGCACCGCCGCGCGCAGGGCATCGTTTTCGGTCAGGCGCAGATCGCGCCGCAGCCACCAGATGACCGGGGGATTATTCTTTTCGGTTTGATTCATCGCCCGCCTCCTAAAAATTTACCGCTAAGACGCTAAGAGCGCGAAGAATAATTTTAAAACTTTGCGATCTTTGCGACTTTGCGTTAAAAAAATCCTACTCTCGCCCAAAACCTCTAGTGCAAATTACCAACGAAAGATCGATATATAATCATTTTACAGCATCTTCTTTACACGAGGTGAATGATGACACGTCTTGCCATTCTCACCGGCGGGGGCGATGCCCCCGGTCTCAACGCGGTCATCCGCGCGGCGGTAAAAACCGCCTTGGCCCACAACTGCGAGATTTTGGGCGTGCGGGATGGATTCGACGGTTTCTTAAGCGAGAAAGGCGTCTACCCGCTCAACATGGACGAAGTGCGCGGCATTTTACCGCGCGGCGGCACCATCCTGGGCGCCGCCAACCGCGGCAATCCCTTTGCCCGCAAGGTGGTGCACAACGGCAAAACGGAAATCATCGATGTCAGCCAACCCACCATTGAAGCCATCCGCGCCCTCAAACTGGATGCCCTGCTGGTGGTGGGCGGAGACGGCACCCTGCGCATTGCCCGCGAACTGTTCGACCTGGGCGTGCCCACCATCGGCGTGCCCAAAACCATCGACAACGACATCGGCGGCACCGATTATTCCTTCGGCTTTGACACCGCCGTCAACGTCGCCACCGACGCCATCGACCGCCTGCACACCACCGCCGAGTCGCACCACCGCGTGATGGTGGTGGAGTTGATGGGACGCAATTCAGGCTTCATCGCCCTGTATGCCGGGCTGGCAGGCGGCGCTGATGCCATCCTGATCCCGGAGATCCCTTTCCATCCTGATGCCGTCTGCCGCAAAGTGATGGAGCGCGTAAATCGCGGCACATTGTTCAGCATCATTGCCGTGGCTGAAGGCGCCCGCCCGCAGGGCAAAGAACAGGTGTTTTCCATCGCCGGCGACGAGGTTTATTCGGCGCGCCTGGGAGGGATTGGATATGAGGTGGGCAATTATATTCAGCACTGCACCGAAATTGAAACCCGCGTGATTGTGCTGGGGCACTTGCAGCGCGGCGGCCGCCCATCAGCCTTTGACCGCTGGCTTGCCACCCGCTACGGCGCAGCCGCTGTGCGCCTGGCGCTTGAAGGCGGTTTTGGCCGCATGGTGGCCTTGAAAGGCGGCAAGATCAGAGACCTGCCCCTGGCAGAAGCCCTGCTGGCTCCCAAGCAAATCTCCCTGTCCAGCGACACGCTGCTCACTGCCCGCGACCTGGGCATTGTCTTTGGTGATGAAACTTAAACAACGGCTAAAAAATCGAAAGCCGCGCTTGACGCGCGGCTTTCTTTTTTGGCTGTGGCATCCGTTATCGGGAACCGAGGAGGGATGCCACAGCACTACGTTGACTACAATCTATCATTGACACCACCTCCTCATCCATAAAATGGCAATGTCAACACAAGTTTCTGTGTTGCATTCAGTATGGCATATTTTGACACTCGCGTCAAGCAAACTGCCCTTTCAGGGGCTTAACAACCCCAAAGTCTCATCCAATTCTAAGGTATATCTTGCATCATGGGTCATCTCACCCTATAATAAAGCCGCAATGGAAGCCTCAATTTCATCATCACGCACTGCGCCGCGCTATCGCTGGCTCATCCTGGTCATTTTTATCGTTGTTTTGATTGGCTGGTTGGCTTTCACCCCGCCTGGATTGCTGGGCAAAGCCGATGCGGTGGGATATGCTGTTTGTCACCGCCTGGATGAGCGTAGTTTCCACATCGGAGATCGACAATCGCCCATGTGCGCCCGCTGCACCGGCATGTATATTGGCGCTTTCATCGGCCTGCTCTTCCATTTGCGCCAGGGGAAAAAAGGCGGCATGCCCACGCTTAAACCGGCCATTGTGCTGGGGTTGTTCTTCGCCGCCTGGGCGTTGGACGGCGTCAATTCCTATCTTCACCTCATCCCTGCCGCACCGCACCTCTACCAGCCGCACAACTGGCTGCGCCTGCTGACCGGTTTTGGGCTGGGGCTGGGCATGGCAGCCGTAATGGCGCCGGTGTTCAACCAGAGCCTGTGGGTTGACTGGTCAGGTGAGGCGGCATTGAACACGCTGCGCCCGCTGGCCGGGTTGATTACATTGTGCCTGCTGGCTTTTGCCGCCACGCTCATTGAAAACCCGCTCATTTTATATCCCATCGCGGTCATCAGCAGCGCCACGGTCCTCGCGCTGCTCACCATGATTTACACAGTCGTTTGGACCATGCTGTTACGCCGAGAGAATCAATTTAGCAGCATTCAAGAAGCCTGGTGGTTGGTGTTAGCCGGGCTGACCACAGCCATCCTGCAAATCGCCGTGTTAGACCTGTTTCGCTACCGCATGACCGGCACCTGGGGTGGTTTTCCCATCGGTTGATGGGTTTGTGTTCAGGAGGAAGAAAAAAATGGAACTGTTAGGTGTACTTTCTGCCTTTGGGCTTTCAGCCAGCGCCGGGTTAAATGCCTATATTCCCCTGCTGGTGGTAGCCCTGCTGGCAAAATTCACCAATTTAATGGAATTGAAGCAGCCGTGGGATGCCCTGACCAGTTGGTGGATCATCGGACTGCTGGTGGTGCTGTCGGCCATTGAATTTTTTGCCGACAAAGCCCCCGCCATTCATCATGTCAATGATGCCCTGCAAACATTTGTCCGCCCGGCGGCCGGAGCGATTGCTTTTGCTGCCAGCGCGCACATTGTCACCGAAATTCACCCTGTGCTTTCCATGGCGCTGGGACTGCTGGTGGCGGGCGGTGTGCACGCCGCCAAGTCGCTGGCCGTGCGCCCGGCCGTCAGCGTTGCCACAGCCGGCACCGGCAACGTACCCGTCAGCATTTTGGAAGACGTGATCTCAACCATCATTTCCATCCTTTCGGTTGTGGTACCGGTGGTCATCGCTTGCATCTTGATCATGGTCACATCTTATGTGGTCTGGTTGTTGTGGCGCAGGGCAAACCGCATGTCTCAGCAGGCATAGCCAACGGAGGTTCAGCATGAGCATACCAGAATCTGAAAATCCCATCTCTCCCACGCCTTCTGCGTCGCCTTTGCTGCCCACCAACTCGCTGGCCATCGCCAGCCTGATCAGCGGCATCCTGGCCTGGCTGGGTGTCTTTGGCATTGGCGGCATCATGGCGGTCATCTTCGGTCACATGGCAAAGAATGAAATCCGCAACAGCCCTGAACCCCAGGGCGGCGACGGCCTGGCCACTGCGGGCCTAGTGCTTGGGTATATCAACATTGCCACTGTTGTCATTGGCCTGTGTCTCTTCTTCACCATTTTTGGCGGCAGCCTGGCCATTATGGGCTTAAGCCTGTTCAACCAGTGAGAACAGGAGTTGTATTACCCAGGGCAATAATTACCGTTGCGCTGATATCATTACCAATCATTGAAAGAGGAAATTATGACAGAATACCCCGAACCCTCCCCCGAGGTCATCAACATCCCCGCAGCCGAGGCGCCTGTTCAAACGGGCAGCAAAAGCAACCGAACCATCTGGATTGTCGTGATCGTAGCCGCCGTGCTGCTGATCATGTGCTGCTGCTGCGTCCTGGCTCCAGCCGGATTATTGATCTATAATGGCGAAGGTATTGAAAAGAACTTCGAATGGGAACTTTCATCCTGGCTGCCGCTGCTGATGCAGTGGATCTAATAACGTTATTTGATTATTGTGCCATCAAAAAACCACTCTCAGCGAGTGGTTTTTTCTTGTCAATGATACAATGGAGTGCGAAAGAAAACTCATCGGGGAGAAGATTGAAATGGAAATCAGGCAAATTTTGGATCACAAAAAACAATTTCTCGACCTGCTGCTCCTGGCTGATGAACAGGAAGACATGATCGACCGATACCTGGAACGCGGCGAGATGTTTGCGTTGTATGACGGCGACCTGAAAAGCATCTGCGTGGTCACCCGCGAAGATGATACCACCTGCGAAATCAAGAATATCGCCACAGTTCCAAAATACCAGGGACAGGGCTACGGCAGGCGATTAATCGAGTACCTTTTTGATCGTTACAAAAACCAGTGCAAAACCATGCTGGTGGGCACCGGCGACAGCCCGCTGATTCTGCCGTTTTACGAGCGCTGTGGATTTGTGCCGTCACACCGCGTGAAAAATTTCTTCACAGAGCATTACGACCACCCCATTTTTGAGGACGGCGTGCAGTTGGTCGATATGGTGTATTTGCGCAAAGATTTCTGACAGACAATCGTCAATGCAGTTATCGTGAGTTCGTGATAATTGCGAGTGAGTGCAGCAAGCGAAGCAATCTCATCTTTCAGGCTTACGATGAGATTGTACCGGTCCACCCGAAATTGACCTGCAATCCAACCTGAATTTGCGAACGCCCCTGGTAGTCAGGGGCGTTATTTTTAATCCTTATTCGTGAAATAAATCATTATTTATGATGATGACTATTGCCCGGCGGCGGACTATAGTAGTTACCGAGGATAGCTACTAACGGAACCATTCCACCGCACCTTTACAGCAGAATACGCAACCCCACTTGATTACGCGGTTTCCCTTGCAAGCCTTCACTAGAAAATGTATGATTATGGGATCAAATGCAAATAAGGATATCAGGGTATGGGCGATATTATCAGCAGTTTAAAAAATTTCGGGTTTACCGAAACGGAAGCGAAGGTGTACCTCGCATTATTGCAAAACGGCGATTGCACCGGCTACGAAGCCAGCAAATACTCAGGTGTGCCGCGCAGCAAGGTTTACGCCACCCTGGGAGCGTTGGTCAGCCGCGGGGTTCTGGCAACAGCCCTGCGCGACAAAACCAGCGTTTATCGTGCCAAACCCGTTGAACATCTCACTGCTCTGATTCGCAACCAGACTGAAGATTCGCTCCACCGCCTGGAAGAAGAAGCACGCGTGTTTGAAACCCCAAGGGAAAGTGATGAGATTTGGCGCCTCACCGGGTACGAAAGCATACTCAACAAATGTGCTCAACTGATTGAACAGGCCTCACAGGAATTGCTGATTCAAATCTGGAAGCAAGACCTTGACAGCCGGTTGGAGCAGTGCATTGCCAACAAGCAAACCGAACTCGGGCGCGTACTGGTAATCCTTTATGATTTGGATGAACATTATGACACCATCATCCCCAAGTTTTATCCCCACGGGTTTGAGTCAGATAAAATGACTGATGCAGGCTCACGTTGGATTACCATCTCGGCAGATAACCGCGAAATGGTGCACGTGTCCATCCAGAGCAAGGAACGCGCGTCGGCTGTTTTTACGCGCAACGCAAGCATGGTGTTTTTTGCCACCGAGTATATCAAGCACGACGCCTATTGTCTCAGGTTGATCGATCATATGGGAGAGCGTGTGAAAGCTGTTTTTGGTGAGGATATGGAGGGAATCCGCGACGTATTCGCCATCCAATAAAAAATTGGAGGATTCCAAAATGTCAATCGTCACCATCATCTTAATCCTGGTTGCCCTGGTCAACGGCGCATTCGCTTTCGTGTTCATTCGTGATCTCATCAGCCACAAAGGCGAGGCCATGAAAGAGAACGGCAACCCCATCGTAATGGCCATCTCTGAGTTCATCATCTTTCTTCTCTCCACATTTGGTGTTTCAGATTTCGCCATCGGCGCCTCGCTTTACCCGCGCATGAAGTGGGTCAGCGAAAAGAAACTCCCCGGCACGCTGAATACCGCCTGTGTAATCCCGGTGGCCGTGATGGCGCTTGCCTACATTTCATCAATTGAAGTGGGCATCGCCACCCTCATCATCGCCGTAGTGGCGCAGGTCATCGGCGCGTATGTCAGCCCGCGTTACGTGGTGAAACTGCCGGTCAATATTATCAAACGCTTCATCTCGGTTGGCCTTCTGGTCGCCGCAGCCATGATCCTGGCCGGTAAATTCAACTTGATGCCTTCCGGCGGCGACGCGGTCAGCCTGACCGGTTTCAAACTGGTGCTGCTGGGTGTGCTCTCACTGATCTACGGCGCCCTGAACAACATCGGCATCGGCTCCTATGCTTTGACCATGGCCACCGTGTATGCCCTGGGTCTCAACCCCGGCGTGGCTTTCCCCATCATGATGGGCGCCTGCACCTTCTCAGTTCCGGTGGGCAGCATGCAATTCATCAAATTCGACAGCTATTCCCGCAAAATCACCCTGTTCGCTTCAACAGCCGGCGTAATTGGTGTGCTGGTGGCCGCATTCGTGGTCAAAAGCATGGACGTTTCTGCCCTGCAATGGCTGGTGGCTGCTGTGATCCTGTATAGCGCCGTCACCATGATCATGAGCACCCTCAAAGAATCTAAAATTGAGAGCGAAGCCGTCGTGAAAGGTGTTGCCTAACATGGAAATTCTAGTCCTCAAGCAAGAAGATATGCAGAAGGTCTTCCGCATGGAGGACGCCATTCAGGCAGATAAAGACGCACTGGCGCTCTATTCTTCCGGCGGGAGCAATATTCCGCTGCGCGTCAACCTGGACGTTCCTGAGCACGAAGGCCAGAGCCTGTATATGCCAGGTTATGCCGCGGGCGCCAACGCCCTGGGTGTCAAGATCGTATCTGTCTATCCACGGAACATTGAAAAAGGCTTAACCAGCGTTCCCGCCACCATGGTGCTGGTCAACAACGAAACCGGTGAAGTTTGCAGCCTGATGGACGGCACTTACCTCACCCGCGTGCGCACTGGCGCAGTTTCCGGCGCAGCCACCGACCTTTTAGCCCGCAAAGATGCGCATGTTTTCGCACTGTTTGGCACCGGCGGCCAGGCTGAAACCCAGCTCGAAGCCGTGCTCACCGTGCGTCCCATCCGGGAAGTGCGTGTTTTCGACATCGTTCACGAGCGCGCCGAAGCCTTTGCACAGCGCATGACCAGCCGCTTTGCCGGCAAATTCTCCGCTGTCATCACTGCCGCCGCATCATCAGCCGAGGCCATCAACAATGCCGACATCATCACCTGCGTCACCACCAGCCGACAGCCCGTGTTTGACGGCAGGCTGGTCAAAAAAGGTGCGCACATCAACGGCGTTGGCGCCTACACCCCCGACATGCAGGAAATCGATGAATATTCGATCATCCACGCAGATAAGGTGTATGTGGATACCCGCGACGGTGTGCTCAACGAAGCAGGCGACCTGATCAAACCCATCCAGCGCGGTGTTTACAGCGCCGACCGGGTCACCGGTGAACTGGGCGAGGTCATCAACGGGAAAGTTCCCGGCCGCAGCAGCGACGCTGAACTGACCGTATTCAAAACCACCGGCACTGCCGTGTTAGACATCGTGACCGCCCGCCGCATCTACGATGCCGCATTACAGCAAAAAATTGGCGAAGTGGTCAAATTCTAAGCTGGCAAATTCCTATTCCAGCGCACAAAGATAATCAAAAATTTCCCGGCCTGTTGCCGGGAAATTTTTTTATCAATCATTGTCAGGGATTAATCCGCATGCACCCCGTCTAATCGCCGCCACAAATCCACCAGGTCAAATTCTTCAATGGGGTGAAAAATCTTCTTCAGTTTCTCCAGCGCCGTGAATGCCATCTGGCGGGTGCATTCATCAATCGCCAGGGCGGCAAACTCATCCTCATCCAGCACCAACTGCCCGCCGTCCGGATACACCAGCAAATCCAGCGCCAGGTCGCGCCAGCCAATTTCATGATCTTTGATTTCTGAAGGGAAGGTCACATTGCAATACCAACCCTTCAGGTGGTCATCATCGCAATCGTGAATTTCAAAGATATTGAACCACTGGTGCGTGAAATAGGCTTCCAAAAAGCGGTCACCTTCCCGGAAAGTGATCCCATGAAAAGGCAAATCAGCCCGGTTAAACGAGGCTTCAATCAAGGCTGCATCTGGGCGGCTCATCAGCACTTTGCCACCGTAGCGCCAGGTTTCCTCCCCCCTGATATTCTTCTTCAACACAACAACATCGGTCATAAAATGCTAAGCCTCCAAACAAATCACAGATTCTGGCGCAAGATTAAGCCGCATCGCCTCATTCGGGCGGGGTGGCGTATCAAGCGTAAAACTAAAGACATGTCCCGCGCCGCAGTCCAGCGTGACGCGGTAATTCTCCCCGGCAAACAGCACATCTTTCACCGTGCCGGTGAGTTGATTTTTTTCATTTTGTTCCAGTTGACCACCGCAGGCGCCGCCGGGGCGCAGCAGCAGTTCCACAACCGCCCCCACCGCATAGCTCTGCTCCGCTTGCGGCGCGCTTTCAAATGTGCCCAGGTCGGTTTGCACTCGCAAGGGTTGGGCCGAAACAACCTTTCCTGCCAGCAGGTTTCCCATGCCCAAAAAGCGCGCCACCCAGGCGTTTTTGGGTTGGCGGTAAACCTCAACCGGAGTGCCGGTTTGCACCACATTACCGTCGGACAGTAAAACCAACCGATCAGCCAGTGCAAAGGCTTCTTCCTGGTCGTGGGTCACATAAATGGTGGGAATGCCGGTCTGATGCAGCAGTTGGCGCAGCTCACCGGTTAACTGTTCGCGCAGCGTGCGGTCCAGGGCGCCCAGCGGTTCATCCAGCATCAACATCCGCGGGCGCGGAGCAATGGCGCGCGCCAATGCCACACGCTGCTGCTCTCCGCCCGATAGATCGGTGACGCTGCGGCGGGCAAAATCAGCCATGTTCACCTGTTCCAGTGCAGATTGCACGCGACGGTCAATCTCATCCTGGGGCAGTTCCTGCATGCGCAGGCCAAAAGCCACATTTTGAGCCACACTGCGGTGTGGAAATAAGGCGTAATCCTGGAACATCAAACCAAAATTGCGCCTGTGAACAGGAACATCCAGGATGCTCTCACCGTCCCACAGCACATCGCCCCCTTCAGATTCTTCCAGACCCGCTATGATGCGCAGCAGCGTGCTTTTCCCGCTGCCCGAAGCCCCCAGCAGGCAAATGGTGTCACCCATCTCCAGGCTGAAAGAAACCCCGCGCAGCAAGGGTTTGCCTTCATAGCTCTTTTCAATAGCGCGAACTTCCAACATGCAGTCGTTATCCTTGATCGCAGCCATGGTATCTGGCGGTACGCTATTGTACTACACCTCAAACCAGCAGTTGGAAATTTGCGAGAGAAAAAGGGGTCAAAACTCATCCACACCCGGCAGGCGCACATGCTCCATCACCAGTATGCTCACCGCGCACACCGCCAGCAGCAGGGTAGACATGGCCAACGCCTGGCCGTAGTTCATTGCCCCGGGTTGAGAAATGAAACGAAATACCGCCACCGGGATGGTTGGATATTCAGGGCGCGCCAGGAAAGAAGTCGCGCCAAATTCTCCCAACGAAATGGTGAAGGAAAACACCGCGCCCACCAGCGCCGCCCGCGCCATGATGGGTAAATCTACCTCGCGCCACACCCGCAGAGGTGATGCCCCCAGCACCGCTGCTGCAGAACGCAGCGAACTGGGGATGGATGCCAGCGCCGGCTGCAGGGTGCGAATGACAAACGGCAGCGCCACCAGGCTGTGCGCAATGGGCATTAACAAAGGAAAATTTTGCGCGCTGAACGGCGGGCGGTTAAACACCAGGATAAACCCCAGTCCCAGTGTCACCGCCGACGCCCCCAGCGGCAGCATGAGCAAAGGATCCAGCAGGCGGTTGATGCGCAGCCTCAAGCGCAGCGCATAAGCCGCTAAAAATCCCAGTGTAAGCGAAATAACCACCGTGGCGGCCGCATAAATCAATGAATTACGCACTGCTTCAATGGGCGGCACATAGAATAGCGACTGCCGGCGATTGACAAACAATTCTTGATAATAAGCCAGCGTCAACCCGGTTTTCACTTCACCCCGCTCGCCGCGTTCTGCCTCCATGCGGGTGAACGATCGCAATCCCAGCGCCGCCAGCGGAGACACCAGCAGCACCAGCACCGTGATAATTACCGCAACAACCAGAATACGTTCACCCAGGCTGCGCGCTTTGCGCACATCGCTGCCGCGCACATGCGGTGAAAGCTGGGCAGCCCTGCCGTTCAGGCGAGCATGCACCACGGTCAAAAACAGGGTGCAAACCATTTGAATAGCCGACAACAAGCCCGCCAGCGGCAGGTTGAACATATTCATCGCCTGGATGTAAATTTCCACTTCCAGGGTGGAAAAGCGAGGTCCACCCAACAGCAGCACCACGCCAAAGCTGGTGAAATCGAACAGAAACACCAACAGTGTTGCCGCCAGTATGGAAGGCGCCAACAGCGGCAGGGTCACTTCGCGCAGCGCCCGCCACGGTGAAGCGCCCAGCACTCTGGCGGCGTCTTCCATGCGTTGGTCAAACTGCGCCCAGGCGCTGCCCACCACGCGGATGTAAACTGATGTGTTGTAAAATACATGCGCAATCAATATGGCACCCAGTGAATTCAGAATCTGCACCGGAGGGTCAACCAGGTTAAATAGAGACATCAGCCCCAGGTTCAACCAACCGCGCGGTCCCAGCAGCGCATTGAATCCGGCAGCCGCCACCACGGTGGGCAAAATGAAAGGCAGGGTGGTCAGCACGCGCAGCACGCGTTTTCCCCGAAAATCGAAGCGGGCAAACACATAAGCCGCCGGAACCCCCACCACAAAAGTCAGCAGGGTGGAGAGCCCCGCCTGCCCAAAGGTGAACAACAAGGGACGCCCCACCCGCAGCGCCAGGTTGGCTGTGAAGCCGTCGGCCAGGGTGGTTTGCAGCACCAGCCTGAAGATGGCCAGCAGCGGTTGATAGAAAAACCACCCGATGAACAACAGCGGCGCCGCCCACAGCACAATTGCCTGGCGCACCTTGCGAGATTGGAGCACACCGGATCGATTGCTGACCGGGCTCAACGCAGCACAGCCTCGTCCCAGGCTTCAATCCATTTTTCACGCCCGGCGCTGATCTCTTCCGGCGTAAGCACAGCAGGCTTCTCCGGAATTTGTGAATATTTCACAAAAACATCGGGCAGTTTGGCTTCTGGATTCACCGGGTAAACAAACATCTGCAAAGGCATATCTTCCTGGAAGGCAACATCCAGCATAAAGTCAATGAATTTTTCAGCCAGGGCGCGGTTTTTGGCGCCTTTGAGAATGCCCACAAATTCGATCTGCCTGAAGCACATGCCGTCACCCACCAGCGAGGCGGTGGGAGAATCGTCCAGGGGCTGTTCGGCATACACCACTTCCACCGCCGGGCTTGAGCCGTAAGAAACAATCATGGGCTGTGCGCCCTTGCCGGTTGAAGCGCTGAAGTTGGTGTAGTAAGCCGTCTCCCAGTCATTCACGACCACCAGGTCGTTGGCGCGCAAGTTCTTCCAAAAATCCAGGTAACCTTCCTCGCCAAATTCAGCCACGGTTGCCAGCAAAAAAGCCAGTCCCGGTGATGATGTGGCGGGGTTTTCCACTGCCAGCAGACCACGATATTCGGGTTTGGTCAAATCTTGCAAGCTTTGCGGCAGCGCCAGGTTTTTGTCTTTGAAATATTGCTTGTCATAGTTGATGCACACATCGCCAAAATCCACCGGCAGCACACGCGATTCGGCATCGGGCTTGAACTCAGCCGGGATTTTCTCTAGCAATGGTGATGGATAGGCCTCAAACAGATCTGCTTTCAGCGCCCGTGAGAGGAAGGTGTTGTCCACACCGTAGAAAACATCCGCCAGGGGCGCATCTTTGGAAAGGATGGCGCGGTTTAATGCAGCGCCGGTGTCGCCGCTTTTTACAAAACTGATTTTCACATTGTTTTCTGCTTCAAATTGGGCAATGACCCCTTCGCTTACCGAAAAGGAATCGTGCGTCATCACGGTCAATGCTGCCGGTTCAGCGGATGCCGGCGCTTCTTCAGCCGGTGCAGCCGGCTCGCCTGCTTGCGGCGCAGCGCAGCCCATCAGCAGCCCTGTCAACACCACAAGAATAGTAAATGTAAATCGTTTTCCGTTCATAGCAACTCCTTTATTTCAGATACTGGTTTCGATAATGGATACACAACAACGAACCGTGTGCAATTTCCACACGGGCATTCCCACTCAACATCACATTGCTGATACCGCGCGTTTTTTCCGGGTAGAGGGTTTCCCGCCGCAGCGGGAATTTCAGGTCAGTAGTTAAAACGCCTGCTACGGCTGCTCCCAGCGGCAGCAGAGACACAATGTCACCCGCAGCACCGTTGATCTCTGCCTCATCATGAATCAGAAAGATTTCAGCCAGTCCATCGTCCAGGCGCACATCCAGGCTTTGCAATTGCGGATCAGTCAGCAGATACAGGTTTCCAAGAGCATGATCCAACCTGCCGCCGGTTGCCGCGGCGATCAGGATGATGTGATAACCAGACTGGATAACTGATTGCAGCGCCAGTTCCAGGTCGGTTTCATCCTTCTCCACCGGGTAACGATCAATTTTCACCCCCATTGCCTGCCAATGACTAATTTCATCAGGCGCAACTGAATCCAAATCCCCGATAATCCAATGCGGTTCCAGGCCCAGAGCCCGCACATGCTTCAATCCCCCATCCACAGCCACAATCAAATCGTCAGGCCGCACCACGGCCTGCATGGCAGGCGCGCTGGGCATTTCGCCGTTCACAAATAGCACTGCTCTTCCAGGTTGCATAAAAAAATCACCCTCGCTGGCGGAGGGTGAGAGTTGAAAACAGGTTATGGCAAATCCCTCCGCCGGCATTATCCGGATCAGGTTATGCGGGTCGAAGACTTGCGTCCTCCTCTCAGCCTGGCATTTCAGGCTCCCCGTTCAATGTCAATTGTTAATATGCAGTATAGGACAGGAAAAGAAAAATGTCAATATCTCCCATAAAACCTGAATCCAAATTTAGCTTTTGGTCATTATTGTAATTCCAATCGTTCCTGGCCCTGTGTGAACCGACAAACCAGGTGTAAATTCAGCCAGAATAAACGGATCAACACCCGAATAAATGGCACTTATTCTCTCGCGTAATTGGAGAGCCTTCTCCGGGCTATTGGAGTGTATAATCGCGCCTCGTTCAATTGTTTTTCCTGTGCAGGACAAATTAACCAATTCGAGCATCTTTTCAACAGCTTTATTAACCGTTCGTTGACGGCTAATGCCTTCAAGCGCTCCATCCTGAATGGTCAAGATTGGCTTGATATCAAATGCGTCCGCCATAGTGGCAGAAAATTTATTCAATCGACCGCTCAGGGCAATGTACTTCAGCGATGGTAAAACTGCAAATGTATGAACCCGTTTCTTTACATTTTCGATATGCTCCAGTACGTCTTCTTTGGAAGCCCCGTTCATTCTGATCTCCGCCGCTGATAAAACCATAAATCCCATACTCATCGAAAGGTTTTGAGAATCAATGACAACAATATCGTGTTGAAACATTTGAGATGCAAGAATTGCCGAATCATAAGAAGAACTCACTTTACGGGATACACAGATACATATAATCGATTGAGCGCCTTCAAGGATCGCCGCCTTAAATACTTTGGCATACGCTGCAGGTGAAGGGGCAGACGTTGTTGGATAATCTTTTATCGTCTTTAGCTTTTCAAATAATGAGCAGTCGTCAATGTCCACACCTGTTTCATAAGTATCACCACCTATATGTAAGTTAATGGGCACCTGGCGGATTGCGTAACGCACGCACAAATCATCGGGCAAACTACTATCTGAATCTGTAATAATGGCTATTTTATTCATCGCATCTCCTGACTACAATCAATTATTGCTGCGTACCCATATTAAAAATGGGTATGGTCATTCAATTCAAATCAATTTTGACTAATTCTTATTTACCGATTCGCTTAAGAACTTTGTTTCCGAATCTTTGCAATGGACCTTCAAAATTTTTCCATTGAAGTTGAAAATTATCTTTGTTGATTGGAAACCAACTTGCGGCAGATTGAGGTTGAGCAAATGCGCCAAACTCATACTTAAATGGAGTGCTCCGTATGGGTTTGCCTGCAAGTGCATACATTTCGCACCAGGCATACTTTAGTCCAAGCCCCATAAACCCCTCTTTTCTTACCCGCCGCATCGAAACCGGAATCCGGACACTGGTGATCATTCCAAACTTTCCACACCGTTTTGCGCGTCGAGCATAGTCAATATCCTCGCTTAGTGCCAACGATTCATCGAAACCGCCCATTCTTTCATGAATGATCCGTCTGGATAGAATGCAACAACCGGGTGCATGTGGCGATATCGGTTGAATAACTTTGAAATACAAGTTGGTACCTTCGCACAGAATTCGATCCAATGGGTTTTCATCAAATTCACTAATGAAACAGGTGGCAACATCGAATTCATTTTGTTCAAACTCTTTCAAAATATTGACGATGAAATCGGGTTGAGGCACAACATCGGCATCCAAAAACAGAAAGGCATCTCCTTTTGCTGCGTGCGCCCCTGCATTGCGCCCGGCCGCCGGTAAACCACCAGACACCACCCGTGCGCCATGAGCTTTTGCCAGTTCCACCGTACCATCAGTTGATCCAGCATCTGCAATAATGATTTCATCGGCAAGACGAGTCTGTTTTTCAAGAGCATCTAACAGACCAGGCAGATAGACAATTTCATTCAAAGTTGGAATAACAACGGTTAAGCGTTGATTACTTTTATTTTTCAGAGAATCATCTTTAAAGCATGTGCTTAATTCTGCAAACATGTTTTCCTCAAATTTCTTCTTTCCGAATTTAACGAAAATATTCAATAAAAAATTTTAACTGGATAATTTGTGAACAACTGTACGTGTGAACTCGCTCAACTGCCGCCTGCTATCTTCACTCAGTTGTGAGAGTGTATCTTCATATCTGCTGACTTGAGTAAGCAAAATGGTTGAAAATCGGCGATTGGCGCGTTCCAATGCAGTAAGGAGCATGGCGATTCCACTTAATGCACTCAAACTCACTTCTCTGGGCAATCCTATCCGGTGCAACCGCTCCATTACATTTTTAATTTCTGGCAAATCCTGGATGGAATTCAACATCAAAATTACGGCTGTAATCAATTCTGTAACAAAAATCAGGGGGGAGCGCCCCTCCGGTATCCGCAATAGAAGACTGCTGAGCAACTCTTCATAATCGCCAGCTTTTCCTTTTTGTAATTGTTGCAAAATTTGATCTTTGACAACCTGCCAGTCTTCTAAATCGGCCGAATTGCCAATAAACTGGGTATATAAATGATTAGCCTCCTGGGTTGGAAAGAAGAGAACAGCAGCACGACCTGGACCGTGTTGATCTGGATGCATTTGATACTCAGCCCGAACCAGTCCGCGCTCTTCCAATAGACGCAACATCTCATATGCGGTCACTTTTCCTATGCCCAGTCGTTCGGCAACCGTCACATAATGCACAGATTGTTCCATTTCCCGATAAATATCCAGGAACTGGCTTAAAAACTGTTGTTGGCGATGAGTCAGTTTTTTCATAATATTCCGAAATTTACGAAAATATTATAGCTTCACTCATGATTTTATGTCAATAGCCGCTAATCATTGGGCTTTAATTTAACGCACCCGGCGTTTCCATTCCTCTTTCAACTGCAAGCTGCGCGGGCTTTCTCCCGAACCTAATGCCAAAAACTCCATCAACAGCCGGTTAAAGCGCAATTCATCTTCCAGCATCGGAAAATGCCCTGCCTGGTCAAGATAAAATTCATGGCAATGTTGGGGTAAAACCTGGTCGGCGCTTGCGGCAGGTGAAACAGCCAGCGGGTCATTTCCACCGTTCACCAGCAAACAGGTGGGCAAATTGTTCCAATCGGGCAATGATGGGACTTCAGCAAGGCATTGTTGAACCACAACCGCATTCGTTTTAGATGCCTCAGTCAACAGCGCATCAACACCAGCCACATCACCCAGCAGCCACTGGGCAGCTTCACTTATTGAGGTTTGCGACAGGCGCGATTCCAACACCCCGCTTCGAACCGGGTACCCCACCGTCATGACACGGTCAACAAAGTCAGCATTGCGGCGGGCAAATTCAAGCCCCACCGCAGCGCCAAGGCCGTGCCCCACCAGCGCAATTCGCCCAATCCCCATTTGATCCATGAAATGGTCAATCAATGTCACCTGATTTTCAAAATGACCTTTTTCAGCAAACTTGGTTGAATCTCCGAATCCCCACAAATCGATTGCATAAACACGATAGGTACTGGAAAGGGTTTGCATGGCTGAAATCCAATAGCGCCATGAGCCCACCCAACTGTGCAGCATTAAAACAGGGCGTCCTCGTCCCAACGCCTCGTAATGCAACACCGCACTTTCCAGCAGAACAACACTCATTTCAACATCACTTCTTGCCGGCTTTTTCCAGCAGAGCCTGCACGCGGTCAGTCAATTCATTGGGCGCAAAGGGTTTCAACAGATATTCGGTCGCTCCCAAATCCAATCCGGTTTGAATTTCGGCTTCTTGTCCCTTGGCAGAAAGAAATACCACCGGGATATCCTTAATCTCGGGTTTTTCCTTTATCTTCTGGCAGGCTTCATATCCGGTCATAATGGGCATACGAACATCCATCAAGATCAGGTCTGGAATTTCCCGTGCTGCGGCTTCCACTGCCTCCTGTCCATTTGGAACTGCCACCACGTCATACCCGGCAAATTTCAGTGTAAAAGTGATCAGCTCCCGGATATCATGTTCATCTTCTGCAATCAATATTTTTGCCATAGTTCATTCCTCTGATTCAACCATCGGTAATGTGAATGAGAAGGTGCAGCCTTCGCCGCGCTTTCCACTACTTGTAAACCATATGCGCCCGCCATGCATCTCCACCAGGTTTTTGGCAATTGCCAGCCCCAACCCGGTGCCGGCGGTTCCCAGCACCAACGGGTCATTGCCGCGGAAGAATCGTTCAAAGATCCTGGGTTGATCGTGTTTGGGTATGCCAATACCGTCATCCTGCACATCCACCTGCACTTCTTCCTCATTTGCCCGAATGCGCAACAGCACATTTCCATTGGCGGGGGTGTAATGATAAGAATTATTCAACAGGCTGCTGATCACCTGGCGAATACGCACATTATCACCCTGCACGCCGGGCAAATCGATGGGAATATCCAGTTCCAGGCGTATGGGTTTGTTTTCTTTTATGGACTGCTGCAAAACATCAGCAGCAATTTCCTGCGAAATATCATTCAGGTTTAAGGTCTCCAATTTCAGCGAAGCCTGGCTGGCTTCAATACGCGAAATATCCAGCAAGTCATTGACCAGGATGCGCAAACGTTCTGTGTTGCGGTCCACAATTTCCAGGAAGTCGCGCTGTTGCGGGGTCATCTCGCCCAACGCGCCCATCAGCATAACCTGCACATAACCCTGAATGGATGTCATCGGTGTGCGCAATTCATGGCTCACATTGGCCACAAATTCCGACTTCAACCGGTCAACCTGCACCTGGTGGGTAATATCCCGAAAGATGGATACCGTTCCCAAGAAATCGTTTTGCGCCGTAACCGGTGAAAGGTGAAGGGAGATCACCTTGCCGCTGGCCAGTTGCACCTGGTCGACAAAATATCCCGATTCCGCCAATGACTGCGGGTTATGCGTCCAGTTTTGAATGGTGGCAGCCCATTTAGATGATTGGGCGCCCAGTTTACGCGAAACCGCCGTCAGCGGTTTACCAATCAGCTTTGATGCATTCAACCCCAAAATGCGCTCAGCAGAGGCATTGAACAGGAAAATACGATTGTCCGTATCGGTGACCACCACACCGTCAGCCACTGCTTCCAAAATGGCGCGTGAGCGGCTGGCTTCAACCTGCTGTTCGCGCAGCAGCATCTGCATACTCAAATGTTCCTGCTGCAATTCAGAAGTGCGTTCTTTCACCCGCATTTCGAGGTTTTGAGAAAGCCGGCGTGTTTCTCCAAACAGGCGGGCATTTTGCAAGGTGATGGCGGTCTGGTTGCCAATGGTGCGCGCCATTTCAGTTTCAGCCGGTGTAAAGTGATAGGGATCACTCTTTTGCAGCCAGAACCAGCCGTAAAGGCTGGTGCCTGCCACCAGTGGAACAATCAGCAGCGAATGCACATTGCGTGAGGTGAAAAAGCCCTTCAAGGGGGTCAAATCGGCTTCCTGCGCCACATCGGGCGAGAAATAAACCCCGCGTGAAATACGCAGCGCTTCAGGAAGATCTCCGGTTGGTAATTCATAAGCCAGGTTCTCAACAGACATGGGCAGTTCCAATTGCAGGTTCAGGCTGCCGTCATCCATCACCAGCAGAGCGGCCACCCGGTCCAACTGCACGCCGTCCAGCAAATGCTGCGCGCTCACCCTGAGAATGTGATCGATGTTCATGGTTGCGCCCAGTTCATTGGAAAGCCGGTTGAGAATTGCCAGGCGCTGCGAACGTTCATCCAGTTCGATCGTGCGCCGCACACTTTCCTCAAACAGGCGCGCATTCACCAGTGAAACCGCCGTCATGCTGGCAAAGTTGGCAACCAGTTGCAAATGTTCGCGGCTATAAAAACCAGCTTCGCTTTTTTCCAGGGCTATCACGCCAATCAGATCACCCTTTGCCAGCATGGGAATGCCCAGCCAGGTGAGAAAATTCGGTTCAATCAGGCTGGGAAAACGAGCGTCCAGGCGAACATCAGGCACCAACACTTCACGCCCGGTGGAAAGCATTTCTTGAAACAGGGCGCTGTCTTCCAGGTTTACTTGCAGTCCCAGACGACTTTCGTGGTCTTCAAAACCAACCGTAGAAGCCACCCGTAATTGCTGACCATCACGCAGCCACAATGTGCCGGTTTCAAACGGCATGATTTCTCTTAATTTCTCCAAAAGGATGGAGATAAGTTCTTCGCTGGACAGGCTGGATGTGACATACCCGGCCGCGCTGTTGAGAGCCTGCATCTGGGCGGTGCGCTGCTCTGAATCACGGAACAGCCGGGCGTTTTCCAGTCCCAATGCCGCCTGCTGCGCCAGCGACATCACCAGGTTTTCTTCGTCTTTGCTAAATGCACCCACCTCCGAGAAGTTGTCCAGCACAATCACACCCAGGCAGCTATCGCCGCGTTTAATTGGCGCAACCAGGCACGACACTGGCAGCCTGCCGCCGGTGGCTTGCCGGTAAGAAAGCAAATCATCTGCGCTCAAATGGTAATCTTCAGCAAAGGTTACTTCTGCCTGGCTACGCGCTTCTCCAGATAAAAACACGCGCACCGGCAGTGAAGTCAATAAATCGCTCCATTCGGTTTCATTTTCTTCCACAGGATAATTGATGTTCAACATGGCAGCATCCTGTGAGTATCCCTGGGCGATTTGCGGTTGTAACATCTGGTGGTCTGTATTCATCAAAGCCACCCATCCCGCCTCAGCCGCAGGCAAAATTTCAATAATGCTGTTCAACAAAGACTGGGTGATCTTCATGGGATCGAGACTGCCCAATTGTTGGCTAAAATTCAAAAGCAAATTCATTTCCTGCAAACTGCGCCGCGTTTCTTCCAGCAGCCGCAGGTTTTGCAGAATGGTGCTGGCTTGCTGCGCCAGTTGATCAATGACCGCCAGGTCGTCTTCATCCATATCATCTTGCGATTGAAGTGAGAAAGCGATAACGCCGTATTGGAAATTTTTACTTTCCAGAGACAATCCAACCATTGACTGGGCGCGGAACGCCTTCACAAATGCGTTGTTTTTCCAGCGGCTATCTTTTGCCAGGTTCGGTACGACGAGATTTATTTTTTCTATCAGAATTTGCCGCAGCGGATTGGGCTGTCCAAACAGCACCTCGGGGTTGCCCTTCTCAGGCGGTTTCCCTTCCTGGCCGATAATGCGCAAATCCGACTGGGTCTTTTCAGCAATCACAGCGCTTTGCATGTTGAAGCGTTGAATGAGCTGTGATGCCAGCATTCGCAGCGCCTCAATCTCATCAGGTTGTTGAATGAGCAGCGCCAGGATTTCTTGAATGTGATTAATGCGCTGCATGCGCTGCTGCAAATGCTGAATAGCCAAGGTCTGCTCCAGGTTACTCTGCAGCATTTCAGTGAGCTGTTCCTGTTGCATCTGTTTCAGTCCGGCTGTGGCTTCGCTCTCAACCAGGCGCAATCCCATTTCTTCAATCTGCCGGGTAGTGGTCAACACCCAGGCTGCCTGCAGGGCAAAGAGTTCCAGCCCTTTCAGCCTGATCCAGTCCGGCTGCAAGCCGTCTGCCGGGGCACTCAATCGAATCAATCCCAGAGGTTCCCGATCGGTATCCATAATCGGCAGTAATAATTGGTCTTCGGGGTCCCATTTCATCGCCGGGTGCTGCAGCGCTTTGTTTCCATCGTAAGAATCATCCAAAACGCTTACCGGTTTACCATCCACCGGGATCAGGTAGGCATCTCCCACTCGGTATTTGGGTTGCAGCAAACCCTTAATGGTCTGCCATTCTTGAACCTGCTCGCGCATTTCTTCAAGCGTTTCATCCATAACGCCAATACCCGTAATCAGTTTCATCGTTTTGCTGGGTTCATCATACAGGTACAACATCACCATCTGAAAGTTGGTTAATTCTCGAATGGCGATGCCAATTCGATAAAATGATTGATCAAGCGGGCGGTCAGGACGGTAGGCTTGCATTTGCTGGTTGATTTTTTGAACCATATCCAGTTCACGTGTCAGTGAAGCGTTGTGGTTCACCTGCCGCTCATATTCCAGTGCGTTTCCCAACACCAACGCAGTTTGCCCGGCCAGCGACCGGACAATATCGAGGGTAATCGAATCAAACCAGTGCGGCTGACGCGAGTGCAGCGTGATTAAGCCCACCGGACGTTGACCGTCAAATATGGGTGCAATCAATGCTGACGCAATATTGTCATGAGGGGCATAATCCGCCAGATCTTCGCCTTCCAGCACACGAATGTCGCGGGTAGATAAAACCTCAAGTTCCACTGGGTGCAGAGAGCGATCTGGTTCCTCGCCCACCGCGGCGCGAATAACTGGTTCTGCTGTTTTGGTAAATTCTCGTCCAAACAAAATGATCGAGCCGCAATCAGACCGGGTTAAACGCAGCGCTTCATCATACAGAAGCTGTAAGATGTAATCCAGGTCTAAAATGGTACTCATTACACGGCTGATGCGGGTGAGAGCAGTTAATTGTTCAACCTGCCTGCGCAGGCTTTCATCAGTTTGTGCTTCAAGATAAACCTGTTCAATAAATGCTGCCAGTTGTCCGGCAGCCGTGCCGATTACGCGCAAGTCCGAATCATCAAAAAAGTCATACGACCTGCTGCCCAGCCATAATTCACCAATGCCGGTGTCGCGCACCACCAGCGGGACAGCAATGACCGAGTGAATATCGCTGGCCTCGATCATTCTCCGGTAGAAAGGAATGAGCGTCTCTTCCAGGATGATGTTGCCCGAACGGAGGGGCTTTTCACTGCCAGACACGGTGAATGGATACTGGGGGTCATCACGCAAAATGGCTGTCTGAGAATCAAACGGGTATAGAAATTCGCCAAATTGAGAATCGGGTAAGTACTGGAGGGTATGCCGGCTGGCATCCAGCAAAAACATTGCGCCGAACCCGGCTTCACACAACTGTGCCAATTCCTCAACCGTTGAACGGCAAATTTCTTGCAGTGTAAGAGAGCTTTTCGTCAACCCTGCAATGCGGCGCAAGGTTTCAGCCTGTTTTGCACGCTTGCGGGTAACATGCTGAAGAGTGGCATTTTCGATCACGGGCGCAGCCTGGTTTGCCACCACAATCATCAAGTGCAGCTCATCTTTTGTAAAAATGGGGTTGCGATCCAGATGGTTGGATACCTGGAAGAAACCCAGCATGCGTTCACCGCTAATTAATGGCACCAGCACCGTCTCGCGCATGGTGGCAGCCTGGGCAAGATATTGCAATCCCAACTGCTCCCAACGTTCATCTTCCAGCGCATTCTGACTCACGATCACCTCAGGAGAAAGCAGCACATTCTCCAGGGGGCTGTTCGGTTGTACATTCACTTTGTACAAAGCCACAACCTGCGGCGGCAGCCCGTGAAAAGGCACCTGGGCTTCCAGGACGCGCGCCGCCTCGTTGAACAGCAAGAAGCCGGCAATTTCCACCTGGAACAGGTTGGAAACCTGCTTTTCCAGCAGGGTAAACAGATCTTGTGATTCGCGCACCGAGCGAAACACCTGGGCAAGCTGCGCCAGTCCTGCCAGTTCTGAGCTGCGCTGCTGTCCTCTTTGCAGCAAGGTGGCATTGCGCACCGTCACCGCAATAATCTGCCCCATACGGTCAAGCGATTGCAAGTCAATTTCAGAAAAACTGTGCGGGTTTAGTGAACCGGCGGCCAAAGTTCCCCAGAAACTATTGCCAAGCATCAGCGGCGTCCCCAGATAACTATTCAAACCAAAACGTACAACCTCTTCGGTTTGAGAAAATTCACTATCAGCCAGTTCAGCAATCAACAGCGAGCGCTGGTCTCTGGCAATTTTGCCCGGCAAGCCTTCGCCAGGCCGCTTGAAAACCTGTGAGGTCTCAATCTTTCGATCAGCTCCAGGCGGGCCGCTGAAACGGTATGATGCCAGGGCGGCGCTGGCAGGGTCCCACAGGCTGACTTCCAGGAAATCGGCGGGGATCACCTTTTCCACCTGCTCCAGTGTGGTTTGCAGCATCTCCATCAAGTCAGATTGCGTGGAAATCTTCCTGCTGTAGTCCAACCAGGTTTGCAATTCAGCGTCCGGGCTGCCAGCTTGATCTTCGCGCATGCTGGAAACCGAATCAACCGGGCGCAGAGAGATCATGGTCATCGGCTCGGGTTCAAATGCCAGTTGCCAGGAAGACGCCTCATAAGGCTTGCCGTCAATCGACAGGTTGGTCTTCCCTTCGGTGCTGCAAAGGGTGAAGAAAGCATCACGCGGACGAAAATGCTGCGCAATGCGCTCCAGGTCGCCGCTTTCCCCCTCCTGAATTCCAAATAACTTTTTGGCCTGCAGGTTAATGTTTCCAAGCCTGCCGCCGGGCTGTACCATTAAAACAGCGTCAGGTGCCCGGGTTAATAATCCTTCAGGGAGATGAATATCAGCCCGCCGGTGAATAAATGCACCCCGCCGGCGCACGGTTTGCATCAACAACCGTGCAGCCAGCCAGACACATATGCCGACAGCAATGAGTATCAGCCCCAGGCTGGAAGGATCAGACCCCTGCATCCACCGCTCCCTTTATGCAGCCGTAGTAAGATCAGTGCGGCGTTCCTCTGATGCCAGTTCTGTGATCTCACGAATATCTGCAAAAGTGTGAGTGGATGGAGAAACCATTCCCACCGATGCAGTCATAAATGGACATTTTTCAAGGGCGCCATTTTCATTGGGCGCCATAATAAATCCCTGTTGGCGGTCCATAAAGTTGTAATGGGCCTGTATTTCCTCTGCAAAACGGGTTTTAAAGCGCTTGCTAATGACCGGGGCGGTTTTTTCATCGCGAGTGATGATCACAAAATTATCTCCACCGGCGTGTCCCACAAAGTCAGTAGATGTGCCCGCCTCATCCATCACCTCGCCCAGCAGCATGCCGGTGAAACGCAGCACATCATTGGCCGCAATAAAGCCGTACACGTTTCGGAATGCATCAAAGTTATTCAGGCGGATATCCATATACGCCCAGTCTTTTTTCCGGATAATCTGCCGCAATTGGTCTTCGATTAATCTGCCGGCAGGCAGCCCGGTCTGGGGATCGGTCAAACTCTCCCGCTCTGAACGGGCAATGGCATTTTGAACGCGCAGGCGCAATTCTTCAATGTCAAAGGGCTTGGTAATGTAGTCATCAGCGCCGAGTTCCAAACCTTGCAGCTTGTCACTGCGCTCGTCCTTTTGGGTCAAAAATATAACCGGGATATGCGAGGTCCGCGTGGTGGTGCGCAGGTTGCGGCAAACTTCATAACCGTCAATGTCGGGCAGCATGATATCCAACACAATCAAATGCGGCATCACCTGCCGGGTTCGCTCCAACGCAATCGTCCCATTCGGCGCCACATCCACTTCATAACCCTGGGTTCCGAAAAACAGGCGCAGCATATTTGAAATATCCACGTCATCTTCGACAATTAACAAACGGGCTTTTTCCATAACTTTCTCCCCAGCAAATTCTACACTACTGAAATTTACTGTGCGCTCAAAAATTCAGCATAAATCCCTGTGAAAAACATCAAAAAAAATCCTACTGGTTAATAGTAAAGGAAACACAGGCGCTTCGCAACCTATTCAGGGGTAAATCACACCATTTTTCACTAAAAATTCACATTGCAACCCATCCAACACACCTACCAGCTCTCTTTTTGCCTGTCACCGGGTCTTGGATACAGCCGCTTATGCAAACCTGCTGCCTTGGTTTTGAAATGATGGCTATCTTCAAACCGCACATCGCTAGAAATGACGCGGTTGTTATTTTCGGCAATCAATACCACATCCGATTCAATGGTTCGGGCTGGATAGAAAATAAAACCCGACCCAATGCGGCAATTATGGCCGACGCACCCTCCCATCACCGGGCGGTTGGCGCTTTCCAGCTCACCCCTTGAATTGCGCGCCTTGATCTGATCAGATAATAAGTTGAAATCGGTAAAGGTGTTGCTGGCGCCGATGAATGAATTTCTCCCGACCACACACATTTGCAGGCAGGTGTTCTGCGCCACCATGCTGTTATCCATGATGGTGGTCATAAACAATGATGCTTTGAATGGCAGAAAAGTCCCATCGCCCACCACCGAAAGCAGCACCTGGTTGCCTTGCGACAGGGTAACATTATCTCCGATGATGCAGTTATCGATCACCACCCCGGCGCCAATGGTGACATTGTTGCCGATGGTCGTGGGACCATGAATCACCGCGCTGGGATCAATGACGCAATTGCGTCCTTTTTTCACCAGCCCCGAACATTCCAACACCTGTTTACCCTCCCACATGGCGCGGCCCAGAATTTTGAGTTTGAAGATCGCGTCGCGGTTCAACTGGTCTTCAAAGCGCGCCCCGCGGCTGAACAAACCAAACACACAATCGGCAATAAAAACATGCGCCCAACTGTCAATGGCAATCAAACTGCGCAGCGGCACCTGGTACACCAGGTCTCCCTGCTGAGTAGCCATGTAGGTGGGCACATGGTAATACCCCATCTCCCGCGCCTGCATGTCAATGACCAACGGCGCAGCTTCATCGGTCGGCCCGTGCGGGTAATACCACAGGTCTGCCAGGTACAGGTCATCTTGAGGTGTATAGGATGAAGAAAGCGGCAGGCAGTGTTCTCGAAATGAGGCGTCTTTCAATGAAAAAGCTGCCCGCGAGGCATGCGGCAGCTTCATAGCCTGAGCCAGAAAATCGGTTAAATAGACTTCGTCAAAAAAAAGGTTATCTCGAAAGATAATGCAGGCTTCATTTGTTTCTGGCAGTGGAGCGCCCTCTGGCAGTTCCATCTCATGTTGAATATACGGCGCCAGCAAATCGCGTTGAATGAGCCACAGTGGTTTATTCTGGATACGCAAATCTCTTGCCGGTTCATTGAACGGCATAACCGATTTTGTCTCCTGCAAGACCACTTTTAGCATCACAACCTCAATCTAATGCTCGTTTGCTGACCTTGATGAGGCGACTGGTTCCTGTTCCATCAGCCGGCGGAATTTCTTGAATATCATAGAATTTACCCCCACTCAACCAGGATGTAAATTCTTGCAGCAGCCCCACTGTCAAATCGCAGCAGTGACCGGTAGATGCGCTCTGGAATGGCGGCATGCTCTGCATCCACAACCAGTGATCATCCATTTCCTGCAGCGTAATTTCCCTGTGGTTCATCTTTCCCCACTGCTGCGCCAGGTTTTGCAGTCCTGTTTTCAAACGCCGAGAAAGCGGCAGCATGGAAAAACGGCTGTCAAACCAGCCTGGCATATCTTCAGCATTGTGCAGAAGGGTGTTGAACATGCTGCGCCCGGCAAGAACAGCAGCCCCGCGGCCGCCTGTACAGCCGCATTGTTTTTGCAGGTAAGACTGGAATTCTTCAATGGTATAAACGCCGTCGCGTTCCAATTCCAGGCCGACCTGAGAAAAATTGGTGCAAACATCCCCCTCACCAAAAATTTCCTGAGCGCTGCTCAATAGAATTTGATTGAGTGACAACTTATCGGGAGATGAAATTGCATTCAAGGTCAATTTTGATTAATCCCTTCACCAAGAAATTCCTGAATCTTTTGTACACACAACTGCGGTTCATCCAGCATAATAAAATGCCCTGCATGCAAAAATCGTTCAATGCGCGCATGAGGCACGCCCGCCTTTAATACCGGCCCCTGGTTTGGATTGACAATATTATCCCGATCGCCATACATTCCCATCACCGGGATGGTAATGTCACCCAGGCGGGGGCGCAGATCGGTGCGGCGCAGTGTTGCAATGGATATCAAGAATGATTCCAGGGTGGTACGCGAAAGATCATGATCCATCATATCAGGAAAACGAGGATCACGGCAAATGGAAGGTGAGGCCAGTCGCATCGCCTGGCGAAATAATCCAAATAAGTTAAACAGCATAAAGGCATTAAATCGATAACCCGCCAGCTTTAGAGGAAACGCCAGTGATGAGCCGGTGATGGGTGAGCCAATGATGACCACTTTTTCGACACGTTGTGGATATTGAAGAGCAACCGAAAGGCTGACCGTTCCGCCCATGCTGTGACCAATCAATGGAGCATGGTCAATTCCCATCTGCTCCATAAACTGCTCCACCAGGCTCACAAAATCTTGCACAGCATAGGTGCTGCGCTTTTTATCCGATTCGCCAAACCCCCAGAAATCAAGGGCATAAGTGCGGTGTGTTTTCCCCAACTCGGTCATGGTTTCTTTCCACAACCCCCACGATCCCAGCCACCCGTGTAAAAGAATTACCGGGCGTCCCCGTCCGTAAACTTCATAATGCAAGAGTCCCTGATCAGTCGTAATGGATGACATGGTTTACTTTTGGGATATTCCGCTTATAACCTGCCCGCTTCCATTTCTTCCAGAATTCCATATAAAAGTTCAAGCAGCACTTTCTTTACAGTCTCTTTGTCAACCGCCACACAGGGCAGCATTTTCACATCAGGATCGAGGCGAAGCGCTACACGCATGTCTTCCAGAGTCCAGGCATCATCACAGTCTTGCTTGTTGGCCGCCACCACAAACGGTGTAGGGGCATAGGCACGGAAGGTTTCAAGAATGCTGCGCGCTTCGCGGAAGGTTTCAGGTCGGTTGCTATCCACCATCACGATAAAGCCCAGCATACCCTCCGAAAGAATCTCCCACATAAAATCAAAGCGCTTTTGCCCCGGTGTTCCGAAGATATACAACACCAGGTCTTCATCAACCGATATACGCCCAAAATCCATCGCCACCGTGGTGGAATTTTTAATCTTCTCCACCTCAGAGGTAATTTTCCTTTCGGTCGAAACCACTTCAATTTCGCTGACCGAACGGATGAATTCTGTTTTTCCTGCCCCAAAGGGGCCTGTGACCACAATTTTTACTGTCTGCATATTTCTTTCCAATAATGCCTGGAGTATAAACCTAAATGGAACGAATGCGTTGAATCAATCGGTTGACCAGTGATTTTTGCTCACCACGATCTTTGCTGGGAAACATACTGCTCGAATTCCAGGTGAAGCCGCCGCCGGGGCGCACCATTTCAACCACGCCCGCCTGGAGCAGGCTGTAAACCACCCGCCGAATTTCAATTTCATTCAATTCGGCCGCCTTGGCAATTTGATGCAATGTGTTTTTGGGATTCACATAGGAAATGACTTTCCATTCCTGCACACTTAAATGAATGTCTTTCAAATCGCGTTCTGGACGCTCACGGAATTTCAATGAGACATCCAGGCTGGGAATCTCTTCCTGCAAGTGGCTCAGTTCATGCGCCTGCCGCGACCCTTCGATAATCAAGTTCTCCAGGTCCATCTTCACTGTAATGCGAATTTCGGGAGGGGATACGTTGGCTTCAAAATAGAAAGCGCCTTCCGTCCAGCCAAATAATCGCTGCAGCACATCGCAATAATCATCTTGCAGGGTTTTCAACACATCAGCCTGTGTAACGTAACCGGCATTAATTAATAACAGGCCCAGTTCTTTATCATTCATCTGCGCAGCGCGCTGCTGCAAGATCTGGTACTGCGCCTGCGTGATTTTTCCACCTCGCAATAAAACCGCCGCCAGGCTGGCATCATCGTGACGGAACTGCGCGTAAGCCAATTTTCCATCGCGAAAAACGACCTCGGCTGACTGGGCAGGCGATTCAACTACCAGGCGCCCTGTTTTATTGGCCAGGCTGATCAAGTTCAACAATTGTGAGAGTGGAAAATCGCGCAAATTACCTTGCAGCGCCATGCAAGACCTCAATGCCCTACATAAGATGAAAACATTATACATGCAAGCCAGTTACAGCGTCAATGAACGATTATTTGCATAATCCTTACAGAAGGTATAATCAATACGCTCTGTAATCTACCTAAAACACCTGCGATAAAAAATGCCTGACCTCGCCCAAACCCTTCAGGGACACGACCTGGGATTTCTGAAAATGATCGCCAATGCCTGGGGCATTGAATTGAACGCCCCCGATGTGCATGTGGCGCTTCCATTGTTGATTAATGGTATTAAGGATGCCGAGCTTTTGGGTGAAGTGGTTGATGCGCTGCCGGTTGAGGCGCAAACCGCCCTGCGCGAATTGGTTTCCAATGAAGGGCGCCTGCCCTGGCCGCAATTCAGCCGGCGCTATGGCGAATTGCGCGTGATGGGCGCCGCCCGCCGCGACCGCGAACGCCCCGACCTGCAGCCTGCCTCACCGGCAGAAGTGCTGTGGTACCGCGCACTGATCGGCAAAGCTTTTCTAAACTTGCCTCCCGAACCCCAGGAATATGCCTATATACCCGACGACCTGGTGGAATTTTTACCAGATTTCCCAGTTGAGCACACGCCGGTGCTGGGCCGCCCCGCATCACCTGCCGAGACAGGCGCGGTGATGCCCGCCAGCGACCGCATTTTAGACGATGCCTGCTCTCTTCTGGCAAACCTGCGCTCGCACACCGCCCCTGAAGAATTTCCCCTGGATGGGTTCAGCATCCCGCTGGAGCCCTTGACCGGGCTGCTGCGCTGCGCGGGTTTGATCAATCTTAAAGGCCAGGTGGTGCCTGAAGAAGTGCGCGGTTTCCTGGAAAGCAGCCGGGCTGAAGCCCTGCTGCGCCTGGTTACCGCCTGGAAAAGCAGCTCCACGCTCAACGAACTGCGCTGGCTGCCCGGGCTGGAATTTGAGGGAGAGTGGAGCAACCGCCCGCAGCCAGCGCGCCAGCGAGTGCTCGATTTGCTCAGCCACCTGCCACAAGACCGCTGGTGGAATATCAGCGCATTTCGATCTGCAGTGAAAGAATACCAACCCGACTATTTACGCACCGCCGGGGAGTACGACTCCTGGTTCATCAAACGCCAGGGTAGCAGTGATTTTCTCAAAGGTTTTGCTGCCTGGGATGAAATCGACGGTGCGCTGCTGTTTTTTTTCATCACAGCGCCGCTGCACTGGCTGGGCTTTTTCGACCTGGCTGCCCCCAGTGCCGATGCCGCACCAGTTGCATTTCGCCCCTCTGCCTGGGCGCAAGCCCTGTGGCACGATGCCCTGCCCGAGAACCTGCCTACTGAAGACGGCCAAATTCAGATCAGTTATGATGGACTCATTACCGTTCCGCGCCTGGCGCCGCGCGCCGCCCGCTACCAGATTGCCCGCTTTGCCCGCTGGACCGGGTTTCACAATGACCACTATACCTATCAATTAACCCCGCTCAGCCTGCAAGCTGCCCTGAAACAAGGCCTGCGTCATGAACATCTCATCAACTTGTTGAAAAAACATTGCTCCCATGTGCTGCCGCCCACCCTGATGAAATCCCTTCAAAACCTGGAACAACACGGCGTGCAGGCCGAAATGGAATCGGCGCTGCTGCTGACCGTGACCGCGCCCGAAATTTTGGAACAACTGCAAAACAGCGAAGCGCGCCGGCACATCGTGCGCCTGATCAACCCCACCACCGCCGTCATCCGCGCCTCGGGCGCCCGCCAGGTGCAGGCAGCCCTGGCAAAACTGGGTCACCTTGCAAAGATGGATTGATTTGCAATAACCCTTATCCTTACCTTCTCCCTGTGGAAGAAGGATTTTTACTCATTTCTCTGTGGCGAAGGAAATTCGCTCATTGCTCTGTGGGCACAGTCATTTTGCTCCTCTCCCTCTGAGAGAGGTTGGGTGAGGGCCTCATCTCAATGTTATTTTTTATCCTTCTTGCCCTCTTTAAATAATCTTAACCACTCTTCAACTTCCGCTTCATCCAGCGCTTTTTCCTGTCCCCCTACCGATGAGTCCATCATCCTGGCTTCCGCCATCTGCGCCGCAAATTGTTCAGAGGTGACCACCTGCGCGCCGCTGCGTTTGCCCTCTGCCTGCACCATGTGGTCTGAGCTAACCAGGATCACATTGCGCGCATTGCGCCCCATTCTCATTAGAAATCTTTGTATGGCATCATCTGCCGAAGACTGAATCGGGGTGAAATGCGCCGTCACCCGCCCAAATCGCCTGGTTTTCGCCATACCCGCAGGAGCATCATCAAAAAACACATCAACACTTTTTTGCTTCACCCGGCAAAACTCTTGCAACAGGCTGATTAACATCATCTCATCATCCATCTGCCGAAGACTCATCCCGTGGATTTTTGGAATGAGATTATGCCCGTCAATCACATAAGTCATTGTTGCTCCTGATTTTGAGGGTATTGCATAAAAAGACCCTAAAGGTTCAACGCAAAGAACCGCCATTTTTACCAATTTTTCGCAGGGGAAAACAAAAAATGAAACCTTTAGGGTCTATTTTAAAATCATCTCATTTTACCTTCTTCTTGTGCTATGATAAATTACCCAAATGAATAATATGAAATCCTGGAAAGAGCTGCTTCCCTACATCATACTTAATGTAATCATCTCTGCCGCCACCACCCTGGCGGTTTTGTGGGGATGGAGCCTTTTTCAACGCCTCAGCCTGCGCGCCGCGCAGGAAGCAGAAAAACAGGAAACTGCGCTGGCCGAGCAGCAGCCCACACTACCGCCGCTGCCGTCCTCCAAGCAGACTGTCATCGTCATTGACCATGTTTTTGGCGCCGAAGATATTCAAAATGAGGTGGTGGTTTTTAAACGGGTTGGCGAAGGCGAGCTGTGGCTGACCGGCTGGAAAATGCAAGATGAAGACGGCAATGAATTCACCTTTCCCAGTCTCAATCTCAACCAGGGCGGAGCCGTGCAGGTTTACACCCGCGCCGGAGTGAACACGGTTATCGAATTGTTCTGGGGACAAAAGGAAGCCGTCTGGCGCAGCGGTGAGCAAGTGAAGTTATACGATTACAAGGGAAAACTGCGGGCGAGTTATACAATTCCCTAGGGTCAATGACCTTCATCCCATGACCAACCCGTGAATCGGACGATTTTCGGTTAAAATGGAGCTGGCAACAGGTTAAGCGAAACAACCATGTTCCACATAGAAAATAGTTAATACTGCACACTCAAAAAATTTTAAACAACGAAAACGAGCAGCCATGTCACAAGCCTTTTATCGAAAATGGCGTCCCTCCCAATGGGATCAGGTGGTTGGACAGGAACATGTGGTTCAAACCCTGCAAAATGCCGTGCGCAGCGGGCATGTAGGTCATGCCTATCTGTTCGCCGGACCGCGCGGCACTGGCAAAACCACCACCGCACGCCTGCTGGCAAAAGCGGTCAACTGCCTGGCAGATGATCCCGCTGACCGCCCCTGCAACCAGTGTGAAAATTGCAAGGCAGTCAACAACGGGCGCTTCCTGGATTTGATCGAAATTGACGCCGCCTCAAACACCAGCGTGGATGACGTGCGTGATTTGCGCGACAAGATTAATTTCTCTCCCAGCCAGGGCAAGTATAAAGTGTACATCATCGATGAAGTTCACATGCTGTCCACTGCCGCTTTCAACGCCCTGTTGAAAACGCTGGAAGAGCCGCCGGCGCACGCCATTTTCATCTTAGCCACCACTGAAGTACACAAAATTCCTGCCACTGTGCTCTCGCGCTGCCAGCACTACGAATTCAGGCGCATCCCGGTGCCCGAGATCGTCGCGCTCTTGAGCCACCTGGCAGAAGAAGAAAAGATTAAAGCCGAACCCGAAGCCCTGACCCTGATTGCCCGGCAATCCACCGGCAGCCTGCGCGACGCCATCTCGCTGCTCGACCAACTGGCCGGCAGCGGCGATTCGGTGACTCTGGCAAACGCCCAGATGGTTTTGGGCACTGCCGCCAACCAGACCGTGATCGACCTGGTAAACGCTTTGCTGCACCAACAGCCTGCCGCCGGGTTGGAATCCATTCACCAGGCGTTGGACAGCGGCAGCGACGCCCGCCAGCTTGCCCGCCAGATTGTGGAATATTTGCGCAGCCTGCTGCTAATCAGCCTGGGCAATGAAAACCAGGTGGATGTTACTGAAGACACCAAAAAGAGCATGAAAGCCCATGCCCAACTGTTTGCCATTCCGCAGTTGCTCCAAGTGGTGCGCCTGTTCAACGACGCCGCCAGCGAAGTGCGCAGCTCCTGGCAGCCCAGCCTGCTGCTCGAACTGGCCTTTTCCGAATCGTTGAACGCCCTGCAGCCCGCCGCCGGGCAGCCGCCGTTGCAAACCGCGGCCGTTCCACAAAGCCAAAACTCTTTTCCTGCTGCGACTCCAGCAGGTTCTGCACAGCCAACGGCTGACCCAACCCCGGCAAAGGTAGAAAACGCTGCTTCGCCCTCAAAACCGGAGCCCATCTCGCAACCGGCAGCACGTGAGGTTCAAACTGCCAGCACCACCCCACCGCCTGTCAATGCCAATGCCGCCGCAAACATCAGCATTCAGCCCATCATGCAAAAATGGAATCAGATTCGCGAGATGGTGAAAAAACAGAGCAAACCCACCGAAGCGCTGCTCAATTCCTGCTCTTACCGCACCATCAAAGACGGTGTTTTGCTGCTGGGTTTTCAGAGCGATGTGGTGAAATCGAAGATGGATATAAAAGAGAACATTGAAATGGTGCACAGCGCCATTCACGCGCTTACCGGCATGGTTGTGCCGGTGCAGTGCATTGTAGTTGAAAAAAGTTCCAGCGGCGTGCCAGCCGACCTGGATTTGGACGAAGACGGACTGGTGCGCACTGCCCTCAACATGGGCGGGCGCATTGTAAAAAAAGATTAACCGCCGGTTCAACCGGCAGGAAAGAGAAGGTACGATTATGGCAAAAGGATTTAACCGACCCATGGGAATGCCAAAAGGCGGCGGCAATATGATGCAGCAGATCAAGGCTATGCAAGATCAAATGCAGGCCATTCAGGCTAAACTGGAAGAAGAAACCGTCACTGCCAGCGCCGGCGGCGGCGTGGTGAAAGTGACCATGAGCGGCACCCAGCATTGCAAATCAGTTGAAATTGATCCCGAACTGCTGAAAGATGGTGATGTTGAAATGCTGCAAGACCTGATTGTTTCAGCCGTCAACCTGGCGCAGGAGAAAGCCAGCCAGTTGGCCAATGAACGCATGGGCCCTGTTGCCGGTGGATTGCCAGGAATGGGCTTCTAGCCTGTACAGCTATGCGCATTTTACCTGAGCCCGTTCAGAACCTGATCAACGCGCTGGAACGCCTGCCCGGCATCGGTCCGAAAACCGCTTCGCGGCTGGCGTTCTATTTGCTGCGTTCCCAGGACGACCTGCCTCAGCAGCTTTCTGACGCCCTTGCAGCATTAAAAAATGCCACCAGCCTGTGCCAGGTGTGCTACAACATCACCGCTGCCAGCCAGCCCATATGCGATATTTGCAGCAACCCCAAACGAGATGCCTCCAGCCTGTGCGTGGTAGAAGAGCCGCTGGATGTGCTGGCGATGGAACGCACCGGGGGGTTCCAGGGACGTTACCATGTGCTGCACGGCGTGTTATCACCCATTGAAGGCATTGGACCGGAAGATTTAAAAATTCAGCCCCTGCTGGAGCGCGTGCGCTCTGGCGAGATTAAGGAAGTCATCCTCGCCACCAATCCCAGCATGGAAGGCGACGCAACCGCGCTGTACTTGCTGCAACAGCTCAAGCCGCTGGGAGTGCGCGTCACCCGTCTGGCGCGCGGCTTGCCCGTTGGCGGCGATCTGGAGTATGCCGATCAAAACACCCTTTTGCGCGCCCTGTCCGGGCGGCAAGAAATGTAAGCTCTACCCTTTTCAGTGGTTGCGCTTATCACAACCGCTGCGTGATTTGTGCTCTGAAGCACACCTACCTGTCTATCTGTCACCTCGAGCGTCAGCGAGAGGTCTTCTAACCTCACCCAGGATGTCTCGCTTTGCTCAACATAACAAACTCAATGTAGCAACCTTACATGCAAATTAAACCGCTAAGGCACAAAGTTCGCAAAGATTTTGAATATCTCTTCGCGTCCTTCGTGCCTTAGCGGTAAAAAAATTCTACCTATTCCAACGTGAACGCCGGCAACTGCTCCAGCCGGCCGCCGCGTTTCACCAGGTAATACGGCAGCCAGATCACGCCAAATGTTCCCATATAAATGTCTTTCTTGCTGGGTGAAATGGAAACCTCACTCACCTCTTTCACCTGCTCTGCCCAGCGGTCGCGCACTTCCGCCAATTCCCTGGCCTTTTCACTTTCCAGGTCTTTCACCTGCGCTTCCAGGGCTTCCAGTTCCTGCATTTCTTGCTCCAATGCGGCTTTAGCCTGGCTGGTCATGCGCCGTTTGCTGACAGAGCCAGAAAGGCTTTTACGACGCTTACCCAGCAAGCCCAAAACCAGTTCACCGGCTGCCAGTCCCTCTTCCAATCGACGCGAGTTCAATTTGCTTTCCTGCTCTTCCACTTCCAACTTCTGGCGGTCCACTTTGCGCACCAGCATTTCAATCTTCTTCTCGTAGGTTTTCTCCAATTTTTGAATTTCCGCGTCAGCCATCTCGCGGGCGGTTTCACTGCACATCTCGCGAAATTCCGCCACTGAAACCTCCGGGCCGGCCGTCACTTTCAGGGCATCATTTGCACGCAAATTAATCGCACCGGTGCGGTACAACCAATCGGTGTAATCTTTATTAAAATCGTTCAGACGGCGGGCATCACTCAAAAAATCAGGCAGCAGTTCAAACTTTGAACCAGCCTGCGGTTGAGAACGCAGTTCATTTCGTTCAAATGTCCGCGCCGCCTGTTCTTCCCAGCGCACAAATCCACCTTCCACATCTTTCACCACCGCCGTCTTATTCTGAATTACTTCCTGTTTCAACTTGGACGACACATAGCGCACTTCGGCTTGAGCCAGCAAGGCGGGTTTATACAGCATGCCTTCTGATTGGGGTGCAGCTTCACTGTTCCATCCGGCAGCCCTGGCAGCATCACTGATATCCAATCCATCAGCCAGGAAGAACTCTGCCACACCGCCAGGCACAGCCGGGCGCACATCCACCACGCCTTCAGCGGCCTGTTTGGCTGACTGGGAAACACTCGCGGCTGATTTGGCCCCGTGTTCTGCTGACGCCCCCCTCTGCTCCTCCCCGGCCAAATCCGTTGTCGGCGCCTGAGACACACCGGGCAGTTTCATTAAACCGGGTATCTGGGTGCGGGTCATAGGCCCTGCCAGGTAGTTCAGAACCCAGCGTGAAGAGAACAACACCGGCTGTTTCAAATAGACACTTTGCAGCAGGAAAATTCTCTTTCCAAGGCCGGAAAGCAATTTGTCAAAGGAAGCCGTATCCAGGGTTCCGCCGGCATTCTGCAACCCCTCCAGCAAACGGGCTTTGTCGCGCTCGGTTTGCAACCTGCCAATCACCCAGGTGCCCGCGTTCGACAACGCCTTGTAATCCAGGTCAACCGGGTTCTGGGTCGCCAGCACCAGGCCAACGCCAAAGGCGCGCGCCTGCTTGATCATGCGCAGCATTACCGGGCGCGACGGTGGATTGGCCACCGGGGGTAAATATCCCAACACTTCATCAAAATAGACCAGCATCCGCAAACCGCCGGTGCCGCGCTGGGTGTGCATCCAGGCTTCAATGGCAGCATACAGCAGCGTGACAAAGAACATGCGTTCCGTTTCGCTGAGGTGCGCCAGGTAGAAAATGCTGTGGCGCGGTTTCCCATCTGTCGTGTAAAGCAGCTTCTCAATATCCAGGGTTTGCCCCTGCAGCCAGGTTTGGAACGACGGCGACGCCAGGAAATTGTTAAGCAGCATGGCCAGCTCAAAGCGGTCTTTTTCCGGGAAGAAACTTTCCAGCGAAAAAGCCCCCAGGCGGTCAAAGGATGGTTTCTGCACCTGCATAATCAGGCTGGTCAGGTCAAGTGATTTTCCCTGGCTCCAGGATTTTTCCAGGATGTTTGACAGCAAAATGTGCTCACGCGAGCGCAGCGGATCAATATCCGTCAGTCCAATCAGCGCCAGCAGCGCAGTCACCGAGCTGGCAATTTCTTCGCGCAAAATTTCCTGGTTGGCTTCCCACGGCACCGAAGGCGCCTGGAAAGACGCCAGGATATTCACCGGCGTACCAGAAGTGGAACCCGGAGTATAAACGCCAAATTCCACGGCTGATTGCAAAGCCAGCAGATTTTCGCGCCCCAGTCCCCACTGAGCCAGGCCGTCTTTCCACTTGGCGGCTGTTTCTGCTGCCTGGGCGGCGGTGGTTTTGCCTTCCCGGCGCGCTTCCTCCGGGTCTATCCACGGTTCAAAATCGGCTGGCAGCAGGTCAGGAAAATGCAGCAGTAAGTTGGTTAAATCACCTTTCGGGTCAATCACAATGGCAGGAATTTTCTTTAGAGCAGCTTCTTCCAAAATCCCCACACACAAACCGGTTTTACCCGAACCGGTCATGCCGGTTACCACGGCATGTGTGGTTAAATTGGCGGGGTCATAAAACAACCCATCCTGGGTTATCTGTCCCTTTTTTGCATCAAACAGCCGCCCTAAAAAGAATTGATCATTCGCTTGCGCCATGTCTTCACTCCTTCGTAAAAATTGCAATCCGTTATGCAATAAATAATGATTGTGTACAAATGTATTTTAGTGCAGCCAACCTGCCAGTGCAAGTCAGGGGGCAGCCACCCGGAATGCCTGGTATTCTCCCTGGCTGCAAAGCAGTTCGAGTTGCTGCCCGGTGTGCGGATTGAACGCACCCAGTTCGCGTTCCGGCGGCCCCCATAACACCACCTGTATTCCATAGCGATTTAAAAATTCGGCGCGTTCCTCTTCCGTCGTATCCTGGTGATAAAATGCCGCCGTCTCCAGGTGCAATTGATCAGCCTGCGCGCTGAGAGTTCCAATGCCTGCCACCACACGCAGCGGCGTCCAGGCGGGCAGCGCATTGCTGGTTGCATAGGCAGCCAGCGCCACCGCGCCGTCCATCCCCTGTTCGGCCAGGCACTCAAACACAGCCGCCTGGTCACGCGGCACAAATGCCGGCGGTGCTGGATGCATGGCCACCTGGAAACTGCCCGCCATCAGCAGCAGGGGGGCAATCAATGTTGCCAGCAGCACAGGCCAGGCACGCCACAACCATCGGACTCGTCCTTGCGCCGTTCGACTGGTTTCCAGCCCAACAAAAGCCAGTGCCATCAATCCCACCCAAATACCGTCCAGCAGGCGGCGCTGCTGGCTGTAGGGGATATAGATTGCCGCCCAGAACAGCACCACCCACGCCAAAAGAAAAGCCGCCTGCCAGGGATTGCGGCGCTTCAGGCCACCCGCTCCCGCAAGGGCAAACGGCAGCAAAATGCCGTATGCCGCCAGGTACACCAGCGGGTGCGCCGACGGGATGTAGCTTTGCACGTTCCAGGTGCGCAGATAAGGATCAAACAGGAAAGACAGCATGTTATAGACGGCGAAAGGCCCGGCCACCAGGCTGCCCCACAGCGCCCCTTGAAACAACCGCTTCCAGGCGGCGAAATCGGCCGGTTGAGCCGTTGCCCGCCGGATGAGCAGCCCCACACCGCTGACCACCAGAAAAGCTGCCGGAATTGCACCCGACACCAGGCCGATCAACGGCTGCGACAGCATGGCCGCCAGCCAGAAAGTCCCGGTGACCAACCCCCGCCGTTTCAGCGCGCTTTCCTCACAGGTAAACAACAAAATGAAGGAGCGCAAACTCCACAACAAAAAAGCGCGCGCCAATGCCAGGTGTGGAATGCCAAACAGGGCAAGAAAACCAAAAGCCTCCGGCGAGTAAAATTCCAGCGGCATAGACGCCATCCAACTTTCGCCGCTGCCGTGCAAAAACACCCAGCTCAACCCGCTGCCCAACGACGCCAGCACGGTTGCCAGCCGTCTCAGCTTAACATCCTGAATAAACAGCGCCAGGAAATCATAGGTCGCCCAAAAAACCAGGATCACCGCCAGCATGCGCAACAGGTGAAAAAGCGCGACCAACTGTTCATGCATGCCCGGCGAAGCCGCCAGTTTTCCCACCAGTAAATAGGGCAAAAATGTGATCACCCCGTTCTGTGGAAACGGCGTGTAAGGCGAACGAAAGACCCAGGCGCCGTTTGCGCCGCTGAGCATATCGGCTATATACGAGTTGCCGTCCTCCAGGCCAAACACAAAACCTGAGAAACGCCAGTCTTGCCCCTGTGCAGAAAATCCCAGGATGTAGGGCACCAGCATTAGCAGCCCGGCAATGCCTGCCGCAATCCACACCCAGCGCCGCTCCTGTCTGGTCACCTTTCCAAGTTCAACCATGCTTATCGTCCTATCGTCAATGTCCCTATGGTAAAATCCGACCGTATGTCATCCAAACCGCGTTTATCTGCCTATCTCGCCCTGGGATGCGGCATTTCTTTCTTAAGCCTGTCATCCCTGTTTGTGCGCTGGGCTACCGCACCCGGCGTGGTGACTTCATTCTACCGCATGGCGCTGGCTGCCCTGATTATATTCCCGGTTGCACTTTCACAGATGAAAAAACACGGCGCGCCGTCCAAAAAGGTGATCCTCTTTCCCCTGCTGGCAGGCGTGTTTGCCGCCCTGGACCATGCCGTGTGGAGTTCTTCGGTTCAATACACCCGCGTGGCCAATGCCACCCTGCTCAACAACATCTCTCCCCTGTGGGTGGCGTTGATCGCACTATTCGTCTGGCGCGAGCGGTTGCGCGGACGTTTCTGGTTGGGTTTGGCGCTCACCCTGCTGGGAGCTGTGGTTGTGCTGGGCAACGATCTCATTCTGCACCCGCACCTGTCCAACGGCGACCTGATGGCGGTTGTCTCCAGCCTGTTCTATGCCGGCTACTTCATGGTCACCCAGAAAGGGCGCCAAACGGTAGACGCGGTTACACACACCTGGATTATGACACTGGTGGCATCACTGGTTTTGTTTGGCATCACCCGCGCATTTGCCATGCCCCTGACCGGTTATCCACCGCTGACCTATTTATCATTCCTGGGTGCAGCGCTGCTGTGCCAGGTGGGCGGCATGTTCTCAGTTACCTACGCATTGGGCAAGCTGCCTGCATCCATCGTATCGCCCACCATGATCGCCCAACCGGTTCTGACCGCTTTGCTGGCCATTCCGCTGTTCGGTGAACCGCTCATGCCCGGTCAATGGATCGGCGGATTGCTCACCCTGAGCGGCATATACCTGCTGAACACCCACAGTGAAACCAGCCACGCTCCCACTGTCGAAAGCGTTCCCATTCCCCCCGGCGTAAACTAAGCAGCTTCAATCTTCGCCATCAACAATTTCACTGGCGCAAACCACGCGGTTTCTTCCCAGCCGTTTGGCTTCGTATAAAGCCCGATCAGCGGCATCGCCCACATCCACCGGGGTTTGATAATCAGGATAGGAAGCCACTCCGGCGCTGAAGGTAACCGAAAACTCGACGGGATGATCACGATGGCGCACATGTTCAAAATTGGATCGAATTTCGTCCATCACCATGGTTGCCGCAGCGCAATCTGTCTCAGGCATGATCACTGCAAATTCTTCTCCGCCATAGCGCCCCACCACATCTGATCGACGCAGGCGCTGCTTTAGCAGGCGCGAGATGCTTTTCAACACCTGGTCACCGGTTGGATGCCCGTAAGTGTCATTCACCTGTTTAAAATGATCCAGGTCAATCATCACAAATGAAAGCGGGGTTTTTTGCCTCTCCGCGCGCAGAAATTCTTGCTCCAGTCGTTCTTTCATGGATGTGTGATTCAACAATCCAGTCAAACCATCGCTGCGCATCATACGGCGCAACGTGCGGTAGCGCTCAACCCGCGTGGTTATGGCGCGAATCAAGTGGTCGGGTTCAATCGGGTTGGACAGGAAATCATCACCACCCTGGCTCATGGCTTCCAGTTGTGTTTTTCGATCCAATTCTGCAGACAGAAAAACAATTGGAATGCTGACATAGGATGGAATTTGCCGGATAATCTGGGCAATTTCAATACCAGTAAATTCACCCATATCCACATTCATCAGGATCAAATCCGGGCTGAATTGTTCCAGTGCCGTTAAAATCGTCAACGGCTTAAGCAAAAAATCGACAATCATCCCGGCTTTCTTTAAAGTTGTGGCGTTTCGCTGCGCTTCCATCCGCGAAGTATCAACAATAATAATCCGGTAGGCTTCATGCGTCTGGTGAGCAGCCAGTTGATCCAGGGCATCAATCAACGACCCCACATTCACCGGCTTGACAAAAAATGAGTGGCTGCCCGTACGCACAGCCTTCAAGCGGTTGTTGATGTGGTCTTGCTCGGTGATAAAAATTAACGGAACTCGCTTCTCATTAGCTTGAATTTCTTCAGCGGTGGCAAAAATCTTGTCCACATCATCCGATGACCCCAGGTCCAACACCAGGGCATTCGGAAGCAATTTTTGCGCGGTAGATTTAAGATCTTCCAGGCGCGTGAATTTTTCAACGGTGTAACCGAAGAATTCAATTTGAGTAGCCAGGTCATTGATTTCAACAGGATCGCTGCTGAGTAAATAAACCAGAAACATTCCAACCGCCTTGAGACTGTATAAAAAGTTTTCCGGTTTTTCTCCCCAATACCCAACCGCCTTTTCCCCGTGTGGGTAATCAGTTTATCTACGCAACAACAGCCGTCTACCCAGCAGGTAAAATGGTGAGAATGGAACCAGAATTAATGTAGCAATTTCCTTGCCAATTGAGCTTCCAGGCGCACTTTCACCATTAAAACGAGCGAGCAGTGCATCAAAAGTATTGCCCAGCAAGTTGCCCATAATAATCATACGGATGGCTGCTTCAATTCCCCCGGCCTTCTCCGCTCCATAAACCTCTCTCAGGCGGTCGACCATCTCAGGTTCTGGAACACCTTCACTTTCAGCAAAATGCTGCGCATAAAACAATGCGGGCAATTCTTCCTCCGGGGCTGTGTTCAAATTTCCTTCCAGCAGTTCTCGCACCTGTTCAGCAGGAATACCAGCCTCCACCGCCGCTTTGGAATGAGCATAGCTGCAATAGCGGCAGCCATTCACCTGCGTTACCGCCAGCATAATCCGTTCCATAAAAGCCTGGTCCACCAGTCCCGCACGTCGGGCGCTGCGCAATTCGCCAACATGGTCCATGGCTTCATTAAATGATTTTAAAAATGAAGCCGGTGAAAATATACGCCTTCGAAATACCTTCTTGTGGCTCATATGTTTTCCTTTAAGAATTACCCATAAAAATCTTGAAAACGCATTAAAAGCAGCGCCGTAATCAATTGAAGCTCCATCACCAGGCCGATTAGTCCTCTCTTTTGCTGTTGAAAAACCCGGGCAACCGCCTGGCTGGCAAACATGACCACCAGCGGGGTTAAGAAAAGCCACAAACGCTGCACTTCTCCGCTGGTCTGTCCCATCAGGTTTAGCGCTGCATAAGTCAGCAGCAAAGCCAGCATCAATCCATCAGATGATTTGGGCTGCCGTTTGACCCATCTTTTTAATGAAATAAACACCTTTG
>CAZOKH010000015.1:0-50243 GCA_964580315.1 uncultured Anaerolineaceae bacterium | reverse complement strand
AATCTGCCGTGTAGGCTGCCAGTGAAGCCGCCCATTCCTGCGGGTTTTCCATGCGGATGAATTGCAAACCGGTGTTGGTAACCAGGCTCAAATCATCGGGGCTGGCGGCAGGCTGGGTTTGCGCCCACGCCACCAGCGCCGCTTGAATCAATTCGAATACGCTGTTGCCGCCTGTTCGCTCGGCAAAAATGGGCGCATTATTCAGCGCCATAATGATCTGCAAACCGGGTTCAACCTTCTCCAGTTTCATCAGGGGCTGCGCTTTACCGTCTTCCAGCACCTGCACCTCGGCAGGCGAAAGATTGTCCAAAAAATCGCCGGCAGCATTGTAGGCTTCCAGGCCAAATTGCACATCAGGAAATTTCGTAATATCAGGGGTGGTGATGCTCACACGGCCGGCGTCCTGCGCTTTGACTGGTGCAACGGTCGCAACAGCCACAAGCAGCAGGCTCACACCAAGCCACAAGCCCCGTCGAAGTGAAAAAGTGGAAGGGGATCTCATTGTTCTCTGATTCTAAGCGAATTTTGATTTTTTGCAAAACGAAAAAAAGGACGAGCCTGTTCGCCCGTCCCGGTCATTTGTTCTGCCAGAGTGGCACAAAAACACAAAATTTGCTCTAATCTTCGATCTCTGAATCATCCCCCAGATCGAGTTCAATTTCAATGTCATCGGGTTCGCGCCGAATCCACAACAATAGAACCTGCCCGTCGTTGGTATCCACCGCCCGCGCCGCCATGATGGGGGCTTTTTCTTCAATGCCAATCTGGTTGCGGTAATGCAGGTAGATGGGGTCACGGTTGTGCCAGGCGCGGTAACACCGCTCCACCAGTTCACGGCCATTAAAGGTGCGCAAACGGGTCAAAGCCAGGTCATACAGTGACGGCCCTTCATTTAAACCAAGCGCCCAGCCGTCATCAATGGCTTCAAATGTGGGAGGGGGACCCTCAATAATTGTGATTTTCTGATCCATTTCTTTCTAACTCCAATTGGCTGAATAATACCACAAATCTCAACTGGGCCCTGTATGATCAGCCGTGAAGCTGTGATTCTAATGCAATACTTATAATTTTTAAATCTGACTCTTATGCAGGGTAGGTATGATCAGTGTAATCAGAAATCAAGAGTTGCCGGGCTGGTGAGCTTGTTACGTATATTATCGGACGCTTGCCCAAAGGCTGAATAAAAGAAAAGTGAAATTACCTGGAGGTAAAAATGACATTCTATGTTACGCATCCCACTCGCTGGATGAATAGATCATTAATGCGCCCCTGGATGGTTGCTAATGAAAACGCTGTGCGTGAAACGCTGGCGCCGGTTCCAGTGGATGTAAGAGAAACTGATGAAGCCTATATTTTAAACGCCCTGCTGCCCGGTGTAAACGCCAACGATTTGGACATTGAAATCCTGAAGGACCAGATCACCCTGCGCGGCGAATTCAAACACGCAGAAGAAGATGAAAATGCCTACCTGCTGCGCGAACGGCCGGTCGGAAAATTTGAACGCACCCTGCGCTTTGCCGACCCGCTGAATGCCAACGGCAGCACTGCCATCTTGAAAGACGGCGTGCTCACCCTGACCCTGCCCAAAGCAGAAGAAGCCCGCCCCAAAAACATTAAAGTTAAAGGAGAGTAAGCCCTCTCCATTAGCAGTGGTCCTCCCCCACAAACCTGAAAAAAGTGAACGAAGAAACGACTCCCGTCGCAGGGAGTCGTTTCCATTTACGCTTCATCACAATTCATCAAAAAATCGGCGTCCAAAATCTTTGTAAATTCGGTTAAATATTGTCTCAATTATGTTATTTTTTTGTTATACTATTCCGTGTAGGGAAATACAAAAGCGATCTTGATTTCTCTTTCGATCATTTAGATCGCTTTTTTTATATGGATGTCTTTATCTCTTATTTTGGAGACCACAGTGCATCAATCACCACACCCGTTTATCCGTTTTTTCCTCATCGCCATAGTCCTTACAAACCTGTTCAACCCGGCGCTCACACCCGTTGTGCAGGCTCAAACCCCAACCCCCACCGACACCCTTGAAGTTCAAAAATCCTTTACACCTGCCACCATTGCGCGCGAGGGTATCACCCGTTTAAAAATTACGTTGAATAACGCCAACAGCTTTGAATTGACCGGGGTGGACTGGATTGACGAACTGCCCGCCGGTCTCAGCATAGCAGACCCGCCCAACGCCACATCAACCTGCGGCGGCACGTTGACCGCCAATGCCGGTGAAACCACCATCACATTAGACGACGGCGCAGTTGCAGCCAATAATGGTACATCTGACGGCACGTGTAATGTTGCCCTCAACGTGGTTTTCAGCGGCACAGATCCCGGAAATTACACCAACGATATCACCGCCGGCGCTGTAACCGCCAGCGGCAACAGCGAATTGTGGAGCAACCTCAACCCGGCCAGCGCCGTCCTCAATGTGGCATCTTTTGATTTCAATGCTGAAATCAACAAACGATTTGACCCCATCAGTATTTCACCCGGCGACACATCACGATTGATTGTGTCCATTTACAATCCCAACACCTTCATCCTCGAAAACGCCTCGTGGACAGACAACCTGATCGGCATACAGCCCGGCATCCGCATTGCAAACCCGCCCAACATCAGCACCAACGATTGCGGTGATACGCCAACCGTCACAGCCGTTGCCGGTGATACAACATTGTCTTTAAGCGGCGCCACAGTTCCCGCCAAAGTGGGGTCAGATAACGGCATTTGCACGGTTGAAATCGACGTCACCTCAACCACGCCGGGTAATTTGATCAACACCATTAATGGAGGCAATCTAAGCGCCAGCGGCGGAGGCGGCACGGTCAGCAACACTGACCCTGCCAGCGCCACCCTGAACGTAGATGAAATCACGGCGCCTTCGATCACCAAAGCTTTTGCCCCCAACACCATCTGGGTCGGTCAATCCAGCCGCTTAACCATCAATATTAAAAACAACGATTTAACCCACACACTCTCCGAATTATCGTTAACCGATGTTCTAAACGACCCGGCTCCCAATAATGTTGTACTCGCCAGCAGCGTGACGCCGGTGTTAACCAATTGCGGCACTTCGGCAACCCTTACGGCCAACCCGGGAGAAAACACCTTATCCCTTTCAAACGCCGAAATTGCTCCCGACACCACCTGTTCAGTGCAGGTCTATGTTACATCCCTGACCCAGGGAGAGTACACCAACACCATTCCGGCAAACGCCATCAACACCAGGCAGGGCGTCACCAATGCCAGCCTGGCCGAAGCCGACCTGCATGTCCAGGCAGTGAGCATTGCCAAAGCCTTCTCACCCACTGCCATTCAAGCCGGTCAGGTCAGCACGCTCACCATCACCCTGCGCAACCCTACGGATGTGGATCACACCGGGGTTGCCATTGCCGATGTGATGCCCGGCAGCGTGCTGGAACTGGTGGATGGTTCATCTGCCACCACCTGCTCCACAGCCGGTTCTCCGGCCACGGTTTCCATCACCAGCACCGGGCGTACCAATGACACTGTTCAGTTGACCAATGGAACCATCCCGGCGGGCACGGTGGCAACGCCGGGAAGCTGCACCATCACCGTCAGCGTCACCACGCCCGATTCGGCTCTCACCGCCGCGCATGTCAACTCCATCCCGGCCGGCGCACTCACTTCAGACCAGCCCGGTTTCACCAACGTACTGCCCAGCAATGACGCCACCTTGAATATTTCTGCCCTGAGCATTGGCATTGTCAAAACCTTTTCACCAGGCTCCATCCAGCAGGGCGGCACTACCCGCCTGACCATCACCCTGCAAAATCGCACCAGCGCTGCGCTGCATGTTACCAGCCTCACCGATGACCATTTTGGCGGATTGACCCCCATCGTCGGCACCGAATCGACCACCTGCGCCAACGGCGTGGTAAGCGCCGTTGAATCGCCAGCCTCGCTCACATTAACCGGCGCTGATGCAACCGGGGCGGTCATCCCGCCGGGCACGGTGGTCACACCCGGCACCTGTTCGTTCTCCATTGATGTCACCGCGGCTACCGCCGGCAGTTACACCAACCAGATTCTGGCAAATTCAATTGTCACGGTTGAAGGCCCCACCAACCTGGACCCTGCTTCCAAAACAATAGATGTTTACCCCACCGGAAAAGGGATGAAAGGCAGCAAAACCTTCACACCTTCCATTATTGTGGCCGGAAACAATACCCGCCTGCGCATTCAATTAACCGCTCCCGCCGACCAGGATTTAACCAATCTGGGTTTCAGCGATGATCTTTCCGCAGCCAACATGGTCATCACCAATTCAACCGCAGCTTACAATTCTTGCGGCGGCACCCTGACAGCCAATACCGGTGAGAATGTAATCACCCTCAACGGTGGAAGTCTTGCCAAAGGCGCCACCTGCACCATTGACGTGTACGTCACCAGTAATATAACCGGTACACACACCAACACCATTTATGCTTCAGACATCACCAATGCGCAAGGCCAGACCACCGCAAGCGATTTTTCACGCCAGTTGACCGTCACCAATCTGACCATCAGCAAAGCTTTCTATCCAGACACCATTGCCGTAAACGGACAATCAACCCTCACCATCACCCTCTCGAACACCAGCCCTTCTCCACTGACCAGTGTTTCTCTGACCGATTATTTGTCAACCATGGGCGGAACGAACATCACCATTGCCCCCACCCCCAACGCGGTCTCTACCTGCGGGGGCACACCCAACGCCGCGGCTGGCAGCCAGACCATCGGGCTGAGCGGCGGCACCATTCCCGCCCAGGTTGGCGGCGTGCCGGGCATTTGCACCCTGAGTGTGGATGTGAAAGCATCTGGCTCCATCAGCCCGTTACCGGCATCCTTGGAAAACACGCTTGCCCGCGCCAACGTCAGCGCCACCCTGGCCGGTGTGGGAACCATCCGACCGGAAGCTGATGCCAAAGCCAAATTGAACATTAACACGCTCAGCTTGAGCGTGGTGAAGGGTTTCAATCCCCTGACCGTGTTTGGCGGATCCTCATCAACCATGAGCATCCAGTTGATTAATCCAAACAATGCTGTATTGTCTGGATTAACTTTTACAGACACCATGCCAGCCGGCATGTATGTTGCCAACCCGCCCAATCCCTCGGTGGGCACCTGCGGCGGCACGCTTACCGCCGTCCCAGATTCCAATTCTTTTACCTTTAGCGGCGGCACGCTGGGAGCCAACAAGCGCTGCACCATCACCCTGAATGTAACCATGAATGTGCACGGCAACCGCACCAACACCATCCCCGCCGGTGGAGTGACCACCTTCAACGGCGTCAGCAACACCCAGGCCGCCCAGGCGTCTCTCACCAACCTGCCGGGCGTCAGTATTTCCAAATTTTTCACCCCCGATGAAGTGGTGGCCGGTGAAACATCGCTGCTCACCATCCGCATCAAAAACACCGGCAACATTTCCCTGTCCAACATGAACTTTACCGACAATTTGCCAGCCGGACTGCTCATTGATGATTCACCTGCATCAACCAATGCTTGCGGTGGCACACTGCAAGCCGCCGCTGGAACCGGTCAAATTCGGCTGATTGACGGTGATATCATCGCCGGACCTGACACCACCTGCGATATCGTTGTTCCTATTGTCGGTTCAGCGCCCGGCTTCTATACCAACACCATCAACAAGAACAACCTGACCACCGCAGAAGGCGCCACCAACACTGAACCAGCAACAGATACCCTGAACATCAACGCCACGCCTGACTTACAGCTATCCAAATCACTGGATACTGTTCATTCCTCCCCACCGCCTTATACCCTTGGCGATACTCTGGCTTACTCGCTGGTTGCCACCAATACCGGCGACGTGGAATTGACCAACGTCACCATTGCCGATTCCGGCGGCTCGGTCAGCGCTTGCACCCCGGCGCTGAATTCGACCCTGGCGCCCGGCGCAGCCATGACCTGCACCGCCGCCTACACCGTCACCGCAGATGATGTCACCGCCGGATCGTACACCAACATTGCCACCGCTGACAGCACCGAAACAGATGAAGTCACTGATACCGTCACAGTGCCCATTGATCAGACCTATGCCCTGAATATCAGCAAGGTGATTACCACCAGCGGACCGTATGAACTGGGTAACACGCTCAACTATTCCATCACGGTTACCAACATTGGTTCGGGCGCTTTAACCAACGTCAGCGTCACTGACCCCGGTACGGGCGTCACGCTGGGCGCCTGCACCCCGGCTCAGCCCGCCGCACTGGCATCGGGCGAAAGCATGGTTTGTGCAGCCAGCCATGTGGTCGTGCAGGCAGATGTGAATGCCGGCTCTTTCAGCAACACCGCCTATGCCGACAGCACCGAAACCGACCCACCGGTCAGCGATACGGTAACCGTTCCCATCAAACAAAATGCGCGCTTGCAAATCTTCAAGCAAATCACCTCCACCGGGCCGTATAACACGGTCGGCAAGCGCGTCACCTATGACATTTCAGCCGTCAATGGCGGCGATCAGACCCTCACCGGCGTCACCATCACCGACCCGGGCGTAGGCGTCACCCTGGGAACCTGCACCCCCGCCCAGCCCGCCACGCTTACCACCGGGCAAATCTTATCCTGTGCAGCCTATCACGACATCACGGCTGAAGACCTGACCGCCGGGGGCTATTCCAACACCGCCTATGCCTACAGCGATCAGACCGACCCCGTCAGCGGCACGGCTGAAGTGGTGTCCAGGACGCCCACCATCCAGTTGGAAAAAGTTGGCACCCTTAACCCGGGCGCCAATGGGCGGGCTGACGCCGGCGACACCATCAGCTACGCCTTCACCGTCACCAACAGCGGCGAAGTCACCCTTGAAAATATTTACCTGATCGACATTGTTGGCGGGGTCAGCATTACAGGCGACCCGATTACCAGCCTGGCATCCGGTGAAGCAGACAACACAACATTTACCGGCAGTTACAGCCTGACGCAGGAAGATATTGACGCCGGCACGTTTGCCAACATTGCCTCGGCCGTGGGCACACCGCCGGTGGGCTCATCCGTCAGCGACACCGATGACGACACACAAACCCTGACGGCTGCCCCATCTGTTGAATTGGCCAAAACCGGCGCGCTTGATCTGGATGTGGTCGATCCCGATGGCATTGCCAATGCCGGCGATAAAATCAACTACACGTTTTCCGTTACCAACACCGGCAACGTCACGCTGACCAACGTGACCATAAGCGACACGGTGGGCGGCATCACCCTCACCGGCTCGCCCATTGCCAGCCTGGCGCCCGGCGCCACGGATGACGACACCTACACAGGAACCTATACCCTGACCCAGGCAGATGTGGACGCAGGCACATTCACCAACACCGCCAACGTCACCGCCACTCCGCCCACCGGTGACAACGTCACCGATACAGATGACGACACGCAGGATTTACCCCCTGTGCCGTCCATCAGTCTGATTAAAGCGGGCACGCTCGACCTGGGCGCCAACAGCCAGGCTGACGCCGGCGACCAGGTTACCTACGCCTTCACAGTTGAAAACACCGGCAATGTCACCCTGTCGGATATCACCATTGACGACATCATCCCCGGCGTCAGCTTCACCGGCGGCCCCATTTCACTGGATCCCGGCGAAAGCGACGGTGATACCTTCACCGGCAGCTACACCCTCACCCAGGATGATGTGGACAGCGGCAGCTTCACCAATACCGCCACCGTCACCGGCACAACCCCCAAAGGAGCAGAAGTAACCGATTCAGATGATGATTCGCAAAGCATGGAACCTGCTCCATCCATTGAATTGCTCAAAACCGGCTCTATTGACGTGGGTTCCAACGGCCGGGTGGATGCCGGTGAAACCATCGATTATGTGTTCACCGTCACCAACACCGGCAACGTCACGTTGACTGACATCACCCTGGACGACACCGTGGGCGGCATCACCATCACCGGCGGCCCCATTGCCACGCTGGCACCCGGCGCCAGCGACAACCACACCTTCTCCGGCTCCTATCCGCTCACCCAGGATGACATCGATGCCGGAACCTACACCAACACCGCCACCGTCAGCGGCACAACCCCCGCCGGCGGCAGCGTATCCGATGAAGACGACGACACCCAGGATCTCGGCGCTGATCGAACCATCCAGTTGGAAAAAACGGGCACGTTGAACATGGACGTGGTGGCGCCCAACGATCATGCCGATCCTGGCGATACCATCACCTACGAATTCGTCATCACCAACATCGGCAATGTCACCCTCACCGATGTTACCGTTACCGACAGCACCACGGGCGTCACATTGGAAGGTTCTCCGATTACCTCTCTCGCTCCGGGCGGGGAAGATAATTCCACTTACTCCGCCACTTACACCATCACCCAGGATGATGTTGACCTGGGAACCTTCACCAATGAAGCCAGTGTAACCGCCCAGGCGCCCACGGGTGAAGAAGTGACCGACACAGATGATGACATGCAAGAGCTGGGGGATATTCCCCGCATAGGATTGCGCAAACGCGTATCGGGAACTCCCACCGAAGACCCTGAAAACCCCGGCAACTGGCTGGTAACATTTGAATTATTGGTCAGGAACCTGGGTAATGTCACCCTCACCGGCATTCAGATAACCGATGACCTGGCAGCGGCTTTTCCTGCCGAAGATGCGACATTTAGCGTTGAATCACTCACCAGCGATGACCTGGCGGTTAACCCAGCCTTCGACGGCGTGCTGGATTTGAACCTGCTGGACGGAACCGATTCGCTGGCCTTTGAAGAGCAGGGAACGGTCGATATGGTGGTCAGGGTAATTCCCATCACCGGCGGGCCGTTCAACAACTCGGCTGAAGCCAGCGGCACTCCGCCCGTTGGCGACCCGGTGACCGCCGTCTCGCACGACGATTTTGACCCGGACGACCCGGATGACGGCACACCGTTTGACTTTGGACCTTATCTCTTCGATCCGCCCTCTGTTACCAAGGTCGTGAATGATTCCCGTCTTCCCCGGCTGCGCTGGAAACTGGTGCTGATCAATAATTCCAATGTGGTCAACACAACTGCCAGCATGAGCGACCCCATTTCCAAGGGCACAACTTACATCTCCACCGGCGCTCCCAGCGGTTATGATGTGCCGCTGGATGCCCCCGAAGGGTCAACCAACCTGGGGGTAAGCTGCACCGACACCTCAGACATCACCGAGACCAGCCTGTGCTATTACGAAGGACCGACCACAGAATTTCCGCGCGGCCGAATCATCTGGGAAGGCGTGGTTGGTCCCGACCCGGGCGCAAAGAAAGCCGCAGACGCCGAACATGAATTGACCATCATTTTTGATGTGAAAGCGAAAAGCGGCGTTCACCAGGTTCGCAACCGGGCGGTCATCAGCGCCGACCTGGACGGCGATGGGCTGATCGGCGCCGATCCTGAAGAAGGGGTGGTCATTGCTTCCCGAACCTGGTCAGACTGGCCCGAAAGCCTGCCCGAAACCGGCTTTGCCCCTGGTGAAATCACCCTGTTGGACGACAACAACGCAGTGATGTATGACAATATTGGCGACTTACGGCTGGAAATCCCCGATCTGAATGTCGATTCAGCCATTGTCGGCGTGCCTATTGATGACGGGTTCTGGAACCTGGACTGGCTGGGGTCACAGGTCGGTTACCTGGAAGAGACCGCCTTCCCCACCTGGGACGGCAACTCAGCCCTCACCGCGCATAATTACGATGCCAACGGGCGGCCCGGCCCCTTTGAAAAACTGGAAAACCTCACCTGGGGCAAACAGGTCATCATTCACGCCTGGGGCAAAAAGTATGTTTATGAAGTGCGATATGTCAATCAGTGGACAGCGCCAGACGATGTGGGCGTAATTACACATGAAGAAACGCCCTGGCTGACTTTGATCACCTGCCGGGGATATGATGAAGAAACCGATGCTTATAGCTGGCGGGTGGTGGTGCGCGCCGTGCTGGTGGATATCCAGGATGAGTAAATTCCAAAAATGGGCGAACCTGTGTATTCGCCCATTTTTCTATTCACCAACCGGTTTCTCGTTCTGCCACACTTCAATCCGGTTGCGGCCGCTTTCTTTGGCGCGATATAATGCCTGGTCTGCCAGGTTCAACAGCTTTTCAATTTCCAGTTCTTCCAAACGAATTTGATCAGACGAAACCACACCGAAGCTGGCGGTGATTTTCAGGTCTTTTCCATCCACCTGGATCTGGAGAGCTTCAACAGAAGCACGCAACCGTTCCAGTATTTCCAGGGCTTCTTCCTGGTTAACATCCACCAGGAACAGGGCAAACTCTTCACCGCCCACCCGTCCAAATACATCCAGTGTGCGCAGGTGAGACTGGATGATCCGCGAAAAATCAATCAGCACCTGGTCGCCGCAGGCATGGCCGTAGGTGTCATTGATGGTCTTGAAATTATCCAGGTCAATCATCACCGCAGCCGCCGGTCGTCCCCCCGAACGCCGCATACGATAAATTTCCCTTTTCGCCAACTTAATAAAATGCCGGCGGTTGTCAATGCCGGTCAGGCTATCCTGAAAAGCCAGCATCTCCACTTTTTTAAACAGCAGGGTTCTCTCGGTGATGTCGTGCAGGGTGATCACTTTTCCCAGCAGTTCATTCTGTTTATCTTTCACTTCGGTAATACAAACCTCATAATACTGCTTTGAACCATCCTGGATTTCAATATCCACCTGGGACGGCGCCGTTTTCAACAGGGCGCTGATCTTGCGAAAGACTTGCTCCTGCGAATTTTGCACCGCGGAGCCAACCAATTGCTGATCCGTTATTTTTAAAATTTTTCGGGCAGCCGGGTTGATATCCACAATGCGGTTTTTCAAATCCAGCACAATCACACCGTCATTAATTGTTTCAACCACCGCGTCGCGCGCCAGGGGAATCAGGTCAAGAAAATGATAGCGAAACAGCGCCCAGGCAAGGATCATCCCGGATATGCTGAATATTGCCGGGGTATAGTTGTAGTGTTTTATCGGTGAATAGCCCAGCACGTAGAGAATATCGGCAGCTAATGGCAGAACAATGGCAACAATTAGAAGGATGCTCTGGGTCCGATACACCGCATCCATCTCACGGAATTGGCGCATCATAAAAATAACAGCGACCATAAGGTACAGGTATCCCGCCGGTGCGTGGATAAAATAAAACCAGAACTGATAATCCAGGTAAAGAATCGGAAAAGGAGCTTCAGCCGTTTGAAGGGATGGGGTTCCCATGAACCAGTGGTGCAGCGGATTGGTCCAGATAACCACATTGGTAAGCACCGGGATTACCGCCAGGGCTCTTAATGTCCACTTGCTCAACGGCTGCCCGTTGAAATTCACCACCAGCATCACCCACGCCAGTGGAAGGAAAGTGATACTCAAAAACTCCAGTTTAACAAGCCATAGTTTCACAGAGATATCGACAACAGCCGTTTCAACGGCGAATCCAAATGTCCATACAAAGGCACACACCATTAAAGCCAAAAATGCCTGTCCGGTCTTCGAATACCGAAATTGCCAACTGTAGAATATCAACCCGGCCAGGATGATGGAAGAAAGGATAAAAACCCACAAACCTTGCGTGTAAACCATGATATGTCTCGTGTGTTACATTGCTGCTTAATTATCCTGAATGGTAACATGAAAAAGGGGAGGGAGTAATAATCGAATCAGCATGGCGAAAGTCATATCCATCCATGCTGTTGAAATGCCGTCTTGTTCTGATACAATCATACACAGTTGTCATCTCAGGTAAAATAATAGCGTAACAATACTTTCCAGGACGAGAGATGCGGATATGACCGATTATGAAGCCGTCATCGGGCTGGAGACGCACATCCAGCTCAACACCAGCACCAAAATCTTCTGCAGTTGCAAGGCTGATTCGTGGGGTGCCCCGCCCAACAGCAACATTTGCCCGGTTTGCACCGGTCTGCCGGGTGTGCTGCCGGTGCTCAACGAAGCCGTGGTTGAAAAAGCCGTGCTGCTGGCCAAAGCCATGCATGCCGAACCGCAGGCGGTCTCCTACTTCGACCGCAAAAACTATTTCTATCCCGACCTGCCCAAAGGGTATCAAATTTCGCAATACGACCGCCCCATCGCCGTGGGCGGCTACCTCGACGTACCCATGCCGGGCGGCGAGACCCGCCGGGTGGGCATTTTGAAGCTGCACATTGAAGAAGACGCCGGCAAAACCCGCCGCCAGGGACGCCAGCGCTACATCGACTTTAACCGCTGCGGCGTGCCGCTGGTTGAAATGGTCACCGCACCCGACCTGCGCTCGGCGGAAGAAGCCGCGCAGTACCTGACCCGCCTGCGCCAGTTGCTGCGCTGGCTGGGCATCTCCGAAGCCGACATGGAAAAAGGACGCCTGCGCTGCGACGGCAATGTATCCATTCGCCCGCGCGGAGCTGATTATCTCAATCCCAAAACCGAGATCAAGAACGTCAACTCCATTGAAGCTCTGCGCGAATCGATTGGCAAAGAAATTGAACGCCAGATTCGCGAGGTGGAAGCCGGTCACAAGATTGAGTCGTGGACGCTGGAATGGGACGAAGACGCCGGTGTGCTGCGCAAGATGCGCTCCAAAGAAACCGAAGCCGATTACCGCTATTTCCGCGAACCTGATCTGCTGCCCGTGCGCCTGGATGAAGCCTGGAAACAGCGCATCCTGGCTGATTTTCCCGAACTACCCCTCGAGCGCCGCCAGCGCTTTGTGGATCAATACGGCCTGCCCGAATATGACGCCGAGCTGTTGACATCCGAACGCAGCCTGTCTGATTATTTCGAATCCGCCGTCAAAAATTACGGCGGCGATGTCAAGCGTGTTTCGAACTGGCTGATGAACGATGTGCTGCGTATGCTCAACGAGAGCGGGCGCAGCGCAGCAGAGTTGAAACTGACCCCGCACTACCTGGCCGAGATTTTAAAACTGGTCGACAGCGGCGCAGTTAACAACGCCACCGGCAAACGCCTGCTGGCGCGGGTGGATGAAACCGGCAAAGCCCCGGCAGTGATTGTGGAAGAAGAAGGGTTGGCGCAGGTCAGCGACGATTCCGCCATCCGCACCGCCTGCCAGGAAGTGCTGGCAGAAAACCCCAAAGAGGTTGAAAACTACCGCGCCGGCAAAGAGACGTTGATCGGCTGGTTTGTGGGCCAGGTGATGCGCAAAATGCGCGGCAAAGCCGACCCGGCTGCCGCCCGCAGACTGCTGGAAGAATTGCTTAAGAATTAGGGAAAAGCTGGCGCCAGGCGGCTTGCAGGCGCTGGTAGGTTTGTTCCAACTCCTCGGGCAGCACGCGCGTCTCCCCCACGGTGGACATGAAGTTGGTGTCGCCAGCCCAGCGCGGCAGGATGTGGAAATGCACATGCCCGGGCACCCCCGCCCCGGCCGCCGAGCCGATATTCGCCCCCACATTAAACCCGCTGGGGTGGTAAACCACTTGCAGCACCTGCTCCGCCTCAGCCAGCAATTGCATCATCTCAGCGCGGGCTTCAGCCGTCAGGTCGTATATGGAAGCCTGGTGATCCACCGGGACCACCATCAAATGCCCACTGTTGTAGGGATAACGGTTCAGCATCACAAACGCCGATTTTCGGCGTAAAAGAATCAGGTTTTCTGGATTATCAGGCTGCTGCAAAGCATTGCAAAACAGGCAGCCTTGTTCTTTTTTTGGCTCCATGATGTATTTCATCCTCCAGGGGGACCACAGGGTATGCATGTCGCTGTCTCTTTCTAAAAATCCAGTTGAACTTACTTTCCATTTTAACCCAGAATGATGCCTGCGGAACCGGGATTCTTCGGTATAATAACAGAACATTTGCCCTAAAACAACCTATTGACAAATTAGAAACTATGTTCTATACTATACACAGTTACTAGAACATAGTTTCTTATTATTAAAGGAGATTAAAATGAACCTGTCCAGCACCCAGTCACCCAATAGTTTGCTGCAGTTCTTCTCGAAAATCCGCGTAAAACCAGGCTTTGTCTTCGGCGCCATCATCCTGGGCGCGCTGGTTTCGTTTGAGATTTTCAACTACAGCACCACCGATTATGCCCTGCGCGACCTGCTCGGTAACCTGAGCTTTGGCGGGGTGCGCTGGGCAACCATTCTGGCGCTTGCCTTCTGCGGCATCGATTTTGCCGGCATTGCGCGCCTGTTTACCCCCGAGCAAGACATGGAAGAACCGAAAGAAGTGTGGTATTTATTCGGCGCGTGGCTGCTGGCCGCCACCATGAACGCCATGCTCACCTGGTGGGGCGTTTCCATGGCGGTGGTCATCCACACCGTGCAAAGCACGGCCGTCATCAGCTCTGAAACCCTGGTAAAAATCGTGCCCATTTTCGTAGCCATCATGGTATGGGTGATCCGCATCCTGATTATCGGCACACTCTCCCTGGCTGGCGACCGCATGTTATGGGGCAGCCGCCGCCGCTCCAGCGCCAGCCGCCGCGAAGCGTCAATGTCCAACGTCATGAACAACGGGCGCACCGTGAGCGCATCATCTCACAATGCCGCCCACACCCCCGCAGCGCGCAGCGCCTCACCCTCCATTCTCAGCGCCCCGCGCCCCGAACCCACCTATCACAACATGACCATGGGCGCCAACTCACGCAGTTCCAACAACCAGACACGACACATGTAATCTGTCGATCATCAACCCCTTTTTCCCTGAAAGCAGGCTGCCGCATCCAATGGATGCGGCGGCCTGCTATATTTATCTTTGAATCAATCTTTCTTGTGCTTTCTGCTTTTGGATAATCAACCCGGTGATTTTTCCAATAAGTCTTTGGATTTTAAAAATTCAACAATTTTTCGATTGACTTCTTCTGCATGGGTTCGATGCGGGTAGTGGTCAGCGCGAATTTTATAAGTTGTACAATCGGGCAATTGCCTGGCCACATCATGGTACCAATCTGTCATCAAGGTCATGTCCCTGTCTCCCCACAGCAACAAAACAGGCATTTTTATTTCAGAATAATCAAAGCGGTGGTCGCTTACCGTGTGGGGAATGTTGGCAATATTGGGCGAGCATTTTTTATAATCAGCGACCATGCACGCCAGGTTGCTCTGCGACAGGGACGATTGGAAATGCTTCCCCTTCAAGGTCAGGCTGGCCAGCCTGACACTTATTTCGATCAGTTTTATAGGAATGATTTTTAATAAAAAGGCCATCAACGCCGGGAATGATAGAAAAAAGCGTTGAAACCAGGTCATTTGGTCAAAGGAAAGGAACGGGTTTATCAGCACTAAAGCCCGAACATCTTCGGGATACTCCAACGCATACCGTATGGATAAATGCCCACCGAAGGAATGACCAATCAATACAAACGGCCGGTCAGGTTTTAATGATTTGACCCACTTTTTAAAAAATTCATAGGAATAATCAGCGTTGTAAAACTGCCGGTTATCCGGTTTGTAGCTGTCTCCATGCCCCGGCAAATCCAGTGCAAGGGTGTAAAACCCCATGGCGACAAGTTCCGAAGACAAAGCATCCCATTCCCGGTGCGATGAAGGAATGCCGTGGACAAGTATTGCTTTCAGGTTACTCGCGCCCGTTATTTTGAAATTTACCTGGTTATCTTCCACATTTTCTCGCAAGGGTCAATTTATTCGTTTGCCTTTTTCGCCATCAAGTGTTTGCGCTCTTCATCGGACAGGAAAGCCGCCTCCAGCGCATTTCGCTGCGCCTGCCGAATTTGTTCACGGCTCAGCCCGGCAGCCGGGGCGGCGGTTTCATATTCATAGTGCAGGTTGATGCCGCTGATGGCGGGGTCGTCGGAATTGATGGTCGCCAGCAGGCCGCGTTCCAGGAAGACGCGCAGCGGGTGGGCGGGGTAATCGGGCACGCTGCTGGTCTGGTAGTTGCTGGTCAGGTTGGCTTCAATGCCGATGCGTTTCTCCGCCAGGTAATCGAGCAGAGCGGGGTCTTCCAGGGCGCGCACGGCATGCCCAATGCGCTGTGCGCCCAGGTCGCGCAGGGCGCTCCAGATGCTTTCAGCCCCGGCTGATTCGCCGGCATGCACAGTGACCGCCCAGCCCGCCTCGCGCGCCTGGCGAAAATGGTCTTTGAACAGTTCCGCCGGGTAGTTGGCTTCATCTCCAGCCAGGTCCAGCGCGGCAATGCGCTCGCGCCGGGTCAGCAAGGCAGCCAGTTCTTTTTGCGCCGCGTCCACCCCATAGGTGCGGCTGAGAATGCCGATCAACTGGACGCGCATGCCCGTCTCACGCATGCCGCTTTCCACCCCGTCGATCACCGCATCCACCACCCCGGCGGGATTCAGGCGGTGCGCCTCGGCCATAAACCACGGGCTGAAACGCAGTTCCATGTAGTCAATGCCGTCGGCATGCGCATCCAGCACATTTTCCAGCGCCATGCGCCGGCAGGCATCCAGGTTCACCATCGCCTGTGTAATCCAATGGAATTTTTCAATAAACGCCATTACCCCCGGCTGCGGATCAGTGACGCGCACATAGGGCGCCAGCCCGGCGGCATCCTGCGCCGGCAGGGGCAGGTTGTGCTGTTGCGCCAGGTCGAGGATGGTTTCAATGCGCACGCAGCCTTCCAGGTGGCGGTGCAGGTCAATCAACGGCAGGCGGGGGTCAATGTTGCTGGTTTCAGGCATGTGTCGCTCCTTCAAATTGTCACTGCGAGCCCCACAAGGGCGAATCAGTCTCATTTATTGGATCAAAGACTGCTGCGGTCTTTTCGAGGTCTCGCAACTTTCTTTCTTTGGTTGAAATCGTTAAGGTTGATTATACTTAGCTGTGTTCTCAAATACCAATCACGGAGTGTTCCCATGACCAATCTACCGCTCTACCAGGTGGATGCTTTCACCGACCAGCCTTTCCACGGCAACCCCGCCAAGGTGTGCCTGCTCGACGGGCCGCGCCCGGCCGAGTGGATGCAGGCTGTGGCATCTGAAATGAACCTGTCAGAGACCGCCTTTTTGCTGCCCGAAGCCGACGGCTACCGCTTGCGCTGGTTCACCCCCGGCGTTGAGGTGCCGCTGTGCGGGCATGCCACGCTGGCCAGTGCGCACGTGCTGTTCTCCACCGGGCGCTTGCAGCCGGATGACACCGCGCATTTCCACACCCTGAGCGGGCTGCTGACCGCGCGCAGCCTGGAAGGCTGGCTGGAACTGAACTTCCCGCTCAAACCGGTTACACCTGTGGAACCCGCCCCCGGCCTGCTCGAGTCGCTGGGCGTGACCAACCCGCGCTTTGTGGGCATCAGCGACACCGAATACCTGGTGGAACTGGACAGCGACGCCGCAGTGCACACCTGCCGGCCGGATTTCGTGCGCTTAAAAGAGATTCCCGGCTCGGGGGTGTGCATCACCAGCCGCTCGTCTGATCCGCAATACGATTTCGTCTCGCGCGTGTTTGCCCCGCAAGAGTTGATTGATGAAGACCCGGTCACCGGCTCGACGCACTGCCGGCTGGCGGCCTATTGGAGCGGTCTGCTGGGTAAAACCAGCTTCACCGCCTATCAAGCCTCCGCCCGCGGCGGGGTGCTGAGAGTGGCGATTGAAGGCGAGCGCGTGCGCCTGCGCGGCCAGGCGGTGACGATTTCGCAGGGTGAATTGCTGGTGTGATTGTAATGAACCACAGATGGACACAGAATAACATGAAAAAATTGATTGTGTTCTCATCTGAGTTCATCTGAGTTGATCTGTGATTGATCGGGTTATTCTTCGCACCGGGCGGGGATCAGATCATTGAACTGCCCGGTGTTCATCTTCCAGATGGCCTGCCAGCGTGCCGGGCTGAACGGCTCGCCGCGCGTGATCAGTCGAATCTGGTCATAGAATCTGGCCAGATCGGCATCCTCGATGATGTTGTTGCCGTGATACACCGATGAGAAGTAGCCGGCGGGCAGGGTGCGTTCAAAATGCCCGATGCGCCAGGGCACATCACAGCGCACCGGCAGGCGCGCCAAAAGCGGGTCCGCCAGCGCCATGTTGTCGATCAGGTGCACATTCGGCCCGGCAAAATAGCCGTACATGCCGATCACGCCGGTGGTGTGCACCACAAAGTCCTCCTCACTGTCTGCACGCGCCTGCGCGCCCCAGATGTGCGCGTAACTGCTGGGAGTAACTTTGTGCCGCCCCACTTTGATCAGCGCCACGTCCGGGAAATACCACATGCGCTCATCCACAATGCCGGTGTCGCTCATCACCGTGATGGTTTTGGACTGGGTCACATCCCACACCGGCGTCGGGGCGGCGCGCGCCAACAGCAGCATGCCCGCCAGCGCGCTGTAGAATGCCAGCCGCGGCAGCGGTGCAAAATCCAGCCGGGAGATCAAAACCACAGCCGCCAGCAGCGGCAGGGTGAAGAAACGCCCGCTCATGAAGTCGCCCCCAATGCGCACAATATACAACAGGTACAACCCCACGCCCCCCGCCAGCGCCAGCCCGCGCTTCTCGCGGTTCAGCAAGGCTGCAATCAGCCCAAAAGCAATCACCGCCAGCGTCAGCGGGTCGCGCTCCAGTGAATTCAGGAAGTAATACAATCCCTGCTGCGTCAGTTCGCTTTGCGGAATGCCCGTGTACAGCTTGGCATAATAGGTGTTGGGGAAGGGGAAACCGTAGTACACCAGCGAGAACAGCTCCCACAGCAGCAGCGGCGCCTGCCCCAGCACGCCCATCAGCAGGCCCCTCTTCTTATCCGCCGTCTCCAGCCAGGCAATCAGCAAAGCCGGCGCGTAGATCAGCACACTGTCCATCCGGTTGACCGCCGCCAGCGACGCCGCCCCCGACAGCCACAGCAGCGAGCGCGGCGTGCGCGGCAGGCTGAACAGCAGCACCGCAAACACCGCCAGCAGCACGTGCGACAGCGGGTTCTCCAGCCCCGAGGTTGAATAGTCCACGAAGGCGTTGCTCATTGCCAGCGCGGCAATTGCCAGCGCCGCCCCGCTGCTGGTGCGTGCAATGCGCGCCGGCAGCAGGCTCACCGCCGCCAGCGACAGGGCAATCGACAACAAGATGCTGGTGAAATAGATCTCGCGGGTGAAAAAGTAGCACACCGACAGCAGCAGCATCAACAGCGGGTGGGTATAGGCCTGCACGCGCTCGCCGGGGTTCCAGGTGAGGCGGTAGCCGTTGATGAAGTTATCGACCGTGCGGAAGGTGATGTAGGCATCGTCGCTCAGCCAGGCGCGCCGCAGCACCAGCACCCCAAACAGCACCAGCAGCGCGGCTATCGCGGCATGACCGGCGGTAAATCGACCGCGCTGTGTTGTTTTAGGTGCGGAGGTTTCACTTGGCGGATTCATATGCAAACCAAATTTGATTATTCAACCAGTTGAAAGGAACCCAGGTGATAGCTGTCGTCGCCGCGCACCGGCAGCACGCGCAGCCGGTCATAACCGCTCTGCGCGGCTTTGACCGGCACGGTCAGGCGGCGCAGCGCCAGGCCTTCGGGTGTGAAGGGCGCATTCACCGGCTGTTCCGCCAGGACGGTTTTGCCCTGGTAATAAATCACCCGGTATTCATCATTGCTGTCGAGCGAAATTTCCAATTGAGCCGCGTGTGAGACTTGCGGCAGAGTAATCACCGCGCCGCTGTCGCTCATTGAAATTGCTTTAGGGGTCTTGCCGCCAATCGGAGCAAGTTCGTCGGCCGACCGTTCCACTGTTTCAGGGTAGCGGTAGGTTTCAAAATCAATCAAATAATCCAGTTGATGCGTGTTCATCAGCCAGATGGCCCGCCAGCGCGCCGGGCTGAACAGGTCGCCTTTGATGATGAGCGCCAGTTGGTCATAGAATTTTGCCAGGTTTTGGTCTTCAATGCGGTTGCCGGGCGCGTAAGCCGTGGAAACATAGCCCTGCGGCACCACGCGCTCAAAATGCCCGATGCGCCAGTTGACCATGCGCTTGGCAGGCAGGCGCGCTTCCAGCGCATCTGCCAGGGCAAACCAGTCAATGATGTGCACTTTTGGCCCGGCATAATAGCCATACAGGCCGATGTTGCCGGATGGATTAACCTGCAAATCTTGCTTGCCCTGCTCGCGCGCCTCGATGCCCCAGTATTTGCCCACGCTGTCGGGCATCACCTTCATGCGGCTGGAATGGATCAGCGCCACATCGGGGAAGTACCACACGCGTTCATCGGCAATACCGCGCCCGTCCACCACGGCGTAATCATCAGGGCCGTACAGTTGATAAGTCGGGATGGGCGACATCAACCCCAATCCCACCACAAAAGCAAACAGCAGCGCAACCGCTTCTGCACTGATTTTGGCAAAATCCAGCCGGGAGATCAAAACCACAGCCGCCAGCAGCGGCAGGGTGAAGAAACGCCCGCTCATGAAGTCGCCCCCAATGCGCACAATATACAACAGGTACAACCCCACGCCCCCCGCCAGCGCCAGCCCGCGCTTCTCGCGGTTCAGCAAGGCTGCAATCAGCCCAAAAGCAATCACCGCCAGCGTCAGCGGGTCGCGCTCCAGTGAATTCAGGAAGTAATACAATCCCTGCTGCGTCAGTTCGCTTTGCGGAATGCCCGTGTACAGCTTGGCATAATAGGTGTTGGGGAAGGGGAAACCGTAGTACACCAGCGAGAACAGCTCCCACAGCAGCAGCGGCGCCTGCCCCAGCACGCCCATCAGCAGGCCCCTCTTCTTATCCGCCGTCTCCAGCCAGGCAATCAGCAAAGCCGGCGCGTAGATCAGCACACTGTCCATCCGGTTGACCGCCGCCAGCGACGCCGCCCCCGACAGCCACAGCAGCGAGCGCGGCGTGCGCGGCAGGCTGAACAGCAGCACCGCAAACACCGCCAGCAGCACGTGCGACAGCGGGTTCTCCAGCCCCGAGGTTGAATAGTCCACGAAGGCGTTGCTCATTGCCAGCGCGGCAATTGCCAGCGCCGCCCCGCTGCTGGTGCGTGCAATGCGCGCCGGCAGCAGGCTCACCGCCGCCAGCGACAGGGCAATCGACAACAAGATGCTGGTGAAATAGATCTCGCGGGTGAAAAAGTAGCACACCGACAGCAGCAGCATCAACAGCGGGTGGGTATAGGCCTGCACGCGCTCGCCGGGGTTCCAGGTGAGGCGGTAGCCGTTGATGAAGTTATCGACCGTGCGGAAGGTGATGTAGGCATCGTCGCTCAACCAGGCGCGCCGCAGCACCAGCACCCCAAACAGCACCAGCAGCGCGGCCACAGCGGCGTGCAGCCAGGAAAATTTCGCAGTTTTCAATTCAGTTGTTTGTTCAACTGCCGTCATAGCAGGACAGATTCCTTGAAATGGAGATTGTCAGGCCGAACCGCCCGCAGGGCGGGCAGAAAGGCACGACAATTATAACCGTTTCATTGCGCAATACCCCCGTCAGAATATGCTATAATGCAACACAATCTCCCATTATCAGCTTTAACGGACGGAAAAATTATGCGCTTTCTCATCACCGGAGCAGCCGGGTTCTTAGGTTCAGCCTTAGCCAATCAACTGGCACGTGAAGGACATTCCGTGCGCGGCCTGGATGATCTTTCCACCGGCGACCCCAACACACTGTTGCCCGAAGTGCATTTTACCCGCGGCGACATCAACGACCGTCCCAAGTTGTGGACACTGCTGCAAGATGTGGACTGCGTTTACCACCTGGCAGCGCGCGTATTGGTGCAGGAATCCCTGCTCTACCCGCGCGAGTATGACCGGGTGAACGTGGGCGGCACAGTCACCCTGATGGAAGCCATGCGCGATGTGGGAGTGCGCCGCGTGGTATTCATCTCTTCCGGCGCCATCTACGGTGTGCAGCAAGAGCAGCCGCTGAAAGAAGAATTTACCCCCAACCCCAGTTCACCCTATGCCGTCTCCAAGCTGGCAGCGGAGTACTACGTGCGCACCATTGGCGCCCTGTGGGGCATGGAAACGGTCAACCTGCGCGTGTTCAACGCCTACGGTCCCGGCCAGCAGCTCCCGCCGGTTTATACCCCCGTGATTCCCAACTTTCTGCGCCAGGCCATCCTGGAAGGCACCATCATCATTCACGGCGAAGGCAACCAGACGCGCGATTATGTCTACAAAGACGACGTGGTGCGCGCCATGGTGGCAGCCGCCAGTGCACCCGACATCAACCAGTTGACCATCAATGTGGGCAGCGGCCGCGACGTGAGCGTGCGCGACCTGGCGCGCATGGTGCTGGAATCCACCGGCAAAAAACCCGAAACCATGTTCAACCAGCGCAGCGACCCGGGTCCCGACCGCATGTGCGCCGACCTGACCCGCGCCCGTGAAAAACTGGGCTACCAGCCGCAGGTTTCGCTGGAAGAAGGCATCCGCCTGACCCTGGAAAACGACCCGCGTTTCGCCGCAAAATGACCTCACCCTCACAAGACTTTCATCCCGGCCTGGAATATGCCCGCCAGTTGGATACCCTGGACGAACTGGCGGCTTTCCGCGCCGAATTTGTCATTGACGATCCCGACCTGATCTACCTGGACGGCAATTCACTGGGAAGATTGCCAAAAGCCAGCCTGCAGATACTGGAAACTGCCGTACGCCAGCAGTGGGGCGAACGCCTGATCCGCGGCTGGGGTGAAGGCTGGTACGAGGCCCCGCGCCGCCTGGGCGACCAGCTTGCCGGTTTGCTGGGCGCAGCCCCCGGGCAGATTGTGGTGGGCGATTCGACCACGGTGAACTTTTTCAAGCTGGTCATGGCCGCCCTCGAATACCAGGGGCAGCGCTCAGTCATCTTCAGCGATGAACTCAATTTTCCCACCGACCTCTACACGCTGCAAAACTGCATACGTCTGCTGGGCGGGCGCCACAGCCTCAAAGTGCTCACTTCACCCGACGGCATCCACGCCGACGAACAGTCCATCCTGAACTCCCTGGGTTCCGACACAGCCCTGATCACGTTTTCAACGCCCACTTTCAAGAGCGGTTTCCTGTATGATGTGCCCGCCATCACTGCCGCCGCCCACCGCGCCGGCGCCCTGGTGTTGTGGGACTTCAGCCACGGGGGCGGCTCCATTCCGATTGAACTGGACGCCTGGGGCGTTGATTTCGCCGTGGGCTGCACCTACAAATACCTCAACGGCGGCCCCGGGTCGCCCTCCTGGTTGTATGTGCGCCGGGACTTGCAAGACAAAGTGCTGTCGCCCATCGGCGGCTGGTGGGCGCACCGCGCCCCGTTTGCCTTTGACCTGGATTTCACCCCGGCTGAGGGCATTTCCCGTTTCCTGGCGGGCACGCCATCGGTATTATCGCTGCTGATGGTGGAACCGGCCCTGGAAATTGCCCTGCGCGCCGGCATGCCGGCCATCCGGCAAAAATCGGCCGCTCTGACCGGCTATATGACCGCCCTGGTTGATCACACCCTGGCGCCGCTGGGCTTCAGCCTGGGTTCGCCGCGCGACCCGCAGAGGCGCGGCTCGCATGTCAGCATTCGCCACGCCGATGCCTACCGCATCAACCTGGCCCTGATCCATGAAATGAAAGTCATCCCCGATTTCCGCGAGCCCGACAACCTGCGCCTGGGTTTCACTCCGCTTTACACCACCTTTGAAGAAGTGTGGGAAGCCGTGCAGCGTATTGCCGCTGTGGTGACCGAAAAACGCCACGAGAAATACTCGCAGCAGCGCAGCACAGTAACCTAAAAAGGTCTTGCGCTGAGACGCCAGGATCGTTAAAAATAAAAATTTCCCGCGGTCAAAAAAATTAGCCTGAGCTTTTCTGAATTAAAATTGCTCCCGCCTTTAATTTGATAAGAGAGGATGTTCCATCCCCATGATTTCCAAACGCCGTATTCTTGGTTTAATCGCTTTCCTGGTTGCGCTCGGTCTCAGCGTCTATCAACTAATGCTCAATCCCGCACAAAACTGGTATTGGGGCATTGTTGCCGTGGCATTATTTGTCATGGTGGTAGCTTCGGTGTACCTCATCAAGCAAGACCTGGATCGTTATCACCCCAAAACAAAATCCGGCTCAAAAGCCAAAAAGAAATAATCAATCTGACCGGTTACCGTTGGATGCCGCAGCCTGGCTGCGCACCCGGCGCAGGAATGCCGGCGTGTTCAGGCTGCGTTCCAGGTGATAGGTAAGATAATACTGGAGCAGGCTTTCCAGTTCGCTGCGCACAGCCGGAGTCAGTTCAAGCCGCATGGCTTCGGTGTAACTGCTGCGCTGATAATGACGCAGTGCTTTTAAAGCCGCTACCGACACCGGGCGGGCTCCCAGGTCATTGGAACGGCAGCGCGGGCAAAACACCCCGCCGTATTCGGCTGAGAAATATTGGTCTTCCGGTTGGATCAACTCGCCGCAGCCCAGGCAGCGCTGCAATTGCGGGCGAAAGCCCAGCAGATCGAGCAGCCTCATCTCGTAGTAACGCACCGCCGGGAAAGCATCTGCCTGACTGGCAATGCGCTGCAAGGTCTGAACCATCAACTGGTACAGGTCGCGGTTTTCCCCCTCTTCATAGCTAAAGCGGTCGAGCAATTCAACCACATAGGCTGCATAACCGGTGCGCAGCAAATCTTCGCGCAAGGGCAGGTAGGCTTCCACAGTTTCAGCCTGGGTCACAATCCACAAATCGCGCCCGCGTGCCAGCATCAGCGTCACACGCGTAAACGGCTCAAGATGCCCCGCCTTGCGCGAGTGCATGCGCCGCACGCCTTTGGCAATCACGCGCAGTTTACCCGCCTCGCGCGAAAACAAAGTTAATAAACGGTCGGCTTCACCGTAGTCTGTATGCCGCAAGACCACGGCTTCCACACGCAAACTGCGCTCGCTGGCGCCCATCCGTTATCCTTGCGGTAAATCCCGGGGTAAAAATGCGCCCGGCAGTAGTTTGTCCACACTGGTTTCCTGCACCAGTTGCCCGGCGGCATTAACCAGCAGCACCACGGTTTCAACGCCGAACTCGGCCAGCACCTGGCGGCAGCTTCCGCAGGGCGAGCCGCCGTTTTCAGTAGCCACCACAATCGCCTCAAAATTGCGTTCGCCTTCTGAAACCGCTTTAAACACTGCCACGCGTTCAGCGCAAATCGTCACCGGGTAAGCGGCATTTTCAATATTCACACCATCATAAATCTTGCCGGAAGCGGTCAGCAGCGCCGCCCCCACGTTGTATTTGGAATAGGGCGCATAAGCCCACTTGCGCGCTTGCAGCGCGGTCTCGATCAACTTTTCGCGTAATTCAGGGGTTAATTCCATTCTCGATCTCCTCGGGTTGCGGCGGGGTTGGTTCTTCTTTACGCCGTGCGCGCACCTTGCGAATGCGCCGCCGGCTAACCTGTTCCACCGTCAACACCCAGCCGTCCACTTCCAGGGTCTCGCCGCCGGTGGGAACCCTGCCGATCTGATCATAAATAAATCCGCCCAGCGAATCAGCCGCATCACTCTCCAGGTCAGTATCCAACAATTCATTCACATCGTCCAGGTCAATTTTGCCGAGGAAGATGAATTCGTCCGGGCTAATTTCCAAAAATGGAAGTTCTTCTTTTTCATCATATTCGTCGCGAATTTCGCCAACGATCTCTTCCACAATATCTTCCATGGTGACAATACCCGCCATCCCGCCGTACTCGTCAATCACCACCGCCATGTGAAAACCGCGTTCCTGCATTTCTCGCAGCAGTTCATCCACTTTCTTAGCGTCAGGAATAAAATAAGCTTCACGCAGCAGCCCGCGAATGGATTGCTCCTGTTGCGCTTGTAGCTGCAGCAAATCTTTGGCATAAAGCAGTCCCACGATATTATCGGTGTCGTCATCATAGACCGGGAAACGGGAATGCCCTGAATGCAATACCGCGTGAATGGCATCTGGCAGCGAAGTGTTCACTTCCAAAGCCAGCACATCGGTGCGCGGGACCATAATCTCACGGCACAGGGTGTCGCCAAACTGGAAGATGGAAGCGATCATTTTCCGTTCGCCTTCTTCCAACCCGCCCGAAGGCTGACTTTCTTCCACCCAGTTTTTCAATTCATCCTCTGTCACCGAGCCCGGCATGCGCTGCGACACCATTGGCACACCGCCGCGCAGCCTGATCATCAGCGCCGAAAGAGGACGGAAGATCCACTCAATTACCCTGGCTGCCGGGGTTAACCGGATGGCAGATAATTCTGCCTGTCGCAGCGCCAGGCCTTCCAGCGTGTATTCCAGCATCCAGAATAACATGACACCCAGCACCAGGCATCCACTCATCAGTGCCGGGTGCGGGAACAGGGGGTAAACCTGCGCAATCAACAGCATACCCGCCGTTAGAACCATAAAATGCATGGCGCTGCCCGCCAGCCGCAGTGCAACGGTCAAGTTGGGGCGCTGGAGCAAATCAATCGTCCGGTCAACTTCGGAAAAATTTTTTTCTCGCAGCGAATATAGATACGGCCAACGTGCATTAAGCAAACTGGCGCGGGTGGTAGTCACCAACAGGTCAACCAGGATAAGCCCGATTAGCGCGAAGAGATTATTCCAGACAGACATAGCCCCCGCCAGAAATACAAATGGATAAATGCTTTAACAGCCAATACTTAATAATGATCCTCTTTTTTGTATTATCAAGAATAGATATTATAACAATGAATAGAGATCATAATTCAACCTTTGTCGATTCGCTGTTGGACCCATGTGCAATCTCAGAAACATCCATAACAGGTTGCAACGCCCCGAATAGTTCCTGCAAAATGCCATTCTGTTCGCCCTGCAAATAAATTCCCAACAACTCACAATATTTCGCGCCCATTTTTGTTTCTGCCAGATTCACCAGCGAATAATAGGCAGCCAGATGAAGAGCAATGTCGTCATAAGCCCGCCTTTGAATCTGGCTGCGATGGCAGCGAATCAAATCCATTTTTTGCTGTACCACAGCATCAATCCCCACCAGCAAGGTTTGCCGGGCCGGGTCATTGCGCTTGGTGTAAAAATCGGGCATCAACCACACTGAATACTTTGCCAGGCACACCGGCTGTGCATATTGTCCCAGAGCTGCCATTGCCAGGTCGTGAGTTGCCCGATGGTCAGGGTGCTGATCATTAGGAGAGGGCACAAAAACTACCTGCGGCTGCATTTCGCGCAAAGCTTCAACCATCCTGTTTTGAGCAATTTCTCGCCCGGCAGGTGACAAATCCATCAGAGATTGATCGGGATAGTCCAACTCGAGGAATTCTTCCACGCCCAGCAATCGCCGCTCATTAGCTGCTTCTGCCTTACGTAGTGCACAAATTTCATCAGCAGTCAAATCATTGCCGCCGTATCGACCGTCTGTCAAGTAGATATATTGAATCCCCCATCCGGCCAGTTTCAGTTTCAGCAATGCACCGCCCAGGGCAATGACGGCATCATCATTGTGCGGTTGAAAAATGAGAACGTTTCGCTTGCCAATATCCATTGATTTATGATTTGCCCGCATGAAGGGGACGCGGCGGTTGGGCCAGGGTCACTTTGCGATCCATGAAAGTGCTGTTGATACTAAGAATGGAAACCGATGTGTCTGATTTTAACGCTTTTACTTTCTCCGCCCAGTCTTCATTGGTCAGCACAAAATTTACCCCGTCCCAGGTGGCATAACGGCTATGACCGGCAATCAACAGAACCCGGATGGGCGGCTTTTCTTTCTGTTCCCATGTTGTCGTAAAAATCAGACAACAGTCTTTACTCACAGCGTCGCCTTTTTGCGCAATGAAACGCTCATAGCTTTTGACATACTGTCCGTCTTTCACCTCCCAAAGGCCGGGTTTTAAGTCAGGGGAGTTCACAATAAACGGGCATTTCAAGTATTGATCTTGCCGGGCGGTTTCGGTAGCAAATACATACCCATTTTTCACCGGCTGATTGGCTGCCGGTTTACCAAAAGCCTGTTCCATAATCCAGGTGGCCACCGGGTTGGCGCCCGGCGCAGCCGCCACAATAATATTGCTGTCGCTGGCAGGAATTTGATCGGGATGAGTTTCTTTATCAATAAACTTGATTTTCACCCGCTGACGGTCCACCGGTAAAGAGAATTGTTCCAGCATACCGCTGTACAGGCTCATGGATGATGTAATATCACAACTACGCACCACCGGATCGTCGCCGCGTTGATCTTGCGCAATCCAGATGACTGTTTCATTTTGAAAAAATGGGTGCCAAAAATCAAACAAGGGGCTGTCATCGTTAGCCCTGCCCCACAGGTTGCGTCCCACTCGTTCCATTTCTCTGGATACAACTTCGCCCATGCCTTCGAAAAATTCATAGCGAGTGAAATATTCAAACGTGAATCCCACCACCCCCGACGTCAGGAAAGCAATTGCCAGGCTGCGCAGGATGTTGCTAATCTGTGAGGCGGATGGAAATTGCGTATCCACCAAATACAACACAACAAACGACAGCAAAGCCAAACCCAAAATCAGATTTAGCGCCTTGTTCTTCAACAGATCTGCAATGGGTTTTTTCTTCATGGCATCAGCCTCGTTATTTTTTCAGGGTTTTCATGCGCTCTTCGCGTGAAAGGGCATGCACATCCACCTTGTTATCAACGATCCGGTAGGCGTCTTTTTGCTGCAAGGCCACCTTGTTGGGCAGCAGGTCTTCTTTCAACACCACCCCGGCGCCCACCACGCTGTTGGGACCAATTTTGACGCCCGGTGACAGCACCGCATTACAGCCGGTGCGGCAGTCTTCAGCCATGATCATGCCAAAATGGCTGGTGCCGGCCGACAGGCGGTTATCGCCCACCTGCACCTGCACTTCAGCCTCGTCAAATCGCAGGTTGGCTGTGATGGTGCCCGCGCCGAAGGAGCAATTATCCGAGATGATCGAATCACCCAGGAAGTTCATGTGTGTCCAGGTATGATCGCCAATCACGCAGTGGCTCACCTCGGTGCTGAAACCCAACACGCAGTTTTCACCCAGCGAGGTGCCGCCGCGCACCATCACATTGTTGCCGATGATGGAATTCTTGCCGATATAAGCCGGCCCGCGGATGACGGCATGCTCGAACACACGCACATTTTCATCAATGACCACACGGTCGTCAATAACAGCGCTGGCAGCGATGCGCGCGCTGGGCGCAATGCGTTTTTCGGTGATGCGCTGCAGCAGCAGGTCGCTGATGCGCAGTAAATCCCAGGGAAATTTATAGGATGCAAAGGCGCCTTCATAGCGCAAATACCCGCCGCTCCCGGCGCTGATCAACTTTTGATAAGCGCGTTCCAACTGGTCATCGGTTTCGCCCAGCGGCGTAGCGTCCAACGCTTCCCAGATACGCGACGAAAAATAGTACAGGCCAATCACCGCCACATTGCTGGGCTCTTTACCCACCGGCGGTTTTTCCACCACGCCAGTCAGTCGTCCTTCTCCATCAAAAGACATCACCCCAAACTTGTTGGGGTTATCCACTTCGCGCCCCACCAGGGCAACATCCAGTTTGTGCTCGCTGCCCAGTTTCACCAGTTCTTCAACCAGGTTCACATCGAACACATCGTTGGCATTCAGCACAATAAATTGATCTTCCACCAGTTCGCGGGTGGTCAACAGGGCGTTGGCCTGCCCCAGCGGTTTTTCCTGAACCGTGTACTGGACGGGTAGTCCAATGGCGCTTCCATCGCCCAGGGCATCGTGCAGCGCCTGGTCGTGCTCACCGGTGATCACCACCAGGTTGCTCACCACGCCCGATTGTTTCAGGGTATCGATCAGGTGAAAAATCAGCGGTTTGCCCAACACCCGGAACATGCTTTTGTGTTTGTTAATCCCCAGGGGGGCAATGCGTTTGCCAATGCCGCCCGCCAGAATGACTGCTGTTACACTCATGTCTTCCTCCGCTAATCGTTCACTGCCTGATCATCCCAGGTCAGGTTGTGGTTGAGATATTTTTGTTTTAATTGCGCCATCACCTGGTTGCGAATGGCCTGCATGTTCTGTACCGAGGTTTTGGCTTCGAAGCGCAGCGAAATGACCGGCTGTGTGTTCGACTGGCGAATGAGCGCCCAGCCGTCCTCAAACAAAACGCGCACACCGTCAATACGTTCAATGGTGTGGCTGCCGCTGAAGGCTTTGTCCATATCAGCCACCAGGGTTCCTTTTAATTCATCCGGGCAGGGCAGGCGGTATTCGCGCGAAGTGAAATAGCGCGGCAAATCGTCTGCCAGCGCCGAAAGCGGCTGGTTTTGACCGGCCAGCATAGCCAGCAGGCGCGTGGCTGCCAATATGGCATCATCAAAACGGAAGATGTCATTCAGCAGGAAGAAATGTCCCGACAACTCGCCGCCCAGCACCGCGCCGGCATCCAGCATGGTGTTGTGCACCAGGGCATAGCCCGAAGGCGCCGGGATGGCCTGCCCGCCGTGGGCAGTGATGTCATCCGGTACAGCCTGTGTGCACAGCACTTCATACACAACTTTAATGGGGCCGTGCTGTTGCAGCAGGTAACGCGCCAGCAGCATGAGGGCGGTGTCGCCCATCAGTGTTTTGCCTTTTTCATCCACCAAAATCACCCGATCGCCGTCCCCGTCGAACGCCATCCCCAGGTCCGCTCCCTGCTTCAACACTTCCTGCTCCAGGTCGCGGGTGGCGCCGGGCGCCGTGGGATCGGGGCTGCGGTGTGGAAAGTTGCCGTCAGGCTGGCAATACAACTCAACCACCTGGCAGCCCAGCAAGCGCAGCAGACCGGGCACCACCGGCCCGGTGGTGCCGTTGCCGGCATCAAACACCAATTTGAGTGAACGCGCCAGCTTCAGGTCTTTCGTAACGGCTTTCAAATAAGCGGGCAGCACATTCTCCGAATGGTACCGTCCATTCCCGCTGGTGAACTTGCCGCTGACGGCAATGCGGTAAATCTCCTGCAAATCGTCGCCAAACAGGGTGTGAACAGCGCGAATTTTCAACCCGTTGTATTCGGGCGGGTTGTGACTGGCTGTAACCATCACGCCGCCGTCTGCCTCGTAAAAATCGGTGGCAAAGTTGTGCACCGGGGTGGGCACAAAACCGATATCCACCACATCAATGCCCGATTCCAGCAAACCTTTGTTCAACGCCTGGTGCAAGCTGGGCGAGCTGAGGCGCGCATCATATCCAGTAACAATTTTCTTGCCTTCGCGCTGGCGAAACCAGGTGGCAACGGCGCGTCCAATTTGCTCAACGCGCTTTTCATCCAATTCTTTTTCCACCTTGCCGCGAATGCTGAACTCTCGAAAAATCCCCTGATCAATCTCTAATGATGCCATTTTGATTTATCCTGAAAAAATGAGTAATCGAACGCGAGTTGCTGCCGGATAATTTGATCCCTGTTAACAGGTAGTTTCATTATAAAACAAAAAAGCCGGATCATTGAAATCCGGCTCTTGGGCATTGTCAAAAAAAGCTGGGGCGCCTGGATTCGAACCAAGATTCACAGATTCAAAGTCTGGTGTGCTGCCATTGCACCACGCCCCATTGACGGGTTGATTTTACTACATTGTTAAGGATTCTGACAATAGATTTTAAGTCGGGCGCGCCGTCAGGCTTTGCGCGACCATTTAACCACATAAGGAATCAGCCATAAATAAACACCGCTGACGGCCATAATCAACATCAACGGGAACTGGAAACGCTGAACTGTGCTGCCCAGCGGCGTGTTGCGCGTGAAAATAATGACAACCATCAACACAACGGTTGGTATGACCAGCCAGCGGTGAATTTTTCGCATCCACTTGTTAAGGAACTTTTTCATGTTTCTCTCCTGATTGAAAATATTTGGAACAAACCCATCTTTTTCAATCAGTTTAGCCGCCCGGCATGAGAAAGTCGCGGACTTTTGTCTGGTTTAAGGCATTTGGTCGGGCTGATCCAACTGCGGAATACTCAACTTTGCCCAGGCTTGCAGAGCCTGGCGGTCCAACAGTGTAATTCGTGTCCGGTCAACCTTAATCAACCCCATATCTTCCAGGTTGTGCAATGCGCGGCGCAGTACATCGGGTACAGTGCCCAGGCGTTCAGACAGCACCGCCTGCGTTGCCCAACGACGGCGAAGGAAAATATCGCTCTCGGCATTCTCCAGCAGCAGCCGCGCCAGGCGGCTTTCCACCGGGCGCAGCGACAAATCTTCAACCAGGTCAGAAAGATAATGCACGCGTTGCGCCAGGTTTTCAATCATGGCCCGCGCCAGGTTGGGGTGATTCTCAATTAATGCAAGCAAGCTCTGCCTTCGAATCAACCAGACATGGGCCGGCTCCATGGCAATCACGCTGGCAGGGTGTTTGGCCTCTGTCAGGCCGCCGATTTCACTGAAGGTTTCACCCGGCCCAATGAAGCGAATGGTTTGCACCCGGCCTGACACAACGTGTTTCTGGGCTTTAAGCCAGCCTGATTCAACCCAGTAAAGCCCCTGCGCATCATCGCCCTGCCAGGCCACCGGTTGATCGGTTGCGTATTCCAATTTCACCGCAGCCGTGCTGATCAGCCTGTGCAGGGAAGAATCCAGGTTGGTAAACAGGTTGAAGAAAGGGCTTTTCTTGGCGTTGTTTGCCGGTTCCATTACAACAATCTTCTTTCAATTCCTGTTGATGAACGGGAAAGAACCTGTGTGCTGATCAACACACACAGGCTGGTGAACAGTGCACCCGGCAGCAGGTTGAAATGAGCATTCAACAAGATCGCCGCAATCAACCCCAGCGTGACCAGCACGAACAACAAAGGATGAGCCTGCTCATCGCTGAACAGGCGCGGCATCATCTCACCAATAAATTTGCGGTTGCGGGGAAGGATTAACGAACACACAATTAAAAAGAAGCGGACAAAGAACAGTCCGTGCAGCAGCAGGAAGATAAAAACCACCCCAAAGGTGAAACCGCTGGTCATGTCCAGGTCGCGCGCCGCAAACAGGGCAGTGTCGCCGTTCATCACTGATAGTCCCAACAGCAGCGCCAGGTGCCAGGCATACAACAGCGCCTTGGGAATGGGCGGCAATGCCTGACGGTGAAGCAGCAGCCAAAGGCTCAACAAAAACATACCACCCAACAATGGCCACAAAAAAACCGGGGGCAATTGCACCACGCCGGTGAGAATGCCGGCAGCCACCAGCAGTTGGGTTGCCAGCAGACTGCGTTCATGGATGGGCGGCAGCAAATGAGATCCAACCACCCCGGCGACCAACACATACAAACCGATTAGGGTAAAAAGGATAAACACCGGCGCATCATCCAACGAGGTGTACACCTGGTCAAGCTGCAGCAAATGCACCAGGCCGAACGCCGCTCCCGCCAGCACGATCAACCCGGCCTGGATGAACCAGGTTTCGGGCAGCACCCGTGCAATTGAAGCCGATTCAGCCTGTTTTTGGACATTGACATGGGCGGCTTCCCACAACCACACCACTTCCAACGACATGCCCAGCATGAAAAGCACAAAAACCTCAAGCGTCATGGCTTCTTCATATCCCCCAAATCAAAAAAACCCAAATTTTTAGCATAACCAACATATAAAATTTCAGGATGCACAATCACCGCCAGGCAGGCTACCAGCATCATTCCCAGGGGCTCAACAACAAAACCGTACCATCGTTTGACATCCTCAAAATGATCGGCCAACACGGCGCGCGACTCGTTGAACTCCGGCGTATAGAGAATGGAAACCTGGTCGCCTTGATGCAAGGACTGAACAACCTCAGGTGAATAATAATCCGTTTGAATGAAGAGATACTGTTCGCCGTAACCCGGCTGATCAAACACCACGGGAATTCCCAGTGAAGAAGGCTGCTCATTCACCACCACAGCCTGCGCCACCACGCCCTGTTCTTGCAAACCCTTCACCAGTCGAAAATGCTGGCTGCTGCGACCCAGCAGCATACTAACCGCAATGATGAACATCAAAACCATCAAAGGAGAAACCAGCATCAAAAAAACGTCGATAACCTGCAAAACCTGCTTGCCGATGGAATGTAAGGATGCCAAGCGATATTCCTCTCGATTGAACTGGCTAAATTATAGTTGTTTCTTGTGAAAATCACTGAATCAGAACCCCCCGGCAGATCCTGAAGATTTCGTTTTCCTAAATAAATAATAAATTATGCTTCCTGAGGTTTCATTTTCACCCATTTGGCTATATGATAAGAATATCGAAGGGGATTAACCCTGAGCAGGATGTTCCTGATCGAAACCACCATCACAACACGGGACAGCCAAATTTTCTTTATAGATAGGGCTTTCTCTATATGTTTAAGAAACATCTTGTGGTTTACATGCTCTTGTCTCTTATTCTTGTTCAACTGGCTGCCTGCACACCGCAATCGCCCCAGGTTAGTGCGGTGTCTGCACAAGAGCCCATCACCATCCTCACGCAGGCGCCCCCTGCCGATGAAGCCGTTGTTGTTGAGCCAACCGCGCCATCTAATGAAACCGCAGCACCCACCGATCTACCCACCACTGCTTCAGAAATTCCCGCCGAATCCATCACCCGCGTCTCAGAAAAAGACCAGATGGTTGAAATTTACATCCCGGCGGGTGAGTTCATCATAGGTTCTGATGACCCCGAATCCAAGCCAGACTTCTCCGGCGGCCGCGCTTATCCCGAAGGACCGCAGCACACCGTAACCCTGCCCGGTTACTGGATTGACAAGTTTGAAGTCACCAACGGTCAATATGCCCTGTGCGTGGCCGACGGCGCCTGCCAGCCGCCCACCGTGAATAACTCATACTCGCACGAGCATTATTTTGACAACCCCGAGTTTGCTAATTACCCGGTGATCTTCGTTAACTGGTTCAAAGCGCTCAGCTATTGCGAATGGGCCGGCAGACGCCTGCCCACTGAAGCCGAATGGGAAAAAGCCGCCCGCGGTGTTGATGGGCGCAAATACCCGTGGGGCAACGATCCCATCACCGGCGAATATGCCAATTTTTGCGATGTGGGCTGCTATCGCACACATGCCAACCCGGCCTACAATGACGGTTATCCCGAAACCGCGCCGGTGGGCAGTTTTCCAAAGGGCGCCAGTCCCTACGGCGTGATGGATATGGCTGGCAATGTGTGGGAATGGACCAGCACCATCCCCAATCCCTATCCCTATGACGCCGCAGATGGGCGCGAAGATTACCCCGGTTATGAACAGGTCTGGCGCGGAGGCCCGTGGAGCAACGGCATCTGGTATCAACGCGCTTCCACCCGCTACCGTTCCATCCCTGACTACCGTTATTACAACCTGGGTTTCCGCTGCGCGTCATCCCAATAAGCAAACCCGGAGATTTTTTTCATTAACATACCCTCACTCGTGGGTGTATGTTTTTTTGTATTCCTGGCACAGTTTTCCCATTTTTTCAGGATTTCCTGATAAAATAAAAAATCCTGGTGTGAACAAGCAAAGAAGAATCTTGCCATAACTTCCCTTGACTTAGACTAAATTAGCTTTGTATTGCAACCCGGGGACGATTTTGTAGAAAACTTGGAGTTTTTTCTTATGGCATTTGGAGAAAGTTTGCACATTGATTTGTATGGCATTAACAGCCAGTTGTGTGATGACTTATCGTTCGGTTATCAGTTGTTGGAAGACCTTGTCGATTTTCTTCACATGCAAAAGCAGTCCCCTCCCTTTATTTTCCGATCGCCAACCGAAGAATTTCCGGACAAAGCCGGCCTTTCCGGCTGGGTGCCGCTCATCGAATCGGGCATTTCCATTCACACCCTCACCCCGCAGGAATTTGTCACGCTGGATATTTACACCTGTGGAAAGCTGGATATTGAAGCTTGCCTTTCTTTCCTTGAACAGCAGTTAAAGCCCACCAAATTTGAGCATCATCATCTCATCCGCGGCCTCGAATACCAGCATCCAGAATAATGATTCTGTTACCCTGTAAATTATTGGTATTCTAAGAATGTCGCGTATTGTTTTGCTGCATAACCACCTTTCCGAGCAGCCCACCTATGACCAGTTGGAAGCATTCGAAGGTGCATTAATTGTTGCCAGCGAGCTTAAGCTATTGGGGCACGATGTGGTTATGACTCCGTTCTCTTTGAACATTCCCGAAACCATCGCAGCCATACGCAAAGCCGATGCGCAGCACATCTTCAATGTGGTGGATGACATTGCCGGCGATGACAGCCTGCACACCATTGCCCCCGCCGTTCTGGAGAGCATGGGCTTTCATTTCACCGGCGCATCTGCCGGCATTCTCACCACAACCTCCGACAAGCTGTTGACCAAAAAACTGCTGCGTATGAGCGGTTTACCCATCCTGGGCTGGGTGAGCATGAACGAAGCGGTCGATTTCACACCTGGTGCTGCCTACATCATCAAGCCGGTCAATCACGACGCTTCCATCGGCATCTGTGAAGAATCGGTATGCGTCATGGACGACCTTTCTTCCTTTCGCAGCCACCTGAAAGCCCGCCGCGAGCAAACTGGATGGGATTATCTTGGTGAACCGTTCATTGATGGACGGGAATTCTGGGTATCTTTGGTCAATTGCGGCAGCAAAGTCGAAGTTTTTCCACCTGCCGAGATCAAATTCAACGGTTATAATGAAGGAGAAGCGCCGCGGTTTATCACCTACCGCGCCAAATGGGAACGCGATTCATTTGAATACAATCACCTGGGTGCGCGTTACGATTTCACTCCGCAAGAAGCGCCGTTGATTGAAGAAATGAAAAACCTGGCGCTGGCTTGCTGGGAAGCGCTGCACCTGCAAGGATACGTGCGCCTTGATTTTCGAGTGGATGCACAGGGAAAACCGTGGATTATCGATGTCAACGTGAACCCCTATTTGCCTTTTCATCATGGTGGCCTGCTGGACGCAGCGCAGCATGCCGGCTGGGATTTCAGCCGTCTGCTGACCACCATTCTTAACCAGGACTAACGCCAAATCTACCCCCCTTACCCTTATTTTTCCTGAATCCGCCTTCATGAAGTTGGAAGGCAGGTTTTTGATTCTCGCAGAGGACAGCTCCTTTTTGCGGCATTTTCCATTTAATCAATTCATTTACTGTTCCATAACAGGATAATCTCATGTCAACCATAGAAATCGCTCGCCCCGAAGATGGCGACCAAATAATCAACCTGATTGCTCACACCGAGAATTTCAACTCAGCCGATGTGGAATGTGTTAAGGGTTTGTGGAAAATCTCACAAACCCTGGGTGCTGAAACAGCCGGTTTTCAATTTGTAGTTTGCCGCGAAGAAAGCCACATTCAAGGCATGATTTGTTACGGGCCGCATGTCGGAACCATTGGCCCCTACGACGTTTACTGGCTGGCAGTCGAACGTGAAGCCCGCCACCATCACATCGGCAGGAGGCTGCTCGAATATGTTGAACAGGATGTGCTGCAGCGCGGCGGCAACCTGATTTCCATTGAGACTTCGTTTCAGGAAATGTACGAACCCACACGAAAATTCTATGCCGCCTGCGGTTACGTGGAAGAAGCCTGCATCCGCGATTTTTACAGCCAGGGCGACGGCCTGGTGATTTTTGTCAAAAGGCTGGGTTACCCGGTCAGCGCTGCCGAACTCTCAGTCATAAGTAACAATCGAGAGATAAGCATAGCATAAAACGACCTTGCCTTTCATTAAAGCCCAGGTGGCTTTATGGGTGCCGGTATCAGATGGCGCTTTCATGTCCATCAAAATTTTCACGCTGTCATCCGTGTCAACGCTTTCGGGCAGGTCAATTGAATCCCTCGAGGTGGTTTCAACTCCTGAAATCTGAACAAAGTCAATTTCATTCTTATCCCAGTCTTCCGTGCCGCTGTTGACAAAGGTCCAACTCCCATCAAATTCTTCATTGACATGCAAACGCGCTCCCGCTTTGGGCGATTGTGACTTGACGTAGCACTCAAATTCCTGGGGCTTCCGGGTGGCTGTGTTTGCCGGGCGAAGCGTGGCTTTGGGCGTGCTGGTTTCAGTGACGGTTGGTGTAAAGGTGGTGGTATGGGTGAAAGTGGCAGTGGGCTGTTCGGTGGGTGTGCCGGTGGGCAAAACCGCAGCCGTCTGGGTCATATCGAAAACCACCGTCTGGTAAATCTGGGTCCGCACCAGTTGTGCATCAGCCTCGGTTGACGCTGCAGTGGGCTGTGCGGCTGCGGAATAGAAAGGACCGTAACAGGCTGTGATGGTCAGCAGAGCCGCTAACACAACCGGGATTATCCAGATATGCGATGTCGATTTCATTTCTACCTTCCTTCCAAATTACCCTGTTTTCCATTCAGACATTCAGGTGTCTCAATCCTACTGCATGTTTCAGCGCATGCAAAGGGTGACACAATCAGGACAATCCTTCACAACAGAATTAGACCTGGCCTATAATTCTTGCCATGAAAAAATTCATCCAATGCTGTTCCTTCCTGCTGCTGGGCGTTGCTGCGTTGTGCCTGGCGCTCGCAGCCTACACCATCTACGACAACCAGCGCATTGTGACCATTCGCCAGACGGTTGAAATTGAGGGTCTTGACCCGGCTTTTGATGGTTTCACCATCTTACAAATCAGCGACCTGCACGGCGCACGCTTTGGCGCCAGGCAAGAACGCCTGGCTTCCCTGGTCAATTCACTTGACTATGACTTGCTGGCCCTTACCGGCGATTTTCAATCGCGCAAGCGCGATACGCAACCTCTATACGAGCTCCTGCACGCTGTTCAAACAGACGCACCAGTCGTGTATATAGGCGGCAATGCCGGCCCGAATGATGTGGATATTTTTACCGGCAGCGTTTCACCGGAAGGAGAAAAGCTGCAAGCAGAAGGATGCGTCCTGCTGGCGCGCCCCTTTTTCATCCAACGCGGCGACGCCCGCCTGTGGATCTCGGAGACCTACCTGGGAAGGACACCCGCCAGCCTGATGGCCCATGCCAAAGCGCGCCTGGCGGCGGCAGAACCCGATGACTTCATGCAAGGCTACTACACCCGTCAGATCGCATTCCAGGAAGAGCTGGAACAAACATTCTCCGGCATAACAGCCCGCGATACGCTCATCGGCATCACACATTATCCACTGCCGCAGGCCGCCCTCGACGGCGCCGGCGGAAAAACACTGCCCTTCGACCTGGTGATCGCCGGTCATTATCACGGCGGGCAAATTCGCCTGCCGTTCATCGGCGCGCTGTATATTCCCGACAGTTCCTCCAAACGGTTTGGCCTGTTCCCCGACCAGCGCATGGTCAGCGGTTTGTATCCAGGCGCGCACATCCAGCAATATGTCAGCCGGGGACTGGGAAGCTCCGATGTGGTCCCGTTCTTAAAATTTCGCCTGTTCAATACACCCGAAATCAACCTGATTACTTTGCGCAATAAACCAGCCGAAAATTAGCGGAGATTCGGTATAATTAAACTGGTTTGAAATGGCAATTTATCCAGCATACAGGAAGTCGTAAAACCTTGCCCGACCAATCATCTTCAGCGCCCTACCCGTATGATGCCGCCCATGGAGGCATTCAACTCCCCCCCGATGTGGAACTGCGCCTGCGCGCCCTGGCAGACCAGGGTTACAAACTGGCAGCCTTGCGGCAGGTGGTGGACTTGAGCGGAGCCCCCATCACCACCGCGCGCGAATATATCGAAAGCCTGCTCATCACCGGGCAGCCGGCAACTGAAACCACCCCATTCTCCCCAGCGGATCTTAAAAGCGAGACTTAACCAATGAGCAAACCTACCTACCAGGAAGAAAAAAACGTAACCCCGCAAACCCTGCAACAGGTGGAAGAAATTTACATCACCAGTTTTCCACAGCATTTACTGGTGCCTTTCTCCGAATTAACCAGCGAGCTGCTCATTGGCAATTCACGCTTGTTCACCGCCCGCATCAATGATCTGGCCGCTGCCTTCACCCTGGCGCACCCATTTTTCGATGATCACACCTATTTCATGTCTTATATGGCAGTCGATAATCAACAGCGCGGCAAAGGGCTGGGCAGCGGGCTGCTGCACTTCATCATCGACACACTGCGCAGTGAAGGCATCACCGGCTTGCTGTGGGATGTGGAAGCCGTGGAAGCCGGCCTGACGCCGGAACAGCGCGAGGAACACCGCCGGCGCATTGGATTCTACCGCCGCTTCGGCGCGCAAACCCTTGATGCCATTCGCGACTACCGCATTGTGCACTACGCCAGCACGGTCAGCGAGCCGGGTAAATTGATGTGGATGGCACTGGACGGAAACCGTTCTGCCCCCGAAGGGGCAACCCTGAAACGCATCGTTGAAGAAGCCTACCGCCTGCATTTCGGCCTCGACCAGCGCGACCCGCTGGTGAAATACGTGGTGGCTGGCCTGGGAGATTTGTAGGGGGGCGTCGTCAAATCCCACAAAATTGAGTTTCTCCCTCTCCGCCGGGAGAGGGCTGGGGTGAGGGCCCTATGCGTCGGGCAACTCTGTGGCAATGGGCGCACACCGTACCCATAGGGTATGCTATGCGCCCCTACCTTGCAAACGCGACGCCCACCAGCATGCGCTTCACCGGGCAGACGCAAGGTCTGCCCCTACAAAATTGTACGGGCAAGGCTTGCCCGAGCCCCCGGGAAAATCAGCAAACGATATCCATTTTTCCCTGATTTTGAATTAAAATCAACAAAATATCCAACAGGGGCTCAAAAAGAACGCGATCAATTCCTCTTCCCGTCTGCAGCGCCCGCAAAGAATGACCAACCAAAAAGAAGGCTATATGAGCGAAAAAATTGCCATTGACCTGGGAAACGTGCAAAAAACCATGCTGCTGCCCCTGTGGGGGCGCGCCGTTGAAACCCAAAAAGACCACCCCCTGCTGGTGGACCACACCGCCCGCGAGATGGTTGAAAAGATTGATTACGACTTTTCCACCATCACCAGCAACATCAGCCCGCTCAGCCAGGCAGCCTGGATCATGCGCAGCCTGTATGTGGATGACATCCTCAGGAACTTTCTGGCCAGTCACCCCCGCGGCACGGTGGTCAACATTGGCTGCGGGCTCGAAACCAACTTTGAACGGGTTGATAACGGCCTGCTCACCTGGTACGACCTGGATCTGCCCGATGTGATTGCCCTGCGCCAGCAGTTTTTGAAAGAAAACGCAAGAAGAAAGTTCCTGACCGGCTCTTTTCTCGATGACGCCTGGCTCGACCAGCTTCAGGTGACCGACGGCGTGCTGTTCGTTGCCGCCGGTGTGTTCTACTATTTTGAAGAGAGCGAAATCAAAGCCTTTTTCATCCGCCTGGCAAACCGCTTTCCCGGCTGCGAGATTGTTTTCGACGTCAGCTCGCCCACCGGCGTCAAAGTGGCCAATAAGCGCGTCATCGAAAGCGCCGGCCTGGATGAGCGGTCTTACTTGAAATGGGGATTGAAAAACACCGCCGTTCTCACATCCTGGGATCACCGCTTTCAATTGCTCGAAACCCGTTTCTATTTCAAGCACAAAGGATTGGACGGGCGTGTGAAATTCGCCGGTTTTATCTCAGATTTGTTGAAAATTCAGTACCTGGTTCACATGCGCCTCGGTAACGCCTGACAAACTGAAAATCATCGGGAAATACGTCACTTGAATATATGACGAAAATATGCTAACATAATCTTGTTTTGGGAATGATTGTTCCAACTCGTAAGCGAAAAAAGGCGAAGGGTTCTATTGTCGCACGTCTACAATAGAAATCGTCTTTTTTTTAATTTAAGGCGATCATGGAAGAACAATCTGCATCAAGAGAACAAAAACCGACAGGAGCAAAAAATGGAGGATGCTGTGCAAGAAAAATATGACTACATAATTATTGGCGGCGGCGTGGTGGGCAGTGTAGTCGCACGATGGTTATCTCGCTATGAGGGCAGTATTTTGCTGATTGAAAAAGAAGCAGATATCTGCATGGGGACAACAGCCGGGAATACCGCGATCGTTCACGCCGGGTATGATCCTGTGCCGGGTTCAGTAAAAGCCCGCATGAACGTGAAGGGGAACGCCATGTGGGACGAATTCGCCGGGGAATTAAATTTCCCGTTTGAGCGCCGCGGAGACTACGTGGTTGCCATTGGCGATGAAGAACTTCCCGCACTGGATACCCTGATGGTGCAGGGCAAGAAAAATGGCGTGCCCGGAATGACCATTCTCAATGGCGCACAGGTGCGCGCCCGCGAGCCCAAAATTAACCCCGACGTGAGCGGCGCACTATGGGCTTCAACCGGCGGTATTTGCGATCCATTTGGTGTGGCCATCGCCGCTGCTGAAAATGCGGTCATGAACGGCGTGAAGGTCATGCTCAACACCAAATTTGAAGATTTTGTCATGGAAGGCAAACGCATCGTCGGCATCAAAACCAACCGGGGCACATTTGGCTGCCGCTGGGCGATCAATTGCGCTGGTTTGTATGCAGATGAAGTCATGCACAAAGCCGGTTTGCGCCCTGAATTTAAAATTAAACCCCGCAAGGGCGAATATTTCGTGTTTGACCGCTCCGATCAACGGATTAACAACGTGTTGTTCCCCGTACCCAGCGATGTGGGTAAAGGTATCCTGGTCACAACCACCATGCACGGCAACACCATTGTGGGCCCAAATGCTGTTGTCATCGAGGACAAGGAAGACACCTCCGTCACTGCAGAAGGCTTGAAAGAAATTTGGGACGGGGCGCAAAAATTGATCCCTTCATTAAGCCAGCGGCATGTAATTGCGGTATTTGCCGGACTGCGCGCATACGGCAATGGTCCCACCCCCACGCCGGGGTTGAGTTATAACCACGATTATATTATCGAGATCCCGAAAGAAGTGCAGGGGTTTGTGAACCTGGGCGGAATCGAATCGCCAGGTCTGGCGTCATCACCGGCAGTTGCTGAAGAAGTTATCGACTTGCTGAAGGACGCCGGAGAAAAAATGAAGGAGAAAAAAGATTACGAGCCGATCCGACCTGCGCGGCCTTGTTTCCGCGAGATGAGTCATGAAGATCGTGAAGTATTAATCGCCATGGATCCTCATTATGGCCGCATCATCTGCCGCTGCGAAAATGTAACCGAGGGCGAAGTCCTGGCTGAAATTCACGCCCCCATCCCGGCAACAACCTACGACGCCATTAAACGGCGCACATGGTTGGGCACGGGTCGCTGCCAGGGAGGCTTTGATATGCCGCGTGTGGTTCAGATTTTGGCAAATGAACTGGGTGTTTCCCCTCTGGAAATTACGAAAAAAGGAAACGGGTCCACTTTCTTGCTAAGACCGACAAAACAGGTGGAGGATTAATATGGCGCTCAAAAAGATTTATGATGTCGTAGTAATTGGCAGTGGACCGGGAGGATTGGCGGCAGCCGTTGCAGCCAAAAAACAAGGCGCTGAAGATGTTTTGATTATCGAACGCGACTCAGAACTGGGCGGCATTTTGCTGCAGTGCATCCACAACGGGTTTGGCGTCGAAATCTTCAAAGAAGACCTGCCGGGCCCAAGTTATGCACAGCGATTTTTAACAGAAGCATTATCGCTGGGAGTAGAAACCATCCTGGATACCATGGTGCTGGATGTCACATCACAGCGAAAAATTATTGCCTCCAGCAAATGGCACGGGTTCAATGAAATTGAAGCCCGCGCCATTGTGCTTGCCATGGGATGTCGTGAGAAAACCAGGGCGCAAATCCGCATCCCGGGCACCCGCCCGGCGGGCGTTTTCACTGCCGGCACAGCCCAGCGTTGGACCAATGTTGAAGGCTACATGCCCGGATCTCGTTTTGTCATCCTGGGTTCGGGAGACATCGGCATGATCATGGCGCGCCGCCTGACCTATGAAGGCGCCAAAGTGGAACGCGTGCTGGAAGTTATGCCCTATTTAACCGGGTTGAGCCGCAACTATGTGCAGTGCCTGCTGGATAATGACATTCCACTGCAATTAAGACACACCGTCAAACGCATCATCGGCAACAAACGGGTTGAAGCTGTTGAAGCCGCCCAGGTGGATGATAAATGGAATCCAATTCCCGGCACCGAAGAAATCATCCCCTGCGACACACTGCTGCTCTCAGTGGGCTTGATTCCGGAAAATGAATTGTCGAAGATGGCCGGCGTGAAGATCGATCCGGTTACCGGCGGCCCCTTTGTTGATGACAGCTTCCAGACCAATGTACCGGGCATTTTTGCCGCCGGCAACGTGGTTCACGTGTATGACCTGGTGGACTGGGTTACCGAAGCAGGTTTCTCAGCCGGCGCCAGTGCTGCCCGATTCGCAATTTCAGAACGCGAAAAAGAAATCCGTTCCATCCCCATGCTCGCCGGTGATAATGTGCGTTATGTGGTTCCTCACCGCCTGGTGAAAAGCCACTTCGCGCAGGATGAAATTCGCCTGCAAATGCGGGTAAAAAATCCCATTGAAGAACCCGTGTGGGTAGAGGTGCACGACGGCAGCAACCTGATCACGCGCAAAGCCGAGCAATATGTGCGCCCCGGCGAAATGGTCACCGTAGAACTCAAACCCAAGCACTTTGCGGATATTGAGAAAGCGCAATCGCTGACGGTTAACATCCACACGCGAAAGTAAGGAGAAAATAATAATGGAAGAGATCACAAAAATGATCTGCATTAGTTGCCCGCGCGGCTGCTCGGTGGACGTTACACACGATGGAAGCACCATCACCAACATCAGCGGTGCAGGCTGCAAACGTGGTGAAGATTACGTCAAAAGAGAATTAACCGATCCGCGCCGCATGGTGGCATCTACCGTGCGGGTTAAAAATGGCTTTCACCCGCTGGTTCCCGTTTACACAAAATCCCCCTTCCCCAAACCGCGCATCCACGAACTGCTGGTCGAACTGCGCAAAGTTGAGGTGCAGGCTCCAGTTGAAATCGGTCAAATTATCCTGGAAAACGCCCTCGGAGAAGGAATCACCGTGGTTGCCAGCCGCAATATGCCCAAAATATAACCCACGCACTGCCTGGCTCTGGTGGTCAGTTGCACCTGATCACCAGAGCCTTCTCCACCTTCCAGAAGACCGGAAAAAATGTACACGCTTGATGCCTGGAAAACGTTTATCGAGTCCAAACGGACTGATCCTGAATTGCGGCAGCCGATTATCGAATCGTGGCAGCGCTGCAGTGGATTGTTAAACCCGCATCAACGCGCCCATTTGAAGCCCCTCAGTGAATATCATTTTCTATCCGCCCAGGTATCTGAGTACGATCTGCTGACCATTGCCAAACCGGTCATTGAAGACATTTTTGAATTTATCGAACACAATAACACCGCCATCTTTTTTGCCAATCGCGCCGGCTATATCATGGAAATTTTCGGCCATGATGACATTATGCAAAAAATTTCGCATTTCGGCATCATCAAAGGCGGGCAGTTCACCGAAAACACCATTGGCACCAATTCAGTCTCGCTGGCGCTGCAAAATCACATCCCATCCAGCGTGTGGGGTCCCGAACACTACCTGGAAGACCTGCATATCCTGGATGAAAGTTCAGCCCCGGTTTTTGACGTGATTGGCAATGTTCTTGGCGTCTTAGGCATTATCCACTTACACGACCAGCCCAACATGAACGACCTGTCGTTGATGGTAACAGGGGCTAAAGTCATCGAAACCCAGCACCAATCGGTGCGCCTGCTCAAAGAACAACAAATTCAAATGACCCGGCTGAAACAAATGCTGGAAATCATTGACGAAGCCGTGCTGGTGTGGGACGCAAACGGCATTTTGATGCACGTGAACCACACCGCCGAAGAAGTGCTGGACCTCTCCGCTAAAAACGTGGTGGGCGAGGCTTTTCAAGATCATATCAACTTTCCACCCTTCATTCTCAAAGCCATTCAAGACCGCACCACCCTGAAACGGGTTGATGCCCTGTTCCGGGTGGGCGAAAAGGTCATCAATTGCGTCATCAGCCTGCAGTATGTTTTAAATAACGAAGACTTGAACTGGGTCATCTTAACCATCTATACAGAAAATACCGTCCGGAAAATCCTGCTCAACCAGGTAGATATCCATTCCAATGCCACCCTCAATGACATCATTGGTGAATCTGCCAAAATTAAAGAAGTCAAACGTCAAATCAAGTTATGCGCCGACGCCATTGGGCCGGTATTTATCCGCGGCGATGCCGGAACACACAAAGACCTGATCGCAGCCACCATCCACAACGAGTCCAGGCGCAAAGAAGGACCCTTCGTCGTTTTTCAATGTTCCGCCTATCCCAAAAGTTCGGTTCAGGACGAGCTATTTGGTATTGAAAGGGTTGATAAAAAAACCAGCGTAAAAACACATCAGCCCGGCAAGTTTGAACTGGCCAACGGCGGCACGCTCTATCTGCAAAATATCGAGGGATTATCCCGTTCGGCGCAATCTGCCCTGTTAGACGCCCTGGAACTGGGAGCAATTCCCATCGAGTGCTGCGGCGCGCGAAAGCTGCGCGAGGCAGATGTGCGCGTGATTGCATCTTCGTCGGTAAACATAGAACAACTCATCGCCAATGGCAATTTTCGTTCCGATCTATACTACCGCTTGAATGTTTTCGGAATATCCCTTCCACCCCTGCGGGAAAGGAAAGAAGATATCGCCTACCTGGTGAATCACACCCTCGCCCGCCTGGAAAAAATCACTGACCACTCCATCACGCTGGCTGACGGCGCCATCGAATTGCTGCAAGCCTGTTCGTGGCCGGGAAATGATGACCAGATGGAAATGACCCTGGAAAAAGCCGTGATTTACGCGGGAAATTCGCGGGTGCTTACGCCCATTCACCTGAAAAAATTTATGATGTTTTCCGAAACCTATTTTTCCCTGAACCCCGAGGCTGTGCAAACCCTGGAAAATATGGAACATGAACTAATCTTGCGAGCAGCCAGGGCATACAAAGGGAACCAGACGCAAATGGCAGACGCGCTGGGAATCAACCGTTCCACATTATGGCGAAAAATGCAAGCCTACAACATTTCCATCAGAGAGTTTCATTAGGTGAAAAAAATTTATTGCGCCGATTTCTTGTGTTGCATAATACAACATTTACAGAGTGTCACGTTGCCAATTACAACATAAAAAAATAGTAGTTGCATTTGCTCAAAGAAAAGCTATAATAAGACAAGATACAATACGAATTATCGCTTTTTTAGCAATTATTACCAGTAAACTTCAAAGCAAACATCGCAAACCATTAGCAGTGTATTAAGCGAAACAAAGTTCTTGCATTAATACAAGTGGTTTAGTGTCCCAATAGTGGTTAATTGAATAGCCATTAGATTTACGCTTGTTCATTTCACGCGTCGTTTTATTAACTGTCAATTCGTTTCGTCTGCGTTAAAAATATTCGTTCATCGGAGGAGGGGTACCATAGGTGACGCTCAAAGCAAAAAGGCCGACCAATGTCAGGAGGGTTGAGGGTTGCCTGTTAATTTTTAAGCCAGAGAAGGCAGTACCAGGCAAGGAGGTGATTGGTCAAAACAAAAGATAAATAACACATCATTTTTCGAACAAGAACCCTTTCGCTATAAAGTTATACGTCATTCGAATTCTATACAAGGAGAAACAGGAAATGAATAAAGGCTTGAAATCCGATTTCATTGGTGAAGTATTCGGCACAATGGTCCTGATTTTGTTGGGCGACGGCGTGGTCGCAAATGTTGGTCTTGCCCCACGTCTGGCCGGCACAGCCTATAACTGGAACACCATAACCATCGGCTGGGCATTCGCAGTTATCGTTGCAGTATATGTTTCAGGTGGCGTTTCTGGCGCACACTTGAACCCGGCAGTCACCGTTGCGTTGGCGGCAAAACGCGGCTTCTCCTGGGCAAAAGTTTTCCCCTTCATTATCGCCCAGTTGATTGGCGCAATGCTTGGCGCGCTGTTGGTTTACCTGGTCTACCGCGACGGTCTGGTTGCCTCTGGCATGCCGAACGTTTGGTGCACCGGTCCTGGTTCAGTCTTTGGCTCAACCTTCTGGGGCGGCGCAAGCTCTGGCGCCACTGGCCCTTACAGCCTGGTTACCGCTGTAATCGCTGAAATCGTGGGTACCGCAGTGCTGTTGTGGGGCATCCTGGCCTCCGGCGACAGCCGCAACATGGGCCTCATGCACAACCTTGGACCATTCCTGGTTGGCGGCACCGTGTTGGCAGTCGGCCTCTCCCTGGGCGGCCCCAGCGGATACTCCATCAATCCTGCCCGTGACCTCGGCCCCCGCATCTTTGGCGCTTTGGTCGGAACTCAGGGTCTGTTTGATGCCGGCATGTACTGGCTGATTGCTCCCGTAATTGCACCGCTCATCGGTGGTTTAGTGGGCGTCTACACCTACGATTGGTTCATTTCGCCCAATCTGCCCAAGAAAGACTAATTGCTCTGATTGTTGCACAACCTGAAAAAAGTGAGGGTTTCACATGAAAAAATTAATCAACAATCCTGCTGATGTAGTAAAGGAAGAACTAGAGGGGATTGCACTGGCGCACGCAGACCTGGTGAAGGTCTACTTCGACCCCAACTACATCGTGCGGGCTGATGCACCGGTCAAGGGGAAAGTGGGTGTGATCTCTGGGGGCGGAAGTGGTCATGAACCCATGCACGGCGGTTTTGTGGGCAAAGGCATGTTGGATGCAGCCTGCCCGGGCGCGGTTTTCACCAGCCCAACCCCTGACCAAATGTTGGAAGCCACCAAAGCCGTCAACGGCGGTGCGGGTGTCTTGCACATCGTCAAAAACTACACTGGCGATATCATGAACTTTGAAATGGCTGCAGACCTGGCCCGGGGGGAAGGCATTGAGGTCGAAGCCGTCGTCATCAATGACGATGTTGCCGTGGAAGACAGCCTCTATACTGCCGGACGCCGCGGTGTTGGTCTGACCGTTTTGACCGAAAAAATCGTCGGCGCTGCCGCTGAAAAAGGGCTGCCCTTGAAGAAAGTCGCCGATCTGTGCCGCGAAGTGAACGCCGCCGGCCGCACCATGGGCATGGCATTAACCTCCTGCACAGTGCCGCATGCCGGCAAACCCACTTTCGATCTTCCTGAAGATGAAATGGAAATCGGTATCGGCATTCACGGCGAACCTGGCCGCAAACGCATGAAACTCAAATCAGCCGACGAAATTACCGAAATGTTGCTCGAGCCCGTCATTTCAGACCTGCCATTCAAATCGGGCGACGATGTGCTGGTATTCGTCAACGGTATGGGCGGCACTCCGCTGATTGAGCAGTATGTCATTTATCGCAAAGCAGCAGAAATCTGCAAGAAACACGGGCTCAAGGTTGTTCGCAACCTGATCGGCTCGTACATCACCAGCCTGGAAATGGCCGGCATCTCCATCACACTGCTCAAGATGAATGATGAATATGTTAAGCTTTGGGACGCCCCTGTCTTGACACCTGGTATGCGCTGGGGTATCTAATTTTCACACCGTCCAGGGGCTGGAATTAATCCAGCCCCTGTAAAGCCTTAGAGGAGTACTTTTATGCCCATTACTCGAGAAGACATTAACAACTGGTTGCAAGCTTTTTCAGAAGTCCTTGCAGAGCAAAAAAGTTATCTAACTGAATTAGATTCAGCAATCGGCGACGCAGACCATGGAGCCAATATGGACCGTGGTTTTCAAGCTGTTATGGCCAAGCTTCCAAGCATGGACGACAATGACATTGGCACCGTGTTCAAGAACGTTGGCATGACCCTGCTTTCAACTGTAGGCGGGGCTGGCGGACCTTTGTACGCCACCATTTTCATCAATGCAGGCAACACCGTTAAAGGCAAGATGGAATTGTCGCTGGAAGATTGGGCAAATGCCTTGGAAGCATCACTGGCCGGTATCAAAAATCGAGGAAAGGCTGAAGTTGGGGACAAAACCATGGTAGATGCCTGGACACCGGCTATCGATGCACTCAAAAAGGCTGCCGCTGATGGCTTAAGCATTGAGGAAGGCACTGCACTGGCAGCTAAAGCAGCTGAACAGGGTATGCTGTCTACCATTCCTCTCTTGGCGAGAAAAGGACGCGCAAGTTACCTGGGTGAAAGAAGCATCGGACACCAAGATCCTGGCGCAACTTCGAGCTTCATGTTCATGGACACAGTCGCAAAAGTCTTTGCAAAGAAGTAATCGACTTTCCCTTTTATGTACCTAATTTAGGAGGATAAAAATGGCTAAGTATGTAGGCGCAGTAGATCAAGGCACGACCAGTACCCGTTTTATGATTTTTGATCACAAAGGCCAGGTTGTATCGGTTGATCAAAAAGAACATGAGCAAATTTACCCGAAACCAGGTTGGGTTGAACACAACCCCATGGAAGTTTGGGAGCGCACGCAAGAAGTTATCGCCGGCGCATTGAAAAAAGGCGGCATTGATCCAAAAGATATCGCGGCAGTTGGTGTAACCAACCAGCGCGAAACCACCGTTGTGTGGGAAAAAGCCACCGGCAAACCGGTTTACAACGCCATTGTGTGGCAAGACACCCGCACCGACCAGATCTGCAACGAATT
>CAZOKH010000014.1:0-50993 GCA_964580315.1 uncultured Anaerolineaceae bacterium | reverse complement strand
ATTACGTCGAGCTTGCTCTTTTTTCAAAACCTACCAATTACGGGACAAACACGACTGTTCATGAGACCTCGCGGGTTTTCAAAACCCGCGAGGTCTGAAGATAACATATGGGTTATTAATGTAGGAACGGCTTTAGCCGTTCCTGCAAGCGCGACTACGAATGCCTGTTGTAGTAACGGCTTCAGCCGTTCAAAGAAAAAGCGACTAAAGTCGCTACTACAACAAACTTACTTGGTCTTTTACGGCGCAGCCTTATCCACCTCAGCCTGAAGGGCGCCCTTCAGGGTTGAAAATTCCAATCCCTGTGCTGAAGCATGATCTCTGATGGATGTTGCCGTGGCGGGCATGCTGCCGCCCAATATGTCTTCGATGGCGCTTTGCGGTACGCCCCAGTCGAGAAGATTTTGGAAGGTGGTTTTGCCGCTTACCAGGCGCTCTTCAGTGGAATGTTCTTCAACGGTTATATCGGTCTGCGTATCAGTTTCATCCACGGCCGGTTTCACAGCCAGCAGGTCAACTGAGTTTGTGTCCAAAAAAGCCAGTTGTTCGGGGGTCAAATTGCCTTTCTGGCGCAGGATATCTGACGCGGCAAGCGGCAGGTATTCGGTGTCCTCCGGTTCATACGGCAGGCCAAGGTACCAGGCTGTGAACAGGCGCACCGAGGACGTGCCGATTTCAACAGGCAGCTCGCCGTAGGTTTCTTCCAGGGTCTTGAGCGCCACGGCGGCGGGGTCCTGGTCGGCGGGCAGGTTGAAGGCAACAGCCAAATCTTCAATGGGGATGTCGAACACGGTGCTGATATCGCCAAAGGTGTATGAGCCGCGAATATCAGCCGGGTTGTATTCACCGGCGGCTTCGCCTTCGGCGTATTTGGCAGGGACTTTGGAGGTTTCGGTAACCCACCAACCCATCAGGGTGGTGAAGGCGATGCCGCCAAACAGGATGACCACGATCAGCACAGCCAGAATCTTGGAATTGAGTTTCATCTTATTTTCCTCCTGCGCTAAATTCAACCGTGGCAGCCACCGGGCAGCGCGCCTCAGAGGTGCATTCCAGGCAAGAGATGCACTGGTGATCGCGCACGATGGTCTTTTCACTGACCTTGATGTTCATGGGGCAGGTGATGTCGCACACGCGGTCGAAATTGCAGGTGCCGGGGTTGCGGCGGATGCGGAAGATGCGGAACAGGTTGCTGATGCCCAGTAAGGCGCCGTAGGGGCAGGCATATTTGCACCAGGGGCGTTCCACAAATAGGGTTAGCAGCGCGGTGACCGCCAGCACGATCACGCCGCCGATGGCCAGTTCGCTGCTCCACAGGTTGAACAGGGCAAAGTAGGGATCGATTTCAGCAAAGATCAAAGTGCCGCTGGCGGCGGTCATATAAACCACCCATCCCAGCACCAGGTAGCGCGTGTATCGCAGCACGCGGTCCAACTTTTCAGGCACGAAATGGTTATAACGTTTCTTAAAGAGCTTGCGCCCCAATTTTCCCAGCCATTCTTGAAAGGTGCCAAACGGGCAGACCCAGCCGCAAAACACCGGTCCGAACAGCACCGCCAGGATGAAACCAATGATCATCAAGATGAAAGATGATTCGTGAATCTTTTGCACGAAGGCTCCGGTGGTGGCGTATTGGTAGATGGTGACCACACCGCCGAAGGGGCACAGGGCATGCAGCGAAGCGCTGGAGAGCAGAGGGATGCCCCCGCCGCTTTCTGCCAGGGTGTGATTAATGGAAATGAGCGCGATGAGAGCAAAAAAGAAAAATTGCACAACAGATCGTATCCAGATGCGCTTGCGGGTGAACTTTTTCCAGAAACTTGATTGAGCCATATCATTCTCCTTGGATAAATAGTGAGAGAGAGGTTATTCTTTTGATCGAATAACCTCTCTCTTATTGTATTAGTTACAGGTCTCGAATTCAACCAGGTGGTTTTCCAGAGATGCGCTTTGCAGGTTCTGGTACACTCGCAATAGATCGGTGTGCGTGGTAACCGGGATGATTTCATCATACAGGTCGGCGTCGGCTTTCTCGGCATCTACACCTGCCTGGCAGGCATCCGCCAGCGTGGCAAAGGTCGGGGCGTCGGCAAGGCCGGGGTTGGCGGGCACTTCCACACCATATTTTTCAGCCTGGCGGATGAGCGCATTGGCATGCTGCTGTTCGGAACGGGCGATTTCCGGGAAGGGGGTTACTTCGCCAAACTGCTCCATGACGCTGTTGTAAAGGTTCAAAGCGCCGTACTCTTCCAGGATGGCTTCTTGCAGGGCATCCTGTTCAGCTTCCGAGAGCGGGGTCAGGGCATAACCGGCGCCCTGCCCGGGGGTGTTTGTTTCCTGGCCGGGAACGCCGCTGCCCTGGCCGTTTCCGCCGCGTCCGCCGGGAGTGCCGCGGTGGTCAAGTTCTTGCGCCGAAACGATGCTGTTGGGTAAGAACACGGCAGCCGAAAGCGCCACAACTGCCAGGACAATCAAACCACTCATTAAGATTTTCGATTTTTTAGACATGATATTTTCTCCTATTGGTAAGATGTTGATGTTTGTTAGTTTAGTCGCCCAGCATGAAGAACATTTGGCGTTACTTTAAAGATTTGGTGAAGAAAAGCCTGTGATATACTGAAAATTAATCATTTCTTTAAGAAAGCGACTGGACACATGCTATACCTGGTGGCAACCCCCATTGGAAATCTCGGTGACATCAGCCTGCGTGCGCTGGAAGTGCTGAAGCAGGTGGACCTGGTGGCGAGCGAAGACACACGCAAAACTGGCATCATGCTCAAGCATTTTGACATCAAGAAGCCGCAGATCAGCTTTTATGAGCAAAACGAAAAACGCCACTTGCCGCGCATTTTGCAGGCGCTGGAAGAGGGGCAGTCGGTGGCGCTGGTGACCAATGCGGGCAGCCCGGCGGTTTCAGACCCCGGTTACACGCTGGTGCATGCCGCCATCGAGCGCGGCATCCCGTTGACTGCGGTGCCCGGCGCGGCGGCGGTGATTGCCGCTTTGACGCTGTCCGGTTTGCCGGTGCACAGTTTCACCTTTCGCGGGTTCGCTCCCCGGCGCAGTGCGGCGCGTCGCAAATTCATGGCGGTCGATGCGCAGTCCCCGCACACGCTGATCTTCTATGAAAGCCCCTACCGGGTGTTGGCATTCTTGCAGGATGCGCTGGCGGTGTACGGCGACCGGCGCGCGGCAGTGGCGAATGACCTGACCAAGTTCTATGAGCGCGTGGATCGCGGCAGGCTGTCGGAGTTGGTGGCATTGTTTGAGCAGCAGGAGCCGCGCGGCGAGTATTCGATTGTGGTTGCCGGTGCGGGTGATGTGGAAAAGATTGAAAAAGATGAAGAATGACCCCACCTCAGCCCTCCCCAAAATGCCAAAAAGCGCATTTTGGAGAGGGAGCATAAGCGCGCTTCCCCAAAAATTCTGTATTTTGAATTTTGGGGGAGGCTGGGAGGGGATGCTCTCGCACAACACTTCAACTTACCCCATATTGAAGAATACATTTTGGAGAGGGAGTTTGCCGGCAGGCAGATTCTCCTCCATTTTCTGTTCTTTGGAAAATGGGGGAGATGCAAGAGGGGGTGCTTTAAATTTTGGGGGAGGCAGGAGGGGGTAAACCATGCACCGATTCTTTATTCCTCCCGAATGTTTTTCATCCAACCAAGTGAACTTCCCAGCCGAACAGTCGCGCCAGATTGCGCGCGTGCTGCGCTTAAAGCCCGGGGTGCAGGTGTGGGCGCTGGATGGGCGCGGCATGGAAGCGCGCGTAGAATTGACCCGGGTGGAAGCCGGCCAGGTGTGCGGGCAGATCATTGCACAGCAGCCGGCGCTGGGTGAACCGCGCGTCGAATTGAGCATGTACCTGTGCCTGACACAGCGCGAGAAATTTGAATGGATGCTGCAAAAATGCACCGAGGTGGGTGCGGTCAGCTTTACCCCGGTCATTTCCAGCCGCAGCCTGGTGCAGAGCGCGGCTGAAACCGAACACAAACGCGAGCGCTGGGAGCGAATTTTGCAAGAGGCCGCCGAGCAGTGCGGGCGCGGCAAAGTGCCGCAGTTGCAGGCGGCGCTGAATTTGCAACCGGCGCTGGAAGCGGCACAGCAAAGCGGGGCGCGCTGCATTTTACCCTGGGAGGAAGAAAGAAGCTGTTCTTTGCAGCAAGCCCTGGGCGGCGAAAAGCCGGCGCGCGTGGCGCTGCTGATCGGTCCCGAAGGTGGATTTTCGGAAGAGGAAGCTGCGGCGGCGGTTCAGGCGGGTTTTCAACTGGCCACGCTGGGCAGGCGCATTTTACGCGCAGAAACCGCCGCGGTGGTTGCGGCGGCTTTGACGTTGTATGAGCTGGGGGAAATGGGCTGTAATTAATCGGGTGTTTGCTCTTCAATGGGAGGAGCACCGTCGCCGTAATCGAGCACTTCGCGGATTTGTGAATTGGGCAGCATGGGGCTGACAATGCCCCTTTGTTCCATGGCGTCCACCAGGCGTGCGGCGCGCGTGTAGCCCACCCGCAGGCGCTTTTGCAGCATGGTGATGGAGGCGCGTCCCTGGCGGCGCACCAGGCCGATGGCTTCCTCCAGCAGGGGGTCTTCATCATCAGGTGGTTTCAAGTCCATGTCATCCCACAATGGGGTCTGTTTCAACGGCACACCGCGCGGCAGGGTATCAACCGGGGCGTTGATGGGCGATGCGCCGCTTTGAATGGCTTCTGCTGCAGCGGTCTTCCAATAGTCCACCACACGGCGGATTTCATTGTCCGAAACATAAGCGCCCTGCAAACGCACCGGCGAAGAAGCATCCGGCGCCTGGAAGAGCATGTCGCCGCGACCCAGCAGGCGGTCAGCGCCGGGCTGGTCGAGGATGACACGGCTGTCGATTTGCGAGGCCACGGCGAAGGCAATGCGCGCCGGGAAGTTGGCTTTAATCAACCCGGTGACCACATTGACCGAAGGACGCTGCGTGGCGAGGATGAGGTGAATGCCGGTGGCGCGCGCCAATTGCGCCAGGCGGGTGATGCAGCGTTCGGTTTCATCGGGCGCCAGCATCATCAGGTCGGCCAGTTCGTCAATCACCATCACCAGGTAGGGCAGCTTTTCTTCGGGGAAACGCTCGTTGAACTCCTGGATGTTGCGCACTTTGTTCTTCGACAGCTTGTGATAGCGGCTGTCCATCTCGCGGATCATCCACTGCAAGGCGCCCACCACGCGGTCTGAATTGACCACCACCGGCGCCAGCAAATGTGGAATGTGGTTGTAGCCGGTCAGTTCCACACGTTTGGGGTCCACCAGCACCAGGCGTAAATCTGCCGGGGTGTTGTTGAGCAGGAAGCAGCACAGCAGGGTGTTGATGCACACCGATTTACCCGAGCCGGTGGTTCCGGCGATCAGCAGATGCGGCATGGAAGTCAGGTCGTAGGCTTTGGGTTTGCCGGCCACATCTTTGCCCAGGGCAAAACGCAGGTTTGAGCCGATGCGCTGGTAGGCTTCACTTTGCATCAGTTCCAGCAGCGCGACGCGGGTGATTTCGGTGTTGGGCACTTCGATACCCAAATAACTTTTGCCCGGCACCGGGGCCTGGATGCGGATGCGTGAGGCAGCCAGCGCCAGCGCCAGGTCGTCAACCAGGCCGCTGATTTTGCTGACGCGCACGCGAATGCGCCCGCCGCCGCGGCTTTCCACGTAGTCGGGTTCGATGCCGTACTGGGTGAAAGTGGGGCCGTGATGAATTTCAACCACATGCCCGGGCGCGCCGAAGGAAGCCAGGGTTTCTTCCAGGATGCGCACGCGTTCTTCATCGACATTACCCTGCGCGGCTGCCGGGCTGGCAGGGTCCAGCATTTCTTCCAGCACAGGCAGCTGCCAGGCAATGGCGGCTGGACCCGCGCCTGAAGCAGCGCCTTCCGGTTGCGCCTCATTGGCTGCTGATGAAGAAGCTGGTTGAAGCGCAGAGTCCGCAGCCGATTCGCCGGAGGCTGCCTGGGTTTTTGAGGCGTCAATCTGGCTCAAGTCGGGCAGGGGCTGAAAATCGGGCGGGATGCCGGCTGAGCCCGAAGCGGACGATTCAGTGCTGCGCCGCGGGGTGTGGTGGGTGTAAGGACGGTTGGAATGCGCATCCGGGGTGCGGTGCAGCGGCTGGCTGATTTTTTGGGTGAGCGGCCGCATTTTTTGCAGCAGTTCAGGGATGGATAAGTCGAAGGAGAATGCCAGGCCGATGATCAGCCAGGCGAGTAATGCCACCAGCGCGCCGGGTTTGCCCAGGCCGATCACCAGGGCGCGCTCAATGACGGCGCCGATGTAGCCGCCGCCTTTTCCAGCTTTGGCCAGGTCCCAACTGTTGCCAGCCGTCAGGCTGATCCAGGCCAGCAGGTTGCAGTACAGCAAAATGATGCCGACCAGGCGCTCCAGCGAAGGGATGGGGATTTGTTCGATGTGGCGGAACACCAGCCACAAACCGACGGCGATTAAACCAATTGGAAGGATATATACACCCCACCCAAATAAGTTTGCCAGGGTGTTGATCCATAACCCGGTCAGCAGGCCGCGTTGAATGGACAGCAGGCTGAGCAGGGTGAGCAGCCCCACCAGGGCGATCACTGACCCGGCGATGTCCAGTTTACGCTCGGGCGAAATGCTGACGAGCTGCGGTTTGGGAATGGAAGGCAGCTTAATCCACTGGCGCGGTTCGCGGTCGGGATTGCGCGGGGCGCGGCGTGGTGCCGGTCCTTTGCGGCGCACTGCCGGTTTGGCAGGCGCGGGGGTTTTTTTCTTAAATCGATTGGCTTCGCGTTTGGCGGGCATTCCATACCTGATTGAATAGAAATAATAAGAACATATTTTTTATTCTATCACAGGCGCAGAAGGGTTGCAGGCTTGCTGGATGAGGCGCGGGGGAAAGTTGAATGCCAGGGGCGGCAGGTCATTGACGGGAAAGAAGGCGGCCTGATCGGCGTCGTCGCCGGCGTGCAGGCTGCCGCCCAGCAGGGTGGCGCGGTAGATGATCAACAGGTCGGCGCCGCGCGGGTGTGTGCGTCCGCTGAGGATGTCCAGCAAGGAATCCACCCGGATATCCAGGCCGGTTTCTTCGCGGCATTCACGCTGTGCTGCGCTGTGTGGATGCTCGTGCGCATTCATAAAGCCGGCCGGGATGCTCCACTTGCCTTTTTCGGGCTCGTAAATGCGCCGGGTGAGCAGCACCCTGGCGGAGTGGATGAGAATCACGCCGACTGCCACTTTGGGGTCTTCAAAGTAAATCCAGTTGCAGGCTGGGCAAACCGGGCGCTCTTCGCCTAAAACCATGCGCGTTTCAAGTGCAGTTCCGCAATAGGGGCAAAATTGAACAGGGCGAGGGGTCATGAGCGCTGCTTGCGGTGCAAAAGAAACGCAAAACCACCGCAAATTGCGGCGAAGATGAGCAATCCCACTTGCGCCATGCGCCAGGGGAACGCCTGACCGGGTGCTGCGCCGTCAGCCGGGGTGGAAGCCTCAGCCACGCCTTTTGCCAGCGCAGGGCTGGTGGATATGATCTGGCCTGCATTCTCCTGTGAGGGCAAACCGAAAATGACCACTTCGCCGGCATCGGAGCTTTCCCGCGGCTCTTCGGGAGATTCAAGCGCCTGGGGCGGTTGGGATTCAAGCGGCAAGGATTCATCAACGTAAGCCACCGGGGTTTCGGTGGGCGGCAACCCCCGGGCGGGTTCGCTGGTTGGCAGGGGTGAAATTTCAGTGGGCAGGGGTTGCTCTTCTTCTATCGCTAATTCTTCAGCCGGTTCTGGGTAAGCCTCTTCCTGCGCGGCAGGTGCAGGTTCAACTGCCGGGGCGGCTGCTTCAGCCAGTGCCTCTTCTTCGGTTGGCAAAGTTGACTCGGCTTCTTCGGGAACAGTCTCAATCAACGGAGCGGTTTCTTCTGCGGCAGGTTCTGCTGCCGGTTCGGCAGATTCATCGAGCGGAGCCTGGTTGGTTTCTACTTCTTCCATGGGAGCTTCCATGATCATGGGCGCCGGTTCTCCACTGCCTTTGCCTTCCGCCACTGCGCCAGAGGGCATGTCATTGCCACCGCCCAGGCCCATCAGCGGAAAATTCCAGGTGATGATCATGGGCGTCTCAGTCGGTTGCAGGGCAGCAAAGGTGTCCATTTCAGCCTGCGGTTGGGCGGCAGAAGGTGCAGCCACCAGTTGCATGGGCGCGGCAGCACCCGGTGCGGCGAACATTTCTACAAAAAGCGAAATGACCAGCAGCAGTGTGGCCAACGCTGACGACATGCTGAAGACAGGCACCAGCCAGGTTTTGCGCTGCGGCGGGCGGATGCCCGCCATTTGCGGTGTGAGGGTGAAATTGCGCGGCGCCCGGCGGCGGGGAACGCTGCGCAGCAGGGCGCGCGTGATGCGCAATTCCTGCAGGATTTGCTGCAATTCGGGCGAGGTCTGCAAGCGCGTTTCCAGTTGCTGCTTCTCTGTGGGAGAGAGCGCGCCGTCCAGGTAAGCTGAGAGGGTCTCCCATTCGCGGGAGTCGGGTTGCGTGTTCATAAGACCTCACCCTCAAGACGGAATTCTTCCGGTAAAAGTTCCCAGGCATGGCGCAGGCAGTCTTTCAGGCGCATGCGGGCGCGCGCCAGGCGGCTTTTCACGGTGCCCATGGGATTGCCGGTGATTTCGCTCACTTCCTGGTAGTTACAATCCTGCATATCGACCATGACCACCACCAGGCGAAAATCGTCGGGCAGCAGGTCAATGCAGTGTTGAACCGCCTGTTCCAATTCGCTATTTTCCAGGTGCTGCTCGGGACCGGGGTTTTGGTCTGCCAGCCAGGCTGGCGATTCGACCACCTCTTCATCCTCGTTGGAAGTTGGCTCCAGAGAGGTGGTGGGGTGACGCTGGCGGCGGCGCAACTCGTCGTAACATTTGTTGGCCACCATGCGCAGCAGCCAGGCGCGGAAAGAACCCCCGCGGTAGCTGCGCAGGTTTTGATAGGCGGAAATCATCGCCAACTGGGTGGCGTCTTCGGCGGCGTGCTCGTCAGACAGCATGCGCAGGGCAAGGTTAAACGCCAGGTCCTGGTATGCCAATACCAGCCGGTTGAAGGCATCCAGGTCTCCTTTTTGGGCAGCATGTGCAAGAGCGAGCTCGTCCATGTTTTCAATCTTACCAAACAATTGAAGTTGTGGTGTTGGTTTACCGGTTATGTTGAAAGGGGGAGTATTTCCAATTCCTGTGTCACGGCAGAGGGCGTAATCATGTGCACATATTCCTGGATGGCGGCCAGGTGCTGATGAATGGAATCGACGCGGATGCCGGGAGGGGCGTAAACCACAAACATCACCTGCCGGGTTTGCGTGGTGATGCGGGTGCGTGCGTCTGAGCCGTAGATAATGGAACAGGCTGTCCCCCTGGCGTCGCGCATATACATATCGCCGGCTTTGAGCGTTTTGGGTTCGCCGCTTAACAGGGTGTAGGTTTCGTCGCCGTTGGCAAGGTCAAACACGATGGGCGGTTCAAGCGATTGCAGGTCGTGACCAGCGGTCAGCAGCAGGCTTTCAATTTCAGCCATGAAAGAGGCTTCCACCAGCGCGGCCACGCGAGGGATGGATTTTTCCTTGTAAACAATGGATTCGAGCTGCAGCAAAACGTGGTAGGTTTTTTTGAATGGTTTGTAATAGCCGGCATAGACGTTCAGCGGGTAGGTTTCTTTCAATTCGCTGCGGCTGACTGCTGAATACTGCGCGCGCAGGTGATGTTCCAGTTCGGTTTTACGAAAGTTGAGCAGGGCATGTTCCACCGGGTTTTGCACTTCCAGCATGGCGAGTATGCCGATATGAGCGCCGGGATAGGCAGCCAAAAGGCGTTCGGAAATTTGAACAGATGACATGAATTGCCTCCCTGGTCTGGGGATACGATGTGATTTTACCCTTCGCGTTGAATTTGGTTCAAAAGGTCTTGATAATCATTGACGTTATTTGGGTTGAGTTGAATGATGGTGCGCAAGATGTCGGTGGCGCCGGGGCGGTTGCCGCGGCTGATCATTTCTTCCGCCATGGCATCCATCTGTTCCACAGCCTGGGCGGTTAAGCCGCCTTTTACCAGGATGTCGGCCAGGCGTTTGCGAATTTCCAACTTCTCAGGATGGTCGGTGATCACCTGCTGCAAGAAGTCGATGCTGCGGTTGGCGTCGTTGGCGCTTTCCAGTGCAGCGAGGTATCGCTCGATCTCTTTATGGGCGGCGTCATCCTGCTCCAGTTTGAAATACAGGTTCACCAGGCGGGCGCGGGCGGCGCCGTCGTTTGGCTCCAGCGAGCGAATCTGTTCCAGGATGCGCACTGCCGAACGCCAGTCGAGGCGCTGCTGGTCAATATCGGCAATATGATAGAGTATTTTTACCGCGATGCTGCGTTCAAGGTGGGCTTGCTGGGCCATACGCAGGGCATTCGCATAGGTTTCGCGCGCCAGGTCAATCTGGGCCAGTTGATAATACGTGCCGGCGAGTTGGATGCACTCTAGAACGGCTTCCCTGGAGCGCCCCTGTTTGGTCAGCAGTTGAATCAATTGCTGGCGCACTTCAATATCCAGCGGCGAATTTTGAGTCACACGGCGCAGCGCCTGAACAGCCGAACCAATTTCGCCGCGCAGAGAATACAACCTGGCCACCAGCATCATTTTCTCAGAGGCGGCCTGAATTTGCCCGTCTTTCATCAGCAATTCGCCAACCTGGATGTGCAGGGGCAAATAATAGGGCGCATGCAGCAAGGCATTGAAGGCTTCGTCAATGGCAGAAGCCAGCCTGCCTTCGTCTGCCAACCGGCGGATGCGGCTCATGGCATCAATGACAGCGCTGCTTTCACTGTCGGACAGCAGTTCAGCCAGGGGCAGCGGGGGCAGGTCTTCACTGCTTTCGGGCAACTGCTGGCGGGCGGCAGACAGATGTTCGCGCCAGTTGGGGCGGTTAAGCTGGGTGGTGATATTGTCGCACAACATCTGCAATTTTTCTTTGTCGCCGCGGCGCGAGTGGGTTTCAATCACCGATTCGTACACCTGGCGCAAACCGTCGGCCTGTTCAGCGGGAGCCACCTCGATATCTGCCAGGCATAGCGCCTGCAAGAGCTGGCTGACCGCATGCGGCAATTCGTTGTTATCGCGGTAGAGACGTCCCATCAAAAAATGGGCGGCCAGGCTGAAATCGGGATGCGCCACGGCTTCTTGCAGGAAGCGCAGCGCTTTTTTTCGGTCGCGCATGGCCACCAGCAAGCCCAGGTCGAATGAAACAGCGGGGTGTTTCAAACCTTTGGAAGCCGCTTTTTCCAGTTCGCTGGCTGCCTGGGCGTCATTCCCCTGGGTTTGGTGTTGAATGGCCTGGCTGAGAAAAGGCAGGTAAGCCGGCTGAGATTTCTTTTCGGTGTGCGGGGTCTCTTCTTCTTCAAACAGCAATTCTGCCAGGGCCACCAGCGCCTGCTGGCGGGCTTCGGCAACCGGGTCCAAACCGCGTGTGCCGCTGCGCCCCTGCTGGTTCAGCTTGCGAACTTCAGCCATGCGCAGCGCGCCAGTGACGCCGTGCGGGCGCATGGGGCGGGGCAGCAACTGGTTGCCCTGCAGCGCGCGCTGTGCCTGCTGTGCGTCGGCGTTGTTGGGCTGCAATTGCAGTGAATGTTCGACCAGTTGACTGGCTTTTTCCATTTCTCCGTTGCGCTGCGCCAGGCTGGCAAGCGTCAAATACTCTGCAATGGCGTCTTCCTTGCGGTTCATGCGTTCATAGACCATGCCCAGGCGGGTATGCGCCATCAGGTGATCGGGGCGCAGGGCAGTGACGCGCAGCCAGTCGTCAATGGCTTTTTCGGCGTGGCGGGTTTTCAGGTGCAGTTCGGCAGCCTGCATGGTGGCCTGCACGGCTTCGGTCAGGTTGCCCATGCGTTCGTGAATGCGCCCAATTTTTTCGTAAGGCAGTGGATCGTCTTTTGTTAGAGCGGCAGCCTTGAGATAAAGGTCGAGGGCGGGTTTAAAATTGCCCATTTCAAACAATGCCAGGCCCAGGCTGGTCATTACCTGCGGATTGTCGGGCATTTCCTGGAGGGCGCGGCTGTAATGGGTGACAGCTTCTTCCCAGTTCATATCCCAGGCGGCTGAATGTCCCTGGTTCATTGCTTGCTGGAAGTTTTGTTGGTTTCCTGGCATGTGCGGTATCCTGACGGTACTATAAATCTCCCCAGTTATTCCCGCTGCTGGCGTCGGTCAGCAGGGGAATGGAAAGAGGATAGGCTTCTGACATGATTTTTTGCACCAGTTGCGTGGTTTCGGCAACTTGATCCTGAGCACATTCTAATACCAATTCGTCGTGAACTTGCAAGAGCAAATGTGCATTCAAGCCCGATTGTTGTATGGCGGGCAAAATGTGAATCATGGCAATCTTGATGATATCAGCGGCAGTGCCCTGAATGGGGGCATTGATGGCTTCACGTTCTTCACGGTTCTTCACGTTGACGTTGCTTTGCGATTGTAAATTAGGGAAGTAGCGCCTTCGCCCCAGCAGGGTTTCCACGTATCCCTGGCGGGCAGCCTGTTGGCGAATGTCATCGAGGTATTGTTTGACGCGAGGGAACATTTTGAAATAGGCTTTGACAAAATTCTCGGCTTCTGCCAGGGTGAGATCGGTGGTGCGGGTGAGCCCGAAGGCGCTCATGCCGTAGATTAACCCAAAGTTGATGGCTTTGGCATGGCGGCGCTGGTCTTTGGTTACCTGGTCAATGGGCTGGTTGTAAATGGCGGCGGCTGTGGCGGCGTGAATATCTTGCCCGGCGCGGAAGGCTGCCAGCATGGCATCATCTTGCGACATATGCGCCACAACGCGTAATTCAATTTGTGAATAGTCAACCGACACCAGGGTCATGCCGGGGGCGGCGATGAACCCCTTGCGCACCTGCCGTCCGAGATCGGTGCGGGTGGGGATGTTTTGCAGGTTGGGGTTGGAAGAGGTTAACCTGCCGGTGACCGAACCGGTCTGGTTGAAAGAAGTGTGCACTCTGCCGGTGCGCGGATTGATTTGCAGCGGCAGTGCATCCACATAGGTTGATTTGATTTTTGCCAGTTCACGGTATTCCAGGATGGCATCGACCACCGGGTGCTGGTGCTGAATCTCTTCCAGGATGGCGGCGGCGGTGGAAAAATGCCCGCTGGAGGTGCGTTTGCGCTGGTCGGGCGGTTTCAGTCCCAGCTTTTCAAACAGCACCTGTGAAAGCTGCTGGGTCGAGTTGAGATTGAAACTATACCCCACCTCTTGATAGATGTGGGCGGTGATCTGTTCCATGCGCTGGCTCAGCTCGCCAGACATCTTTTTGAAAAAAGCCTTGTCGAGGCTGATGCCGTTGCGTTCCATCTCGGCCAACACCGGCATGAGGGGCATCTCCACGGTTTGAAACAGCTTCGTGGCATTCAAATCATCCATACGCTTTTGCAGCACCGGCATCAAACGCAGGGTGGCGTCGGCGTCGGCGGCGGCATAGGGCGCGGCATTTTCAATGGGCACCTGCGCCATGCTGATTTGTGTTTTTCCCTTGCCGATCAGCTCTTCGATGTGCGTCATGTTCAACGCCAGATAGCGGTCGGCCATGTCTTTCAGCCCCAGGTTGTGCGAAGCCGGGTCAACCAGCCATTCGGCAATCATGGTGTCGAAAGTGCAGGAAACCGGGTGTAATCCGTACTGGTTTAAAACCAGCAGGTCATATTTCAAGTTGTGCCCGATGATTTGTTTGTGAGGGTCTTCCAGTGCGGGGCGCAGGGCGGCCGCCGCCTGCTCCAGCGAAACCTGTTCGCCGGTGTGGTGACCAATGGGAATGTAATAACCCTGCTCCTCTTGCACTGACAGGGAGATTCCCACAAGATCGGCCTGCAGGGGATCGGTGGAAGTGGTTTCGGTGTCGATGGCAATGACGGGTGCTTTTGCCAGGCGGTCGGCAAGCTGCTGCAACTGGGGCAGGGTGGTGACCGTTTGCACATCAAGCTCATACGGCGCCGTGATTCCTACGCGTTTGACCGGCTCGCCAAACAGTGAAAGCTGCTGCCCGGTTGTGGGGGCGGCAGGCCCGCGCTGCAGGTTGGCCAGGCGTTTGATCAGCGTGCGAAATTCCAGTTCGTGAAACAGGGCTTCCACGGCAGGCAGATCGAGGTGGTTGGTGTTGGCGCTTTCCAGGTCTAGCGTGATGGGAACATCGGTGCGGATGGCAGCCAGTTGATAGCTGAGCTGCGCCGATTCACGGCCTTCTTCCAGGCGGGTGCGCACCCGCGTGGGAAGCAGGTCGAGATGAGCAAAAATATCGTCCAGGTGGTCATATTCCTGCAGCAGCGACACAGCGGTTTTTTCGCCAATCCCGCGCACACCGGGAATATTATCTGAGCTGTCGCCTGCCAGGGCTTTGTAGTCGATGACCTGGTCGGGGCGTACGCCCAGGTAGGCAATCACATCCGGATGGGTGTAATCTTTTGAGTCGGCAAGTTGTTTGCCGGGCAGGTTGACGATGATGCGATCTTCAACCAGTTGCAGCAGGTCGCGGTCACCGGTGATGATTTTGACGCCAAAGCCCTGTTGCAAGGCGGCGTGCGCCACACTGCCCAACACATCATCGGCTTCAAAACCTTCCATTTCCAGGCGCGGAATTTTGAATGTGTCAACCAGTTGGCGAATGCGGCTCATTTGCCGGCTGAGATCATCGGGCATTTTCTCGCGCGTGGCTTTATATTCGGGGAATAAATTATCGCGGAAGGTTTTGCCGGTGTCGAATGCCACCGCCAGATATTCGGGACGGTCATTTTCCAGCAGGCGCAGCAAAACACTGGCAAAACCATAAACGCCGGCGGTTAATTCACCGCTGCTGGTGGAAAGGTTGGCGGCGTTGGAGGCGGTGATGGCGTAATAGGTGCGATATGCCAGTGCGTGCCCGTCAATCAGAAAAAGTGTTGGTGGCATGAAGATCTTTCCGTTTACAGATCAGGATGTTGAAGCAGAAGGATAACGGCGGTGCGCCTGTTGAATGAGATCATCAATGGCTTGTTGGCTGGGCGCATGCTCGCCGCGCACGGTCAATGAGGTGGGCGCCCAAAAATTAGCCGGTGAATGTGATTTGCCCAGTTGCGGTATGGCTTCAACCATTTTCTGGGATGTATATTCGCGGATGCGGTTTACCAGGCTGCCGGTGGGCACGGTGGGCGGCACCATGATACTCCACAGCATATATTCCGGTTGAATGGTGAGATTGGTCATTTGCCAGCCAAAACTGGTGCACAGTTCGGGCATCCAACGTTCCAGGTGTTTGGAAGCGTCGCCGGTCAATTGGAATTCGGGCTGCGCAGGAACCAGCACGCAGGAAAATGCCTGATCGGATAGCGTGGAATTTGCCCGGTCTGTGAGATTGTCATTCCCGTTGCCGCCCGGGTTGTCTGCACCGGCATTGGAGACAGAATCGTAGGATGCTGAATTGCTTTCCATGTCCCACGGGAAAACAATGTTGTCGATGATGGGATTGGGTGCGGGTTCCTGGGGCGCTTCAGGTTGCGCTTCAACCTTTTCTGGTTCAGTTTCCACACCGGCGGCATCCGGTTCGGTGTCCGGTTCGGGTGGCGGCGCCGCCAAAGGCGGCTGCGCTTCTTCGCTAATTTCCCTTGCGGGTTGTGGTATGGCCCAATCGGGAAGTTCCAGTTCAACCAGCTCTTCACCCGTTATTGACTCTTCCGGTTCAACCGGCGCCCCATCATTTTGCGGGGTTTCCGGTTCCACGGCGGCTGGCTCAACTTCCAAAACACCTGCTTCAAGCGGTTCTTCAACGGTTTCGGGTTCATCTTGCTGCTCAACCGCTGTTGCAACGATTTCAGGGATTTCCTGTTCAACAGGTTCTGTCTGGTTATTATCCGGCACAGCCGGGGGTTGTTGAACAGTTTCAACTGCAACCGCCAGGGGAACGGCCCAATCGGGTAGTTCGATGCTTTCTTCCACAACCGCTGGCTGTTCGGTTAAAACTTCATCAGCGGTGATTTCGTCAGCTGCGGTTGCAGTTTCCATTTGAGGCGGCGGCATCATCGACAAGAAGTCAGCCACCGCTGATTGCGTTTCGGTTTGTAAATCGAGTTCAGCTACAGGTTCTGCATTCCCTGGCAGGGGTTCACCCAGCAGCCTGCGGCGCAGGTTGCCTGTCAGGGTGTTGGCGCGGCTGATGGGCATGTTGGCATCATACAACACAACCAGGAAACACTGGTCGATCAAATTAACTGCGTAAAGCAGGGTTTCAAGAGGCGGTTTTCCAATATTCAAAAAGTGAGCCAGCCCGCTTTGACGGTTATGATCTACGTGATGGCGTAAAATCGCGGCGATTTGTTTGCCGTCTTCCGAATTCAACTCGCCGCTATAGGCATACACCCCGGCGGCATCGCAAACCAGGCAAGCGAAGGCGTTCACCTCCTGCTGCAAGGCTTCCAGGTATTCCGGCTCGAGATGAATCTCTTTTAGGGCTGCCGGCGTGGATAATGCCAGGTTGAGCGGCGCGGGCGGCAGCTCCGGTTCGAGGGGCGGAATTGACTCGAGCGAAATGGCATTGCTTTCTTCAGCAACAGCAAATTCTGGTTCAACTTCCGGCGTGGCTTCGGTCAACTCTTCTGGCGGTGTTGGGATGGCCTGTTCGGCTTCAGAGATGGTTTCAATCGGCTCTACGGGTGTAGCAGGAATTGCCTGTTCAGATTCGGAGATGGTCTCAACCGGCTCTACGGGTGTAGCAGGAATTGCCTGTTCGGATTCGGAGATGGTCTCAACCGGCTCTACGGGTGTAGCAGGAATTGCCTGTTCAGCATCAGAGATGATCTCGACAGGCTCTTCGGCTGCAATGGGGTTTACGGGTTCAAGCTGTTGAGGGCTTCCGGCTGGCTCCGCGCCCGGCTCAAAATCAAGTTTTTCAATCTCAACAAGGTCTTCTTGCAGTTCCTCTTCGTAAAGGTAATCATTCAGGAACATTGCCTCAAAATCATCCAGCGATGCGTTCTCTTCCGCCGGTTCTGCTGCGGGCTGTGGGACGATCTCTTCCAGTAACAGCGGAGTGGGTTGGTCAGTGTTCCAGACGGTCGGCTGCGTGTCTTCAATATCGTCTTTGAGGAAAGATTCAAACAGATTCTCTTCAAAGAGGTCTTCGGGTTCCAGCGGTTGATCGCTGACCGGAGCGGGTTCTTCAGCTTCTTCTTGTTCAGTTGGCTCCGGAGTTTCCTCGGCTGCGCCGATGAGTCTTTCTATCTGTGTAATGACATCATCAATGAAAAACGGGCGAGTGATATACCCATCAGGATAGAGACCGGCCAGCAAAGCATGTTGCGGGTTGTTTTGAGGCGGGATGACCAGGTAGCGCAGGCTGGATTGTTTTTCCAGTAGGTTTTGGACAAACAGGCTGAGTTCTTTTTCAATCAGATCGGTGTCCAGGATAACGAGGTCGATCCAAACAGAATTCATGATCTCCCAGACGGCGCCGGGGCTGCGCGCCATGCGGACATCATATTTGCTGCTTTCTTCCAGACTAAGGCGTAATAGCTCACCCAGGTCGGTATTCGGGGAGGCGATTAAAATACTTTTGGACACGTTAAAAGTTTATCACGGTGAACCAAGGGAGGCAAGTACACCCCCGGCTATAAGAAGTTTTGTTAAGAGGTTGTTAGATGAATCACGGTACGTGAATTTACTATATTTCTATTAACAAAATTGTTAGTTTTGACGAATTGGCTCTTGTACCTTCTTTCAATATATGCTATTCTTAGGTTGACTCTCCTGCCGGTTGCCCCCCTCAATCGGCGGGGGAGTCATTTGTTAAGCAATTGTTAAAGAAAACAATTTGCATATTCCTTTTACTTATGCTAATATTAGACAATAAATATCCATTTTGGAGATACTGTCATGGTTAAATGTATCTGTCTAAGGCGGGGACTAAACTTGCTGCCTTAGGTGTTGTCATCAAAATCGCTGAAGAAAACGGCGGCCAACTGCCTCAGGGCGGCGGAATAGTACCCCGCAGAGTAAATGATGCGAGATGGGCTATTCGCTGCGAGCGATAGTTGGTCGTTTTTATTTAAGAATTTGCTGCCAGGATGAAAAACGATGAAAATTGCAAAAGATGTCACCGAATTAATTGGAAACACTCCGCTGGTGCGGTTAAATCGAATAAACCAGGGAAGCCGGGCGGAGATTGTTGTGAAACTGGAATTTTTCAACCCTGCTCACAGTGTGAAAGACCGCATTGCCAGCGCCATGCTGGATGCCGCTGAAAAACAGGGTAAATTGACCTGCGATTCCATCATTGTCGAGCCGACCAGTGGAAACACCGGCATTGGTCTGGCGATGGTTTGCGCGGCGCGCGGTTACCGCTGCGTGATTGTGATGCCCGAAACCATGAGCCGCGAGCGGCGTGTGCTGCTGCGCGCCTATGGCGCTGAATTGATTTTGACGCCCGGAAGCGAAGGTATTGGCGGCGCGATTAAAAGAGCCGAAGAACTGGTGGCTTCCGATGCGCGGTATTACATGCCGCAGCAGTTTGAAAACCCGGCCAATCCTGAAATTCACCGCCGCACCACTGCCGAAGAAATTTGGCGCGATACAGATGGAAAGGTGGACGCCCTGGTGGCTGGCGTGGGCACCGGCGGCACCATCACCGGCATTGGCGAGGCGCTCAAAGCGCGGCGATCCGATATGCGCATCATCGCGGTTGAGCCGGCAGCCTCGCCGGTGTTATCCGGCGGCCAGCGCGGCCCGCATCCCCTGCAGGGAATTGGCGCCGGGTTTGTGCCGCAGACTCTCAACACCCGGATTTACGATGAGGTTATCCAGGTGAGCGGTGAAGATGCGTTTCAAACAGCGCGCGAGATGGCGCAAAAAGAGGGGCTGCTTGTGGGCATTTCGTCTGGTGCAGCCACCTGGGCGGCGCTGCAAGTGGCGCAGCGCCCCGAAATGGCCGGCAAGCGCATTGTGGTAATCATCCCCTCCTTTGGTGAACGCTATCTGAGCACAGATCTATATGCCGGGCTGGCTGATTGAACAGGAACAAGAGAGGAACAAGACCATGGCTGGTACATTGGAATTGATGCGGGAAGACCTGGATGCGGCGTTGAACCGCGATCCGGCAGCCCGCAGCCGTTTTGAAGTTTTATTGACCTATCCTGGTGTGCACGCAGTGTGGGGATATCGCATTGCACACTGGTTCTGGCGGCATAATTTGAAATTGCCGGCGCGCATCATCTCACAACTCACCCGCGGCTTCACCGGCATTGAAATTCACCCCGGGGCAAAAATTGGCAAGCGCTTTTTTATTGATCACGGCATGGGGGTGGTGATTGGTGAAACAGCCGAAGTGGGCAACGATGTGACGCTGTATCACGGGGTTACCCTGGGAGGTGTGAGCCTGGAAAAAGGCAAACGCCATCCCACCCTGGGCGACCGGGTGGTGGTTGGCGCCGGCGCCAAGGTGCTGGGGGCTATCACCATTGGCAATTGCAGCCGAATTGGCGCCAACGCCGTGGTGGTGAAGCCTGTACCTGAAAACTCGGTGGTGGTGGGGGTGCCGGGTCAAATTGTGCAGCGCAGCAAACCGCGCACCACCGGCCCAGACCTGAATCACAACAATTTGCCCGATACCATTGGTGAATCACTGACCACAGTGATGATGCGCCTGGAAGCATTGGAACGGCATTTCCGCGAGCATGTTCTTGAACATGAAGATCAGGACGACGATGAACGCTTGCCTGTGCTGCACCCGCCCGATCACGGCATGTGGCATGGAGAGGATTATCAGATTTGATTTTTGTTGCTGCGCAGAGTGGTGATCATAATAACCGCCAATCCCGCGCCGCACACCAGTACGATGATCAGCCCGACGCCGCTTTCGTTGCTCAATTGAATGGCAGGTAAAAGCGGCTGCCGGGTGGGGGTCGGCGTAATGGTTGGCGTGGGGGGCGGTTCAGTGGGGCGCGGTGTGCTGCTGGGCTGCGGGGTTTCAGTGGGAAGGTCTGAAGTGGCGGTTGCCTGCCCGGTCATGGTGGGGGTATAAGAAGGTTTGATCAGCAGCTTTTGCCCCAATTGCAAAACCGGGTTGGCGGTGGGCAAGCCGTTCAGGTTGGCGATATCGGCAATTTTGATCCCGTAGGCAATGGCAATGCTCCAGGCTGATTGCCCGGCTTGAACCTCGTGGGTTACAGAGCCGTCATCAGCCGGTGTGGCAGTGACGACTGCTTTAATTATTCCAACTGTAGAAATTACGTTGCCACCGCTGGTGGTGGTATTTACCACACTGCCGCTGGAAGGGGTATAACTTCCGCCGCTGGGGTAAGCCGCATGCACCACGTAATACATATACCCGTCAATATCAACCACACCGGCGCCGATATGCCTGTAATTGCCATCGGTCATGGGAATCATGTGCATTTCATCAGCCCAGTCTTCATATACAGCCTGGTCGGTGGTTTTGGGGCCGCAGGAAATGTTTTCGGTGGCGAAGGCATTGGCGCCGCCGCCGTATCCGGCTGCGATGACCCGTTCGCGAACGCCGCCCATGTGGGCGCATATTTTCGTCGAAGCCATATACTCAGCGGTATATTGAGCTGTGCTCATCAGGATGGGATCGACTTCAAGCGCGGGTAAACCATTGGCTGTGCGCAGGCCATTGACCTTGGTGATCAAATCATATGCGTCAGATGGGCCTGCCTGCACATTGTGATGGGCAAACGGCAGGGAAAAGAAAACTACCAGAACGGCAGCCAGGAAAACAAAAGAAAATTTCTTCATACGCTTTGCGGGTGCAATTATACCCTTGCTTTTTGATAAAGCCCGATTCAGATCCTATTCACAGGATCAGGGCTGGTTTTTCCCGTGCGGTCCCAGAGCGAACAGGATGAGCAAACCCAGGGCGCTGACAATAATGATGGTAATTGCCAGGCTGCGCCGGCTGATGCCTTCCAGTGAGGGAATTTCAGGTAAGAGCGGCGGGGTTGTGGCTGTGAAAGTGGGCTGCGGTGTGCGTGTGGACTGCGTGGGGCGCGGCGACAGGGTGGGACGCGGGGTGCGGGTGGGCGGCGGCGGGGTGTTGGTGATGGTGGCGGTCTTGGTGGGGGTAAAAGAAGGCTGGATGATTACATTTTGCCCTTCGTAAATTACCGGATTGCTGGGAGAAAGCCTGTTGAATGTGACCAGTTCATCAACGCGCAAACCGTAGGCAATTGCCAGATCCCACAGGGTGACGCCTTTGGCAACCTGGTGAACAATTGAACCATCGGGCATGGCGGTGAGTGTGACCACTTTGGGTTCTTCAACCGTGGCGGTGATTTCACCCTTAGCCTGGACGACGCGCCTGGTTTCGGTAATGGTGGGTTCAACCGTGTGGGTGGGAGTTCTAAGCGGAGCGGGAGGGGTGGCATCGGCCTGCCCGGCTGAAACAGGAAAAACGGCTGCCAGGCTGAACAGAATCACGGCAAACACGGCGTTGATTACAGAAGAAAAGAAGGAATGTTTCACAGGCTGATTTCTTTCTTGATTTCTGCTATTCTTTCCAGTTCCACTGGTTCAGGTCATCCAGGAAGTGGTAGGCGGTTAAGTCGAGGTGCAGTGGGGTGATGGAAACGTAACCATCGCGCACAGCATTGACATCCGATCCATCTTCATAAATACTGGTGGGCGCACTTCCGCCAATCCAGTAATAGGGGTTTCCGCGCGGGTCTTCACGGCTGACAAGAACATCATGGTAATCTCGTTTTCCCAGGTGTGTAATGCGAAAACCATTAATTTGTTCTGCCGGGAGGAAGGGAATATTCACGCTGAGCAGAATGCCGGGCGGAAGGCCGCGGTTGGAAACCTGGCGGACAACCTGCCGGGCGAAGTTTGCTGCCGTTCGAAAATCGTTTACACCCAGTGGCTTTTGCGGACCGTCGAGTGAGAAAGCGACGGCAGGAATGCCTGCGATGGCGCCTTCCATGGCGGCGGTAACCGTGCCGGAATAGGTAAGGTCATCTCCCATGTTGGAAACATTGTTAATGCCAGACACTACCAGGTCGATGGGTTCTTTCACCACCCCCAGCACAGCCAGCCCCACGCAATCTGAAGGTGAACCGTCTGTAGTGATGGCAGAGGTGCCGTCTTCCAGGGTAACTTCATAAGCGCGAAGGGGACGATGCAGCGTTTTGCTGTGACCGGCGGTGGACCAGCCGCGATTGGGGGCAAAGACGGTCACTTGTGCAATTTCACGCAGCGATTGGGCCAGGGCAAGGATTCCCGGGGCCAGCACACCGTCGTCGTTGGTAATTAAGACATGCATAAATCTACCTCAAAATGTAAAGCGTTGCGGGATACCGTTAAAAAACTTCTTCCAGTTTTTGAATGAGTTTATTTTTTTGTTCTGCCGGTAAAAAACTGCCCCGGGCGGCATTCAGCGTCATGGCGTTCAATTCAGCCTGGTTGATTTGCAGGATATCCACCGCCAGGCGCAATTCATCGCTGAGGGTGATACCTGAAATCCCCGGGTCATCGGTGTTGAGGGTGATGTTCAAACCGGCGTCAAGCATGGCGCGCAGCGGATGTGCACCCGGCGCAGAGATGACGCCGGATTGCAAGTTGCTGGTGAGACAGGTTTCAAACACCGCGCCTCGTTCACGCGCCAGCGAAACCACAGAAGCATCTTCCAGCACACGCACACCATGACCAATGCGGTCAGCTTCCAACACCTCAAGGGCTTCGCGTACATTCTGCGCCCCGTTCCATTCGCCGGCGTGCACGGTGATGGACAAACCGGCGCGTTTGGCTTCTTTGAATAGATTGGAAAAAGGCAAGGCTGAAAATTCGGCTTCATTGCCTGCCAGATCGAGGGCGACAATGCCGGCAGCGCGCCGTTCAATGGCCCGGTCAACCACCTGTTCAGCCAGTTCCACGCTTTCGTGGCGGTTGATGCTGGTAATCAGGCTGACACTGATGCCAAAATCTCGGCTGGCGCGGGCGGCGCTTTCAATCACCCAGTCCATCACTTCGGCCAGGTCAAAGCTGCGCACGCGGCTAAGCGCCACCGGGGTAAAGCGCATTTCCAGGTGAAGAATGTGATCGGCAGCGGCGTCTTCAATTGCTTCACGCACCACGCGGCTGATGATCTCGGGCGACTGGTAAAACTGGCGCAGGGGAGTAAATTTGGATAAAAAATTGGCAAAGGTGAGCGGTTCGCTGCGCTGAATTTGCACCAGGGCTGAAAGGCTGCCGTCGTGCGGCAGTGGAAGATTGAACTGCTGTGCAATCTCTTGCAGGGTACTTAGCCGCAGCGACCCTTCCAGGTGGCGGTGCAGTTCAACTTTGGGCAGTTTCTGGTATTTTTGAAGTGTAGGTGAAGGTTCGTACCAATCCATGCAGCAACCTGTTTTGTAAACGAATAAGCTTGATTATAGCCGGAATAGTTGGAAAATCCATTCCGTTCGACCAGTTTCATCAACCTGTCAATCATACCAAAAATCAGGATATTTTATTAAGTGCGCCGGTTAAAAGAATGTGTTAAGATTGGCTGTATGTTTCTGAGTTCACATCTTTTTAAAGGGCTGCACTTTGCATGGCTGCTAGGGCTGGCATTAACGATCAGCCTGCTGCCTTTGCAATCAACCAGCGCGCAAAGCCAGATCGTCTTCGATTCGCTGGAGGTGCAATTGTGGCCTGAATTCGACCGCCCCGAAATGCTGGTGATCTTTCAGATCAAAATTTCGAGCGAAACGCCGCTGCCGGTGGAATTATCGCTGCGCATTCCGCGTGAAGCTGGCGAGCCGTTTTCAGTGGCGATGCAGGATGTGGACGGCATGTTGTACAACCTGGATTACACAACCACTGTTGAAGACGACTGGCTGCGCATCGATTTCCTGGCAAGGTCTTCGGTGGTTCAACTGGAATATTACGACCCGCGCCTTGTTCACCACGACAATTGGCGGCGATTTGATTTTGTGTGGCACGGTGATTATGCTGTAAAATCAATGGCCGTTCACCTGAAGCAGCCTTTGCGGTCTGAAGGGTTGGATGCCACGCCGCAAGGATTCCTCGCCGGTCCTGCAAATTCGGAAGGCCTGGCGTACTACACCGCGGTTGTGGGTGAAGCGCCTGTCGGGCAATTGTTGAGTTTTTCCATTAAATATGAGAAGCCGGACAGCCAGCCAGATTTGAATCTGTACCCGGTGCAATCTTCACAACCGGTTCACCAGTCGCTGGCAATTGAAACGGCGTTATCTGAAAAACTGCCCTGGGCGCTTGGTTTGCTTGGATTGACCTTGATCCTGGCGGCTGCGGTGGGGTTCTGGCAGTCTGGCAGGGCAAAGCCGAAATCAGGAGAGAAACCATGAGCAACACATCCAAAACCGCCCTCACCCCACCGTTAAAGCCTGCTTCGCAGGGATTTCCGGCATTTTCCTGGGAAATTATTCAAGATTATCTTTTTCTTGTGCTGGGTGTGCTGGTACAGGCGATTGCCATGCGTTTGTTCCTGGTGCCTGCCCTGCTGGTGAGCGGCGGCGTGAGCGGCGCCGGGCAAATTGTCAATTACTACACCAATTTTCCCATTGGTATGTTTGTTTTGCTGGGCAACGTTCCTTTATTTGTCCTGGGATGGCGTTACCTGGGGGGCGCAAGATTTGCTATTCGCACGGCTGGCGCCATTCTTGTTTTCTCACTGTTGGTCGAGTTACTGGCCTGGTTTATGCCTGAACAGGGAGTGGTGAATGACCTGGTGTTGAATTCCATCTACGGCGGGCTGTTATACGGCGTTGGTCTGGGTTTGGTTTACCGCGGCAAAGGCACCAGCGGCGGCAGCGACATCCTGGGGCTCATTTTGCATCACCGCGGAGGGGTTTCCATCTCGCAGGCTTACATGCTGACCGATACCCTGGTGGTGCTGGCGGGCGGTTTTGCTTTTGGCTGGGAACGCGCCCTGTATGGCTTGATTGTGATTTATGTCAGCGGGTTGGCGGCCGAGGCGGTTTCTGAGGGCGGCGGTATCTACCGTTCGATCATGGTGATCACCAGCCAGCCGGAAGCGGTTGCCGACCAGATTATGCAAAATCTGGAAAGAGGGGTAACCTTTTTGCAGGGCGTGGGCGCCTATACCGGCGTGGAACGCCGGGTTTTATATTGCGTAGTCACCCGTTCGGAGGTTAACCAGATCAAGTCGATGGTGCAGGAGATTGATCCGCAGGCGTTCATGGTGGTGGGGCAAGCCAATGAAGCCCTGGGAGAAGGCTTCCGTCCGCTGCAAGCCCAATAAATTTCAGCGTTTTTTGGGTAGATCGTAGCCAAACTGGTGCAGCGAGTCGGGGCTGTTGCGCCAGTTTTTTCTCACCTTAACGCGCAATTCCAGGTAAACCTTGCGCCCGCTCATGGCTTCAATTTCCTGCCGGGCGGTGACGCCAATGCGTTTGAGCATTTCGCCGCCTTTGCCAATGACAATGCCCTTCTGGGTGTCTTTTTCAATGAAAAGAGTGGCGGCAATATAAGCCATCTCTTCGCTGCGTTCGCGGAACTCGTCAATGCGCACCGCCAGGGCATGCGGCACTTCATCGCGCAAGTGCAGCAGCGCCGCTTCGCGGATCAGCTCGGTGGCAATTTCTTTTTCCATCAGGTCGGTGACAAGCTCTTCATCAAAGAAGGGCTCGCCCTCCGGCAGGGCGTCAATCATAATTTGCTGCAATTCGGGCAGCCCGCGTCCGGTGACGGCGGACAGCCGGATGGTTTTTGCGGAGGGTAAAAAAGCTTGAAAATTGGCCTGACGTTCGTCCAACTGCTCGCCAGAGATTTTGTCTGTCTTGTTCAAGCCAATCAGGATGGGACAATGCGGAGGGTTTTGGATCAACCGCTGCGCAATTAACACATCTTCTTCGGTGGGTTTTTCACTGGCATCCACCAGCCACAACACCAGGTCGGCATCTTGCAGTGATTCGGCGGCTGCCTGGTTCATACTTTCGCCCAGCTTGTGGTGCGGAATGTGCAGCCCGGGGGTATCGACCAGGATGATTTGCGCCTGCGGTAGGGTGAGTATGCCCAACTGGGTGCGGCGGGTGGTTTGCGGGCGCGGGCTCACCGCGGCAATTTTTTGCGCCATCAAAGCGTTGATTAAGGTTGATTTGCCGGTATTGGGGCGGCCGACCACGGCAACATAACCCGATTTATATGGAAGTGATTCAGACATGCGAATCCTTTTTTGAATTTGCCAGAATGACCCCGGCGATGATAAATGATCCACCGAAAGCCAACTGCAGGGTAGGTTGTTCTGCAAGGAAAAGGATGCCAAGCAAAACGGAGATCAGGGGTTGAATATATGCGATCAACGCTGTGCCTGAAGCGCCGATCTCGGGAACCAGATCAAAGTATAACGTATGAGCCGCGCAAGTGCACAGCAATCCAAGGCTGATAAGGGCAATCCATGTGAGCGGAAGCTGTGGAATTTCTATCGGAGATTCGAAAACCAAAGTAAGTGGCAATATCATTATGAATGCCATGATTGATTGCCCCCAGGCCTGCATGGAAGAATCCAATCCTACTGTAAATTTTCGGGCAATGATGCCGCTGATGGCATAGCCGAAGGCTGCAATCAATACCATCACCATACTGATCAAATCCATGTGCGCAGAGGCGTCTAACTTGCTGGAAAGCAGGACGATGACGCCGCAGAAACCGATTAAGGTGCCCAGGATGCGTATGCCGGTCAAACGTTCCTCCGGCAGCAAAAAAGCCGCCATGATGAAAGTGAAAAGCGGATTGGCGCTCATCAGCACGGCTACCAGGCCTGAGGGTATGGTTTTTTCAGCCCAGGTGATCAAGATGAATGGCATTGCCAGGTTGAAAAAACCCAGTGCCAGGAAAGCCAGCCAGAAACGGCGCGTTGGTAAGTTTGTGCGCCGCAACCTGATGATGATTGTCAATCCAATCAGTGCAAACAATAGACGATACATCACCACGGTGAACGGACCCACCTCGCGGACCGCCAGCTTTATCCATAAATAGGATGTGCCCCAGATGATAGAAAGAAAGATGAATTTAGCCCAGCATTTGGTTGACAATGGTGTGCCCTTCCAGTTGGAGCAGCCAACTTTTGGTGTTTAATCCCCCGCGAGCTGAATAGCCGTGTAAACCGCCGCTGGCATTCACCACCCGATGACAGGGGATGACCAGCGGGATGGGATTGCGCGCCATGACGCCGCCCACAGCCCGGGCGCTGTGGGGTTTTCCAGCCAATGCTCCCAGTTCGCCGTAGGAAACCACTTTCCCAAATGGAATTTGCTGGCAGGCGCGCAGGATGATTTGATCGAAGGGGCGTATGAGCTCCCATTCAATGGGCAGATCGAAGGTTTTTCGTTTGCCCCCCAGGTATTCTTCCAGTTGTTGAACTGCACTGCTCAAAATGGATGGGGCTGGCTGCCCCACGGCGAGTTGCTGCTCGCCAATATAATCGATCAGCGCGGTGATGGGCGCCAGCGCGATGCGCACCAGCCCATTTTGCGATACGGCTATGGAGAGGATGCCGATGGGGCTGGACGGGATGGTTTGCATCCAAATTTTCATCCCTGCGGGAAGCGGCGGGTTGCTCATAGGCAGCGTTTTCCTTTGCGTTTGCGATGGATATGGATTTTTTGGGTATGGGCAGAACCGTTTCTATTATAGTTTTGATTAAAAATCTGCACAACGAAGAAAAATGCCCAAAATTTGCAAAAGATTGCATTTTTGTTGGGCGAGCGTAGGTTAATCGTAGGGTTTACGTCAAGTATAAGGGGTTGAAAAAAGGTATTATATAAGCGAGTAGGAAAGGGCGACTTCTCTTCTTCTCCTCCTTAATAGAGAGCCGGGGTTCGGCGTCCCCGGCTCTCTACGATTTTAATGATATGCCGGTGAAAAAACAAGATAGCGAAATCATCCTTAAGAAATTCAGTGTTGTTGATCGAATAGATGGGATTTGTGATAAACTCTTAAGTTGTCTGATTGATTTTAATTCTTTAAGAGGCTACCCCATGACCGATTATTCTACTTATCCTGTCGATGTCGCAGGCGTTCACCGCGAATTGCGTTTATTTGAAGTGAAACCTGGTTTGCGGATTGCGATTTTGAACATTCTGGGTGATACCGAACTGGTTGATGCCTGCGCGAAGGAATTGACCCAAAAACTGGCTTCCATCGATTACGATGTGCTGGTAACCGCTGAAGCCAAGAGCATTCCGCTGGCGCACGCCTTATCGTCTGAGACGAAGAAGCCCTATGTCATTTTGCGGAAAAGTTACAAACCCTACATGGGTGATGCCCTGCGCGCCGAAACGCTTTCCATTACAACCGGCGAGCCGCAAACCCTGTACCTGGACGAAAAAGACCGCGAATTGATGAAGGGGAAAAAGGTGGTGGTGGTTGACGACGTGATCAGCACCGGTTCAACCTTGCAGGGAATGCGCCTGCTGCTGCAAAAAGCCGGCGCCAGTGTGGTTGCCGAAGCAGCCATTTTCACCGAAGGCGAGCGCGCCAAGTGGTCCAACATTGTCTCGCTGGGGCACCTGCCGGTGTTTACTGACTGAGTTCTTCGCCGGTTTGTTTGAAAATTAATGCAAGTTTGGATTTGCGGGGCAGCTTTTTTATGGCTGCCTCGCGCCGCATGGCGCTAACGCGGTCAGGTTGTTCTTCAATATAAACCAGGTGCACGGGGCGGTGCAGGCGGGTGTAGCGGCTGCCTACGCCGCGGTTGTGCTGTTTTTCACGCCGGGTTGGGTCAGTGCTCCATCCGGTGTAATAACTCCCGTCTGAACATTCAACGATATAACAATAGTATCCCATTACATTTGAAATAAGTTCGCGTTAACCGATCAACAGCCGGGCCAGCCCGATGATGGCAGGCTGCATGATCCAGCTAATCAGGTCAATGCCGATCATGGGCAGAACAAAGAGCAATCCCATCAGGATGAGAGGCCCGTAGGGGCGGATGGTGTCCATAAAACGATTCCAGGAAGGCGGGAAGAAATATTCCACAATTTTTTCGCCGTCCAGCGGGGCCAGCGGTATCAGGTTGAAAATAAACAGCGCCAGGTTTATGGTGATGAATTGCAGCAAGAAATTGAACGGCGAGGGGATGAGCAGGCTGTTTGAGGTGGAATATTCAACCAGACCCAGGCGCAAAGGAATGGCAGCCAGAGCCGCCAGGAGAAAGTTGGAAAAAGGCCCGGCCAGCGAAACCCACATGACCGCGGATGGGGAGCGGCGGCGAAGCGCATAGGTGTTGATGGGCACTGGGCGCGCCCAGCCGAACCCTGCCACCAGAAGCATCAGGGTTCCCATCAGGTCCAGGTGAACAGCAGGATTGAGCGTCAGACGCCCGGCCATGCGCGGCGTGTCATCGCCAAAAGAATCAGCGGTCCACGCGTGTGAAAACTCATGCACCGAAAATGCAACGATCAGGGTGATGATGCGGGAGACAATTGTCGCCGGGCTCAGGTTTAACATAGTTTCCTCAATGGTTAACGATAATCTTTCAGTAACCTGTAAACAGGCATTAAAATCGCTCTGATTTTGTGATTATAACATGGGTGGTATAATCGCCTTGTGCTGCCAGATATTCAGATAGACGATATTGTAAGATTGCGCAAAATGCACCCCTGTGGAAGTTATGATTGGAAAGTGGTGCGGCTGGGCGCTGATATTGGCCTTGAATGTACAAAATGTGGCAGACGCATTTTACTTCCGCGCCGCGAACTGGCGCGCCGTTTAAAAAAGCACATTCCACGAGGTTCTGATGATCAACCCTCAACCTGATCAACCCCGCATTGTCTTCCTGTTTTCGGATACAGGTGGGGGGCATCGCAGCGCTTGCGAGGCGATCATCGAAGCGCTGAATTTAGATTTCCCTGAACGAATCAATTGCGAAATGGTTGACCTGTTCAGGCAATATACACCGCCGCCGTTAAAGTATGCGCCGGAGATTTATCCTCCCCTTTCGCGCATGCCTGATTTGTGGAAGTTTGGCTACCGGGCCAGCGACGGCAGGCGCCGGATGCGTGTGTTTAACAGCATGGCCTGGCCGTATTTAAGGCGTTCGCTCGACCGACTGGTGCGGGAAAACCCGTGCGATTTGCTGGTGTGTGTGCATCCGCTGATGACCACCCCGGTGCTGCGCGCCCTGCAAAACCGCCCGGTGCCATTTATCACGGTGGTGACGGATATGGTATCGACGCATGCCGCCTGGTTTGACAGCCGCTCTGATTTGATCATTGTTCCAACCCATGCGGCGGCGCAAATTGCGGTCAACAACGGCGTCTCACCCAGCCAAATCAAGATTGTGGGACTGCCGGTGGCGCATCGTTTTTGCCAGCCGGTTGGCGACCGCCAGGATTTGCGAAAAAAATTAGGCTGGCGGCAGGACCTTCCCACGGTTTTGCTGGTGGGCGGCGGCGAAGGCATGGGGCCGCTGGAACAGGTTGCGCGTGCTATCAATCATGCTAAATTGCCTGTTTCACTGGTGGTCATTGCCGGGCGCAACCAAAAACTAAAGTCGAACCTCGAAGCCATGGATTGGAAAATCCCGGCTACGATTTATGGTTTTGTGCGGCAAATGCCTGATTTCATGCGCGCCTCGGATGTGTTGATTACCAAAGCCGGGCCGGGCACCATCAGTGAAGCCTTCATTGCAGGTTTGCCGTTGATTCTCTACAGTCGTTTGCCAGGGCAGGAAGAAGGCAACGTTACATATACTGTAGATGAGGGCGCCGGTGTGTGGGCGCCCACCTCTGATCAGGTGGTTTCGACCCTTAATACCTGGTTGAAAAATCCGGCCGAGTTGGAAAAAACGGCTGCCAATGCCCGCCGGTTGGCGCGTCCGCAGGCAGCCCATCAAATTGCAGAAATTTTGGCTGCAACAGTTGGCATCCATTCTTCACAGGAACAAACCTTGCTCACATGATGTTTTTTTAGATGAAGGTGAAAAACGCGCCATGCCAATTCTCGCCCCCAACATTCTTGAGTTTGTAAGCCGCAGCCCCGAGCAAACCCGCCGGTTGGGCGTGCGCCTGGGCACCCTGCTGCAGCCGGGCGATGTGATTTGCCTGGCAGGCGACCTGGGTGCAGGGAAAACCACCCTGGTTCAGGGGATTGCCCAGGGATGGGGATCGCTCGACCCGGCTACCAGTCCAACATTTGTTTTAATCAACAGTTACCGCAGGCCGGATGGACAAATGTTGCATCACCTGGATGCCTATCGTTTGCGCGATGCGTTGGAAGCTGAAGACCTGGACCTTGATATTTTGTTGGAGAACGGACCACTGGTGGTGGAATGGCCAGAGCGGATTTTGACTGCGCTGCCAGATGAAAATTTGTGGGTCGATTTGACCTGGATGGATGATGAACAACGCCGCATGGTGTTCACCCCGCATGGCGCGCGTTTTGAACCCATGCTGGGTGAATTTCGCAAACAGGCGTTTGGAGGTTAGATGCTTTTAGCGGTTGATACATCAACAAAAATGGTAGGACTGGCCCTTTATGACGGCGCCCAGGTGATGGGTGAACTGGTGTGGCAGACACGCAATCACCACACGGTTGAATTGGCGCCGGCAGTAGAGAGCATGCTGTCGCGCTGCGGCCTGACCGCGCACGATTTGAGTGCTCTGGCGGCGGCGCTGGGGCCGGGTTCTTTCACCAGTTTACGTATTGGTCTGGCCTTCATTAAAGGCCTGGCGTTGACTTTGCATTTGCCGGTGGTGGGTGTGCCGTCATTGGATGTACTGGCTGCTTCGCAACCGCTGCATACCCTGCCGATGATTACACTGCTTCAGGCCGGACGCGATCGTTTTGCAATGGCATGGTACGAAGCGGAAGATGGGGCGTGGAAAGTGCAGGGCGATGCTTCTGTGGTGAACCTCGAAGACCTCACTGCGCATATTAAACAGCCTGCACTGGTGGTTGGCGAACTGCGCGCCAGTGTGCGGCAAACCCTGGAACGGAATTGCAAAGATGCCATCCTGGTGTCGCCGGCGCGTTCCATGCGGAGGCCTTCGTACCTGGCAGAAATTGCCTGGAAACGATGGCAGTCGCACAAAGTCGACGACGTGGTCACGCTTTCTCCGATCTATTTGCACACTGCTGATTCGCCATCTGAATAAGAGGGCCGTGGAACTCTTTTTTAGACGCATGCAGGTGGATGATATTGATCAGGTGCATAATATTGACCTGCTCTCATTTCATTTATCCTGGCCGCGCAGCTCATTTAACTTTGAAGTGGAACGCAATACCGCTTCGCAACCCTGGGTGGCAGTGCTGCATGATGTGGACGGAATTGACCGCATTGTCGCCATGGTGGTCATCTGGGTGATACTGGACGAAGCCCATATTGCCACATTTGCCGTTCATCCAGCCTATCGTTTGCTGGGAGTAGGCAGAAAACTACTGGCATATGCCTTGCAGCAGGCTTATGCTCAGGGGGCGCGAATGGCCTTCCTGGAAGTTCGACGGGGAAACCAGGCGGCTCAATCACTCTATTCCAGCTTTGGTTTCAAAGTTGATGGCATCCGCCAACGTTATTATCAAGACAATCACGAAGATGCGTTGTTAATGACACTTCAACCGCTGTCAGAAGAGTTGTTGGAAGAAGAATTGAAAAAAGTAACAAATTGACAGTTGACAACATCCATAGTTTATCCTCATAATTATATTATCAAAAACCATTAGGAGGGTGGATGACAGTCCATATCGTTACCGACAGCACTTGTGATTTACCTGAAGAAATCATTGAAGCCTATCATATTACACGGTTACCGCTGTATATCAATTTCATTGACAAAAGTTACCTGGATGGGGTGGATATCAGCCGGCAAGATTTTTATGGAATGCTGCCGGCGGCTCGCAAATCTCCCACCACTGCCGCCCCCGGGCCTGAAATGTTTAAGCAGGCTTATGAAAAATTGGCAGCCATGGGAGCCACGGAAATCCTTTCCATTCACATCTCCGTCAGTCTCAGTTCGACGGTTGAAAGCGCCCGCCTGGCAGCACGTGAAGTGACCTCGGTGCCGGTCACAGTGTTGGATTCACGCCAGTTGAGCCTGGGAACGGGTTACCAGGTGATAGCCGCGGCCAAAGCTGCCCAGGAAGGACACACGGTGGCAGAGATTTTGGAAATCCTGGAGCGGCAAATTCCGCGCACCTACGTATTTGCGGTTCTGGATACACTGGAATATTTGAAACGAAGCGGTCGCATGAACGGGGCTGTGGCAAAAATTGGCGGCCTGCTGCAAATTAAGCCCATTCTAACCATGAATGACGGTCATCCCAAGGCTGAGCAAGCCCGAACCCGCGAAGGCGGTTTGCAGCGAATTATTCGGATGGTGGAAGCGGTGAAACCGTTGGAGCGCCTGGATATGGTGCACACCAACGCGCCTGAGGCAGCCGAGGCTTTGCGCAAACGACTGGCGCACCTTTTGCCAAAAGATTGGAAACCCTGGTCGATGAATGTGACGCCTGTGCTGGGAGCCAACATTGGCCCCGGTGTGGTGGGCGTGGCATTGATTAAAGCCTGAAAATGAAAGCCTAAAAAAACTGGTTGATTTTTGATCAACCAGTTTTTTCTTTTCTCATCCGGCATTTACAAGCGTGCCGACGGCTTCGCCCAGCAAAGCCTGCTTTAGAGCTTCATCATCCCACAGGTTAAGCACCATGATGGGCAGTTTGTTTTCCATGCACAGGGTGATGGCAGTGCTGTCCATCACTTCCAATCGTCGGTTGATGGTTTCAATATAGGACAAATGATCAAATTTTGTGGCGTCTGGATTAATCACCGGGTCGCTGTCATAAACGCCGTCCACCTTGGTGGCTTTGATCAATACATCGGCGCCAATTTCCATGGCGCGCAAAGCAGCCGCGGTGTCGGTGGAGAAGTAGGGGTTGCCGGTGCCGCCGCCAAAAATGACCACGCGACCTTTTTCCAGGTGGCGAATGGCGCGGCGGCGAATGTAGGGTTCGGCGACAGACCGCATTTCAATGGCTGACTGGACGCGGGTGACCACGCCGATGGCTTCCATGGCATCCATCAATGCCAGGGCGTTCATCACGGTTGCCAGCATACCCATATAATCGGCGGTGGCGCGGTCCATACCGAGTTGCAAACCAACCTTGCCGCGCCACAGGTTGCCTGCGCCAATCACAATGGCCACATCCACACCCATTTCGCGCACTTCACGCACACGGTTGGCAATATGCTCGGCGCGCCCAGGGTCAATGCCAAAATCCTGTTGACCGGCAAGTGATTCACCGCTGAGTTTTAATAATATGCGGTGGTATTTCAAACTGTCCATATTCTCTCCTGTGCTGAAAAAATCTCTGAAAGTGGCCTGAAACACAGGCATTAAACGGGTTATAAAAAAGACCAACCATCAGGTTGGTCTTTGAAACATTATTCTTCTTCTTTGGGAAGCCCCTCGCCCAATTCCCAGCGGGCAAAGCGGCGAATCACCAAATTCTCACCAATGGCGGCAACATTCTGGTTGAAAAGTTCCTGGATGGTGATGGTATCTTCACGAATGTAGGCCTGGCGCATCAAAACGGTTTCATCTTTATATTTTTTGATGTAACCTTCAACAATGCGGGGGATGACGGCTTCGGCTTTGCCTTCTTCGCGGGCTTTAGCGGTGTAAATTTGAACTTCGCGTTCCAACTCATTTGGATCAACGTCTTCTTCTTTGATGTAAAGAGGAGCCGCTGCGGCAATCTGGAGGGCGAGTTCGTGCGCCAGTTTGCGAAAAGCCTCAGAACGGGCTACGAAATCGGTTTCGCAGTTCAATTCAACCATCACACCCACGCGGCCATTGCCGTGTGAATACAGTTCAACCACGCCTTCTGAGGCAACGCGGGCTGCGCGTTTGGCAACCAGAGCAAGACCTTTTTCGCGCAGATAATCTTTGGCTTTTTCCATATCGCCATCGGCGCCTTCGAGAGCTTTTCGGCAGTCCAACACACCTGCGCCGGTCATGCTGCGCAGTTCTTTAATCATATCAGTGGTGATGTTCATTCTATATCCTTCAAAATTTAAAAAAAACTTTGCTTATTCTTTTTCTGCCGCAGTGAGATTGGCGAATGGATTATTCTTCGTCGGTTTCACTGAAATCTTCTGCAATGGAGCGCGGCGCCATTTTTGCAAGGGTTGATTTACCAAGTAATTCATCGTCGCCCAGTTCCAGGTCTTCGGTGATGCGGGGGCGGGCAGCGGTTTCTGCGCCTGCTGCTTCTACGTCGGCCGCAACCTCTTCTTCAATGTCTTTGCGCATACTTTTGCCTTCGATGACGGCGTCGGAAATTTTGGAAACCAGCAATTTGATGGCGCGAATGGCGTCGTCGTTGGATGGGATGGGATAATCGACTGTGCGGGGGTCGCAGTTGGTATCAACCAGAGCCACCACGGGGATACCGCGCAGATGGGCTTCATGAATGGCGGTTTCTTCACGGCTGATGTCGATGACAAACAGCAGTTCGGGCAGGCGGGTCATCTTGCGAATACCGCTCAACCGGCTTTCGAGGCGGGCAATTTCACGGCCGATCATGAGGCCTTCTTTTTTGGTCAGGCGGTTGATATCGCCGGTGTCGCGCAGTTTTTCAAGGCGTTCCAGTTCGTGAATACGAGACTGGATGGTAACCCAGTTGGTGAGGGTGCCGCCCAGCCAGCGTTCGACCACGTAGGGGCTGCCGCTGCGGTTGGCTTCTTCGGCAATGGTTTCTTGCGCCTGGCGTTTGGTGCCGACAAAAAGTACGCTGCCGCCGTTGGATACGGTTTCGACAACTTTGGCATAGGCATCGTTCAGCGTTTTAACAGTTTGCTGCAAATCGATGATATGAATGCCGTTGCGCTCGGTGAAGATGAAGGGCTTCATCGCGGGGTGCCACTTGTTGGTGCGGTGACCGAAATGTACGCCGCTTTCCAACAGGGCTTTCATGGAAACTACACTAGCCATTTGGGAATTCTCCTTTTGCGTTTTTACCTCCGCCTCTGTCAACTCTTCCTCAAGCTGCGCACGGGCAGCACGCAGAGGAAGATCAAGAGACGTGTGAGATGGAATTTAAGCGGGAAAAGTATATCATATTATCGCATATTCAGGGGCGCCTTTGATGAGGTCTCTCCGGTATTCGAGAAATTTCCTTGAACCTGTTCCGGAATCTTAACACCATCTTAATTCTTAATCCGCTATATCTATTATGGAAGAAAAAATAGTTCAGTTTCAGTATTTTTTAATCAATGATTTTTGGAAGGTTAGTGATGAATGATTTGGTTGCAATGTTATCTGTTTTGATATTCTTTCTAGTCTGTTTTGGCTCAATCAATTTGATTGAGAAAATCAGGAGAGTTTGAAATGGAACCAATTTATTGGATAACGGGTTTTATCACTTTTGGATTGTTTGTTTATTTATTTATCGCATTGCTTAATCCGGAGAGGTTTGAATGACTTTAATCGGTTGGATTCAGATTCTGCTTTACTTCATTTTCCTCATGATCCTGGTTAAACCTGTTGGCAGTTATATGGCGCGGGTTCTCGAAGGGAAGAAGACATTTTTATATGGAATACTCCATTCTCTCGAAAACGGGATATATCATCTTTGTGGAATTGATCCTGCGGAAGAAATGAATTGGAAGATATATACATGGTCATTGCTATCTTTCAACCTGGCTGGAATCATTTTCCTTTATTTCGTTTTACGAATACAGGCATTTCTGCCTTTTCTACCGGATTCAAGTGCAGAAATTTCTCCTGATTTGGCTTTGAACACAGCCGTGAGTTTTGTTACAAACACCAACTGGCAAAATTATGCCGGTGAGGTATCCCTTTCATTTGTAACACAAATGATCGGAATGACTGTTCAAAACTTTCTTTCGGCTGCCAGCGGTATTGCCATTATGGTTGCTTTGATTCGCGGTTTGGTCAAACACACAGCCAAAACCATTGGTAATTTTTGGGTTGATATAACCCGAAGCGTTCTCTATATCTTATTACCGCTTTCCTGTGTTTTGGCAATTTTCCTTGTTTCACAGGGCGCAGTTCAAACGCTCATGCCATCGGTTGATGTGGCTGTAGTCCAACCTTATGTTGACGCACAGGGTGATTTGATTGAAACCCAAACCCTGGTAATGGGACCGGTAGCTTCACAGTTGGCGATTAAGCATTTGGGGACAAACGGGGGCGGTTTTATGAATGCCAATTCAGCTCACCCGTTTGAAAACCCTACACCCGTCTCTAATTTCTTGCTTATCCTGGCTGAAACCGTAATACCGGCATCTCTGGCTTACGCATTTGGAAAAATGGTGGGAGATACACGACAGGGATGGGCAATCCTGTCTGCAATGTTAATTTTGCTTTTCTTGTTTGTTGGGGCTGTCTATGCAGCTGAAGAAAATGGCAATCCCTGTTTATCTGGATTTAGCATAAATCAAACTGCTACTGACATTCAACCTGGCGGAAATATGGAAGGAAAAGAGATGCGCTTTGGGGTGGCTTCCTCTGCATTATTTGCTTCTGTCACCACGGCAACTTCAACAGGCGCCGTGAACAGCATGCATGATTCGTTCACGCCACTAGCCGGACTGGTGTTAATGGTATTGATGCAATTAGGAGAGGTGGTACTGGGGGGTGTCGGTTCGGGCATGTATGGCATGCTGGTGTTTGTGATCGTGGCGGTTTTCATTGCAGGTTTAATGGTGGGACGCACGCCGGAATATTTGGGAAAGAAGATCGAACCTTTCGAAATAAAAATGTCTGCACTGGTCATCTTGATCATGCCATTAACGGTCCTTGGTTTAACGGCATTGGCTGTTTCAACCACAGCTGGTCGAGCCTCCATTTCCAACCCGGGGGCGCATGGGCTCAGCCAGGTTTTATATGCTTTTACCTCAATGGGAAATAACAATGGAAGTGCTTTTGCGGGTTTATCGGGAAATACACTTTTCTATAATCTCACCGGTGCACTGGCAATGTTGATCTCTCGTTTTTGGCTGGCAATTCCTACCCTGGCACTGGCAGGATCGCTGGTGGAAAAGAAAAAGGTGCCTTCAGGCTCTGGAACATTAGCCACAGACACGCCGTTGTTTGTATTTTGGCTCATTGCAGTGATTTTGATTGTCGGTGCTTTGAATTTTCTTCCAGTTTTGGCTTTGGGACCAATAGTCGAACATTTATCAATGATTGGAACGTGTTTATGAATCCGAAAACATCCATGCAGTATCAAGATCAAAGAAAATTGTATAAACAGGCAATTCTTGATGCCTTTGTAAAATTAAATCCCCGCCGAACGATTCGGAATCCGGTAATGTTTGTGGTTGAAATTGGCAGTTTGCTCACCACAGGATTGTGGATTCAATCGCTGTTGAATGGTGGCGAGGCTCCAAGCGAATTTATTGGATCTGTGATGGTGTGGTTATGGTTTACTGTTTTATTTGCCAACTTCTCCGAGGCGCTTGCCGAAGGGCGAGGAAAAGCACAGGCTGAAGCCTTGCGGAAAACGAGAAAAGATACAAAAGCCAAGAAAATATCGACGGCAATATTTAAGAATACAAAACCGGAGAAATATGAAATTACCCCCTCCAGTTCATTACGGTTGCATGATCTTTTTCTTGTTGAGGCTGGCGATATCATTCCTGTCGATGGTGAAGTGATTGAGGGAATAGCTTCGGTGGATGAGTCGGCGGTTACGGGAGAATCAGCTCCAGTGATTCGTGAATCGGGAGGCGACCGCAGCGCTGTTACCGGAGGTACGCGCATACTCTCAGACTGGTTGGTTATTAAAGTAACAGCAAATCCGGGTGAAGGCTTTTTGGACAGGATGATTGGACTGGTTGAAGGCGCCAAACGGCAGAAAACTCCCAATGAAATTGCACTGGATATTCTGTTGTCAGCATTTACGATTATCTTTTTGGGTGTGTGTATCACGCTTTTGCCATTTTCCATCTTCAGCGTTTTTGTTAAAGGAGCAGGAACGCCCATTTCCATTACCGTGATCATTGCACTGCTGGTTTGTCTCATTCCTACAACGATTGGCGGTTTGCTATCTGCAATCGGTATCGCCGGAATGGATCGATTGATTCGCCGCAACGTTATTGCGCTTTCGGGGCGGGCTGTCGAAGCAGCAGGAGATGTGGATGTGCTCCTTTTGGATAAAACCGGCACAATCACCTTGGGAAATCGACAGGCGGTTGAATTTATTCCCGTTGACGGCATTTCTGCTGGAGATTTGGCAGATGCAGCTCAATTGGCTTCACTGGCAGATGAAACACCGGAAGGACGCAGCATTGTGGTCCTGGCAAAAGAAAAATATAACCTGCGCGGCAGAGCAGTGAATGCAAGTGAGGAAGCACCTCAAGGAATGCAATTTATCCCGTTTTCTGCTCAAACACGTATCAGTGGAGTGGATTTTGATGGCGTCAGTATTCGCAAAGGGGCTCCGGATACGATGTTGGATTACATTGAGGAGAAAGATAACAAGGCATATCAGCAGATTCAACAAATCATTAAGGATATTGCCCACATTGGCGGCACTCCATTGGTGGTTACAAAAAATCGTCGTGCGTTGGGTGTCATTTACCTGAAAGACATTGTCAAGGGAGGGCTTGGTGAACGTTTTGCCCAGCTGCGAAAAATGGGCATTAAAACCATTATGATTACTGGCGATAATCCCTTAACCGCAGCAGCCATTGCTGCCGAGGCAGGTGTGGATGATTTTCTGGCGCAGGCTACCCCGGAAAAGAAATTATCCTTGATACGAGATTATCAGACTGGTGGATGCCTGGTAGCCATGACGGGTGACGGCACTAATGATGCACCGGCACTGGCGCAGGCTGATGTTGCAGTGGCAATGAACACGGGCACTCAGCCTGCCCGCGAGGCAGCAAACATGGTTGATCTGGATAGCAACCCGACCAAACTCATTGAAATTGTAGAAATTGGCAAGCAACTACTCATGACGCGGGGCGCATTGACTACGTTCAGTATTGCCAATGACATTTCCAAGTATTTTGCCATCATCCCGGCGGCGTTTGTATCTACTTACCCGCAATTGGCGGCATTGAATTTTATGCAATTAGCCACTCCGCAAAGCGCCATTTTATCTGCGGTCATTTTTAATGCGCTGGTCATTATTGCATTAATACCGCTGGCGCTAAAGGGTGTTCCCTATCGGGCAGTAGGAGCCGCACAATTATTCCGTGATAATCTTCTGATTTATGGGGTGGGCGGTTTAATTGCCCCGTTTATAGGGATAAAAATGATTGACTTATTAATGGTATTTCTTCATTTGGTGTGATGATTGGAGGTTGAGATGATGTTCAAAACTATTCGTGTTTCTGTTTATTTGTTGTTTGTGTTCACAATCATTACCGGGGTAATCTATCCTTTATTGATCACCGGTATTGCTCAGATAGCCATTCCGTACCAATCCAACGGATCTTTGATTGATCGAGATGGAAAGCTTATTGGCTCAGGATTGATCGGGCAATGGTTCAATGACCCAAAATATTTTTATCCACGACTTTCTGCGACAGCTACGTATCCATATAACGCAGCATTTTCGGGCGGGTCGAATTATTCGGTACTCAATCCATTGCTGATAGAAAATGTAGAGAACCGTTTGCAGCAATTGAATGTAAAAGCTGCCGATGAAGAAATTCCATCTGATCTGGTTACCTCATCTGCAAGCGGTCTTGATCCCCATATCAGCATTGCTGCTGCTGAATATCAGAAACCTCGCGTTGCTCAAGTCCGAGATATTTCAATAGATACGGTTGAAAAATTCATTCAACAAAATACACAGCATAGAGTATTGGGTATTTTTGGAGAACCCCGGGTGAATGTGTTGGAATTGAATCTTGCTCTAGATGCGCTAGAATAAATCTATGAAAAACGAAATTAGCCGTCCTGATCCAGATCGTTTGCTGGCTCAAATTCAAGAAGATAATGCGCCCGAAAAAAAGCAAGGGCGCCTAAAGATATTCCTCGGTTATGTAGCCGGCGTAGGTAAAACCTATGCCATGTTGGAAGCTGCGCACCAAAGAAAAGATGAGGGGGTCGATGTAATTGTGGGATACATTGAAACCCATGGCAGGAAAGAAACCGAAGAATTATTGAGCGGTCTGGAGGTTCTGCCTCGCCAGAAGATTGACTATCGTGGAGTCCAGTTAACCGAAATGGATTTGGACCAGGCTTTACACCGGCAACCAAAATTGATCCTGGTTGACGAACTTGCTCATACCAATGCACCGGGCTCCCGTCATTTGAAACGGTATAAAGATGTTGAAGAATTACTCAATGCCGGCATTGACGTTTACACAACCATCAATATTCAACACCTTGAAAGTCTCAATGACAATATTTTTCAGATAACCGGAGTAAAAGTACGCGAAACTATCCCCGATCGTATTCTGGATGATGCCTATGAGATCGAGCTGGTTGATTTACCTTCTGATGAACTGATTCAACGTTTAAAGAACGGTAAGGTGTATGTTCCTGAGCAGGCATCCCGTGCTATTGAAAAATTCTTTCGCAAAGGGAACTTGACCGCCTTACGTGAAATGGCAATGCGCAGAGCCGCAGTAAGAGTCGACAGCCAGATGCGTTCGTATATGCAATCTCAAGATATACCCGGTCCCTGGGCTGCCGGAGAGCGCATTCTGGTTAGCTTAAGTTCACACCCATTGGGAGAACGATTAATTCGTGCCGGGCGAAAACTGGCTGATGAATTGAATGCTGAATGGTTTGTGTTGTTTGTAGAAACTCCTCAACATTTGCACATGCCTGAGCAGAATCAGAAACGAATCCAACACAACATGGCACTGGCTGAACAATTGGGTGCACATGTGTTTTTTGAATATGGCAACTCGGTCACCGATGTCGTGATGAACTTTTGCCACCAACAAAATATCACAAAGATTGTTGCAGGTCGTGCATACCGTCCACGATGGAAGGAATATTTTAAAAATTCAGTAATTGATGAAATTATTCGTCGTAGTGGACGAATTGATGTTTATGTTGTCAGTGATGATCAAAACTCATTAGAACACATTCAACCACAGGTTCATTTTAAAATGAATCGTGACTTGATGAGATACCTGGGAAGTATTGGTTTGGTCGGGATAGCTACGTTAATCAGTTTGCTCATCCATCCAGCGCTCGATACCACCAACCTGGTTATGATTTACCTGGCAGCGGTGGTACTCTCTGCGGTCTATCTTGGCAGGGGACCATCCATTTTTGCCTCAATATTAAGTGTATTGGTTTTTGATTTCTTTCTCGTTGATCCCAAATTAAGTTTTACAGTAAATGATACGCAATACTTGATAACCTTTACTGGTCTACTCGTTGTAGGATTGATCATCAGTACTTTTGCTTCACTCTTGAAAGACCAAGTGGAAACGTTACGGGAACGCGAAACACAAACACAGGCAACCAATCGGTTTAGCCAGGAGTTGACTGCAGCAGTAACACTTGAACAAGTGATGGATATAACCTCGCGTTATTTCTCATCCGTGTTTTTGTGCGATGTTGCCGTTCTCCTACCGGAAAATGACGAATTGGTGGTCAAGATGGTATCGCCTCAATTTCAACTGGATGAATCGGAAATGGCAGTCGCCAGGTGGGTTTATAAGAATGAGCAAGCTGCCGGGTCAGGCACAACCACACTTCCATCTGCAAAAGCCAGGTTTATCCCCTTAATAACCTCTCACGGTGTTGTCAGCGTTATAGGGTTAAAACCAAATAATTCACAAGAATTATTAATCCGGGAGCAAAAAGGATTCATGAGCAGTTTCACCAACCTGGCAGCAATAGCAATTGAGCGGGCTCGGTTTGCAGAAGATGCCCTGCAGACAGCCACCTTGCGTGCGGCGGAACGACTTCAATCAGCATTATTAAATTCGATTTCTCACCAAATTCGCACACCCTTGGCAACAATCCAGGGTGTGCTGACAGGCCTGTTGATCTCGGAGAAGGATAATGATCGCAGCGCTAAATTTGATTTAAATGCACGGATAGAATTACTCGAATCAGGAACCAGTCAAGTTAATCAACTTAACCGTCTGGTGGCAAATTTGTTAGATATGACGCGTTTGGATGCGGGCATCATCCACTTGAATTGTGAACCGAGTGATATTCAAGATCTGGTTGGCGCTGTGATTGATCAAATGGCAGACACATTGTTGCCATATCAGGTTGTTGTCAACATTCCACCGGATATTCCAGCGGTGTTTATGGATGTGATATTAACTGGACAGGTTTTGACGAATATTTTCGAAAATGCCAGCAAGTATTCAGAAAAAGGTTCAAAAATCGAAATTGGAATTGAAACGAAAGAAGATCGGATCCTGGTCAGTATTTCTGATGAAGGGGTGGGCATTCCCGAAGGTGATTTAACCAAAGTGTTTGAAAAATTCTACCGTGTTGAACGTCCGGGTATGGTGACGGGGACTGGGCTGGGGTTGTCAATTTGCAAAGGGATTGTTGAAGCGCAAAAAGGAAAAATTTGGGCAGAAAATAACAATACCCGCGGGGTAACCATTCATTTCACGATTCCTTTTTTCGAAACATTTCGTCAGGAGACCTGAAAATGAAAGAATCCAAGCCAGCCATCTTGATTGTTGAGGATGAGGAAGCCATTCGTCATTTTCTGCGAACTTCGCTATCAGTGAACCATTATCAGATTCTTGAAGCGAGTGATGGAACGAAAGCCCTCGAGATTTTAGCCAGTAACCGGCTTGATTTATTGATTTTGGACCTGGGATTGCCCGATATTGACGGCGTGGACCTGGTTCGGGAGGTACGTCAATGGAGTAATTTGCCGATCATCATTCTTTCAGTGCGAAATCGTGAGGAGGATAAAATTTCAGCATTGGATGCGGGCGCCGACGATTATTTAACCAAACCATTCGGGGTCGGTGAATTATTTGCCAGAATCCGGGGTGTTTTTAGGCGTTCAAATGGATTTTTGTCAGACCAAAAATTTCAGGTCGGAGATCTGAAAATGGATTTAGCCAATCACTCGGTTACAGTGAACGATCGTGAAGTCCTATTAACTCCGACTGAATTCGATATTTTAAAAGTCCTTTTTCAACATGCAGGAAAGGTATTAACCCATCACCGAATCATTGACAAAGTCTGGAATACGCATCTTGGTGAAGTGTCACGTCTTTTAAGGGTGAATATCAGCAATCTGCGGCATAAAATTGAACCAGATACCAACCGTCCCCTTTATATAAAAACGGAATTGGGAGTTGGTTACAGGTTGAATGATTTTGGGGAAAGCTTATCATCACCGCGTTCCGAAAAGAGTTCAGAATGATTCTTATAAAGTGGGTGATACTTTTTTGATAAATTCATCCATCGCTTCCAGCAAGGTTTCCAGATCGTTCATCTGTGTCTCGCCCATGGTGGCTATGCGGAAATATTTGTCTTTCAACTTGCCATAGCCGTTGGCAATGCGCATGTTGCGCGTGAGCAGGAACTTGTTCAGATCATCAATCACCATCCCATGGGTGTTGCGGATGCAGGAGATGGTTTTGGAACGGCTGCGCGGGGTTCCCATCACCTCCATACCCTGCGCTTCAGCCCAGCCTTGCACTCGTTTGGCAAGGGCGGCATGCCGGGCATAACGGTTCTCGAGCCCTTCAGTTAAGATGCGGTCCAGTTGCACATCCAGCGCGTAGAACTGAGAAATGGGAGCACTCATGGGAATGGATCGTTTGAGACGGATTCTTTCCCAGTTGCCGAAATCAAAATACCAGCCGCGATTTTTCACGGTTTCGGCTTTTTGTATGGCGCGCTCTGAAACAGCCGCCAACGCCACGCCGGGCGGCAGTGCCAGGCAATATTGCGATGTGGTGAACAGGAAGTCGATATCCCAGGCATCCATCTCAATTTTTACCCCGCCCAGTGATGAAATGGCATCCACCAGGATCAGTGTGTCAGGGCTGATTTGCCTGATGACCTGGGTCAGATCTCTTAATGGGTTTTCAATGCCCGAGCTGGTTTCGTTGTGGACAATGGTGATGGCTTCATAGGTGCGATATTGCAACGCTTCTTTCAGTAAATCGGGGGTGATGGTTTCTCCACAGTCCACCTCCAGCTTGGCGGCTTGTTTGCCGTTGGCAGCAGCCACATCGCGCCAGCGCGCCGAGAAGGCGCCGTTGATGCAGCACAAGACATTCTCCTGCACCAGGCTGTCTTGCACCAGGTTGCGCATGGCCGCTTCATACATGCCCGAACCGCTGCTGGGAAGTAAAAATATGCGATTTTGGGTGTGGAACACGCGTTGAAGTTTTTCAATGACATGTTGATACAGCTCGGTGAATTCTTCGCTGTTCTGCGGAATCATGGGTCTGGCCTGTGCAGCCAGCACCTCTGGGGCAACATCAACCGGACCGGGGATAAACAAGGGGCTCATGGGAATCTCCACACAGCAGGGTGAATTGGATTGGTGATTATGATTGCATTGAAACCGGAAAAAATTGGGTGGAGTAATAAAAGGTACAAATGAAGGAAAATGGATGGAAAAGCCAGGGACTGTACCAGCCCCTGGCAGGGTTATCCATGGGTGTTTGAATTAATTCAAGAAGAATGATAGTGCCACCAGAATGACAAAGAACGACAGCGCCATGATTCCAATGCGCTTCAGGTCCTGTTTAATGTAGGTGTAATCGGGGTTAAATTCCCGGCTGGCAGATGCTGCCTGTGCTGCCGGGCGGGCAACTGCGCTTTCGACTGCGGCTGCGGGCGTGTTCACCTGGCTGGTGGATACCTGTCTTTTTTGCTTTTTGGACATATTCTTTCTCCTGAGAAACGATTTGCTTTCTTGTTGCCTGCGGTTATTCCGCCTCAAGATGGGCGGCAACCACAATGCGTTGATTGTCAACCAGGTACGGATAACAGGATATCAGGGTGACAATCGGGTTCTGCGTGGGCGCCATCACCTCTACCTGGGTTGGCTCTACGATTCTAACGCTATCTACGATATACGTGTAGGTCCTTTGACTGGTAAATAACAGGACTTTGTCACCATTTTCCATTTGATCGAGGTGCCGGAAGATTTCTCCAAACACATCGTTGTGCGCAGAAAGGATGATGTTGCCGTCTTGACCGGGGTTGGGGGTGCCGATGTGCTGCCCCACGCCTTTTTTGAGCTGCTCCCAGCCGTCGCCCTGCACCACGGGATGGTCAACCTGGATGCGCGGAATTTGAATGCGCACGGCCTGCTGCGGGCTGGGTGTCGGCACGGGAACATCAGCCAGTGACTGCACCAGGGGCCGCAAATGCTCGGGGATTTCAGCCGTGTTGGGCTGCGCGCCGCCGGGCGCGTTGGGCGGGGTGTGGCCGGAAGGCAGCACCACCGCCGAGATTAACGGCGTGGCAGTGAGCGTGGGCTGCTGCATGGCCAGGGCTGATTCGCGGTTGAGGTCGCGCAAAAGACCCAGCCCGGTGATGAGCACCAGGATGAAGCCGGCCAGGGCGGCAATTTCAACACCCAGCAAAATGCGCTGCATCTTGCTGCGCCGGGCGGTGTGCTGCGGGGCGGTTGAATAACCGGGGTGTTCAACCGGGGCAAGGTGCTGTGCGGGCAGGGCGCTTTCACCCGGCGGAGCCTGCACAACCAGCACGCGCCCGTTGTTCTTAAAACGTTCCAGGCGCTGGCGGCGTTCGGCTGCGCGCTTTTCCAAAAGCAGGCGGCGCAGTTCACTGGTGGACAGATCTTCGGGTGATTTCTTTCGGACCATGATGGATGAGATTATAAGCGCGGGCGGGAGGGGCGTCAACTGAGAGACAAAAACAAACCACGGATGGGCACAAATAAACACGGAGAAAAAATGAACTAAAAAAACCTCCCTGCACGGGATTGGTGCAGGGAGGGGTGAGGCTAAATTTCAGATGTGATTCACTAGGGATTTTCGTCCAGGTCGGCGTTGCCGCTGCCGTCAGAGTCATTGCCGAAGTAGGTGGTTCCGCTCAAGGAAGCCGCTTCTTCGTTTAAGTCCAGGCCCGATCCGCCGTTACCGTGGAAGGCGCTGTTACGGACAAAGATACCGTATGTGCCAGGGGTGCTAGTGCTAAGTCTGGCGCCATCGCCGTTGGTTGTCCATCCGTTGTTGAGCGAAATAACACCATCCAGGATGATATTGCCGCCCGCGGTGACATCAACGCCGGCACCAGTATTGCTGTAAATTTTGGAGCTCTTGATGGTGACAGTGCTGGTTGTACTGCCGTTATTGGCCACCACACCGGCGCCGCCGTTGCGTTCAACCGTCAAGCCAGACAGGGAGATGGCGTTGTTTGAACTGACACTGATGCCGTGGCCGCCATTTCCACTAATCTTGTTCGTGCCGCTTACGGTTATGGTGTTGTCGCCGCTTGAATTATCAGCGCTGATGCCATAACCCGTATTGTCCAAAATGCGCAAGCCGCTTAAGGAAATGGAGCCGTAGGCTGAAACCAGAATTCCATTGGCTGAGTTATCCAGGGCGCGCACTGCGGCCAGGGTGATGGTGTGAGCGGTAGGGATGGTTAGGTTTTTTCCAGCGGTGTTATTCAAAGAAATACTTTCTGTACCGCTTACACTGTTATTGTTTTCCGCTTGAACATACGCGAGTTTGATACCTCCGGCAGAGACGGCATTCAAACCAGCGCCGCCATTACCCGAGAAGTAACCGAAATTGCTTGAGGTGTTGGTGATGTTAATGGAAGAACCAATTTCTGACGCGTCATTATCCAGGGCTGCGCCGTTTCCGCTGTTGTTGCGCGCATCGCTGTAATTGAGTGTGATGCTTCCCAGTGAAGTGGCAGCCAGGCCGTCGCCGCCCAGGTTGTCATCAAAGTAGGAGGATGATACAACAATGGATTTGGGGAAATCAGGATTGGTGGTGCTGTTGTTCAATGAAGCGCCAGCGCCGGTGTTATCACTGATGTCCATGGCGCTGAGGGTGATCGAACCATTCGATGTGACCAGCAAGCCGTCACCACCATTAAGCCCGATATAGGAACGCCCGGAAGCGCCGGTGATTTTTACATAGCCGTAAATATCCAACACGGGAACAACTGATGCGTTGTCAATTGTGATGCCCACTCCGTCATTGTCTTCAGCGCCGGTTGAACTCAAGATAACGTTGCCTTTGCTGAGAGCTTGCAATCCTTCCCCTGTGTTGTCATCAAAGCTGCTGCTGGAGATGCTAATGCCGGGATCAGCCAACGCGCTGCTGCTGTTATCGAGATAAGCGCCGTAGCCGTCAGAAGCTGTGCTGTAGGCGTTTTCATCTGCTGTGACGCTGCTCAGGGAGATGGCGCCATGCGAGAGAATGCGCAAACCATAGCCAAAGTTTTCATCGAAATGGCTGCTTTTGATGGAAATGGACTTGGAAGCAGTTTCGCTGGTGGAGGTGTTGTCAAACCAGCCGCCATCCCCGCGCTCAGTTGCAGTGCTGTCACCATTGCCGGTGATATCCAGCGATGATGCGCTGATGGTTCCGGCGCTCAACACCTTAATGCCAAAGACATAATTGTCGTAAGCCCTTACGCTTGAAAGGATTACATTGCCTTTGCCAAAGTCGCTCACACCATTGGATTGTTTATTGTCCAGGTCAAATCCTCCTCCATCATTGTCCTCAGCGCGGCTCGATTTGATGGTGAGGGTTCCCTTGGTATCTACTTCCAGACCTTTACCCAGGTTTTCGCGGAAGTAACTGGAGGAAACAGTCACTGACGGCAGTGCAGTGGCAGTTGAAAAGGAATTGTTCAGCCAGGCGCCGTAAGCCCCGTCATTGTCGTCTGCATAGGAAGATGAGAAGGAAATACCGCCCTTTGATTCAATCAGTACGCCGTAGCCGATGTTCTCGTCAAAGTGGCTGCTTTTGATGCTGACAGACTTGGCAGTATCGGCATCTTTGTTATAGAAATAGGCGCCATTACCATTGTTCTGATTGGCGTTCAGTTCACTGGCAGTGATGATGCCATTCGAACGCACATAAAAGCCATAACCGGTATTGCCGGTGGCGGTCAAATCATCCAGGGTGACATTGGCGGCGTCGCCAGCCGTGTTATCAATTTCAAAGCCGTAATCAGTGTTGTTTTTGGCTTCTGTGTCGCTGATGGATACGGTGCCATTGGATGAGACGAAAACGGCGCTGTCACTATTGTTCTCAAAAACGCCGCCGGTCAGGGTGACAGTCTTGGCGGTTGCTGCGCCGCTGTTGTTAAGTAAAACGCCGTGAGCGCTGTTGTCGGATATTTCATAGCTGCCCAATTTTACGTTGATGATGCCGAAAGTCAGGACATCCAGGCCATCGCCGCTGTTATTGACCAGCCTGGCGTAGCTCAAATAAACTGGATTGCCGCCAAGGTCTGTTGCGCTGCGGTTATCAATATTCACCCCATCGCCGGTGTTGCCGCCAGCCTGGATATAATTCAGGCTGACTTTGCCGTAAGTGAGAATGTATAAACCGTAGTCTGCGCTGGTATTGTCATCGAAAATATTCCATACCCCGGACGAGTTGGAAATTGTAACAGCGGGGCGCGCTACGGCATCAAAACGGTTTTCAAGACGCGCTCCATAACCGCTGTTTTGAGACATTTCAGCATCTTTTAAGGTTATGGCGCCGTAGCTGGTGGCAGTGAGACCATTGCCATTGTTGCCCGATGCGTGAACATTGGTCATGGTAATGGTTTTGGTGTTAAAGGTGGCAACTGAATTAACCAGGTTCTGGTATTTATTCATCAGGTTGATGCCGTGCCCGGTGATGCCGCCGCCAGAATTGCCGTTGTTGTTTGCATTTACATTGGTGAGGGTGATGCCTGCACCTGAAAGAGCTTCCAGACCATAGGATCCACTGGTAACCTGGCCGTTGTCGTTAAACTCGCTGTTGGTAACCGTGATATTGTATGGCTTGGGATAACTGCAGACGGTGCCTCCATCTGTCAGGCAGTTGTCGAGCAGAGCGCCGTAGGCGTGGTTATTCTCGGCGCGCACATCATTTAATGTAATTGTGCCGTAGTCGTAGATTGTCAGGCCGTTGCCGGAATTTCCGTTGGCGATCACTGAGGTCAGCGAAACGTTACCCTGCACGGCAAGTTCCCCGGCATCGGCTATGCCGTCTCCGTCGCTTTCATATGATGCGAAGTACAGGCCGTCAGTCTTGTTGCCGTTGAACACACTATTCTTGACGGTAAGGGCTTTTGCAGTAATATGCCCGCCATAAGAGTCACCAGCGGCGCCGGTATTGCGGCTGGCAGAAACGCCATTGATGCTGATTGTTCCCCGTGAGTTGATGGAAATACCGTTATCACCATTGGCATCCGCAGAACTGTTGCTGATGCTGATATTTCCTGATCCTCTTGAGTTATCAATGGAAATACCATCCCCGGTGTTACCGTTGGCGGTCACTTTTTTGATGGAAACGGAACCGCTGTGATCATCAATTTGAATACCGTCTCCCGACCCTGATGTAACAACCAGGTCGCTCAGTGAAATTGTGCCAGCAGTATTCTGGAATAACACCGTTGACGAAATTGTGAAACCGGATAGTGTAAAACCGGAATACGAGTTGAGCACCGAGAAATTACCGTTCAAGGCGACAAGTTCTGATCCGGCTCCGAGGATTTGTTTGACAGAACTCATGTATGGTTGTGTTCCATCAACAATCACGGTGTCGGTGTATGTGCCGCCTAAAACGCGAATAATCCCATCGCTGGGTGGTTTAACATAGCTGGTCCCACTGTACACATGCTTATCGGTAATATATTGCAGGGCAGTATCGATGGGTGTGGCCAATCCGTCGAAACAAGTCGCACTACCGGCAAAGTCATCGCAGGCATTGGCATCCTTAAAGAATCGGAAGGTGGTTCCTCCATTCTTGAAGTAAACACCATTACTGTCAGAACCTGCCAGCGCTTCCACCACCTCATCGGCAGCCATGGAGAGCACTTCACCGTCTTCATCGGCAAGGGTCAGATCCAGCTCATCCAGTTCTTCAACCATTTCCTGAACCGTTTCCT
>CAZOKH010000013.1:24383-51271 GCA_964580315.1 uncultured Anaerolineaceae bacterium | reverse complement strand
TGGTCATTCACGACATGACGGTGAACCGCACCACAAACGGCAAAGGCGCGGTGCGGGCTATGTCGCTGGCAGCCTTGCAGGAACTGGATGCAGGGGGCTGGTTTTCTCCGCTGTATCAAAAGGAACGAATTCCAACCCTGGAAGAGGTGTTGGAGACTTTTGGCAAGAAGCTGTATATCAATATTGAATTGACCAACTATGCCTCTACAGATGATGCACTGCCCGACCTGGTTGTGAAATTGGTGCAGCGCATGGGGTTGCTAGATGGGGTAATTTTCTCTTCTTTTGTGGCAAAAAACCTGGAACGCGTGCGCGCTGCCGCCCCTGAAGCCCTGCTGGGATATCTGTTCCCATCCGGCCTGATGGGTTGGCTGGCGACAAACCTGGGCAGCCGGCGCCTGTCACCTCCTACAATGCATCCCAATGCAGCGTTGGTTACCCGAAAATATGTTGAAAGACAGCATGCATTAAACAGGCGGGTGCACGTTTGGACGGTGAATGACCGCCAGCAGATGGAAACCCTTTTTAGAATGGGGGTTGACGGAATTTTCACCGACGACCCGGCACTGGCGCTTCAAGCGCGCAGCGAATCCGTGAATCTCTAATTACTTTTTTGCCAGAGGGGGGAATTCATTGGTAAAATAACTCCATAAGTGCAGCGTGTTTGGAAACTGCATATATCTACGCCGATTAGTAATTGCTTTCCAAACCATTTTTAAGGAAGCCATGCAGCACAGGAAATTTATCCGTTCATTATTTTTATTTCTGGCTGTCATTTCAGGTTGGCTCAGCCCATTTGTTTCGACACAACCTGTGGCGATGGCGCAGGACCTGGGCCCCAGGCAAAAAGCCCAGGCATTGTTGGCCAGCATGACGCCCGAAGAGCGTGTTGGACAGTTGTTTCTTGTCAGCTTTGAAGGGCGCAATGCTGAAAGTGATTCTCAGATAGCGGAATTAATTCAAAATTACCACATTGGCGGTGTGATGCTCAGCGCGGCCAATGATAATTTTGTTGGTCCCGAAAATACGATTTCTGAGGCGGTGAACCTGGCGAAAGCCCTGCAAACCCGCGAGTGGGAATATTCGCAGCGCGATTCGGCGCTTTCAAGCGGAACGAATGAAACAGCGCCGGTTTACGTTCCCCTGTTTGTGGGCATCAGCCAGGAAGGTGATGCTTATCCGACCGACCAGGTGTTCAACGGCCTGGCTTCGCTTCCCAGCAATATGGCAATTGGCGCCAGTTGGAATACTGAGCTGGCTGTTAAAGTGGGCAATGTGCTGGGAAAACAACTGGATGCCATTGGCGTGAACTTGCTGTTGGGGCCTTCATTGGATGTGCTGGATACACCGCGTGCTGAAGGGTTGGAAGACCTGGGAACGCGCTCATTTGGCGGCGACCCTTTCTGGGTGGGCGAGATGGGGAAAAATTATATCAAAGGGGTGCATGAGGGCAGCGCAAACCGTGTGGCTGTGATTGCCAAACATTTCCCCGGCCGCGGCAGCTCAGACCGCATGCCCGATCAGGAAGTGGCAACGGTTCGCAAATCACTTGAACAGTTGAAGCAAATTGAACTGGCGCCTTTCTTTGCTGTGACCGGCAGCTCCAGCGGCGACCCGGGCCGCACCGACGGCTTGCTGGTGTCGCATATTCGCTATCAGGGATTCCAGGGTAACATTCGCGTATCGACCCGCCCGGTTAGTTTTGATTCGACTGCGTTGGAACAATTGATGCAATTGGAACCCATTTTGGGCTGGCGCACCAACGGCGGCATCGTGGTCAGCGACGACCTGGGAAGCCAGGCAGTGCGTAAATTCTATGACCCATTGGAGCAGACCTTTGACGCCAAACGGGTGGCTGGCAACGCTTTTCTGGCCGGTAATGATTTATTGTATTTGAACAACTTCATTGCCACCGGCGAAACAAATTCAACCATCACCATCATTCATACACTGGAATATTTCACCCAGAAATATCGCGAAGATCCGGCTTTTTCACAGCGTGTTGACCTTTCGGTTGAGCGTTTGTTAACCTTGAAGTATCAAATTTATCCAGAGTTTGCCCTGGAAAATGTGCTGCCTGATTCGGTGGATGCCATCTGGGATAATCAAGCGCAGCAGGTTGCGTTTGAGGTTGCCCAGGAGTCTGCCACGCTGATCAGTCCCACCTATTCAGAATTAAGTGCTGTGATTGAGTCAGCTCCTCAGAGGCGGGACCGCATTGTATTCATCACGGATGTGCGCAATGCCAGGCAGTGCAGTCAGTGCATTGAGCAGCCCTTGCTGGCAGTAGATTCGCTGGAAAATGCCGTCATGCGCCTGTTTGGGCCGTCGGTCGGCGGTGAAGTTCAAAATTACCAGTTGACTTCCTATTCTTTTGATGATTTGCAGGGAATGCTAAACAGCCAACCAGATTTACCGTCCATTGAGGATGACATAAGGGAAGCAAACTGGCTGGTCATATCACTGGTCAATTTACAGACGTCAACCGCAGCATCCAATGTGCTCACCCGTTTTCTGGATGAAAGACCCGATTTGCAGCGCAATTCGAAAATCATTGTGTTTTGTTTTGGCGCTCCCTATCAATTGGATGCCACCGATGTCTCCAAGATCACTGCTTATTACGGCCTGTATTCCAAAACATCAGCCTTTGTGGATGCGGCGGCGCGTTTGCTGTTCCAGGAATTGACCCCGGTGGGGGCGCTGCCTGTCACGACCCTTGGCGTGGGATACGACCTGATATCTGCCACTTCACCCGATCCCAACCAGGTCATTCCGCTGGTGTTGGATTTACCCGAAGCACAGGAGACGCCGGTTGCCGAGGGTGCGGTTGCTGAAACCCAGGAGATTGAGGGCACGCCATTGTTCCGGGTGGGAGATACCATTCCGCTGCTGGCCGGAGTGATATACGATCATAATCATCACGTGGTGCCTGATGGCACCGTGGTGCGTTTCCTGTTCACCACCGGTGCAGAAGGCGGCACAGTTCAACAAATTGAAACATCAACCAGCGGCGGTGTTGCCAGGGCAAGATATCAGATTCAAAATACCGGCTTGCTGGAGATCAGGGTGACCAGTGATCCAGCGCAGGTTTCACGCATTCTTCGTCTCGAAATTAAGCCTGGCGAAGCGGCTGCCATCACCATGATTGCACCCACCCCCATGATTTCACCGACTCAATTTGTGCAGCCCACTGAAACCGCCAATCCATCGTTAACTGCCCTGGAAGCCAGGAAAAAACACGATCCCAACCTGGCGTTTGGGTTGTTGGTGGCGGTCATTGTGTGGGGATTTGCAGCCGGCGTTGCCTGGCTTGGAGAACGCTTGATCTCGCTGCGCTGGGGGGTGCGCCTGGGTTTGCTTTCAGCGATGGGCGGTTTTTTGTGTTACCTGTGGATGGCTTTGTTCTCAACCGAAGCGGGTGGTCTGGCAGGAATTGCCCCCGGAAGAATTGTCTTGCTGGCGCTGCTGGGCAGCCTGGTCGGTGCGCTGTTGGGTTGGGTTTGGCACCACTGGCTTGATTAGGCAGATGCGCCTGGAAAGCGATCAGGCCACCAGGGTGACCAGCAAACTTAAAAAGGTCAGGGTAATTGATCCCCACCACAACGCGCGTTCGGGATAAGATTGCAGGATGGACAAAAGGGTGGGCTTGCGCAAAGGGCTGGTGGTCAATGAAACCGCCGCCCGGTTGCCGATGAGGGCTTGCCGAAATGCCTCAACATTGGCCGGTCGTTCGTCGGGATGAACGCGCATGGCCCACTGAATGGCGCGCTCTACCCTGAGGCTGATTTCCGGATTTATCTGGCGGGGAGGAACAAGACTTTCGGGATCGAGAAAACGGTCGCGGGCATGTGCAGGCGGCTGGTTGGTTAAGAGATGATACAGGGTGGAGCCAAACGCATAAATGTCGCTGCGCGCGTCGGTGTGCCCGCTGTCGCCGCCAAACTGCTCCAGGGGGGTGTATAGCGCCGTGCCCTGTCCCTGTAAGATTGTGATGGTCACTTCACCCGGGGCCAACAGTTTTACCAGCCCAAAATCGACCAGCTTGAGAATGCCCGATGGCGTCAATTTCAGGTTGCTGGGTTTAATGTCGCGGTGCAGTATGGGCGGCTCCTGGCTGTGAAGGTAAGAAAGCGCGTCGCATAACTGGTTGGCCCAGTTGAGCGCTTCGCTTTCCGGGATGAAGCGGTTAGCCTGCTGCGCTTCCTGCATCAACGTGCGCAAATCTTTGCCGGGTACAAAATCCATCACCAGGTAGTCACGCTGCTCAATCGAAAAGAAATCAGATACTTTTGGCAGGTTGGGGTGGTCGAGGCGGGCAAGAATGGTGGCTTCACGGAAAAACTGATCACGAGCCTCTTTTAAGATTTCGGGAGTAAAATCAGCCTGGTGTTCCACCTCTTTAAGCGCGCACTGACGACCTTCCAGGCGCAAATCTTCTGCAAGGTAGATACTTCCCATCCCCCCCTGACCGATGATGCGTTGAATCCGGTAACGGTTGCGTAAAACCTGACCGGATTTTAATGGTACCGGCATGATTGATTCCTTCTCACATGATTTTTTGGCGGCCGAAATTTTTGCAGGTCATAATGGTCGGCGTGAAATGTGACCTGATTGCGCTTTTTCTGTACCAAAAAAACGAATTCTCTGATATTATACCTTAACGAAATCATCTTCTTTTGTTGCGCTGATTCTAATTTTTGACTGATGCAGCCGGATCGTTTTGGAGGTTACTTTGGATCATCCAGGGGTTGAATTACCAGTATTGATCGGGCAAAGTGGTCCGCTCAATGGCAAGCGCTGGTTGGTTGAGACCGATGTAATCATAGGGCGGGAAAACAGTTGTGAAATTGTTGTGCCTGACCGCCAGGTTTCACGGCACCATGCCCGCATATCATTGCATAATCAGCAGGGAGTGATGTTGGAAGACCTGGGCAGTAAAAATGGAACTTTCTGCAACGGCAACAAAGTGATCGACCCGGTTTTTTTACATGATGGGGATATTGTTCAAATTGCGGTGGCGCAAAATTTTGTTTACCTGAGCTCAGACGCCACCATGCCCATGGAGAAAATTGATATTCACCAGGCTGATGTTCGCTTTGGAAGGCTTTACCTGGAAGTGCGATCCAGGCGGGTTTGGATCGGGCAGCAAGAAGTGATTCCCCCGCTTTCTGCGCCGCAGCTCCGCCTGTTGCAGGCATTGTATGAACAGAATGGCAAAGTTGTGCCGCGTGATGAGTTGATTAAAGTTGTGTGGAACAGTGAAGATGCTGAGGGGGTATCCGAACAGGCTTTTGATGCGCTGGTGCGCCGCCTGCGGAACCGCCTTTCGGGCATTGATCCACGCCATGATTACATCTTGACGGTTCGAGGCCACGGTTTGCGCCTGGAAAACCCGCCGGTCTAGTTTGTATCAGGGGGAACACTGCAAGGGGCTGGAGAACAGATACAGGGTTGCCGGGTCGTTTTTAACCAAAACCAGGCGCGTGTCAACATATTTCCTGCTTTTACAGGTTGCCACCAGAACTTCAGCATTGTTTGGAAACCAGGAGGGGGATTCTTGCACGGGGAAGACGGCGTTACCCCATTTTTGATCAAACAGGATAAACCCTAAACGCGGGAAATCCCGAATTTCATAGGCATCCCAGTCAGCGGTCGGCATGCCGTCATCTTCCCGGTAAAAACGGGGATAAAAGGCATTGCCGGAGCGCAGGATGGTGTTCTCATCGTTTAAGAACTGCTCAAGCTGTGCGGTTTCTACAGGGAGTTTTTGCGTTTCAGCCGCTTTTAAAATGTCAGCAACCATCTCTTGACGAGAGGGAGATGGCGGGGGGGCAGGGAAAATCGCGGAGGCAAAAGGCATGGCGCTGCCCGTCAGCAGTACGGCGGCTGAAATTGCAATGGTTGTCGCTGCCTGCCTGGCGTTGGGAAGGGATTTTAATTTTTCGACTGCCAGCGGATTTAACTGTCTTGATTTGAATCCAAACAATGCCCGCAGCATCACCAGGCATTCGAGCATACCAATCACAAAATAATAATAAACCACCCAGTCGGTTGGCAAAACAAAACGCCAGCCCGAGCGCCGGGCAACGGCAATGCTCATAATATAAGCGAGATGAATTGCCAGAGGCAAAATGCCCATCCAGCGCGCTTTCTTCCAACTGGCGCCAATGCCGATGGAAATGACACACAGATAAAAAGCCAGCATTACAGCTTGAGCAGCGTTTATCTTGCGACCGTCCCAGCGCTGCCAGAAGGGATCAACTGCCAGCAGCAGGCTGCGCAGATCGGTGATTTGATCTCTTACGGGTAGGACCAACAGTGAGGTGATGTGGTTGTTGATGGTGTGGTTGGTGATGAATTGCGCCACAAAGGCTGGTTGTTGGCTGGCAAACGCAAGCGCGGTGGACATCATCCGTTCAGCATAAGCACCGTCGTTTTCGCCTGGAAGGCGCGGCGGGGCTGTCTCGTCGAAGCTGTAGCGTTCTGCCAGTGTTTTGGGCTGCCAGCCCGGGGCGTCAATCGCCCAGTTACCCGTTGCCTGGTGGTTTCTCCATAACCACGGGAAGAGCGCCAGGAAGAGCCCAATCCCGATCAGAAATGAGTTGGTTAACCACCGTTTCCAGTTTTTGGCTTCCATCAACAACATGAAGAGAAACGCAGCCGGGGCAAGCAAAAGGGATTGCGACCGCATCATGGTTGCCAGGCCAATAATGCCGCCGGCTGCAATGGGTTTCCACCAGTGCATGGAAGTGGATTGCAGGATGTCTATTAGCAGCACGCAGAACAAAACCACACCCAACAGCGTGGGAATATCGGTCAACATCAGCTTGACGCTGGCGATGTAGGTGGCATGCGGTGTGGCCTGAATGGAATTCCACTCGCGAAAAATTGCCAGCAGGCTGACCAGCGCGCCCGCCAGGCGGCTGTGCAGTCGAGCACCGATTAAATACAAACCGGCTGGAATCCAGGCCAGCAGCAGGGTTTGCACAAAAACCGTGCGGTCATAATCCTGTCCGGCCAGGGTATGAAAAACTGCCAGCAGGAAGGAATAGAATGGCTTGGGAGGAATATCATCGGAGGGGAATCCGCCGCGCAGCAAAAATTGAGCATTCAGGTCATAAATCCCGGCGTCTGAGTATGGGTACACCTCGTTGTTCGGCGCCACCGGCGGCGGAGCGTAATGCCCGTAGGTGGTCGGCAGCAGTGACCAGAAAACGGTTGCTGCCAGCCAGATTGCGATAACCAGGGCAATTTCAAACCGGGGATTTGTTTTTTCACCTGAGGATTCTGTTTTACGCAGCGCCAACATTGCCATAATGGCTGCAACAATCAATTGCCATTCCAGCAGGGTTGAGGTGGTGTAACCCCAGGCAGAGTGATTTTCGGGAGTGATGCCCCAACCGGTGAATTTGATCAAAATCCACAGCAGCGCGAAGAAACCGGCGATCCATAAAGAGGGATTGAGGATGGGCTTGAATGAATCGGCAGCCGCAGGATAGAAATTCAACTGGATCAGGCACAGGCTTAACCAGATTAACAGGCTTTCCAACAGGAATGCAAACAACAGGGGAGCCAGACGCTCATAGTACGATAACCAGCTTCCACCCTTGTAAAAACGCAGCACCAACAGGCTTAGTGCGCACAGCGTTGCAGTAACAAGTGCCATTCGGCGCAGGGTTGCACCTGCCGGCGCATGACCAATCAGCGCCCGCAGTTTTTGTTTCCAACCCGGGCGGAAAATGAGGAGGAAGCCAGCCAGCAGGTTGCCCAGTGCAATCCATGCTGAAGCTGCCAGCAAAATGAGCCGTTCCAATGAAAATCCCCAGAGAAGGTTAGAGCCGGCTTCTCCGGGGATGGATGCAAGTTGAAAGGTTGAAATTCCCCACAGGATGCTGCAGCAAAACAGGATGATGGGGAATTTTTGAAGGATCGCTTCTTTTTGACTGGCTGGCAGGTAAGGTTTCAATTCTTCTTTATGTTAGATTCCATGGAGAAACGTAAGGCGGCGCGATAGGCTTCTTGCAGGCGCTGCACCACTTCGGGCGGCTGTTTTTGCGCTTCGGCCTGAGATACCACGCCGTTGAAAAGCTGCAAGAAGTCGGTGGTGATTTGTGATGCGTGATCTTTCAGCACCTGCTGGCGGGCTGCATCATCTTCTGCATCCAGCAATTCTTCCACCAGGGCTACTTCGGGCGGCGGGGAGCTGAGTTTTTGAATGGTATCAACCACGCTCTGAATTTTGCTGCTGCGTTCCAGGTTGCCCTGTGCTCGAGCAGCCTGCAATTCAGATTTGACCACTTCCATGAAGAATTCATTTATCTGGTTGGCGTTTTTAATTATGGCGTCTTCTGTATTGGGCGCTTCGAGGATGGTGGTTAAGACCTTTTGCGACTGCGCCAGTTGAGCTTGAACCGCCTGATCCATTTCCTGGGTCATTTGCAAAATTTGATCGCGCAGGGTGGTCAGGCGGGTTTTCTCATCGCCTTCCGCTTTTTCGATCTTTTCGCTGAGCAGTTGGAAGAATGTGTAATCCATGCCGGCGCGCGCCAGGCTGACCAGTGTGACCAGGCGGGTTTCAGTGGGGGCGGCAATAACCAGGTCGAGCAGGCCTTCGCGGGTTAGCCCACCATTTTTGCTGGCATCTTGAAGAGCGCGCACAGCTTCTTCGGCTTCCTTTGCCTGGGCTTGCATTTCTTGCCCCACTTTTGTTTCAGCAATTAATGTTTTCTGCAATTCGGCCAGCTTTTGGGCGCTGTTCTGGTCGCCCTGCGCCAGCGAGGCTTCCAGAAGGCGGGTGAGCAGGTTGAAGAAGTCCATATCGATCAGGGCTTCATCATTCTGGATGGCGTCTTTGAGTTTGTCGGGCGTGGTCGAAATCAGTTTTTGCAACAAATTCAGGCGTTTTTGCTGATCTTCAATCATCTGCTTTGTGATTCCGTCGGCTTCCAGGATGGTTTCTATGAGCAGTTCGAAGGTGAGCATGGTGCGCGGCTGTAAAAGATACGCTTTACGTTGCTCAAGGGGCAGATGGTTTACGACCTGGTTGATCAACGGGCCGATCAATTTTTCCTGTTCGTTGACCGCCAGGCGCATTTCAGGCGGAAAATAGGTTAACAATAATTCCTTTTGCGGGTCATGGTAAACAATGGGAGTCGCCAGCATACCCTGATAGCCGCAGGCTGGACACTGAATGAAATTGGCTTGGCCGGAGAGAAGACGTTGTTTGGCAGTTGGATCAACAGCGTTGTCAAAAAGCTGCTGAACATCGGCAACAACCGGCTGTCGGCAGCGGGGGCACTGAACACTAGTCTGTGGCATAAGAGGTCTCGATTCTTTGCTTTAAGATGAAGAGATTATACCATTGCGGTCAACCATGACATATAAAAGTTTTATTTGAGCGGCAAAGTGAAGCAAATCTGGGCTCCCTTGCCTGCCTCAGGATCAACCCAGATGCGGCCGCCGTGTGCTTCGATGATGGCGCGCGTAAGATAGAGCCCCAGACCGGCGCCTTTGGTGTGCTTGGCCATATCGGGGGCGCGGTAAAAACGGTCGAAGATGAAGGGAATGTCGCCGGGGGCGATGCCAGGGCCCTCATCAGACACACAGATCACAATAAAATCTGAACGCAGTTGTGCGCTGATTTTGATCTGTCCCTGTGGGGCATATTTGATGGCATTGGAGACCAGGTTTTGCAGTACCTGTTCGAGGCGGGTTTCATCAGCCAGGATGACGGGTAAATCGGGGGGCAAATCGGTGATGATGGTGTGCCGCGAGGTTTGTGTTTGCATGCGTTTCACCACCCGGCTGATGATGTCTTGCGCCAGCACATCAGACTTTTTGACCGGCAACCCTCCTGCCTGCAAGCGCGATGCATCGAGCAGGTTTTCAATCATCAGGGTCAGCCGGTCGGCTTCTTCTTCAATCACCTCCAGGCTGTCTTCAACAATGGAGCGATCCCACGAGGCGTCTTCACGGCGCAGTGTGCTGACATAGCCTTTAATCAGCGCCACGGGGGTTTTTAATTCGTGGCTGACAATGGAAATGAATGTACTTTTTAACTCGTCAGCCTGGCGGAAGCGGGTGATGTCTCGTAGGGTGGCGATGATGTTGGTGAGATGACCATCTACTGACAGGATGGGCGCATAGGTTACCCCCACAGCCAGCGCCGGCAGGCTGTTGCCGCGTTTCAAATCTCCTTCAATGTAAAGCTGCGCATGGGGTGTGAGCGGCCAGCCGCCAGCTTCAGCCTTCTCAAGGGTAATGCCGTGGGTGATGTTAGCCCACTGGATGATTTCATCGTGATGTTTGCCTTGCAGGTCTTGATTGTTGATATTGAGCATATTGGAGAAGGCCAAATTGTAGCGTTCGATGTGGTGATTGGCAGTGAGAATGATGATGCCGTCGGCGGTTGAATTGATGAGCAATTCGGCGCGCTGTTTCTCACGCAATGCCTGGGCATAAAACTGGGCATTTTGAACGGCGATGGCTGCCTGGTCGGCGAAACTTTTTAACAGGGCGCGGTCAATGGCTGAGAAAAGCCCCATGTAATTGCGGAAGATGAAAATGACGCCCACCACCTTGCTGCGGGCGGTCAACGGCAGCCCGATGCCGGTGAGCAAACCGTAACTGGCGGTACTGGCCAACCGTTCCAACAGGCGGTTAAGCACCCGGTTGAGTTCGGGCATTTCAATTTTTTCAGGATCGTCCCAGTCGGTGGGAATTTCTGCCAGGTAGGGTTCGAGCACTTTGATGAAGGCGTTTGGCAGCCCGTGCGAAACACGCATGCCCCAGTCTCCGCTTTCAGAGCGAAGTGCGATTAACCCAGAATGACCGGCCACCATTTCAATCGAAATGTCCAGGATGCGCGCCAACAAAGCGTCCAGGTCCAGTTCCTGGGTGAGGGCGCGTGAGATTTCAAGCAGGTAGTCGCGTTGCCGCACACGAAAGTCGGGAAGCATGCGTGTAGAAAATCCTTGAAAAAAGAGTTAACCTGTCGATATTATAACATTGCCAACGGGTACGGCTTTTGCAACCAATTTGTTTGTTGACGGTCAATCAAAAGACTGCTATTATTCTATGCGTATGAGAAAAGACCCCGGAAAGCGGCAGGATACAAAAAGAGGGTTTGTCTTTGATTCTCGCTGGTTTTTACCGGGTCTGGGGGTGAAACGCTGGTTATTCCTGATCCTGTTTGGCACCATGTTCATTGGGCTGGGATTCGCAGTACTGGCGCTGGATATTTACCGGACTGCGCCGGAAACCTGGTGGCTGCCGATTTTGTCTGCTCTTTCCTTAAGGTTTTTGGACCGGACACTGCGCGCCATCATTTTTGGCGGGATTGGCCTGGGATTGATGGGATTGGGAATCTGGGAGCTCAATCGATCGCTGCTGAAACCTTTCCTGCCTCCCGGTAAATCTGTGTTAGATACGATGACTGCCTATCGCAAACGCGACCGCGGGCCGCGCATTGTGGTGATTGGCGGCGGCACCGGGCTTTCAGCCATGCTGCGCGGCCTCAAACTGCACAGCCACAACCTGACGGCTGTGGTTACTGTTGCCGATGACGGCGGCTCTTCGGGCGAAATTCGCCGCACCATGGGCATTTTGCCTCCCGGAGATATTCGCAACTGCCTGGCAGCTTTGTCCAACGATGAAGAGCTGCTCACCCAAATTTTCCAGTACCGCTTTTCAGCCGGTGCGGGTTTGAACGGTCACACCCTGGGAAACTTGCTCATTTCAGCATTGACAGACATCACCGGCAGTTTTGAAGAAGCTGTTGCAGAAACCGGGCGCGTGCTGGCGGTGCAGGGGCGGGTTTTGCCGTCAACACTGCATGATGTGAAGCTGATGGCTGATGTGCGTGTGCCGGAAAAGCAGGCCGAAGTACTGGTGAAGGGAGAAAGCCAGATTCCCAAAGCTGCCGGTGAAGTGCGCCGCGTGTGGCTCGAACCAAACAATCCCCTGGCGTTTCCACCGGCCATCCAGGCAATTTTGACGGCTGATTTGATCTTGGTTGGGCCGGGCAGCCTGTATACCAGTATCCTGCCGAATCTGTTGGTGCCCGATATTTCTGAAGCGCTGCGCGCCAGCCGGGCGGTTAAGTTTTATGTTTGCAACGTGGCCACCCAGCCGGGTGAAACGGATGGTTATACTTGCGGCGATCATATTTCAACCATCGTGAAAAATTTGGGGCGAAATATTTTTGACCTGGTGATTTGCAACACGCGCTACGATGCAAAATTGCCCAGTGGACCCGAATGGGTTCCCCTGGAAGAAGGATTGGATCAGCAGTATTCGATCTATGGTACTGATCTGGCAGATCGGGAAAATCCATGGCGCCACGACTCTAACAAACTGGCGAAGGTGATCATGGATTTGTTCTACGAACGGACCGGCCCGCTGGCGGGGAGAGAAGAAACCGGGTTAACGGAGTAAGATTTTTCAAAAAATCAACATTTTTGTTGTACTACACCTGTCAAGACATGGTAAAATTGAATCACATCTCGAACTAGGAGGATGAACATGACAGTAAAAGTTGGTATCAATGGTTTTGGTCGCATCGGGCGACAGGTATTAAAAGCAATTAATGAACGTGTTTCTGATAAGGTAGAGGTCGTTGCGATCAACGATCTGTTCGACACCCCCACCAATGCTCATTTGTTCAAATACGATTCGAACTACGGTAGATATGACGGTACAGTCGGTGTATCTGGCAATGACCTGGTTGTGGATGGCAAGACCATCAAAGTCTTTGCTGAGAAAGATCCCGGCAATTTGCCCTGGAAAGACCTGGGTGTGGATATCGTGATCGAATCGACCGGTGTGTTCACCGATGCGTTGGGCGACCCCGCCAAGGGCAAAGCCGGCGCCAATGTTCACATCGTCAAAGGCGGCGCCAAGAAAGTCATCATCTCAGCTCCTGCCAAGAAAGAAGATATCACCATTGTGTTGGGCGTCAATGAAAAAATGTACGACCCCAAGAGTCATCATGTCATTTCCAACGCTTCCTGCACCACCAACTGCCTGGCTCCGGCAGCCAAAGTTGTGCATGATAAGTTCAACATCCTTAAAGGCATGATGACCACCATTCATTCCTACACCAATGATCAGAAGATCCTTGATGTAGCCCACAAAGACCTGCGCCGCGCCCGCGCCGCCGCCGTGAACATCATTCCCACCACCACCGGCGCCGCCAAGGCTGTTGCCCTGGTCATCCCCGACCTGAAGGGCAAATTTGATGGTTACGCGCTGCGCGTTCCGACCCCCACCGTGTCTATTGTGGACTTTGTGGCAACCGTCGAAAAACCCACCTCTGTGGAAGAACTGAATGCTGCATTCAAGGAAGCCTCCGAAGGCGCCTTGAAAGGCATCCTGGGCTACTGCGAAGAACCCTTAGTCTCTATGGATTTCAAAGCTGATGACCGCTCTTCCATCATCGACGCCAAGTTGAACATGGTTTTGGACGGCAATTTCGTCAAAGTAGTAACCTGGTACGACAATGAATGGGGTTACTCTTGCCGGACTGCTGAACTGGCTGCTTATATCGCCAAGTCCCTCTAATCTGTATTCTGAGTTTTGATGAGCGCAGGATGCGTAATCTTCTAGTCATCCGATTAGAGTGATTGCGCATCCTCTTTTTTTGAATGGGAGAAAGATATGTTCAATAAAAAAACGATCAAAGATATTGATGTAAAGGGCAAACGCGTCCTGGTTCGTGTTGATTTCAATGTTCCATTGACTGACGGCGGCGTGGGCGACGACACTCGCATTCGGGCGGCCATGCCCACATTGCAATATCTGCTGGACAATGGCGCATCATTAATCCTCTGCTCGCACCTGGGACGCCCCAAGGGATCACCCGATCCTGCCTATTCGATGAAACCTGTGGCCGAACACCTGGGTAAAGTAATGGGCAAACCCGTTCTGTTCTCGGCTGATTGCGTGGGACCTGAGGCTGAAAAAGCCGCCAAAGCGCTTAAACCCGGCGACGTTCTGGTTTTGGAAAACACCCGCTTTTATGCCGGCGAAACCAAAAATGACCCCGAAATGTCGCGCCAACTGGCGGCCCTGGCTGACCTTTACGTGGACGATGCCTTTGGCTCGGCGCACCGCGCGCACGCTTCAACGGTGGGTGTGACCGATTACCTGCCAGGTGTGGCGGGCTTCTTGATGGAAAAAGAAATCCAATACCTGGGACAGGCCATTGCCGAACCCAAACGCCCGTTTGTGGCTATTTTGGGCGGCGCAAAAATCAGCGACAAGATTGGCGTGATCCGCAATTTGTTAAGCAAAGCTGACAGCATCTTGATCGGCGGCGGCATGGCAAACACTTTCTTCAAAGCCCAGGGTTACCCGGTGGGTGATTCACTGGTGGAAGATGAAGCTCTCGAAACTGCCAAAGAATTACTCAAAGAAAGCGGCACCAAACTGCGCCTACCGGTGGATGTGGTGATTGCTGACAAATTTGAAGCTGAAGCCCAGTCGAAGACTATGCAAATGGCTGCCATCCCTGACGGCTGGCGAATTTTGGATATTGGACCGGAAAGCGTAGCTGCCTTTAGCAAAGTGATCAGCGGCGCCGGCACCGTGGTGTGGAACGGCCCGATGGGTGTATTTGAATTCCCCGAATTTGCCAAAGGCACCTTTGGTGTGGCAAAAGCCGTGGCTGACAGCAGCGCCATCTCGGTGATCGGCGGTGGTGAATCGGTTTCGGCGGTCAAGAAATCAGGTTTGGCTGACAAGATCACCCACATTTCCACGGGCGGCGGCGCCTCGCTGGAAATGTTGGAAGGTATTGTTCTGCCCGGATTGGCCTGCCTGCAGGATAAGTAGTACCCGGTTTTTTAGAACCATCTCAGATTTATTCAATATCGAGCGCGAAGGATTTGTTTTTCCTCCGCGCTCGTTGTTGCAAAGGTGATTGAAGCATGAATTCAAACAATCAAATACTGCAGAAAATTCGCAGCCATATTGTCTATAAGATGCTCATTGGAATCCTGGTTGCGCTTGCCATTATTGTGTTTTTGCTGCCTGTAATACTGCTGCCTTTAACCACATCTGTTCCGGAGTGGATATGCCTGCTGCTGGCGGCGGCAGATGTGGCCTTCATGGTGTTGATGAAACGCATTCAGCCGGTCGGCCGCGGTCGATCCATTGGGTTGGCTGGCATGGCGCTGGCGGCTGTGCTGGCGGTGATTGCCTCGCAGGTCTTTGCAGGCACGCCGCCCATCAAAGGAGCGGATGGAAAGCCGGTGCCGGGTTCGATCGCCTCTTTAGAAAAAGTGACCCTGAACGGTTCGGAACAGTGGATTTCCATACGCGGCTATGATGTGACCAAACCCATTTTGCTGCACCTGGGTATGGGCGGACCTGGCGGCGGCGGGTTTGCCACCCGTTCGCTGTTTGAGCCGTTGGAAAAAGACTTTGTGGTGGTGAGCTGGGATGAACCTGGCACAGGAAAATCGTACCACGCGGTTCCAATATCCGAATTGACCCCGGAACGGTTTATTGAAGATGCCCACGCGTTGACGGTTTATTTGCAGCAGCGTTTTGACCAGGAAAAAATCTATGTCTATGGGGTTTCCTGGACGAGCATCCTGGGCGTGTGGCTGGTGCAGCGCTATCCAGATCTATATTATGCTTATATTGGCAACGGGCAGATGGTGAACACCACCGGGAATGATTTGATGGGCTATGAACTGGCGCTGGAGTATCTCGAAGAAAAGGGCGATGCGAAAACCCTGCAAACCCTGCGCCGCAACGGCCCGCCGCCTTACCCCGGCCAGGATGTGGTGGGGCGCTATGTTGCCTACCTGGATGTTTTGAATGAATATATGAATTCTCCGCGCTACACCTTGATTGTGCCCATCATCCCCTTTGTCGCCCCTGAATACGGCTATGTGGATAAGATCAATCACACGCGCGGGCTGATTGATTCGTTTAACGTGGTTTATCCGCAACTGGCTGATCTCGACTTCATGACACAGGCCAATAAATTGGATGTGCCGGTTTACCTGTTTGCCGGAAAAGACGACGTGAATGCCATATCTTCGCTGGTGGAAGGGTATTACGAGAAGCTGGAAGCGCCCAAAAAGAAATTGATCTGGCTGAACGGCGGGCACGGGCTGGGCGGAGAGAACATTGATCAATTTGTGGATGTGATGGTCAATGAAGTGCTGGCAGAAACGTATCCCCATCCTTAGAAGCGGGAACTGCTGGCTGTTCATCCATGTGATCCGGTGTAAGGGGTAAGTTGCAGACGCGCCATCGCATCATTAAAGCTGCAAATTTCTTATCGGTGACCAAAGGAAGGTATAGGATGAGCCAGAAAAACCAGAAAAGCGATTCAGAGTGGCGCGAAGAGCTTACGCCAGAACAGTATTACATCCTGCGGCAAAAAGGCACTGAACGACCGTTCACCGGGGAATATGTGAATAACCACGAGAAAGGCGTTTATCGCTGCGCTGCCTGCGGAAAAGTGTTGTTTACATCAGATTCGAAGTTCGATTCGGGCAGCGGCTGGCCCAGCTTCTGGCAGCCGGCTTCTGAGCAGGCGGTGGACACAGCCCAGGACAACAGTCATTTCATGCGCCGGGTGGAAGTGCTGTGCAGCCAATGCCAGGGGCATTTGGGGCATGTGTTTGAAGATGGCCCCCAACCGACCGGGCTGCGTTATTGCATTAATTCTGCCGCACTTAAGTTTGACAAATCATAGTAAAATTACCAACCGGGTTAGCCCGGTTAATTTTCTTTGTAAACGACATAGATAACCAGGTGAATGCCTGGTTATTTATTTTTGACAAAAAAAAAAGAAAGAGGTGGCACAATGCCTCACAGCACTCAACGCAAGTATTTACGATTCTCCTTTACCTACATGCTGGTTACCCTGATCGGAATCTGGTTATACCGCTCGCGTGGTGAACGGATCAAAGAAATTCCTTTGCTGGATGATTAACCCCTTTTTAAAAAAAGAGAGAACAGGAAATATGAGCCCATCTGATTTCCGTCCTTATCCCTTTATCGATAAAATCCTGATCACACAGGAACAGATTGAAAAACGTGTGCAGGAACTGGGTGAGATCATCACCCGTGATTACCAGGACTCAAACAAGCTGCTGCTGCTGGGACTGCTGCGCGGCAGTGTGATGTTTATCACCGATTTGATGCGCAGGGTGAACCGCCCGCTGACCATGGATTTTATGTCCATTTCTTCGTATGCCGGTTCCGAATCGAGCGGCTTTGTGCGCATTGATTCCGATCACAAGACTAACATCAACGGCTGGGACGTGATCTTGATCGATGACATCATTGACACCGGTTACACGGTTTACACAGTACGCAAGTTGCTGCTCGACCGCAATCCACGCAGCCTGAAAATTTGCGCTCTGCTCGATAAGGCAGAACGCCGCAAAGTGGATGTTAATATCGACTATTGCGGTTTCCAAATCCCCGATTATTTTGTGGTGGGCTACGGCCTGGATGTGGATGAGAAGGGGCGCAACCTGCCCTATATCGCTTCGGTTGACCTGGAGAAATACAACCGGTCGAAGTAAAGCTACAGAAGTTTCATCCTGTTTGCCTGTTATCTCATCGCGCACGCAGTTCCAACGCACCAAACGGGCATACCGATACACATAACCCGCAGGCTTTGCAATGGTCTGCATTCACTCTGGCGATTTCCTTTAACGGCGCTTGAATGGCGTCGAACTGGCACACACGCTCACATTGGCCGCACATTTTACAGGCGCTTTCATTCACCCAGGCAACTTGTTCAATGGCAGTGATGACAGGTTGTCCTTCACGCATCTTTTCCAGGTATAAGCCTTTCACCTCTTCCAAACTTTTGTAACCGTGCGCGTCCAGCCACTCGCCAGCTTCAGCAGCAATTTTGCCGTAAACCCCCGGGCCTTTGAGTATGGCCGCGGTGCATATCCCCACCAGCGATGCTCCCGCCATCAGGTATTCAATCACATCCTCACCGCGGCTGACACCTCCCACACCCACCACCGGCTTGTTGGTCACTTTGGCCACTTCAAACACCGAACGCAACGCCAGCGGTTTTACCGCCGGGCCTGAAAGCCAGCCGTAGCCAAATTTTGAACCCAGAGATGCCCCTGCGGTTTCGATGTCAATGGTCAGGGTGGGACCAAAGCTGTTAATACAGGCAAACCCATCCACATAGGGATCAATCAGCCGCGCAATTTCACCCAGATCGCCGGCGTGCGGACTGAGTTTGGCGATAATCGGAATGGAAACCGCTTCGCGCAGGGTGCGGGCGGTGTGGATTAGCTGCTGCGAATCGAGATAGTGGATCGAAAATTCGATGATTTCCAGCCCTTTTGCTTGCATTTTGGGGCCCAGCAGCGCCAGGTCTTCGGCTGTGTAGCCCACACTGCCAATGATCGGCAGGTTGTGTTCACGCGCAGCGGCCAGCGCCACATCATATTCCTGTTCAAACCAGGCTTCAGGGGTTAATTCGCTCCATAATTCCGTGTTTAGCAAATTTTCTTTGCCGATCCGCACCATGTTGGGATGCGGTACTTGAGCCGCCTCTTGCGAGATGGTTTTGGTCAGCAACCCGCCCGCCCCGCCTTCCGCAGCCCTGGTTAACATAATTCCAGAACCCACATTGGGCCCCGCGGCCGGAATGACTGGATTCAGAAAAGTGCGCCCCCACAGATTGGTTTTTAGATTGGCCATGATCTATTTTCTACCTTATGAAATGGATTTTTACCTTGTAAAGAAATGGACTGCGCTGGATAATTATTTTTTGTTGTCTGACAATATCTTACACCTTTTTTTCTTCTTGAACAGTAATCAACAGGCAAATCAGGTGTGATAGAATTGCCCTGCCCCAATTTTTTGACTTTAAGAAACACATTATGGTTTTCAATACACCGCTATTTTTATTTGCTTTTCTCCCCATAACGCTCATGCTCTACCTGCTGGCAGGCAGGCGGCTGCGTAATGCCGTGTTGATGACTGCCAGCCTGATATTCTACCTGTGGGGAGAGCCGCTGTATTTTCCCCTCATCCTGGTCTCCATCCTTTGTAACTTCTACCTGGGCAAATGGATTGAACGCCAGCGTGAACAGCCCACGGGCGCCCGCGCAGCGTTGATCCTGGCCATCCTGTTCAACCTGGGCATGCTGGTTTTCTTCAAGCTGTTCAACGGCTACTGGTCGCCGCTGCTGAACTGGGCGCAGGCCAGCCTGGGGCTGACCCTGCCGCCGGAAGCGGTTGGTTATATCCGCAAGTTCGTCTCTTTCCCTCTGGGCATTTCTTTCTTTTCCTTTGCCATGGTGGCCTATGTGGTGGACATTGCCAAGAAACGCACTGCGGCAGAAGGCAGCCTGCTGCATTTTGCCCAGTATGTGCTGCTGTTCCCCAAGATCATCGCCGGCCCGATTGTGCGTTACCGCGAGATAGCCGGGCAATTGCACGAGCGCCCGTTGGACGCGCCCTCTGCCGTGCAGGGATTGCGGCGCTTTATCATCGGCCTGGCGAAGAAGATTTTAATTGCCGATGTGCTGGGGGCGGTGGTGGACGGCGGTGTGTTCGACCGCGCGCTGCCCGGCTTGCCGGTGTGGGCTGCCTGGCTGGTTTTGGTGTGTTTCACGCTGCAAATCTTCTATGATTTTTCAGGGTACAGCGACATGGCCATTGGGCTGGGGCAGGTGTTTGGTTTTCGCTTTGTGGAGAACTTCAATTATCCCTATCTGGCGCGCGGTGTGTCCAACTTCTGGCGGCGCTGGCATATTTCACTGTCCAACTGGTTCCGCGATTACCTGTTCTACCCGCTGGAGCGCTGGCGGCACGGTGCAGCGGGATGGCAGGCGGTCAATATCCTGATCGTATTCCTGGCGACCGGCCTGTGGCACGGCACCACGCTCAATTTCATCATCTGGGGATTGCTGCACGGCGCCGCGTTGGTGTTGGAAAACGGAAAATTTGGGAAGCGGCTAAAGCATGCGCCTGCTGTGCTGGTTCACGCTTACACCCTGGCGGTTGTGATGGTCGGCTGGGTGTTTTTCCGCGCCAACAGCCCGGCCTATGCGCTGGCTTTTCTGGGCAACCTGGTGGGGCTGGGTAGCAGCAGCGCTGTGCTGCCCTATTCCATCTTCAAACCGGTGCAAATGCACACCTGGCTGGCGTTGATTGCCGGCGTGCTGCTGGCTTTTCCAACCTTTGCCGGTGTGCAAAAGCGGCTGGGCGAGAAAGAATCAGCCCTCTGGCTGCGGGATGCCGCCCTGTTGGGATTGCTGCTGCTTTCGCTGGTGTTCCTGGCAAGCTCCACCTATCATCCTTACATCTATGGAAATTTTTAGTACTTGCGGCATGGGAATATTGTGATGCAACCTGGAATGGATGAGAAAAGCAAAACGAAAACAATGCCTGCCTGGCTGCTGATGGGCTGCACCCTGGCGGTGCTGCTGATTTTTGCCTATGTTCCGCTGCCGGTAGGCAGGCCCATGCCGGGCGTGACCGAATGGCAGCAGGGGGCAGGCGCCCGCAAGATTGTCACCGGGCTGTTGGATTTGCCGGATGCTTACGGCGCGTATTACAGCGAGTATTTTCACTGGCGCGACTGGCTGATCCGAGCTTCGTATAGTCTAAGATTGAATCTGCTGCACGAATCGGTGTTCAATGATGTGCTGCTGGGTGAGGACGGCTGGATGTTCTACACCGGCGAAGGCAACATGGATGACTATCAGCGCGCGCGCACCTTCACCCCGCAGCAGGTGCAGGCCGTGCGAGCCAACCTGGAAGGCATCCAGGCCGGTCTGGCGCAGCGGGGCATCCGTTTTCTGGTGGTGATCGCTCCCAATAAAGAATCGATCTACCCGGAGTATGTGCCGGCATCGGTGCAGCGTTTGGAAGGGGATTCGCGCCTGGACGTGTGGCTGGCAGGCATGCAGGGCAGCCCGGTGCAGGTGGTTGACTTGCGCCCGGCTATGCTGGCGGGCAAAGCGCAAACCCAGGTGTATTACTGCACCGATACGCATTGGAACACCTACGGCGCCTATTTGGCCTACCTGGAGATGCTCAAGCCATTGCAGGCGGACTTTCCGCAAATGCAGCCGCTGGCGCTGGAGCAGTTTGAGCGGGTGGAGCAGCAGGTGAGCGGCGACCTGGCGCGCATGTTGTTCACCCGCCCGCTGATCAAGGAAACCAGCCTGGAATTGCTGCCCAAACAGCGCTGGCAGGCGCAGTCGGTCAGCCTGGATGACAATACCATGGTGACCGAGATACCCGGTTCTGACCTGCCGCGCGCGGTGGTGTTCCGCGATTCGTTTTTCAATTCGCTCACCCAGTATGTATCCGAGAACTTCAGTCGGGTGGTGTACCGCACCGATTCACAGGTGGATTTTGACCTGATTGATCAAGAGCAGCCCGATGTGGTCATCCTGGAAGTGGCGGAGCGCTATTTGGACAGGTTGGGGGATTGATTGAACCGCAGATAAACACTGATGGACACAGACCTCACAGGTTTCCTGAAAAACCTGTGAGGTCTGTGGTTTTTATTGCCATCTGATGATCTTGAGTTGGAGCATCTATCGATAGGTTTGTGTGGCCGGGGGTTTTGCGATAGTTTCAAATAGCCAACTAAAAACAACGAGTAATATTGGGATTGACCAGATTGCCATAAGGTATGGATAATTGGCGGATGCAACGAGGTTCATCAAAGGCAGCGGGGCGGCATAAACCAGCAATCCCAACCAGCGAACGGAGCGATTTTTTGAGAAGATAAACATGGCAGACCACAGGGCACACGCCAGTTGATGAAGTCCGAACCAGGCAACCTGCCAGGTTGGCAGATTGTACCCAATTGGGAATCCTCCTTCGACCATCTTTTGGGAGATTGACAGATTGCCCAGCGTTGTAAAGAAGGGAATTGCCACCAAAACAAAATATTGGGGGTCTTTAATAGTCCATAGTACTTTTGTTAACCAAACCAGGATGCCGACCAGTACAAGGCTCCAAAAGATACTCCCTGCAGTTCCAATAATAGATTGATTGAATTGACTGGATGGAAACCATCTTTTTTCCCGGAAGCACATACTAAAAATGGTTAACCACACACTGCTCAACCAGAACAGATGACCGGTAATCAGCCGCTGCTGTTTGTATAATTTAAAGCCCAGAATAGCAAAAACCAATTGAGCGATGATAGTCAACCGAATGCCCAGGTAAACGCCCAGAGTGCCTGCCGTTGGGGCCGAATCATAGGGGAAAGTCAGAGCAATTAAAGCACTGAGAATTTGGGAAACAAATAACGCGGGAAGGACGATCAAAATATAATCCAACCACCTCCTGGGATGATGGATGCCGTTTAACCGCACTCCCAGCTCATCGGGGCTGCCCAATTCAGCCAGTAATTTTTCCTGATTATCGTGCCCGAACTTTGGATCGGATTGCGCTTCGTTGATGTGATCGGCAATTTCTTCGAGAATTTCCGATCTTTCTTCTTCGGAAAACCCCGATAATCTGGAACGCAGCCGTTCTAAATAATCGTCGGCTTTCATTGCGCCCTCTGCATTCCCTGTTGGTCGATTATCCCAAACAACGAATCAAAGAAACGATGCCATTCCAAATGGTCTTTTTCGAGGTATTCTTTGCCGCGAGGAGTGATGCAATACATTTTCTTTCTTCTGTTTCCAACAGAAGTTTGCCATTCAGCATTGACAAGTCCATCCAGCTCCATTTGGTGCAGGGCAGGGTAGAGCAGTGCGGCAGTCATGGAAAAATAGCCTTCGCTGCGTTTTTCCATTTCGCGCATAATTCCGTAACCGTGGTTTGGGCCCTGGTTCAGGATGCTCAAGATCAGCAGGGGGGTGCTGCCTTTTCTCAATTGTTGAATATCGGTCATCATTCCTCCAATATATAAGTATGTTATATAACATACTTATATATATGTCAAGGAGGAATTGGAAATCGGATTTTATTTACTATCGGTATGCAATTGTTTGATGGTAAGGAAGAAAAAGATGGTCCCCAATCCCAGCATCAGGCATACAGCCAATCCAAACTGCTGCCAATCTACAGCGGCATCCAGGATTAAATTGCGCAGGCTGTTGATCACATGCGTGAAGGGATTGAGAATAACAAAGAATCGAAATCCTGCCGGTATATTCTCAAAGGGTATCAGGGCTGTGCTGACGAAGAAAACAGGCAGCACAAACGTATTCATCATGGTGTGAAAAACGTTCTCATTGGGCAATTGCAGGCTTAAGGTATAGGACAGGCTGGCAACAAAGAACACAGTGCAGAACAATTGAATGGCCATCAGCAAGAATCCGAATAGCCCGCTGGTGATTCTTACTGACATTAAGAAAGAAATCATCAGGAGTATGCCGATTTCAATAAAGGAAAAAACCGCGGCATCCAGAATGTGTCCCATCACAATGGAACTGCGCCTGACAGGTGAAATGAGAATGCGGTAAAAACTACCGTCCTGTTTGCTGGCGTAGTTGGAAACACCGCTGCTGCCCGAGCTGGAGAAAACAATCAGCACCAACAAACCGGCCAGTATGAAGGCAGGGTAATTGCCTCCCATGCTGTTGGTCAGCACAGTGCCGTAGAGCAACAGCCAGAAAATGGGCGGTATTACGGTCAAAAGAATGGTTATGGGGTTTTGAAAGCGCCATTTGATGTTGCGCCAGAATAGATTGTAGGTTTCCATGTTAAAGCCTCTTTTCTCCCGCGTGGATGAGGGTGAGATAAACATTTTCCAGGCTGGGATCAACCATGCCAATGGATTGGTAGGGGACTGCATGCTCCATCAAATGCCGGTTGATGGCGACCAGTCCCTGTTCCCGGTCATTAACAGTCGCGACAAGGGTGTGATCACTGGATTGGATTGCTGCAACGCAGGGCAAAACGGCCAGCGATTCTTCAAACTGTTCCATATTTGCGGTTGATTTCAGGCTGATCTGGATGAGGTTTTGGTGGGTGTATTGACGCAGGTTTTTGGGTGTGTCTTGCACCAGTTCGTGACCGTCCTGGATGATGCAAATGGTGTCGCTCAACGCATCGGCTTCTTCCAGGTAATGCGTGGTCATGAAAATGGTGGCGCCGAATTCCCGGCGGATTTTTACCAGAATATCCCACACTGCTTGACGCGACTCAACGTCCAGGCCGACGGTTGGTTCATCCAGAAACAAGATGCGCGGGTGCGACACCATGCTCATGGCGATATCCAGGCGGCGCTTAATCCCTCCCGAATAGGTGAATACGCGGTGTTGGGTATATTCATTCAGCCCAAAGGATTCAATCAATTCGTCAATCCTTTTCCTGGCTGTGGCATGATCGAGTTTATGGAGCCGGCTTTGGAAAAGCATATTCTCGGTGAGGGACAAATGGTTGTCAATGGAAGTGTGCTGCGCCACACAGGCAATCTGTTTGCGCACAGCGGCAGGATTTTGCTGCAGGTCTTCTCCAAAGACTTTCACCGAACCAGACATCGGCGCTAAAAAGGTGGTGAGCGTGTTAATCAGGGTTGATTTTCCCGCCCCGTTTTGACCCAGCAGGGTGAACAATTCGCCCTCTTGAACGGTGATGTTCAGATCATCCAGCGCTTTTTTTCCATTGCGGTAAATTTTTGTCAGATGATGTACAGAAATTACTTCCAATGATGCCTCCTTGTGAATTAGTCATTTGGTTTTTTTTACAGCAATCCAGACTTCGGCTTTAGGGTTTTCCTGATTCTGGGGATCAAGCGGATACACTTCAATATCCGGCAGTTCGGCGTAGATATAACCGGAGATGGGCAGCCATTCGGTGAGAAAATGCCTGAAGACAGTTTGGATCGAGACCGGGAAAGTCCCGCTGCATTCGAAGATGACCCACGTGGCGGAAGGAATCTCATACATTAATAAATTGCCGGGAACCTTTTTATCCGTCGCAGCAGCGATATAGTAATCAATATCCGCGGGGTTTTGGCAAACCGTAACCCCCAGAACGCCGCAGGGCGGTTGATTATTTAGACCGCAAATTTGTTGGAAAACTTTTTGGCTTCGCGTGGTTTGCCAGAAGCGGGGAGCGATTTCAAAATTCTTTTCGATGTCTGGTTTTAAAGCAGCCCTTGTTCCCACAATGCGGATGGGGGCTTTGCTTTCGATGCGATAGTGCAATGCGTCCTCACCGGTTACGGCTATGGAAAAACGCAAACGAGGGTAGGCTTGCAGTGCTGTTCCCTGCAGGCGGGCAGCCGTGGGTGACGCGCCGTGCACGCTTTGAAATGCGCGGTTAAATGCTGTGGGGGACTCGTAACCGTATTTCAATCCGATATCCATCACTTTTTGGCTGCCGGTTTGCAATTCAAACGCAGCCAGGGTCATACGCCGCCGGCGGATGTATTCTGAAAGATGAATCCCGGCAACGTAAGAAAACATGCGTTGAAAGTAATAGGTGGAGCAGCAGGCGATTTTCGCGGCTTCTTCCAGCGATATTTCACCGGCCAGGTTTTCTTCGATGTAATCAATTGCCCGACTGAGTTGTTTTAACCATTCCATTCCGCACCTCGTTGATTTCGAGTTTAGCATAATAAAAATTATTGCACCTCTCTCTTTTTGTCCTGATAAGCAAGCTCCTTTCATACCTGTTAGACCCCACAGGTTTTCTTTAAAACCTGTGGGGTCTGTGGTTTTTCCCTATTGACTTCCTGGATAGTATAGTGTAATATACATAATGTATAGCAAACTATACACAAAGGAGGCAGAATTGAAACTTGGAAATCGCTTGCGTGAATTTCGTTTTCAACATAACCAGATTTCGCAGCAAGACCTGGCGAATGCGGTGGGGGTGACCCGTTTGACCATTCTTTCCATTGAAAATGGGAGATTCACCCCATCGGCTTTTCTGGCGTTAAAAATCGCCAGGTATTTTGATGTGCATTTCGAAGATATTTTTTACCTGGATGAAGAAGGACGAGAGAAATGACAAAACCAACCATCTGGCAAAAGAACATCAGCATCCTGCTGGGATTTGTATCGATCCTGTTTTTTGTGTTTGCCGCGTTTTATTTTTCGAAAATTCAACCTAAAATGATCCGCTATGACGCGATCACACCAACCGAAGAAGGGCTGCTGAACTGGTTGGGGGTGGGCTTGCTGATCTTCCTGGGTTTTTGTTTATTATCCCTGCTGCGCACTGTTCAACATCTGAAAAAAACCAGCAGTTTATCGTTTCCATCAGTTCTGCTGGTGATTATGGGGGTGTTGGCGCTGCTGTTCGTTTTCAGCGACGTGGCGTTGCTGGGTGATATTATCAAACAATACAGGCACGGCCTGGATCAGCCGGAATGGATGCTGGTTTACCCCATTATGGGATTTCAATTGTTTGTGGCGCTTGTCTTTACCTATTTTCACATTGCCGGTTTTTCCAAAGATCCGCAGCAGGAATTTGTGGCGCGCGACAGCAATATCTTCCTGGTTGTGCAATTTGTGGGGATGGTGTGCGGGTTAATGGGATTGGCGTTGGCCAGCCTGGGGTTTGTGTTCGCCCGGGCGTGGTCTCTCATGGTGCACACCACCATGAGTTCGATCATCCTGTTGTTTCCTTACGGTCTTGCGGTGGCGTACTGGCTGGTTACCAAGCTGCGCGAAGAAAACCGCCAGTGGTACGATGAGAAGCAGCTTTTGGATGTGGGTAAATCAGCGTTCCTGACACTGGTGGTGAGCGTGGTGTTTATGACCGCATTATTTATTGCGAATTATGGCAACCTCAGCGGGGCGATCAGCATCATCTGGCTGCCGTTGTATTTGTTCTTTGTGTTGTTCCTGTTCTCAGCATCCAATTTGTTTTATGCCGGGAGGGAATGATTGGTTTTGTCGTGACGGCTTTCGCCGTTCCTGACGGATGGAATGGTTCCTGGTCTGGCAGGGCGC
>CAZOKH010000013.1:13706-24283 GCA_964580315.1 uncultured Anaerolineaceae bacterium | reverse complement strand
CTACTACGAAACAATGCTTTAGCGTTGAAATATGGGGTTTTGTAGTGACGGCTTTCGCCGTTCCTGACGGATGGAATGGTTCCTGGTCTGGCAGGGCGCGACTGAAGTCGCTACTACGAAACAATGCTTTAGCGTTGAAATATGGGGTTTTGTAGTGACGGCTTTAGCCGTTTGTAACGGATGGGATGGCTCTTAATCTGGCAGGGCGCGACTGAAGTCGCAACTACGAAACAATACTTTAGCGTGGGAATATGGGGTTTTGTAGTGACGGCTTTAGCCGTTTGTAACGGATGGGATGGCTCTTAATCTGGCAGGGCAAGGCGCGACTGAAGTCGCAACTACGAAATATGCATTCTAAGATAGTGTGGTTAACCCAACAAGGGTTTGCTTTGATGCAAACCCTTGTGTGGTTGTGCGTCCCTTATCCGGGCGGGGTTGGAAAGGGACGGTTATTAAGGTTTCAGTCAGGCGCTGCCTGCCAGGGCAGGGGTCAGGGGGGGCTGACCCGGCCGGGTAATGCGCCTGGTGCGATGCAGTACCGCCTCCGCTGCCTGGCGGAGGATCAGGCTTATGTGCAAGGCGGACTGTTTCGCATCACAGGCACCCTACCCAAACCCAAACAGGACAGGCAAAGCCAGCGCGCTGCTGAAGCCGTGAGTTAATGATGATTGCAACAAGTCGCGCTGTGCAGCAATTACCGGTGAGACCGGTTGCGCAGGAACGCCGGAATATCCAGGTCGTCCGTATTCAATACCCGCGGTTGGAACTCCATGGTGGACGGATGGTTCACCGGCTGGTTGCTTTTCTGGGGTTCTGTTCGGGCGGGCGCTTCTTCAACCCTGGGACGCTTGGCTGTGACGGGTGTGATGCCGTTGCGGTCGAAACCGGTGGCAATCACGGTCACGCGCAGTTCTTCGCCCAGGTTTGGATCAATCACAGCGCCAAAGATCAGGTTGACGTCGGGATGCGCGGTCTCTTTGATGATGGCAGCCGCCTGGTTGACCTCGAACAGGGTCAGGCTGGGACCACCGGTGACATTGAACAGGATACCGCGGGCGCCGTCGATGGTGATGTCGAGCAGTTGGCTGGAAATAGCCATCTCGGCCGCCACACGGGCGCGGTCTTCGCCAGATGCGTGACCAACCGCCATCAAGGCCGCGCCGCCTTCCGACATAATGGTGCGCACGTCGGCAAAGTCGAGGTTGATGAGGCCGGGGATGGTGATCAGTTCGGAAATGCCCTGGATGCCCTGGCGCAGCACATCATCGGCCACGCGGAAAGCCTCTTGCAGGCTGGCGCGCTTGTCCACAATGGTGAGCAAGCGGTCATTGGGGATGACAATCAAGGTGTCAGCCTGTTCTTTGAGGTTGTCGATGCCCGTCTTGGCCGATTCGATGCGTTTGCGCCCTTCGAAGGTGAAGGGATAAGTGACCACACCGATGGTCAGAGCGCCAATTTCTTTGGCGATTTGCGCCAGGATGGGGGCTGCGCCGGTGCCCGTACCGCCGCCCAGCCCGGCAGTGATGAACACCATGTCAGCGCCCTTGAGCACTTCATACAATTCCTCGGCTGATTCTTCGGCCGCCTTGCGCCCGGTCTCAGGATTGCCGCCCGCGCCCAGCCCGCGAGTGGCTTTATCTCCAATGCGCACCCGGGTGGGAGCGTTGGAGAGCAGCAGTGCCTGCGCATCGGTGTTCACGGTGATGAACTCGATGCCCTGCATGCCCTCATCGATCATGCGGTTGACGGCATTGCATCCGCCGCCGCCAACGCCCACAACCTTGATTCTTGCAAATGATTCAGACTGTGGTTGGTTGATTCCTTTTTCCATTGTGTTACCTCCTCCGCGTTGTATAAACATATATTCTATATTATCGGACATTTCTTAACAAATATTACTAGGGTAATAGCTGTCTTAAGAAATTTTTTACCCAGTCCCAGTCGTGTTTTTTATCGGGCATAAAAGACCCTCGAATGGGAGCCGGACTGTCACCAACTAGAAGCGACCAGTACAACAATCCAACACTGGTTGAATAGGCGGGAGAATGAAGCTGGTCAACCAGGCCAACCAAGTTCTCCGGTTTTGCCACCCGCACCGGCAGTCCCAGCACGCGGCTGGCAAGGTCGCGAATACCGGGCAGGCTGCTCGATCCGCCGGTCAGCACCAGTCCGGCGGGCAGCAGGCCGTCATAGCCGCTGCGCTTGATCTCTTGCAGCACAAGGGTGAAAATTTCTTCCACCCGCGCCTCGATGATGTGAGCCAGCTCACGGCGGCTGACCTGCGAGGCCTGTTTTTCGCCAAAGGGATGCACAGTGAACAGGTCGCCTTCTTCCACATCTTCTTCCACCGCATAGCCGTATTTCAACTTGATATCTTCGGCTTGCGAAGGCGGCAGGCGCAAGCCCAGGGCAATGTCTGAGGTGATGTAGTTGCCGCCGACCGCCAGTACCATGGTGTGCCACACATCGCCGTCGATGTAAATGGCCATATCGGTGGTGCCGCCGCCAATGTCGCACACAGCCACGCCCATTTCGCGCTCGGTTTCCTGCAAAATCACCTCGGCCGATGCCAGCGGGTTGAGCACGAATTGCGAAACCTGCACACCGGCTTCGGCCACGCATTTGCGCAGATTTTCAACCGTGGCTGCCCCGGCGGTGATGATGTGCGCTTCGACTTCCAGGCGGTAGCCGTGCATGCCCACCGGCCGGCGAATGCCCTCCTGCCCGTCCACCACAAACCCGCGCTGGATGACGTGGATGATCTCGCGGTTGTGCGGAATGGCGACAGCGCGGGCGGCATCGAGGGCGCGCGCCACGTCGTTCTGGTCAATGACGCGCCCGGATATGCCCACCACACCGCGGCTGTTGATGGAGGAAACATGCGAGCCTGCCAGGCTTACCAGGGCGGAGGTGATTTCCAGCCCGGAGGTGCGCTGGGCTTTTTCCACCGAGCGCGAAATGGCTTCGGATGCAGCGTTCAAATCGACGATGGTGCCTTTGCGGATGCCCTGTGAGGGTGCAATTCCCACGCCTAAAATGCGCAGGTTGCGCTCACTTTCAACCCGCGCCACCAGCGTGCAGATTTTGCTGTTTCCAATATCAATGCCAACTACAATCGGCTCATCCATCTACGTCATTACTCCAAACGATAATATGGAGCATTCAAGAATTCGATGCTGATCATGTTGGGTTGAATGCCCTGTTTCTCAAAATTCTTCGCCATTGCTTCATAGATTTTCAATTTCACATCCAGGTTGTCCAGGTTTCTGCCGACATACACATTCCACGAGCGGTTGTCGCGCCAGCCCAGCCCGTTTTCCTGGCTGTACACAATTTCAGTATCGGCCGGCAGCGAATGGCTGAGTTGAACGGCAGCCTTCAGGATGACCGGGTCAATTCTGCGGTAATCAGCCAGCGGATCATTGCGTTCCAGCAAGATGGACTGGCTGTAACCAGAGTCCTGTTCGTCAAAAACATTCAGTTCAGGCATCAACAATGGCAAATCACCTTCCACCTGAATGGTTAGTACCTGTTCGCCTTTCCCGCGCGGCGGAAAAAGCACACCATCTTTGTCGCACCACAGGGTGTTGTCATTGGCACGCCAGCCAACCACCGGGACTCGTTCGTGCATGTTGATGATCACACGTGCAGGCATCAGAACTTTCACCGAAATATCATACAACTCTGGAAATACAGCTTGCAAATTCTGTTCCACTTGCTGCGGATTAAGGGTGAAAACTGAGGCTCCTGCGATGTTCAGTCCAGCCTTGATATCTTCAGCCGTCAGGCGCTGCAGCCCGTTGATTTCAACAGCCTGCACGCGAAATTCGGGCGCGTTGAACATGAATATGCCTGTTACAAACAGTCCCAGGGTGAGAACGACCGACAGCAGGCGCCATCCGGGTTTGATCATGGGAATGGCGGGCAAGATGACCTCGGCTCCCAGCTTGTTGACCGGGATGGCGATTTTTCGGCGCACTTTCTGCGCCGCTGTCCGGCGCAGCACAGGCGTGCCCAGACCGCCCCGCACTGTCATGGGGGTTTCAGCAGCATAGCGCACTTTGGCGCCTGTGCGCTGCTTGACGCGGTCGGTGGACTGCTGTTCGCGGCGGGCGCGAATGCGGTCAGCCCGTGTGGAAAGTGTGCGCTCCTGGTTCATCCTTCATTACCGGCGCGGTGCTTGGTCCGGTTGTTCTCCTTTCTGCGTTCCAGGGCAAAGCGAATCAAGTGATCAACAAGCTGGGCATAGGGCAGCCCTGAGGCTTCCCACAGCTTGGAATACATGCTTATTTGTGTGAAACCGGGAATGGTATTGACCTCGTTGATATAGATATCGTGTGTATCCCGGTCCAGCAGAAAATCTACCCGCGCCATGCCGGCGCAGTCTGCGGCTGTGAAAGCCTCAACAGCCAGGCTGCGGATGCGGTTGATCAGACCCATATCCAGCTCGGCGGGGATGATCAACTGGCTCTTGCCGTCCAGGTATTTGGCGGCGTAGGTATAAAACTCATCCGAAGGCACAATTTCGCCGGGGGCTGATGCCTGCGGGTCATCGTTGCCCAGCACACTCACTTCAATTTCACGGGCGTTGATGCCTTTTTCCACCAGTACACGGCGGTCATAGCGGGCTGCTTCCAATATGCCCTGGCGCAATTCAACGGCGTTGTGGCATTTGCTGATGCCCACAGATGAACCCAGGTTCACCGGTTTGGTGAACAGGGGATAATCAGCAATTTCTTCGGCCTGGCGCAGCACGGCATCCAGGTCGCTTTCGATTTGTTTCAGCGTGAAAACTTTCGATGGAACCACCGGCAGGTTGTGCGCCCGCAGCACATCTTTAAAAAGCGCCTTGTCCATGCCGACGGAAGATCCAAGCACACCGGCGCCCACATAGGCCAGGTCCATCACCTCGAACAGACCTTGCAGGGTGCCATCTTCACCAAATGGGCCGTGCAGCACCGGGAAGACCACATCCAGTTCGGCAGAGGGCGTCAGTTCCAACTTGCCGCCGGTTTCTAGAATTGTGTAGAGCGTGTGATTCCCCGGTTCAGCGATGAGGGCAACGCGGGTTAAACCGCTGAAATCACGTTTCTTGAGCGCCTCAAGCACGTTTTCACCGGTAAACCACTGCCCCTGGCGGGTAATACCAATGGGGGTTACCTCGTATTTTTGTGCGTCCAAAACAGCCAGCACTGAAGTAGCCGACATAAGCGACACTTCATGTTCGCTGGAACGCCCCCCAAAGAGAATACCCACACGAATTTTTTCTGTCATAAATCCATTCTCTCAGACCTTTAAAGATTTCTGCGGGAGATCCTTGCCAGTCCAATCTCCCAGGAATTCAATTTCCAGTTCCAGTTCAATTCCAAAGCGCTCTTTCACGGTGTTGCGCGCCAGGTTGATTAATGCCAAAACATCATCGGCGGTGGCCTGCCCATGATTGATGAAGATGTTCGCATGCACCGGGCTGATTTCCAAATCACCGATGCGTGTGCCTTTTAAACCGGCAGCTTCAATTAACCGACCGGCATACTCTCCGGGCGGATTCTTGAACATCGAACCCATGCTGGCTCCTGTTAAGGGCTGCTTGCGGCGGCGACGTTCGTTGACGTCTTGCATGCGGGCTAGTATTTCTTCCTGCACGCCTTGCGACAAGCGCAACCGGGCAGCCAGAATGACAGCCTGGCTGGGGGTACGTTTAAAGATGCTGGTGCGGTACCCGTATTCCAGGCGTTCGACCTGCCACAATGATCTACCGGATTCACGATGCAAGATGTCTGCCACGATCAAGTTATGCGACATTTCACCGCCAAACGCGCCGGCGTTGCCGTAAATTGCCCCGCCCACGGTTCCGGGCAGCGATGCCGCCCATTCCAGTCCACTGAGGCCGCGCAGGCCAACCTGGTGAACCACCCCGGCCAGCGAAGCCCCTGATTCGGCCCAAACGCTGGGAGGGTCGCTGTGCGTGTCGATGCGCACATTGTGCGCGCGGTTGACTACTACCACAGCGTGCAAACCAGCTTCACTGACCAGCACGTTGGTGCCGTTGCCCAGGATGTAGTAAGGCACATCCAGGTTCCACAGCTTGCTGACGGCAGCAGCCAGTTCATCAGCTGAATGAACGATGAGCAGCGCATCCACCAGTCCACCAATATGCACATTGGTGTAATTTGCCAGGGTTACATTCTCCTGCAGATGTTCGCCAAAGGCTTCGCGCAGAGGCCGCATGGAGAGTGTTTTTTGCAACATTTTGCTCATCGATTCCATCATCCTTTGATTATGCAGGCAGTTTTCCATTTGCCTGCTCCATTTCTTTTTGTTTCAAACCGTCCAGAACATCCTGGCTGACCTGCACGGCATCACCGGCAGAAAGCACCAGCAGCACATCACCCGGTTTGAGATGCTCCATAAGATATCGGGTGGCATCCTGCAGGGTGGGAGTGAACACTTTTTGCGGATTCTCGATTTGTTCGACCACCTGCTCAGCCGAAAAACCGTTTGATTTCTCACGTGCGGCATATACCTCGGTCACCAGCACGCAGTCGGCGTCATTGAAGGCATGCACGAATTCAAAGAATAACGACTCGGTGCGTGAATAGGTGTGCGGCTGCCACAATGCCCAGATGCGGCGCTGCGGGTAGCGGCTGCGCGCCGCCTGCAAGGTGGCTTTAATGGCAGTGGGGTGATGTGCGTAGTCATCAATCACGGCTATGCCGTTCACTTCACCTTTCAGATCAAAACGACGTTCTGTACCCTGGAAAACCGCCAGAGCTTTGACCGCGGGCTCCATCGGCAAACCAAGCTGGTGAACCACCGCCAGCACCGCCAGCGCATTGCGCACATTGTGAACACCAGGGATGGCCAGCGTGAGCTCAGTGAGAAGCTGCATTCCGTCGGCAGGGTTGTTGAAATAAACCCTGAAATGGCTGCCCTGGTGACCGGTTTCAAGCTCCACTGCGCGATAGGCGGCGCTGCTGTCCAATCCGTAGGTAAGGTATGGACAACCTTCGGGGAGCCTGTCAAGCAGTTGGCGCGCTCCGGGGTCATCCTGGCAAATCAACAGCGTTCCACCCGGTTGAATGGTGTGAATAAATTCACTGTAGGCGTTCAAATAATCCTGCCAGGTGGGGAAGCAGTCGGGATGATCATGTTCCATGTTGGTCACCACAATGTGGGTGGGGTGCAGCCCCAGGAACATGCGATCATATTCATCGGCTTCGATGACAAAGTGCTGACCAGCGCCGGCGTGGGCGTTGGAGCCCAGGTCTTTGGCCACCCCGCCGATGATGTAGGATGGATCAAGCCCCATTTGCGAAAGCGTCCAGGCGGTCATGGCGGTGGTGGTGGTTTTGCCGTGGGTGCCGGCAATGGCAATGCTGGTGAAGCCGCGCAGCAGCTCACCCAGGAAGTCGATGCGTTTGACCACCGGAATGCCGGCGTTGCGGGCGGCCAGCACTTCCACGTTGTCATCGGGTATGGCGGAAGAACGCACCACAATCTCAGCTCCCATCACCTGTTCGGCGCGGTGACCAATGTCAATGCGCGCCCCGGCTGCGCGCAGTTCTTCAGCCAATGGCGAAGATGCCCGGTCAGAACCGCTGACCGAGGCGCCGCGCTCCAGCAGGAGGCGTGCTATGGCAGATAGACCGCTGCCGCAAATGCCGATCAGGTGCACATGTTTCATCATCAGATAAACACCACCAGAACAAAGGTAAACGATATGGCCACCGCAATGTAAATCCACGGGGAGACAAGAATTTGCGGCGGCATGTATTCCAACAGGCGCATGGCGGCGTCTCCGGCCGGGGTGCCAATTTGAGGGGCAATGATCATCTCAAAGGGGTAATTGGCTGAATTCAGGAATGCCCAGATGGTGCCGAACACCAAAAAACCATTAAACGCACCCAGGAACATGCCGAGCAGCACATCCTGGAAACGTTCGCGCACAAATTTGCCGGTGGCTGCCAGTTTGCTGATGTTGGGTCCCTGGTAGCCAAAGAAAACCAGAATGGTGAGGATGATGGTTCTGATCCAGAACAGCGAGGTGTTGTCAGCCTGTGTGGCAGCCAGGTCGCGCATGGCTGGAATGAACGATTCCAGCACGGTGATAATGAACAACCCAAGCACAACCGCAAAGCTCACCAGCAGTTCTTTTGCCCATCCGCGGATGGCTCCGATGCAGGCAAATAAGGCAACAAAAATCCAGAAGAGGGCATGCAGACTGATCATGAAGCCACCCCCAGTTTTCGGGTTGATGGGGCAGCCAGGTCTTGCAGCAATTCGGCCAGATGGTTGGCTGCCTGTGGTCTGGCAAGCCCGCGCATCGCCTGGCGCATGCTTTCCAGTTTGTTGGCGTCGTTCAGCAGGTTTTGAATGGTAGAGAATAACTGTGAAGCCAGGTTTTGATCTTCGAGCATTACGGCCGCGCCCTGGCTGCATAAATGCTCGGCGTTGACCTTCTGGTAGCGCCAGGCATACGGATAGGGTACCAGCACGGCGGGCAAGCCGTAATGAGGAAATTCTCCCAGCGTGGAAGCGCCGGCGCGCGAAATCACCAGGTCGGCAGCAGCCATGGCTGCGCCCATTTCATCATAGAGATAGGGATAGGCATGATAGCGGGCAGCCAGATCGGCCGGCAGGCTGCCGCGGGCGGTTTCCACTTCAGCCCAGTCGAGCTGGCCGCTGATGTGAATGACCTGGGCAAATTTCAGCAAATCGGGCAGCACCGCCAGAACGGCGCGGTTGATGGAACGCGCGCCTTTGCTGCCGCCAAAAACCAGCAATGTGGGCAAGCCATTTTCAAGCCCCAGGGTTTGCACGGCATCGGGGCGCTGCCAGCGGGTAAACTCTTCGCGCAGCGGGTAGCCAGTGGTTACCATGCGGGTTTTGGATGGGAAGAATGCGCTGGATTGATCTACCGTGAGGCCAATACAATTGGCAAAGCGCGCCAGCACTTTGAGCGCCAATCCCGGCTCAATGTCTGGAACGTATAAAAGGATGGGTTTGTGAAAACCTGCCAATGCCATGGGTACTGCCACATAGCCTCCGGTGAAGAAAAGCACATCGGGCTTGAATTGTTTGATGATGCGGCGGGCGGCAATATAACCGCGCAGCAAACGCCACAGGTTGCCGGGCAGGGCAGTCAGTCCCACACCGTGCACTCCGGCGGCAGGAATTCCCTCAAACCGGGTGCCGGTACGTGAAACTAGACGGGCTTCCATCCCGTCTTCGCTGCCAACCCACAGAACAGTGTGTGAGCGTTTACCGAGCGCCTGTAAAACGGCCACGGCGGGGTACACTCCGCCGCCTGTCCCGCCCGCGCAAATCAACAACCGCATCAAATGATCTCCCGTTGGAACCAGCCAGGGATGAATTCCCCAGCCTTCCAATACTCATTAAGATTCCGATTCCTACCATGGTGGTGACCAGGCTGGAACCGCCCGCGCTGACCAGCGGCAAAGCATTGCCTGCCATTGGCGCCAGGTTGATTAACACACCCATATTGATGATGGCTTCCAGGCCAATCCAGCAGGTGATGCCGGCTGCCATCAACTTGCCCATCATATCAGGGGCGTGATTTGCAATCACAAAACCACGCCAGATGAACACCATGTAGGCGCCCACAATGAAGATGGCGCCAATCAGGCCGGTCTCTTCGGCAATTACCGCAAAAATGCTGTCTGTCCAGGGTACGGGCAGACCGGTGAACTTGGTGGTGCCTTTGCCAATGCCCACACCAAAAATACCGCCATTCACAATGGCTTCAAAGGCGCGCTGCACATGGTAAGATGCCTCGATGGGGTCGCGCCAGCCTGATTGGAAGTCGGTCAGGCGCTGCCGGCCGGTGGAACTGAAATTGATTACCACCAATCCCACCAGGGCAATCACCAGCAGCAGCAGTGCAATCTGGCGCACATCGCTGCCGGTGAGGAAGAACAGTGTGATACCCAGGATCACCACAGTTGCAGCAGCGCTCAGGTCGGGCTGCAAAACAATAATGGATGCCGTGAAAGCCACAATGGTCATCAGCGGCACCAAACCCAGCGTAAACTTATTCAACTGGTCTTTTTTGGAAACCAGCCAGACGGAAAGATAAATGATGATTGCCAGTTTTGCCATCTCGGAGGGCTGCACGGAATTTTTGAACAGTGTTCGGCCCGGCACATTGGGGTTCGGGTTGACGAACAGCACCACAATCAGCAGCAGGATGGTGACCAGCATGATGGGCAGGGCAAATTGCGCCAGGCGGTGATAATCCAGGAATGTCAGGGCGCACAGCGCAATGACGCCCACCACTGCCCACCGCAACTGGTTGTTCAGAACAAAACCCGGGTCGCCGTTTTTAATGCCGATGGGCCAACTGCTGGAATAGACCATCAGCAGCCCAAAGATGAGCAGGCTGGCAACGGTAATGATCAGCAGTGGATCGACGTGCAGCTTGAAGCTGCCGTGTGTGCGGCTGCGGGCTGTTGAACCGGTTGCAGCAGATTCGCTTACGAGAGTTGATGAACCCATTCGCTAAATCGCTTTCCGCGCTCCTCAAAATCTACAAATTCGTCATAACTGGTGCCGCCCGG
>CAZOKH010000013.1:10953-13606 GCA_964580315.1 uncultured Anaerolineaceae bacterium | reverse complement strand
CCCAGCAGCAGCACCAGCGGCTCGGTGAAGGAATGGATGGCCGCCACGGTGCGCTCGGGTGCGGTGGCAATCGAGTCGTTGTACCATTTCACACCATTCAGGGTGCGCACCCATTCCAGGCGGTGGGCAACGCCGTTGAAGCCGGACACCGCCTGCGTCATGGCTGCGGTGGAAAAACCGGCGGCTGTTGCCACGGCGCAGGCTGCCAGGACATTCAATTGATTGTGCACGCCGCGCAGGTGGATGGTATCTACCGGCATGATTTCTAATTCATTGGCGCCGTCTGAATAGCACAACCGGTCATGTTGAAGGTAGGTGCCTGCCTGGCCCTGGGGCAGCGGCTGCAGGCCGAAGGAAACCAGTTTGCCTGGAACACGCGGCGCAAGCGCCCAGGAACCGGGATCTTCACGATCTAAAATCGCCAGGTCATTTTCATTTTGAAAATCGATGATGCGAGCCTTGGCGGCGCTGTAGGCCTCCAGGGTGGCATGGCGGTCGAGATGATTGGGGGTGATGTTCAGCACAGCGGCAATGTGCGGCGATTTTGTCATCAACTCAAGCTGGAAAGATGACAGTTCCAATACCACGATGTCGTGGGGGCTGATTTCATCCACCATATCCACCAGGGGCAGGCCGATATTTCCGCCTACCCAAACTTTCTGGTCAGGTGCGGCATGCTGGCGCGCCATTTCACCCATCAACGAGACGGTGGTGGTCTTCCCGGCTGACCCGGTGATGCCGATCACCTGCGCTGGAACATCGTCCAGGAAGATCTGCGAGTCGTTGGAAAGCGATACCTGGCGTTTTTGAGCTTCTTCCACAATGGGCAGGGTAAGCGGCACGCCGCCCGAAATGCACACCAGGTCAATACCGTCCAGCCAGCGCAGGTCGTGGTCTCCCAGCGCCCAGCGGATGGGATATTCTGCCAGAGCCTGGCGTGCAGATTGGAGCTGGTCGGGCGAGCGGCGGTCGTTGAGTGTGACCTGTGCGCCGCGTTGGCACAGGAATCGCGCCAGAGCCAATCCCTGACGGGCGGCTCCCAACACCAGCACTTTGCGTCCAGTCCAATCACTCATCGTTTACACCACCGCAACAGCCAAAGCCAACATACCAAACATCAGGCTAACCAGCCAGAAACGCTGCACAACCTGCGTTTCACTCCAACCCAGCATTTCAAAATGATGATGAAGAGGTGCCATTTTGAACAAACGGCGTCCCTTGGTGATTTTGAAAAATGCGATTTGCAAAATTACACTGACCGTTTCACTGACCGGGATGATGGCCACCAGGGGCAGCAGCAGCCATTGACCGGTGAGCAGAGCGATGACGCCCAGTGTGGCGCCCATCGAAAGTGAACCCGTGTCGCCCATGAACAGTTCTGCGGGATGCACGTTGAACCACAAAAACCCGAACAGGGCGCCCACCACGGTGAAACAGAACCTGCCCAGCAGGATTTGACCCTGCATCAGCGCGATGCCGCCGTAAATGATGAATGCCGTGGCTGAAACCAACCCGGCCAGGCCATCCAGACCGTCGGTAAAATTGACGGCATTGGAGGAACCCACAATGATGAAGATGGCGATGGGAATATACCAGGGTCCCAGTTCAAAAGGCTCTTCCACACCTGGCCAGTACATTTCAGGCACGCCGATGATGCGGCGAAGTACCATGGCAATTCCAAAGGCAATGATGCCCTGGATGAGGAACTTGGTGCGCGCGCGCATTCCCAGGCCGCGGCGCGGTCCGCGAATGCCTTCCCAGTCATCAATGGCGCCCAGCAGCCCGAAAACCAGCATGACAACCAGGGGCAGCAATACCGATTCGCCCAAAAATTCAAAGTCCAGCCCGATCAAGGAGGCGGCGTTCATCAGAATCGACAGCAGGGCAATTGGCATAATAATCATCATGCCGCCCATGGTGGGGGTGCCCATTTTGGTGATGTGGCTCTCGGGCCCCTCAACGCGGATCAATTTGCCAATCTTTAAATAGCGCAAAATGCGGATCAGGGGACCGCCCCAGATGACCGCCATCATGAAGCTGAGAGTTGCAAGCGCCATTTCAAGAGATGCTTCTTTCATTCGCTTGCCTCAATTGCGTACACAATTTTTTCCATCTGTAAACCGCGCGAACCTTTAATTAACACAACATCACCTTCGTGAAGGATTTTTTCAAGCAATTCGGTGGCGCCCTGGGTATCAGGCGTCCAGTGGGTCAGTGAGGACTGCATGCCCGAATCAAGGGCAGCCTGGATGATGTTCTGGCTGCGCTGCCCGACGCCCACCAGCAAATCGCAAACCTGGGCAGCACGCACACCCACCATGCGGTGCCCGGTCACTTCGTAGGGGCCCAGTTCCAGCATATCGCCCAGCACGGCGATTTTGCGTCCGTTCATTTCTTCCAGCAGGTTTAAAGCTGCCATGGTCGATTCGGGCGAGGCGTTGTAAGTGTCGTCCAGGATCAGCGCGCCGTTGTCGGTGTGAACCGCCACCATGCGCAATTGATTGCGCCCGTGCTGCAAGCCGGTCACAATCTCATCCCAGGTCAGGTCTTCGACCAGGCCCACGGCGGCAGCCCGCAAAGCAGTTTGCACCGAGTGCCGGCCGATGAGCGGGACGCGCAGGTGAATGGTTTCGTTCTGGTGGTGCAGCCGAAA
>CAZOKH010000013.1:0-10853 GCA_964580315.1 uncultured Anaerolineaceae bacterium | reverse complement strand
CGCAGCAAGGTCAGCGGCAGCCCGATCTCGTTGTTCAAATTGCCGATGTTCTTCAGCGTGCGGTAACGCTGATGCAGCACTTCGGCGATCAGTTCTTTGGTGGTTGATTTGCCCACGCTGCCAGTGATACCTACCACGCGCAGGTTGGCGAATTGACTGCGCCAGAATTTGGCGATGGCCTGCAGGGCAGTCAGGCTGTTATCCACCCGGAGGCAAAACGGCGGCTGCGGAATGACCAGCGCATCAGCCGCCTGGCTTTTGCGCAGGTCAAGAACGGGAAACTGCGCTGACAGGTCTTTCTCCACCAGGGCAAGGTGGGCGCCGCGCTGAAATGCATTTCCTACATAATCATGCCCATCCACACGCTCGCCTGGCAAAGCTACGAACATGGCAGCCGGAATCACCTGGCGCGAATCGATTGCCGCCTCGCTGATGACCATAGAGGCTTCGGGAAGACGTTTGCCGGTCAGGGCTTCCAGTATGTCTGCCAGTTGGTACAAGTTGTAATCCTTTATTGCGCTCGTAACCCCAGGCGAACATCATCCGGGGGAATATCCATCAGCACTACCAATTTTTCCACCACCTGGCTGAAAATTGGGGCAGCTACAACAGAGCCCCAGGGTGAGGTTTTGGGTTCTTCCAGCCAGACGTAAACGACGAATTGCGGATCTTCAGAAGGGCCCCAGCCGATGAAGGAGGCGTTGGTCATGTTGGTAACATAACCTTCGCCGGGGATGGCAATTTCAGCGGTGCCGGTTTTTCCGGCAACCTGATATCCTTCCACCAGGGCATCTGATGCTTCTTCATCCAGTGAGAGGGTCAGCATTGCGGTGAGGACTTGGGCTGTTTCTTTTTTGATGGGGGTTCCTACCACCTGCGGGTTGGTATTATACTGCTTTCCGTCCTCAACAAAGCCCAGTAAAACATGCGGAGCCATCATCACACCGTCGTTGGCAATGGCGCCGACCGCTGTTACCAGTTGAACCGGTGTGGTGGAAAGCCCCTGGCCGAATGAATTGGTGGCCAGGCTGGATTCATACCAGTTGTCGTCGCCGGGCACTGCCAGGGGCCAGAGCGATTCGCCGGCCAGGTCAATGTTGGTGCGGTGACCGACGCCGAAGGCTTTCATGTAACTGTAGAACTTGTCGGCGCCGACCTGCAGCGCGACCCAGGAGAGACACACGTTTAACGAATGCTGCATGCAGCCCAGCATGGTTTGCGGTCCCCATGCCGCGCGGTCCCAGTTGTAAATGCTTAATCCACCCACCTCAATCACACCGGTATCCACAAAGGAGGTATCTGGCTGCACAGCGCCGCTGTCGAGCGCGGCTGCCATGGTGAGCACTTTGAAAACCGATCCCGGTTCAAAGGGATAATCAACCGCGCGGTTGAAATGTTTCATGTCCAGGTAATCCCAGTATTCATTGGGATTCATGCGCGGGTTGGATGCCATGGCAAGAAACTCTCCAGTCTCCGGGTCGTACACCAGGATGGTGCCTGAGAGCGCTCCGCTGGATTTGACTGCCCGGTCAATAATGTTTTCCATCTCCGCCTGAATTTCACGGTCAATGGTCAGCACTAAACTGGCGCCGGAGGGGATATCGGGAATTTCTTCGATCTGGTTGGGATCAACTGAAACCACCACTTCAACAGGCGTACCTTCCAACAGGCTGTTGTATTTCGCTTCGATGCCCATGACGGCTTCGTTGTTGCGCGTGTAAAACCCCAGGATATTGGAGGCAAGGTTGTTTTCGGGGTAGCTGCGCTGCAAATGAGAGGCCAGTTCCAGCCCGCGCAGGTTGGGCGGCGCCGACTGGCTTTTGGCTGAACCCAATTGCGTGATGTATTTTTCGTATTCGTCCTGGATTGATTTCAACCGGTTGCCTTTTTCAAGTGAGACATAATTTTTCAGGACAACATACACCGCGTTTGGATTCTCAGGATTTACCAGGTCGCCGTAAACATCGTTGTAATCCATATCCAAAACAGTGGAAACCACGCTGGCGATGGACTGCGCATTGTTCTGCTCTCGCATTTCAGCGAGATTGACGCCCACTTCGTACACCTGTTCATTGCCAGCCAACAGCCGGCCGTAACGATCGTAAATATACCCGCGTTCGGGATAGACCAGCTCGCGTTTGTAGCTGTACAGTTCCCCCAGTTCCCGCAGTTCATTGGCGCTGGCGCTGGTTTGCAGATGCACAATTTGCAGCAGGATGGCGGCTCCGGCCAGGATGAACAATATGCGGATGAAAAGCAGGCGGGTGGAGAAATCGGTTCTCACGGCAGCACCTCATCGGTTTGTTCGCTGAGGTAATTCACGCCGCGGGCGAGCCAGTCCCACAGAGAGGTGCTGAAACCGGGATTGGAAACCTGGCGGCTGGCTGCCTCAGTTCCTGAGAAGGGAGCCAGCATGGCAGTCTGGCGTCCCGGATAGCCGGGAACCAGCAGGTATTCCATATCGTACGTGTTTGCTGTTTCAAAGCCCATTTCTTTTGCCCGTTTTTCCATTTCAACAGCCGATGTTAGAACGCCAATCTGGTTCTTCAGGCTGGCAATCTCGCGCTGCAGGTCACCACGGTTATTTTCAAGCACCTGAATTTCAACGCCAATCGTGGAGGACTGCGCGCTGATGTTCAGGTACACACCGGCCACCAGGGCAGCAACCACCATTAAAAGCAAAATTGAGCCAATCCTTTGTATCTGGATTCGCCAGGGTGCTTGCCGGTAAGCCTGGATGAAACCATGTGCCATATCTCACTCACCAATAAATGCAACTGTCATAACCATCTAATGCAACTGTCATGCCAGTTTTTTCCGAACAACCCGCAATCTGGCGCTGCGCGACCGCGGGTTTGACGACACCTCCGTCTCCGCCGCGACAATGGGACGGCGGTTAACTTCATCAATCTGCGCCCTGTGTCCGCATGTGCAAACTGGCTGCCGCGGCGGGCACAGGCAATCTTTGCTCTCGCGCCGGAAGTATTGTTTCACCAGCCGGTCTTCCAGTGAATGAAACGAAATGACCGCCAGAATGCCGCCCGGCAACAATGCTTCCACTGCCTGCGGCAGAAAATCTTCCAGGGCCTGCAATTCCTGGTTGACCGCGATGCGCAGCGCCTGAAAGGTGCGCGTGGCAGGGTGAATGCGGTCGTGGGGGCGTTTGCTGACCCGTTTGATCAGGTCGGCAAGCTGCTGGGTGGTTTCAAAGGGGCGGTGGGCGCAAATGGCGCGGGCAATCTGGCGTGATTGCAGTTCTTCGCCGTAGCGCCAGAGAATGTCAGCCAGTTTAGCCTCATCGAGCGTGTTGACCAGGTGTGCTGCGGTGACTGTTTGGGCGGGGCTGAAACGCATGTCCAGCGGCCCGTCTGCCTGGAAGGAAAAACCCCGCCTGGCAGAGTCAACCTGCATGGATGAGACGCCCAGATCGATGAGGATGCCGTCCACTCCCGGCCAGCCCAGTCGCTGCATTTCAGCCAACAGGGTGGTGTAAGAGGCTTGCACCAGGATGAACCTGTCTTTATAAACAGAGAGACGCTGGCTTGCAATTGCCAGCGCCTGGGGGTCAATCTCAAATCCCAGTAATAAGCCGTCAGGATGGCTTGTTTCCAGAATTCCCTGGGAATGACCTCCGGCGCCGACTGTGGCATCGATGTAATGACCGCCGCTTTGAGGGCGCAGAGCAGATATAACTTCATGGTAAAGTACTGGTTGATGCGGATAGGTGCTATCACCTGCGTTGTTGGCTTCCATAATCTCTATAGTGAAAGATCAAGGGCGGCAAAACGCTGCGAATTGGCGTCCGCATCCCGTAAATTGTTATTCTGATCAGCCCAGTGCTGCACGGACCAAATTTCAAAGTAATCACCCACGCCAACCACCACCGCAGCCCCGTCCAATCCAGCGGTATCACGCAAGAACTGGGGGAGTAAAATGCGCCCGGCTTTGTCGAATTCCAGGCGGGTGGCATAGGAAAAGATCAGGCGTTTCAACTGGCGGGTGGTGGGGTCGGTCATGGAAAGCTGGTTTACGCGCTGGTAGATTTGTTGGAAGGCAGTTGTGGGCAGCACAATGAGATTGCTGTCGAAGCCCTGCGTAACGTAGGCGCCGCCTTCCAGCAATTCACGAAAACGGGCGGGGATGGTCATGCGCCCTTTTTCGTCTATGGTGTGCTCAAACTGACCTAAGAACATAAGTTCTACCTTTGCTATATGCCATGGAACGCCGGATGTGCTCCGGCGCTCCACTTTTACCCACTATTCACCACTTTCTTCCACAGTATAAACGAAATGGGGGCAATTTGCAAGTACTTAGATCCACCTATCAAACCTGTAAAGGCTGGCAGGCGGTGTTATTTAAGTGGATTTTACAAGCGCGTTCTTATCGGGATTTTTTCTGTCCGTAAAGTTTTAAGAACTAATCATGTTTTTCACTACTGGGAGGCTGCGAATCGCGCCCTTTGCCCAGTTCCAGCGAGCGCTCGTAAGCCGCCCAGATGGCGCGCGAGATTGCGGTGCGGAATCCGGCTTTTTCCAGGTAGTAGAGCGCGGCAGCGGAGGTCCCGGCGGGCGAGGTGACCTGGTTGCGCAGGTGGGCGGGGTGATCTTTTTTCTGGGCGTAATAATCAACTGAACCGCGCACGGTCTGCAGCACCAGTTGTTCGGCGGTGGAGCGCTGAAACCCCAGGTGCACCCCGGCGTCAATGAGCGCTTCCATGAAAAGGAACACGTAGGCGGGCCCGGTGCCTGAAAGGGCGGTGGCCATGTCGAGATAACTTTCTTCCTGGTCGAATATTTCCTGCCCCAGGGCGCGCAGGATGCTGCGCGCCAGCTCGCGCTGTTCGGGTGAGACGGTGGGGGCGCAGGTCCACATGGTGATGCCTTCACCAATTTGCGCGGGGGTGTTGGGCATGGCGCGCACCACCAGCGGGTGGTTCAAGCCGTTGACAATTTCCTGCACGGGCACACCGGCGACGATGGAAATGACCAGCGCCTGCGGGTCGATTTTGCCGCGCAAATGGGGCAGCACTTTCTTCATCTGCTGGGGTTTGATGGACAGAATGACCACCTGCGCCTGCTGCACGGCGGCTGCGTTTTCAGTGAAAGGCTGCACACCATAATCGGTGTGCAGTTTTTCGAGCCGGTCAGTGACCGTGTCGGCGGCATGAATGCAATCGGGAGCCGTTACGCCTTTTTTAATAATGCCGGCCAGGATGGCTTCGCCCATAACGCCAGCGCCAATAATCGCAATAATCGGTTGCGGCATGAGGTACTCTCCTTAATAATCATTCATCAATATGCTTTCGTGGTGAACCAGCATACCAGCGTGCATAAATGGCGGTTGATATGTAGCGTTCACCGCTTTCTTCCTTTAACAATAATTCGCCTGCTTGAAGGGCGCCGGAGAATTTTTTCATGGCTTCCTGCAAGGCATAATGCAAAGTGAGCGCCGATGCTTTGACAGCATAAGCGGTGATCACAACAAAGGACGGCTGCGATACAAGCGCATTGCGGCAGGCTTCCAGCAGCTCGGGTATCAACTTGTAAAATTCCCACACCTCGCCTTTGGGGCCGCGCCCGAATTTGGGCGGGTCGAGGATGATGCCGTCATACAGCGACTGGCGGCGGCTTTCGCGCTGCACGAACTTGAGCGCATCGTCCACCATCCAGCGGATGGAAGTTTCGGGCAGTTTGGAAAGCTGCTGGTTTTCATGCGCCCAGGTGACCACCTTGCGCGAGGCGTCCAGGTGGGTGACCTGCGCCCCGGCGGCCGCGGCGGCCAGGCTGGCCAGCCCGGTGTAACCAAACAGGTTGAGCACCCGGGGCGGTTTGTTGGCTGTTTGAATTTTCTGTGTGACCCAATCCCAGTGAGCGGCTTGCTCGGGAAACACGCCCACATGGCGTGAGGCGCTGAGCGAAACCCAGAAACGCAGATTTTGATAACTCATTTGCCAGCGTTCGGGCATGGCTTGCAGCTTCTCCCAGTGGCCGCCGTTGGTTTCGGGTGTGGGGATGAAACGGGCGTGCGCCGCTGCCCAGCGGCGTTCGGGCAGGGCGGGCTGCCACACGGCTTCCGGTTCAGGGCGGTCGAGGATGAAATCGCCGTACTGTTCCAGCTTGCGCCCGTTGCCGCTGTCGAGCAGGTGATAATCTTGCCAGCCGGTTGGGGCCAGCAGATCGAGCTGCGGGATGGGATTGGGTTTGGTTGCTGTTGCCATTTGGAACTGAGTATACCATCCTTGTCATCCGGTACTCGAATCAAAAAAGCGCTTTTCGGATGGGTTATAATGAATCGCTCAACAACAAATTAACGAAAAAAACATGATTTTACGGAACAATGCACACATGAAAACAGACACAAAACCATTCAACTTCGATGAAATTCTGCCGCGCAGCAACGGCGACAGCATGAAATGGAATCAATACCCGGCTGATGTGCTGCCCCTGTGGGTGGCGGATATGGACTTTAAAGCGCCGGAGGCGGTTATCAGCGCCCTGCAAGAACGCGTGGCGCAGGGTGTTTTTGGCTATCCATCTGAAAGCGAAGAGCTGCGCAGCGCCGTGGTTGACTGGCTGGCAGGACGTTTTGATTGGAAGATTTCACCCGAAGCAGTGATTTTGCTGCCCGGTGTGGTGAACGGTTTCAACCTGGCCTGCCAGGCGGCGACCCAACCGGGTGACGCGGTGCTGATTCAAACCCCGGTTTACCCGCCGTTTTTGCGCGTGGCCGGTTATGCCGGGGCGCAGCAGCAAAAAGTGGAATTGGCGCACTTTGCGGGCGGCCACTATGGGATTGATTTTGATCGGTTTGAAACCGGTTTTACCAACCGCACGCGCGCCTTTCTGCTGTGCAGCCCGCACAACCCGGTGGGCAGGGTGTGGCGGCGCGACGAACTGGAGCGCATGGCCGCAGTGTGCGTGGAGCGCGACGTGGTGATTTGCTCCGACGAAATTCACGCCGACCTGGTGTTTTCAGAGAGCCGGCATATTCCCATTGCCAGTCTGAGTCCTGAAGTTTCTGAACGCACCATCACGTTGATCGCTCCCAGCAAAACCTTCAACATTCCCGGCCTGGGCTGCTCGATGGCGATCATTGAAAATGAAACCCTGCGGAGGCAGTTCATGCACGCCCGCCGCGGGCTGGTGGGCGAAGTGAACCTGCTGGGACAAACTGCCGCCCTGGCAGCCTATCGCCACGGGGCTGAATGGCTGGAAGCTGCTTTGCAATACATGCAGGCCAACCGCGATTTCCTGGTTAAAACCATTCAGGATGAGCTTCCACAATTGCACATTGACAGACCAGAAGGCACCTACCTGGCGTGGATTGACTGCCGGGATGCGGGGTTGAAGGTTAATCCGCATGTTCATTTCCTGGAAAAGGCTAAAGTAGCGCTCAATGACGGCGCCTGGTTTGATAAGAACGGCGAGGGCTTTGTGCGCCTGAACTTTGCCTGCCCGCGTTCCATCCTGGAAGAAGCCATGAGCAGGATGATGAAGAGCTTTCATTAATTAAAGGCAGGGAAAAGTCTGCCTTTATCCAAGAAGGCGCTATGCAAATGAGAATTGATGAAACTGGAATGGAACCGCGATATGGCCTTATAGACCGGCTGTTGATTTTCGTCACTGCCGGGCTGGGCGTGGTGATTGCGGCTGCCTTGCTGATTTTTGCCCTGTGGGGGGCAGGCGCTGTGCTGGTGATCACCGACCCGTTGAAACCGATGGATGCCGTGGTGGCGCTCAGCGGGGGCAGCATGGACCGCGTGGATGAGGCTGCCAAAATGTACAAGGAAGGCTATGCCAGGCGGGTGGTGTTCACTGAAACCACCAGCCAGGTAGCCAGCCTGGGCGCCAGTTATACCAAGCTGTACAAGACCGAGGCCATCTCACTGGGGGTACCCGACCGCGATATCCTGGTGACGTCCAAACCGGCCAGCAGCACTTATGACGAAGCCAAAGCGGTGTTGCGCCTCATGAACGACCAGGGGTTCAACTCGATGATTGTGGTGACCGACCCCTATCACAGCTTTCGCACCCGGCTGGTTTTTCGCGAGGTGTTCCGCGACAGCGGCAAATCGATCCGCGTGCGCCCGTCCAGCGGGCACTGGTACCGCTCGACCTCCTGGTGGTTGAGCGCGCAGGGCTGGGAAGCCACTCTCACCGAATACATCAAACTGGCTGGCTTCCTGGTGGGTTTTCGGGGCGATTAAGCGGGCAAGTCTCTTGCAACTGTGTTTCCTGTGAAGCAGTTACCATTCAGCAAACGACAAACGGCGGAGGTTGGCACATGACGGTAGAACGCATTATCCGGATGAAAGAAGCCTGCCAGGCGGATTGGATGAACAAACCCAACGTGATTGGCGTGGGGGTGGGCTTGCAGCAGGTGCGCGGCAAGCTGACCAACCGCGTTTGCCTGACGGTTTTGGTGAGCCGCAAGTTGCCCGCCGTGCTGCTCAAACCGGAAGACTTAATCCCAACCGAAGTGGAAGACGTGGAAACCGACGTGGTGGAAACCGGCGTGCTGGAAGCCTATGCTGAACGCAGCGACCGCCTGCGCCCCATGTGGCCGGGCGCCAGCCTGGGGCATTTCCAGACGTGGGGCGGTACATTCGGGGCGGTGGTGCGCGACCGCACCTACGGCACGCGCCTGATGCTTTCAACCAACCATGCGCTGGCCTGCGCCAACCAGGCCAAACTGGGCGACGCCGTTGTTCAGCCGGCTGCCATTGACGGCGGGCATGAGAAGTATGACACGGTGGCCTACCTGGTGCGCTCGGTGCCGATCCGCTTTCATGTGGACCGCCCGCAAAGCGGCTTGACTGTGAAAGCCGCCAGCGCGGTTAACAAAGCCGCCGCATGGCTGCGCGCCAAAGGGCGCATGGTGGCCACCAAGATTGACCCTGAAGCGGTCAACCTGGTGGATGCCGCAATTGCCCGCCCGGCGGATGACACCACCCTGACCGAAGAGATTCTGGAGATTGGCGCGGTGCACGAGGTTACCCCGCCGCGCCTGGAGATGAAGGTGCGCAAATCGGGGCGCAGCACCGGCCTCACCAACGGCCTGGTGATTGTGACGAACGCCCTGGTGGAAGTGCAGTATGAAGGCGGGCGCACGGCGCGTTTTGAGGATCAGATCCTGACCACCCCCATGGCGAAACCCGGCGACTCGGGCGCCCTGCTGGTGACCAGCGGCGACGCCCCCGAAGCGGTGGGTCTGCTGTTCGCCGGCTCCGACCGCATGACGGTTTACAATCCCATCCAGGCGGTGCTGGACGGATTGGATGTGGATTTGTGATTTGACTTTTTAGCGTTCTCCCCCTACACTTAAATACATGCTGGCACGTGTTTTCTCCTGCGCCGTCATTGGGTTGGATGGGGTCATCGTTGAGGTCGAAGTCGATTTGTCGAACGGCTTGCAGGCGATGATCATTGTCGGCTTGCCCGACGCCGCTGTGCAGGAGAGCCGCGAACGCGTGCAGTCCGCCATCAAGAACGCGGGGCTGTTCTTCCCGCGCAAACGCGTGACGGTCAACCTGGCGCCGGCTTCGGTGCGCAAAGAAGGCCCCGCCTACGATTTGCCGATTGCCCTGGGGGTGCTGGCGGCGGCGGAGCAAATTCCCGTTGAAAGTTTGAATGACTGCCTGGTGATCGGCGAGTTGTCGTTGGACGGCAGCCTGCGGCATGTGCGCGGGGTGCTGCCCATGGCAGCCCTGGCGCGCGAGCAGGGCTTCAAGCAGGTGGTGGTGCCCGAGGTGGACGCCCACGAAGCCGCCCTCATCCCGGATCTCGAAGTCATCCCGGCGCGTTCGCTGGGCGATTTATATCAGCATTTCTCCGGCGGGCAGCGCATTGAACTCCAAGACCCGCAGGATGTGCTTGCGCTGGCGCCCAGAGCGGAAACCGATTTTAGCGAGATCAAGGGGCAGGAGCACGTCAAACGCGCGCTGGAGGTGGCCGCCGCGGGCGGGCACAATGTGCTGATGATCGGTCCGCCGGGCGCGGGCAAAACGCTGCTGGCGCGCGCCATGCCCGCCATTTTGCCGCGCATGACCATTGACGAAGCGCTGGATGTGACGCGCATCTACTCGGTGGCTGACCAGTTGCCCGAAGACGCCCCGTTGATTCGCAATCGCCCGTTCAGGGCGCCGCACCACACCATCTCGCACGCCGGCATGGTGGGCGGCGGCAACCTGCCGCACCCCGGCGAGGTATCGCTGGCGCACCGCGGCGTGCTGTTTTTGGACGAACTGCCCGAATTTGGCTCGCGCGTGCTGGAAGTGCTGCGCCAGCCCATCGAGGATAAGCTGGTCACCATCAGCCGGGCGCAGGGTTCGCTCACCTTCCCGGCCAACTTCATGCTGGTGGGGGCCATGAATCCCTGCCCGTGCGGCTACTACGGCGACCCGATCAAGCCGTGTACCTGCAACATGTCCACTGTCACCAAGTATCAAAAGAGGATTTCCGGTCCGCTGCTGGACCGCATCGACATTCACATCCGCGTACCGCGGGTGGATTATGAAAAGCTGTCGGAGGCGCGCACGGGGGAAAGCTCGGCGGTCATTCAACAGCGCGTGGAGACCGCGCGCGAGCGTCAGCGCCAGCGCTTTGCCGGCAGCGGCATTGCCAGCAACGCCGAACTGCGCCCGGCCGGCGTGCGCCAGTTCTGTGTGCTGGATGACGCCTGCCGCAGCTTGATGAAAGCTGCCATGAACCAGATGCAGCTTTCGGCGCGCGCCTATCACCGCATTCTCAAGCTGGCGCGCACCATCGCCGACCTGGCCGGCAGCGACGCCATTTTGCCCACCCACCTGGCCGAGGCGCTGCAATACCGCCCGGCGCTGGTGGATGAGGGATGAT
>CAZOKH010000012.1:45505-52293 GCA_964580315.1 uncultured Anaerolineaceae bacterium | reverse complement strand
ACAACAGCACCCATTTAAGTTTTCTGTTTTTCATCAAATTTCCATTCCACGTTTCTTTTTATAAACTTTTACTTGCGGTTTTTCTGTTACACCCCTATAATCCTAATTATGAATCCAGTTGCCCAATTATTCAACTTACAAAAGACTGACATTGAACTCGATCGAATCGAGAATCGTTTCCGACAACTTGAAGCAGAAATGAATGCTGACAGGTCGGTTAAAAACGCTGAACAGGAATTGCTAGAAGCGAAAAATAAATCTGTAATCCTATCTCAGGCTTTGCGAACCATCGAGGAAAATGTAAAGCAGATCCAAATCAAAATCGAAATAACGGATAAAAAATTATACAGTGGAAGTGTAAAAGCACCGAAAGAACTGCAAGATTTACAGACCGAATTATCCATGAATAAGAACAAATTGAAATTGTTGGAAGATGAAGAACTGCAAGCCATGATTGATTGCGAGCAACAGGAAATTTATCATAAACAATGTGAAGAAAACCTCACGGCGATTCGGTCAGAAAGTACAACCAAACACAGCCTTATGCTTGGTGAAAAGAGCCAATTGAGCCAGGAAAAGGACCGCCTTTTACGCGAAAGAGCCGCAATTCAAAGCTCAATCCCCGATGACATTATTGAATTATATCTACGGTTAAGGAAAACCAAACATGGCCTGGCCGTCTCGAAAATTACTGACAATAATTGTGAAAGCTGCGGCGCCTCGATAACACCGGCAATGGTTCAATCAGTTCGCGCCATGAAAGAAATCATTCAATGCCCATCCTGTGGGCGAATTCTTTATGCTGGTTAATGATGCCACACCTTCCGCATATCAACATCGATAGAATTTCATTCTGGATTGGTTTTTTTTCTGCCCTGCTTCTGGTGTGGTTCTACACACGCGTCCAAAAGTGGTTCCCCGGGTGGAAAAAATTTTTTCAAAATTGGATTGAGCAATTTAGAACCCATTGGGTATATCGACTTGAGATTAAGCTGCGGGATATTATTTATTCGCGTGCGCAAAAAGAACACCTGGGAATTTCAATATGCGCGCTGGATGAAATCATTATCACGCCAGAATTACTTATTCCGCCGCAAACCGAATCCCCAACAACTGGCGCGCCCACGCTAACGATCAAAGAACAGGCCATCCCCTTTTTGCCCGATTACCCCGAACTCTCATCACAATTCAATCTTGAGGCAATTTCACTGTTTAAGGCTATCAGCGCATGTAAACGAGTCATTATTTATGGCCAAGCTGGATATGGAAAAACGGTCAGCCTGGCATTCACCGCCTCTGCGATTGCGAGAAAATCCGAAATTGCTGGTGATCTGGCGCAATATCTTCCCATACTCATTCACTGTAGAGATTTTTTGTGGGATGAAAAACACGAAACCAGCCCCACTCAACGTATCATCGGGGCATTTATTCAATCGCTCCCCAAAAACATCCAAAAAAATTCCTCTAAGGTGTTGGAGTATTTTCTAAAAAATAAACAGCTTATCCTGCTGTTAGACGGAATGGATGAACTTTCGCCTGACGAATACCAGGCCTGCTCAGGGTTTATCAACAGATTACTGGTTGACCAGCCCAATTTACCCATAGTAACCACAGCAACGCCACAATTGTTGGGCGGGTTGATCGAATTGGGATTCGAAGCATTCCCGTTAGCCTGCTGGAGCAAAACAAAGAAAATGGATTTTATTACAAGGTGGCTAAATGTGATCAAACCCCACCTCATTGAGCAATCACAAAACACAATTGACCTAACCATTTTCTCAACCTGGCTAAAAAGCCATTCGCTTTTTCACTCACCGCTTGAATGGACAATGCTGATCCTTGCAGCGGTTACGGGTAACCCGCTTCAATCCACAAAAACACAAATCTTTCAAACCTACCTGGGGCAGTTAATGAGAAAAACTAACCTGGGCAAACAAGCCAGATCGATTATTGACGGAGGTTTGTCAACCCAGCCCAACCAGCCCCCCTCTATAACACCCGATTCACAGGCTATCGACCTGGGTGTTGTAAGACAAAATTTGAACGGGAATTACACCTTTAGATGTCCGGCTTTTACAGGATTCTTTGCTTCTCGACAATACGACACCCCAATCACACCAGACTTTACAGATATACAATATAACCCGGCATACGAACAAATAATCTTTATGGCTGCCAGAGACCTGATCGATAATCAAATGATCAACAATATAAGCAGCAATGAATTAGGGAAACAGCCTCTTTTTTTGTGCACGTTGCCCTGGCTGCGAGAATATCCAGAGAATCATCCGATTAGGGTTACATCATTAAGAAAAATGGTGGGCTGGCTTCACGATGAAACGCTCGATTTAGTAACCCGCTCAAAAATTATCGCTGCATTTTACACGATCAACGATTCTTCAACCGGTCTATTATTTAGACAAATAAGCAAATCCAAAACTGAAACGGTGAGATATTTATCACTACTTGGTCTCGGAGCGATTGGAGATGATTCAACATTAGTTGAAATTCAACGCTTGTTGAGCGATGAATCAACATTGGTCCGTGATACCGCCTGCCTGGCACTTCAATCCTTCAGCAGCCCCGCTTCGCGCAAGGCGGTTCAACAGGTTTTTGAACACGGAGATGAAGATCAGCAATTCGCAGCAGCCGAAGTGCTGGCCGTGAACCCAGGATTTGGCCACGACGCCATTCTTGAAGGCTTAAAAAATGAGAACTTATTGATCCGACGAGCAGCAGTGCACGGTTTGGCGCAAATCCACCAGGAGTGGATAACCAAAAAACTTGAAGAAATTTCTATTAGCGACGGGCAATGGGTTGTTCGTGATCTTGCCGCACAATACCTGGCAGCCTACAAATCAGACAATTACCCATCAATTTCCAGGCCAATCGAATCAAGCCAATTGCCCTGGCTTATCGAATATGCCAGCAAACAGGGAATTGCCATTTCAACCAACACACCAGTCGATGAATTGCTGAGAAAAATCACTGAAGAAGGACCTGATGAGTTAAAGCCAAAAGCATATATGCAACTCGCCCGCTTCTCAAAGATTTCAAACGTACTGGCCATTTTTTCAAACAATGCCACAGCCAGCATTAATCACACAGATTTGATTAATTACTGCCTGTGGCTGTTAGCAACCAGAAACATAAACGAGCTTAAGTATTCTTGATTAAACCCTTAAGAATCTGATCGATTTTTTCAGCATCAAGGCCGTTAATTCCAATCAGCTTATCTTTGCTTGTATGCCCGGCAATAATGGTAACATCTGAAGCCGGGCAATGAAAAATCCCCGCAAGGAATTTTATAAGCGTGTCATTCGCCTTTCCATCAGTTGGCGCAGATGTGATCCGTACTTTTACCGTCCCGTCATCCAGGATATCAACGACTTCGTTTTGTGATGATCGCGGTTGAACACGCACATGAATTGCCGAACCCCAAGCTTCTGGATGTAATTTAATGTTTTTTCGATTCATCTTCTATCCCAGGGATCTTAACAGAGCAATGAGAAGGGTTTCCGCCAGTTGAATCAACAGAATTAATACAATTGGGCTAAAATCTAGCATACCAATGTTGGGTAAAACTTTTCTAATCGGTGACAAAATCGGATCAATTATTTTCAAGATCGCCGACCGTACTGGATGATAAGGTGACATAAAATAAGACAAGATCACTTCAACAACCACTAAAAGTATGAGAATTCTAGACAGGAGACTTACAAACAAGATTAAGAAATTAACCATGAGTTTCCCTTATTGCAACAATGATTATCCACTATTGTAAACTAATTGCAGCACCAAATCGCCCGGTTTTGCCATGATCAGCGCGGTGAGAAAACCATTCATGGCTATTGCATGCTGTACAAACCCCTGACACTTCAATTTTTTCGACGCCCGAATTTCTCAGAATCAATTCGTTGGCCAACCACATATTAAAATGTGTTTTCTCTCCCGGTTTTTTAAGAATCACTTCTGTTGCAATTTCACCCAGTTTACTATGAACTTCCTCAATAACATCGTTTTTTACCTCATAGCAATTGGGGCATATTGACGGACCTATCCCGGCAAGAATATCCCCTGGTTCTGAACCATAAACCGATATCATTTTTTCAATAGCCGCAGCCGCCACTTTTTTCACTGTACCCTGCCAACCTGCATGAACTATGCCAACCACCTGCCTGTTGGGATCATAAAGCATTATCGGAACACAATCAGCGAATCGCATAAATAGAGTCACATCTCTGGAAGATGTTAGTATTGCATCTGCGTTTAAATGATCTTCATCGGCATGCCTTGGCCTATCTGTACAAACCACATCAGCGCTGTGAACTTGCCAAACATCATAAACTGATGCAATATCTTTATTTAAGACGTCAAATAAACGTTTGCGATTCTCTATCACCCGATTCTCATCATCCCCAACAGTTCCCCCCACATTTAGAGAATCCCACGGATCAGGGCTTATTCCGCCCAGACGGGTGAAAATTCCATGCTTCACTTCAAAATTTTTGAAAAGATCAAACTGAAAATACTTAATTCCATTTTGAGATAAAAAAGGCATTTTAGACGCTTTCGCCCTTCTGTTTTAAAATGGCCGCTTTGCGTAAGAGCAGCCGCCGTGTATCTAGCATGGTTTCTTCAATTATGGGATAGATATACCACGCAGTAGTAACACCAAACATCAATCCGGTAATTGTACGAAGTAATGGGGTAGACTCACGGATTAGAATCCACGCAGGCAAAATGGCTTGCACCAATCCCGGCAATTGTGAAACGCCGTCCAAACCAATCGGCACCAAACCAAACAAAACCCATAAATACCAAGGTAGTGATTTAATTTTTCTTTTCGTTAAAGCAAACAAAACACCAAATAGAAATATCCCCACATACATGGCGACACAGCGTTCACAAATCGCCACCTTGTAGCCCATTACCTCATTGCCAAGCAGCTTCCGTGCTTCCAACAAATCGATTTCGGGATTTTGCCCAGTAACTTCTTCGTATGATGTCAATTCGGGAAGTCCGGCTAACGATCGCGGATACACGGTCTGTTCACCAAACAAGAACCAGGACCGGAAGGCGAGTTGATGACAAAGCGGGCTGTAAATTGTATAAATGATTTTTGCCGGTGCCACCCAGCCGGCATTCATGAAAACCGGCGCCAAAAAAGGTACCGAGAAATATAAAAATACAAGCAGGTTAAAAACCAGCATATATTTCCGTGCAAACCACAAAGAAAACCGGTCAGCGCCGCTCAATTTCTTACCCCGTTCCAATCGCTGCTGATAAGCATCTGACTTCTCTGCCGATAAATCTCTAGCCCTGTTTTCAGCCGCCATTAATGCAATCCGAATATCCTGCTCAGTAAACGATTTTTTTAATTGGTAAGGCCCAACCAGGATAACCGGCGCCTCCTCTTCATACTCTTTTTGAATGGATTCGTCTTCAAGAATATTGATTTTTACCAATTTGTGCGGAACGACCTTGTTAACTTCAAGCAACGCCTTTTCCACTTGAAGACATTTTTCATCGCCGGGCAAATAATAAAAGGTTACATTTAGCATTTTGGATTGCACCAGTAAATCTAGTAAATATTTATGCTCGATTTTCCACAATATCAACCACGGTTCCGATGGGACCGGAAATATCATAATTTCCCGGATCGGTCAGCACCTGGGGCAACGACCAACGGAAAACCCATTTTGCATCTTCGGGTCTTGCATTGACGCAACCATGCGACCTGGGCGTACCAAAATCGTTGTGCCAAAAAGTGGAATGAATGGCGGCGCCGTCTTTATCAAATAGCAATGTCCAGGCAATTCCCGGTGTATCCCAACCAGATCCCGTTGATCCGCCAGCCATGTGTATGGAAATCACCTTTCGCCAGGGCTGATGAGGGCCAATGGGCGTTGCCCACTTTTCAACGACATTCCCTTCTGCGTCAAACTTGGCGCCGGTTGAAACCCGGCAAAAATAAACTTCGTTATTGCCTTCATAACAGGAAAGTGTTTGATAATTGAGATGGACAACAATTCTTTTGTCGGCTGCATCAGGATTGATGGGCGAAAGTTCCTCGTCTGTTAATGGCCGAAATGCGCGCGCGTCAACCCAGAAGGTATCGCCATAGCTTCCATATTTTTCACTCACGTGATACATGAGTTGCCCCTGGTCATTTTGAGACACCCCGTCAATCCACATCACCTGGCTGTAATACAACCTTGGATGCTGAACCTCTTGCAGCCAGGGTGAAGCAGGGGCTTTTTCGAGCACCAGGTCAACATACGGCACGGTCACCTCTGCCCACATTCCTGAGCCTTCACTTGTGGTTGGTAAACTGGTCACAGGTTCATTGGGGGTGTATCGCACAGGTTGGATATTGGGCGCATAGAGATACCCCTCGGGAGTTTCCACCCACCGCCTGCTTAAAACACCGAGCGGCGCCTCGCCAATAACCTCGCGATTCCAGACAACAACATCGTCTTCGTAAAGGTCCTTGATTTTTGCGCTATCAATTGAAGGCTTAGCCCGAAGGGTAATCATACCCCCGGAACAATTTCTACCTAATTGAGCATTTGAATCCCATTGCCCGTCAAGTGAATGCAAAATTTTCCCGGGCTTAAGAACAAAAACCCCGGCAGTTAACATACTATTCTTCAAGAAGTCGCGACGTGAAAGCATAATTCAATCCTTTGTCCTGTCAATTAGGACAACACAAGTCTATATTATTTTACACGAAACACCCTTTTCAATACCATCCCCATGGAAATAGAAAACTCCCCAGTAGGACA
>CAZOKH010000012.1:0-45495 GCA_964580315.1 uncultured Anaerolineaceae bacterium | reverse complement strand
GCAACAGGAACGGTGATATTATCGATATCCTTAAATGGCAACGACTCAACAACCATGCCGGTTAATGACAGCAAGACAATTTTCAAGGTAAAATCGTTCATACTCCCCCCAAAAACACCGGCTTTATTGTAGATGAATAGAATCAGGTATGTAAGAAGAAAACCGCCCAGGAACATCATAATGCTTCCGGCAACGCTCTTTCGCGGCGCCCAGGGCAAAACTTTGCTGTTTATCCTGCTACCTGCCAGATCAGCCAGGCCGTCACCACCGCACAGCATCATCAAGGCTGCAATTCCAATTGGAGAATCTTTCCAAAAGAGCAAAGTTAAGATTACAAAGACGATGCCGTAAAACATCGGTCCGCGAAGGATTTCACGCCGGTCACCTGAACGCGACATCGAATCAACCGCTGCCTGATCTTTAATGAAACCCGAGCCAACCATTACAAATTGGGCAGTGATTAATAGCGGCACTGCGGCAGCATAATATCTGGCGTTCTGTTCATCCGGGAAAAGCAGCCAACAAGCCACAAAAATTGGCCCTGTTCCAATGTGAATTAGTTTTCGGCTAACATCGCTTGGAATAATTCCGCGGTGGGCTAAAAGGTCAATAAACCGCAGCCAGATCAACGCGGCGGCAGCAGTTACCAGCAAGGCAACAAGGCTTGATTTCAGCATGTAATCATTCCCTTATCTCATCCTGCCGCGGTCTGCATCACGTTCCATATCGCGTTTTGCAATAGCATCGCGCTTGTCATACATTTTCTTGCCTTTTCCAACGGCTATTTCAATTTTGGCACGCCCGTCTTTTAAATAAAGTTGAACCGGAACGATAGTCACCCCTTTTTGCCGGATGGCGTTCCACAATTGTAAAATTTCCTTTTTGTGAAGCAACAACTGTCTTTCCCGTTTGGGATCGTGGTTAAACCGATTGGCTGCTTCATAAGGAGCAATGTGAGAATTAACCAGCCAGGCTTCATGCATGTCTACACGCACATAAGCTTCTGCCAGGCTCACCTGGCCGGCGCGAATAGATTTTATTTCACTTCCATGCAAAGCCAGTCCCGCTTCATAACGGTCAAATAGAAAATATTCAAATTGTGCTTTTTTATTTCGTGCAACGATCTTAATTCCCATAACGCCATTCTAACATAAGAAACCTTTCTATCGGTATTTTTTGTTTCAAAGAGTATTCGCGCTATAATTATGAGGTATTTTTTAAAGAAAAGGTTTTTTTGCCATGACTGAAATCGCTGTTGCACTGGGAGGCGGAGGAATCCGCGGGATCGCACACATAGGAGCGCTTCAACGACTTGAAGACGAAGGTTATCAGGTTCGTGCAATTGCCGGAACCAGCGCTGGAGGGATTGTAGGCGCTGTGTACGCGGCCGGATTTTCACCTGCTGAAATCTTTGAACTGATTAAAAACGCTGACCACACAAACCTGTTCTCACGCAATCCAGATGACGGTCCCTCACTGCTTGGCTTAAAAGGTTTGTCTGAAATTCTGATGAAGGCCGTTGGTAACAGGCAATTTGAAGATTTAAACATTCCTTTTGCATGCACCGCGGTCGATATTGTGGCGTCCCAGGAAGTTGTGTTGTCACAAGGATATGTTGTCGAAGCATTGTTGGCAACCAGCGCCTTCCCGGGTATTTTTCCACCCCGGGAAATCGAGGAAGCCATATTGGTTGATGGTGGTGTGCTCGACCCTGTGCCGGTTGCGCTGGCACATTACCTCCGTCCAGACCTGCCGGTGGTTGCCATTTGCCTTTCACCATCCGCAGAAGGCTGGTCGCAAATCACCCCCATCAAAATACCCGAAAAATCACCCATTCCCCGCCCCTTGCTAGAGCAGTTTGCCAGGTTGAGGCTAACCCAGGCATTTAACATCTTCGCCAAATCCATGGATATCACAGCCAGGATGATGACCGAATTGCGGCTGAATATTGATCAACCCGACGTATTGATCCGCCCGGATGTCATAAAATTTGGGTTGATTGACGATGTCGATCCCAATGAACTCGTAAAAATTGGCGATAATGCCGTCAAAGACGCATTAGATGAAATTCGCCAATCTTTTTCAATCAAAAACGCCATAACCCGCCGCTTCAAGAAACGCTATTTACCAGGAAAGGTGTTGTCGATTGAGAATGGATTCGATGAAAGCTGAGCATATATGCGTGATTTGCGTTCTTATCAAAAAAACACGATATTCCGCTTGATCGTTGGGGGATTTCTCATTGTTTTTGTTGTTGGCGACGGATTAATATTTCTGATTTACGGACCTCAAGCAGCGGTGAGCGGTTTGTTATGTATTGGCGGCGGCATGCTTCCAATATTTTTGATAATGGTTTTTTTATGGGTGATTGATCGGGTTGTAAAAAATGCAAACAGAGAATAAACCCCTACTTACCATCTTCGAAAATAAAATATTTCGAACAAACATTTCTGAAATTGTTCAGGTTGATTCGATCCTCCTGCTTATTCACGGTTACACGGGAGACGAAAATTCCATGTGGCTATTCGGGCAGGAAGCCCCGACAAACACATTAATCATCTCTCCCCGAGCTCGCCACCCTTCGTCAATGGGAGGATATTCCTGGATCAGCGAGGAAACTCCCCACGATATCCGTCAAACTTTTCCTCAGTATATGGAAGCAGCAAATTCTCTAAAAACCACGCTCGATCACTTCTTCTTGCAAAACAACATCATAAACCCGCATATTTCCATTGCTGGATTCAGCCAGGGCGCTGCCATGGCATATACCCTTTCCATTCTTCATCCACAATGGGTCCGAAAGGTTGCTGCCCTGGCAGGGTTCATTCCCGAAGGCTGCGAAGCATTCATAAAACCAGCATTAATCAAAGATATTGAATACTTTATTGCCCATGGAGAAAATGACCAGATCGTTACGATTGAAAGGGCTATTGCAGCACATGCCACGCTAAGCGCAGCCGGCGCCGACGTAAAATACTGCAGCGATCAATCGAAACACAAACTGGGGGCATCGTGTTTCCGCGGCCTGGGTATCTTTCTAAAAAGCTGACTTGTTGTTTTAGCGATTACGAGCCAGGGTAAAGAAACCAAGAATCGCTCCTGCCCCAAACAGGGAAATGATCACCAACCCCATCGGGATTCCTCCCGGTGCTTGCAACCCTGTTTGAGCCCTGAACGTCGGAATGGTTAAGGGAGGCGGTGCAGTATAAGTTGGTAAACGTGTTGGGGCAGATGTAACAACAAACTGCGCCGCCAATGTCGGGTCAATGGTAGGCGTGACAACCGGGGTGGGAGTGGGCGGCGGCTCCACGATCGGCACAGATCCACCCGTCAACTCCACCAGCGGAGCATAAACCCAGGCCAATCCGCCCTGAATTCCCGGATAATCGATCAAAATCCATTCACCGCCGGCCGATCGTCCCTTTGCCGGGGCTTGTTGCCCAATCAACAAAACGCCTACTTTATCATAGTAAGTTCCAGGCCCCGAACGGACATTGATTTGTTCTTGATCGGCGTCGAGTCGGACGGTTATTTTTGGGCCGCCCGGGGTTGATGTCACTGTTGGCACACTTATGGTCGGTTGCTGCGGAAGAACATCTGCAAAAACCTGGGATGTAATACCAAGAGCTAAAATTATTGGCAGAAGCAAGAGTAATCTTGGGGTAATTTTCTTTCGGTTAATTTCCATAAATATTTGCTCTAAAAAAGATTTTCTGATTATAATGCATATCATGACTAGCAAGATTTTTCACGGTGATATAACTCCCAAAGACTTCGCGAATGCCTTGGTTTCGCGTTTCAACCGCAACAATTACGCAACCAAGGTGATCAGCAATGATAAACAGGTGTTCGTGCAAATCACCACCTCGAATTACCGTTCCTCTGGCGGGCACACTGCTTTAACGGTATCACTCACACCCGTTGAAGACGGTGTGTCCATCGAGGTTAGCAAACAAAACCTTTTTGGTGTGGTTGCAAGCCTGGGGCAAACCGCCATCAGCACGCTGCTGAACCCGGTCAATTTAATCACCCGGCTTGATGATCTCGCCCAGGATATTGAATCAATTCAGCTCTCTGATGAAATTTGGGCAGTCATTCAACAAACGGCAAGGGGCTTTAAAGCTTCACACCAATTATCAGATCGTCTGCGACGATTAATTTGCAGCTATTGCGGCACCGCCAACATGGTTGGCGAATCACGCTGCATTGCCTGCGGGGCACCTCTGGGGAATGATCAACCGATCACATGTCCACATTGTGGCTATGTCATTCATACCATTGACAAAACTTGCCCCAACTGCGGGAAAAAACTCTAACATTTTGATTCTTGAAATTCAGGGTGACGCCACTGGCGCCGATGTTTATGAATGAATTCATCTGCGCCCGGAGGACCCCACGTGCCCGCCTCATACACCGGCAATGTTTTAGCGGGATGTTCAGCCCATGACTCAATGATGGATGAGGTGAAATCCCATTGCGCCAAAACTTCATCGGTGCGAGTAAACAGGGTCGCGTCACCAATAATTGAATCAAGGAGCAAACGTTCATAAGCCTCAGGGGGTTCCAATCCAAAGGTTTCGCAATACCCAAATTGCATTTGAACCGGCGTGATCTGGTTGATATGACCGGGAGATTTTGCCCCAAAACTTAAAGTTATTCCCTCGTCTGGCTGTAATTTGAGAACAAGCACATTTGGAGCATCGCCTGCCAGGTTCCGCCAGTTGAATAAAGACAAAGGCAATTGCTTAAATTGGATGGCTATCTCAGTAAAACGTGACGGCATCCGCTTGGCAGACCGCATGTAAAATGGCACACCCGACCAGCGCCAGTTTTCAACAAATAAACGCATGGCCAAATAAGTCTCTGTTGTTGAAGTGTTGGAAACGTTGGGCTCCTCTTTATAGCCCGGAACCCTTTCGCTTCCAATCAATCCCGAGACGTATTGCGCCCGAAATGTCTCGGTTATGGCATCATCCCCCCGAATTGGACGCAGGGTGCGCAGCACTTTCACTTTCTCATCGCGAACAGCATCAGCGTTGAAAGCTGACGGCGCTTCCATGGCCGTCAATGCCAGCAATTGCAGCATATGGTTTTGGAAAATATCCCGGATCACCCCAGAACGTTCATAGTACCCTGCCCGGTTTCCAATACCGACGGTTTCTGCCACAGTAATTTGCACATGATCCACATAATTACGATTCCACAGGGGTTCAAAAATGCCATTGGCAAAACGAAAAACTAAAATGTTCTGAACGGTATCCTTTCCCAGGTAATGATCAATACGATAGATCTGTTTTTCACTGAAGACTTTATGTACTTCCGCCTCTAGTTCTCTGGCAGTTTCCAGGTCATTCCCGTAAGGTTTCTCAATAACAATGCGGGTCCAACCTTTTCCGGCGATCTGCGAGCCATTTTTTCCAATTCGTTGAATGATTTCTTTATAAGAATCGGGCGGTGTTGCCAAATAATATAAAACTTGATCAAATCCCGCTTCAGTTGTTAGCCGGTTAATTTCTTTATATCCAGCATCATCCTCAAAAGAGGACCGAATATACTTCGAGTTGGAAAACAACTGATTAACCACATCCATATCAATCGGTTTTGTACGAGAAAACTCCAACAAACCTTTGACTAGATTCTCGACCATCGTCTCACGAGTCCATTCCCGTCTTGCAAAACCAATGATTGTGAGCGGAACAGGCAAGTTTTTTGATTTTGCCAATTCATAAAGCGCAGGAATCAGTTTGCGTCGAGTTAAATCGCCCGTCACACCAAAGATAACGAAAGCAAGCCTGCCCGGCGAGGTTTGAGTATCAACAGAGTCGTTATCCAATGTCTAACCCTCCGGATCAGCTTTTTTAACTGCGTGTCCGCCAAATTGATTGCGTGTGGCCGCCAACAGCTTGGCAGAATACGCATCCGTGTTCTGACTGAAAAATCTCCGATAAACAGCTTCGGTAATAACCGGGGCTGGAATTCCCTGGTCAAGCGCTTCCTGAACAGTCCATCTTCCCTCTCCCGAATCGGCTACCCATCCTTTTAACTCGCTCAACTCAGGGTCATATTTCAAGGCGTTGCCAATTAAGTCCAACAACCATGATCGGACTACAGAACCATATCGCCAAATCTGTGAAATCTGATACAAGTCCAGCCCAAGATTTTTTCTTGCCTGAAGGATTTCAAATCCTTCGGCAAACGCCTCCATCATTCCATACTCAATTCCATTGTGCACCATTTTTACAAAATGCCCGGCTCCGTGAGTGCCAACCCATCCCCAGCCTTTATCAGCAGATGGGGCCAATGACGTGAAAATTGGTTTTAAATATTCCGCAATTTCTTTTTCGCCCCCCACCATCAGTGAGTAACCTTCCTTCAGCCCCCATATTCCCCCGCTAACGCCGGTATCAAGAAAATGGATTTGTTTTTCATTGACAATCTTGGATCGACGAATTGTATCGCGGTAATTGGCGTTTCCCCCATCGATTAAAATATCACCAGGCGACAAAAGGTTTGTAAATTTTTCAAGAATTTCCTCAGTAGGCAGACCGGCTGGTACCATCAACCAGACAATTCTAGGTATATCTAATTTCTCTACAATTTCCTCAAATGAAAATGCTGGAATAATCCCTTCTTCGTGGGATAATTTCTCTGTGGTTGCACGAGTTCGATTATATCCAACCACTTCATGACCATTTCGGATCAACCTGATTGCCATGTTGGCGCCCATACGTCCCAAACCCACAATCGCCAGTTTCATCTTGCACGCTCCCATTTATTTGCGATATTATAGATATTATTATGTATATTATATACAATATTATTTTCAAGTCAAATCACCCCAAAAAAGAAAGAGCGATTAAAATAAACCATATTCAAGTACAAGGGCAAACATGAAAGAACAACCTGGTAATCCCACTGCTTTTACGCCACCTGAAGGGTTTCATCAAATCGAATCAAACATGGCTGGCATTACTGTATTTGCGCCAGCAGCCGACAAACACGAGAAGCATCAAAGAAAAGAATTCAAATGTCCCAATTGTGGGGCAACTACCCGCTTTGATGTAAGCGTTGGCGGAGTGAAATGTGAACATTGCGGATTTGAAATTAAACCGGATGCGCAAAAGGTAGGCACCTCCACTCCTGGAAATGCTTTCACGTTGGATATCTTTGAGCCTGACGAACAAGGCTGGGGGATTCAAAGGCGGGAACTGCGCTGCTCCAGTTGTGGCGCAGAACTGTCGGTTACCAATGAGAATATAACACACACCTGTCCTTTTTGCGCCTCGAATGAGGTAAATATTGGGATTGAATTAAACCCCAAACTTCGCCCTTCTTTGCTGGTTCCGTTCAAGATAACCGATCAACAACTACGCCAGATAGCGCATGAGTGGCTGGGTAAGGGCTGGTTCAATCCCAAGACACTAAGAGAATTAAGTTCACTGAAACCTTTCCTGGGAATTTATGCTCCCGCCTGGACATTTAGCAGCCAAATAAATGCTCAGTGGAATGCTCTGGTAGGCTATGAACGGGTGGAACGATATTACAATCACGGTTCCAAATCCTGGCAAACCAGAACGCATATTGATTGGCGCCCCGAATCAGGAAATGTTCAACTTTCAATCGAAAACCTTGTCGTGTTGGGCAGCAACCAGATCAGCAAACGTCTCTTTGAATGCATTCAGACTTTTGACTTAAGCGCCCTGGTTAATTATTCCCCTGACTTTCTGGCTGGCTGGCAGGCTCAAAAATTCAGCATACCGCTAAATACAGCCTGGGAAACTGGCAAAAGCATTATGCGCGAAAAAGCACAGGATGCCTGCCATGAGGATATTCCCACGTCTCATGTAAGAGATTTCCAAATGTCTGCCGATTTTAGTGATGAAAGCTGGCGTTACATCCTTTTACCCGTTTATCTTTCAACTTATCGATACATGGACCGCACCTTCCAGGTAATTGTAAATGGTCAAAACGGTGAAATTTCCGGCCAAAAACCAGTGGAATGGTGGAAAGTATGGGCGGCTGTTGCCGCGTTAGTATTACCCGGTCTTGGTCTGGGGGGCATCGGCTTCATCCTGCTTTTCCTGGGAGGAATTGGGGTGATACCGCTTAGCTTGGGGATAATCCTTTTCATTATTGGCGCCATAATCAGCGTTGCTATCGTAAAAGGCGCTATGGATTCAGAGGCAGAATAATCATGACCAACACAACTAACATCACATCAGACCAAATCCCACCCGAGTGGGGAATTCAAAGGGTAATTTCAGATTGCCCCAAATGCCATAGCTCCTTTCTAATTCCCGAAATTGACCTGGAGACAAAGTGTCCCGTTTGCTTTCAAGGAAATTTGGAAGAGTCGACTTCGCTGTTCAGAAGAGAACCACCCGAAAAAATTATCCCGCTTGTGATTGATCCCAAAAGAGCTATTCCACTTCTGGACAAATTCGTCAATGAAGTTAAAATCCGCTGCGATGATTTCTCAACCCAACAATTAAGCAGCCGCATGAAATTGTTCTATTTCCCCATGTGGTTGGTGGACGCAACCGTCAATGGACAATGGGATGCCAGGGCAGGTTTTCCTCAACAGGTAAAAAGTTCCATTGAAAGATTTAATAATGGAACCTGGCAATCTCAAGATGTTATCGAAAAGAAATTACGATGGGAGAAAAGAATTGGTGAAATATCACGCCGATACGAAAACATTGCCGTTCTTGCCAATTCGACATTCCAAAAAATCCTTACTTATCGCACAAATAACCACAACTACGATCTAAACCAGTCGATTCCATATTCCCCATCCATTCTTTCAAAAAACCCTATTGCCGTTCCCAATATTGAACCTGAAATTGCATGGCAAAGCGCTCAACCAATTTTCGAAAAACTTGCTCACAACGATGTCGTCACTGCATGTGACGCAGACCAGATTCAGGACTATCACATAAATCCCACCTTTGAGGATTTTAACTGGACACAAGTATTATTGCCTGTTCTTTCAACATACTACCTGGATGATGAGGGGCAATACCAGGTTATTATGATCAACGGTCAAACCGGCGAAATTAAAGGGAAACGTATTGCCTCTCAACGCAAAGGCTTTCTATATGCCAGTATTGCATTTGCAATTGCTCTGGCAACATTTTTACTGGGACTAGGCGCATTTGCGATTGCTCCCATTATTCCCCCTGTATCATTTTTGGGATTGTTGTTCATTCCCATCGCAATCATCGCGACAGTCGTCGCAGGTTATTTCATGGTTTTGCCCTGGAGTTGGAATAAGACACAAAATCAACAGGACGAATGATTATTCACCACCCTCTTTCAATGTCACGGAAATAATTGCGGTTCCTTTTTGTTCCTTGTTAACCTTCATTTTGAAAACCTCAGTCTGTGCCTTTATTAAGTGCGATAGTTGTTTATATCCATACGTGCGCGGATCAAAGCTCGGGTCCAGTTGGCGTAAATGTTGTCCCAAAACACCCAGGAAAGCCCATCCATCATCCTGAACTGCCAGATCGAATCCTTTTCGCAATAGCGGAACCAGGTCAGGTGCAGTTGTCTCAATGCCCGCCGCTGATTTCTTTGCTTTTGCTTGGCGGTTAAAATCCACATCGGGCAGCAAATTTTCTGAATACACAAAAACATCACAGGCACTCACAAACGCACGCGGGGTCATTTTCTTTCCAATCCCCATCACAAACACGCCTTTTTCTCGAATACGGGTAGCCAGGCGGGTGTAATCACTGTCGCTGGATACCAGACAAAAACCATCGACGACGCCTTCATACAAAATATCCATGCAATCGATAATCATGGCGCTGTCAGTGGCATTTTTTCCAATTGTGTATCGAAATTGTTGTATGGGTTGAATAGCATTGGTCTGTAAAGTATCTTTCCAGCCACTCATGTTTGCAGTGGTCCAATCACCATAAATTCGGCGAATGGTCACTTGACCGTATTTCCCAGTTTCAGCCAGCATATTGCTTATTAAGGTTGGCTGAGCATTATCGCCGTCAATCAACATGGCAATTCGGCGCGCGTGATCATTTGTTTCTGATTCGCTCATAATTATTCCTCAATTCTTTTTCCATTTTGAAAAATGGACATGATCGCCGGGAGAGCATCCTGTGCAGCACGTTCTCCAGCAGAAATTGTTTCGTCTGCTTTGGTAAATCCCAAAAGAGTCGTGACATCGGTTGGGATTGGGGGACGAATTAATAAATCGGGTTTAGATTCCAGTAATTTTCGGGTGGTAATTTCAGCAACCATGATCAATTCTGCACGGTAAAAATCCAGGAAGAACTCAGGTATGGCAAACGGGAAAAGTAAATTCTTCGGCAATTCTTGCCATGGCAATTCATTGTATGGATCATTCATCACATCCACGGCAATAACCACATCAGCCCCCAGTTTTCGTGGATACTCCGCCGGCAAATAATTTAATACCCCTCCATCCACCAGGTGATAATTTTCAATAATAACTGGTGAAAAAAGTCCGGGTAACGAGATTGTCGCCATCACAGCATCCAATAAATTTCCCGAATCCAGTACAACTTCCTTGCAGGAAAGTAAATCAACCGCACACATCGATAGCGGGATAAGCGTATCGTTGAAAGTTAAATCCGGCGCAATGAACTGTGAAAGATACTCGCGCACTTTGGCGCCTTCCAATAAACCGCGCCGGGGAGGCGACATATCAACCAGTTTCATCAATTCGCGCACGCTGGACAGCTTTCGACAACGGCTTTCCATTTCTTCCAAGGGAATACCTAACGCATAAGAAGCTGCAAAGATCCCCCCAATGCTGGTTCCGCTGACCACATCAAACTTAATGCCGGCTTTGTCTAATTCCTTTAAAAACCCAACATGCGCCAGACCGCGGCCACCACCGCCGCCAAGCGCCAGGCCAATTTTCTTTGTAGGTTTATCCATAGTGATGTCCAATTCCAATATCGATTGTATGCGAGGCGAATCTCTTCGTCAAGAACTGAACAATTGATCGATGAAAATTAATCTTCGGTTTTAGAGGGGAAAAACTTCTCATGAATTGCCTGCGCCGCCTTGCGACCAGCTCCCATAGCGAGAATGACTGTCGCCGACCCGGTAACCACATCGCCGCCAGCCCACACGTTTTCTTTGGACGTTTTTCCAGTGACCTCGTCAACCACAAGGTTTCCGCGTTTTCCAATCAAAAGCCCGGGGGTAGTAGCCGCAATCAATGGGTTGGGACTGTTTCCAATTGCGCAGATCACCGCATCCACCGGGACGATTGTTTCTGATCCGGGTATTGGAACGGGGCTGCGCCTTCCTGAAGCATCCGGTTCACCTAATTCCATGCGGATAAATTCCATAGCAGTAACCCAGCCATTTTCATTTCCAATATAACGGGTTGGCAAAGTTAACAAGTCAAAAATCACACCCTCTTCTTCAGCATTTTCGACCTCTTCCAACCTGGCCGGCAATTCTGCCCGAGAACGTCGATAGACAATGCGCGCCTCAGCGCCCATGCGCAAAGCAGTCCGCGCGCAATCCATAGCCACATTTCCCCCGCCAACTATCACTACACGGTGATGTTTTTTTATGGGAGTATAGACTTCGTTTTGGCGATATCCACCCATCAAGTTCATGCGGGTAAGATATTCGTTGGCTGAATAAACACCATTCAAATTTTCACCCGGAATCCCCATAAACCAGGGTAAACCGGCTCCTGAGCCAACAAAAATCGCGTTAAACTCCTCCAACATACTGTCAATTGTGCGGGTTCGTCCAACGATAAAATCGGTGACCATTTTAACGCCAAGTTTTTGCAAATATTCCACTTCGCGATTTACAATCTTTTTCGGTAAACGAAACTCTGGAATGCCATAGACCAGAACCCCGCCAATTCGGTGAAGCGCCTCGAAAAGGGTAACATCATACCCCAGCTTCACAAGGTCTCCTGCAGTGGTCAATCCTGCCGGGCCTCCGCCCACAATCGCCACCTTGATATGATTAGGTTCGGCTATTTTCGGCATTGCCATCACAGGTTGAGCAGCTTCCCAGTCGGCCAGAAATCGTTCAAGTCTCCCAATGGCAATTTGTCCGCCTCTTTTGTTTAAAATACACGAACCTTCGCACTGGGACTCCTGCGGGCAAACCCTCCCACAAACCGCTGGTAAACAATTGCTCTCCTTGATGATTTGAATTCCCTTTTGATAATCGCGCCGAGCAATGCACTGGATAAATTCAGGAATGCGAATTCCTACCGGGCATCCTTCCACGCATTTCGGGTTTTTGCAATTCAGGCAGCGAGACGCTTCTTCAATTGCCAATTTTTCTGTGTAACCGAAAGCAACTTCGTCAAAATTTTGCCGGCGAATATGTGGTTCCTGTTTTGGCATTTCGCGACGCTGTAAATCTAAGGTTTTTGATTTTTGATCGCTCATGGTCATCTCACTGACAAAAGCTCACTTCTCCCTTACTGCTGCGTAAGGTTTTCAGTTCTTCTTCCATGTATGTTTGGCGGCGTTTATATAATTCATCCCAGTCCACCAGGTGTCCATCAAAATAGGGGCCGTCCACACAGGCAAATTTCATTTTTCCATCAATTGAAACGCGGCAAACACCACACATTCCGGTACCATCGATCATGATCGTGTTTAATGCCACCTGGGTTGGAATATTTAATTCGCGCGTCGATTCGCTGCCTTTTCTCAAAAGAAGATTGCAACCGTTTATCACAACCAGGTTCACTGGTTCTCCCAACTCTTTGAGTATGGTTGCAAGTTGATCCACATGACCTCGGTGGCCTTTTGTTCCATCGCGCGTGATATGAATAATCTTGTCGCAATACTTTTTTAATTTTTCTTCCCAATAAAGCATATAAGATGATCTGCCTTCAATGATTGTGATCACCCGGTTCCCGTGCTGTTTTAATGCGCGTTCCACGGCGTAAAGGCTTCCAATCCCATAACAACCGCCCAGGCATACCACCATTCCATAATTTTCCATCGCCAGCGGATTCCCAAGCGGGCCGGCGACAGTTGGTATCATTTCACCAGCGCGCAGGGTTGCCAATTTTTGCGTGGTATGTCCGACTAAAATAGCAACAACCGTAATGGAACCCTTCTGTAAATCCCAGTCGGAGATAGTCAAAGGTATCCGCTCGCCATTCTCTTCCACTCTCAAGATCACAAACTGCCCCGCCTGAACTGACGCGGCAACATTGGGTGCTTCAATCTCAAGTTGATGAATATTGGGTGCAATCATCTGACTGTGGAGTATTCGATACATTGCTAGCTATTCCTTGTTCCCTTGCTCAGGGTAAATATCAGCCCACCCGCCGACCATTTTCCCCAGTGAGAATCCATGATAAGAATGTTCAGTAAAAGAATCAGCGCGACGGGTCTCAAATGGTGTAATTGCCACATCCACGCCCGCAATGTCCGCATCAGCCATCACGCCCTGTTTTTTCCAAATATTTCTTATCTCATTAGTAATTTGTGATACTTGCTCATATTCAAAACCAACCGCTCCCATGCGCTTTGCCAGATTCGAAATGATCCACCAGTCAGGTCTGGCTTCTTCAAAGGCCGGCACTGCTGGATTGAATTGTTGCATTTTCATCTCTTGATTCAGAATCGAACCGGATGTTTCGGTAAATGGCGTTGTCGGCATGGCGAGCAAAATGCGGTCATTCGTTGTGGGGGAAAAAACATTTTGATAGATTATTTTTCTCGCATCAACAGGAACAGATGTCGGGCTCGAACCTACCAAATAGAGAATATCAATATCAGCAGGATTATCGCTAATATCAGGCAAAGGAATTCCCCATTCCCTCTCAAGAATTGCCCTTACTTCAGCATTGTCATAAGAGATTCCACCGGGCAGCAAAGCGGTTTCTGCCCCCGCCATCCATGCGCCGGTAAGATTTGCATACGGCGGTAAGGGCAAGATTTTTGCGCCGATCTTTTCCGCCAGGCTGTCCATCAAAGCAACGACTAATCCGGCATCGCTGCATTGAAAATAATCTTGACCGATTAAAACCAATGGACGAGTAGACGAACGCAAAATTTGCACAGCCTGTTCTGGCCATCCATTACCCTTGCCCGGGTTCTCGATGGCAGCAATGAGATTTTGCAAAGCCATGTAAACTTCGTCAGCAGCTACATTTTCACTGATGGTGGCAATTCTGGAAAGCGAATGATTTCCCGGGAACAGGGTGATTATTTTTGCGCCCCGCCGCTTTGCCTTGCGAATTTCAACACCAACCACTGACCGCGCAAACCGAATATCCAATCCCAGGCTCAAGATGAAATCTGTCGCTCTCAGGTCGCTCAACTTGCCAGCCCGTTTCCAGAGGGATGCATAATGGCTGTATGCATTTCCAATCTCCCAGTTGGCGCTGCTGGCAATATGGTTGGTTTTCAATACGGTTCGGGCGAATTTTTGGGCTACATACAAATCTTCCAATGAACAGTCGGGCGAAACAACCATTTGAAAATTTTCAACATCACAGGACGATAATGTTTCAGCAGCCATTTCCAATGCGGCATCCCAATTCATCTCATCCCTGTAACCATCCACCACCTGGTAGGGTTTCTGCAATCTGGAATGGTGGTTGACCAGTTCTGGGATGGCAAACCTGCCCTTGACACACAATAGCCCCTGATTTACCCCGCCAGCAGCCGGGCTGGCGCCAATAACTTCACCATTGTGTGTGAGTAAAGTCAACTGGCAACCAAGTCCGCACAAGGCGCAAGTGGTTTGAACCTCGCCGTCTGGAACCCCATACCATTTTTTTGTTTTTTCAGATAGCGCACCACTGGGACAAACATCCACGCAGGCGCCGCAAAATTCGCAACCAGCATCCAGATGGCTGCGGTCAAAAGCCGGTCCAATGGTAGTTTCGTGTCCGCGGTTTTTAAACGCCAGCACACCTGCCAATCTCACATCCTGGCATACCTGTACACATCTTCCGCACAGAATGCAAAGGTTGTAATCTCGGTCGTAGAATGGATCAAACCGTTCCACAGGCAGCATACGGTAATGAATGGGATATTTTGCCTCATGCGCTTCCAGGTATTCCACAACTTTTTGCAACTCACATTGCCCGTCTTTTGGACAAGTTCGGCAGCCCGTTGTGACGCCAACTTTTCTCATGGTGCTATTGGATTCCATGCAGCCTTGCAATCCACAAATCAAACAGCTGGATGGATGTTCGCCCATAATTAGCTGAACAATATCTCTACGAATCTGTTGAATTTTTTCAGTTGCCGTGAGCACTTCCATGCCCTCTTCAACAGGCGTGGTGCAAGCAGACGGAAAATTATTTCTGCCTTTCACCTCAACAATGCAAATTCGGCAAGCGCCAAATGGCGTCAAATCTTTGTGGGCGCACAGGGTTGGAATGTAGATACCATTCTGTGTTGCCGCAGTAAGGATGGTCGTTCCTTTTTCTGCTTCGATTGGAATGCCATCAATGAGCAAGTGTATGTTCGAGTTATTGAGTGGGCTCATTTCGGAACCGCCTGCATTTTTTCGAGAGATTTCGCATTAAAAATGGCGTCAAATTGACAGGTTTCATAACAGGCTCGGCAGTGAATACACTTGTCAGGGTCAATAACATGTTTTTCTTTGACTTTGCCTGAAATCGCTTCGACCGGGCACACCTTGGCGCACTGATGGCAACCTGTGCACTTTTTCGGATCAATCTGAAACTCAATTAATTCCTTGCATACGCTGGCTCTGCATACATGGTTTTGGATATGTTCCAGGTACTCATCTTCAAAATAGCGCAATGTGGTGATAACCGGATTGGGTACTGTTTGACCAAGCCCACAGAGAGAACCCTTTTGGATAGTCTCACCCAGACTTTTTAACGCGTCGATATCACCCATCTCGCCTTCACCGCGGCCAATCCGATCCAGTATCTCAACCAGGCGCACGGAACCCAGCCTGCAAGGAGTACATTTACCGCATGATTCGTTTTTCGTGAAGTTTAAAAAGTATTGAGCAAGATTTATTACGCAGGTATCTTCATCCATGACAATCAGGCCGCCCGATCCCATAATGGAACCCGCAGCTTTGAGCGATTCATAATCCAACGGGAGATCCAGAGAGGAAGCTGGCAAGCACCCACCTGAAGGCCCGCCGGTTTGAACAGCTTTAAATGGCTTTTTCGTTCCTCCCCCAATATCGAATATCACCTGGCGCAGCGTAGTTCCCAGGGGCACTTCAATCAAGCCAGTGCGAATCACTTTGCCTGCCAGCGAGAAAGTCTTTGTTCCGTAATTCCCTTTACATCCAAATTGCCTGTACCACTCACTGCCGTTGCGGAGAATGTTCGGCAGCGTGCCCATTGTTTCTGTATTGTTAATTACTGTAGGTTTACCAAACAACCCTTCAGAAGCCGGAAATGGTGGGCGGCTGCGAGGCATGCCGCGCTTTCCTTCAATTGAGGCAATCAATGCGGTTTCTTCACCACAAACAAATGCTCCAGCACCTTCTTTGAGCGTGATGTGGAAACTGAAACTCGAATCCAGAATACGATCGCCCAGCAGACCATATTCGGTCATTTGCTGAATGGCTCTTTTTAAACGCGCAATTGCCAGTGGATACTCAGCACGGATGTAGATATAACCGTGTGTAGCGCCAATGGCGTATGCCGCAATCAACATCCCTTCCAAAACCGCGTGAGGATCGCCTTCAATCAGGGAGCGATTCATAAAAGCCCCCGGATCCCCTTCGTCGGCATTACAGATCAAGTATTTCGTATCGCCAGGATTGCTCCGGCAAATTTCCCATTTTCTGGAAGTAGGAAACCCCGACCCGCCTCTTCCCCTCAGCCCCGATTCTTTTACTTCATTCAGCACTTCTTCTGGGGGCATTTGCAATGCTTTCACCAATCCCATATAACCGTCACGCGCCAGATAATGGTCAATATCTTCAGGATTGATAAAGCCGCAATTTCGCAGCACCAGCCTGACCTGCGGCTTCAACATGGGAATATCAAAGAATGCCGGTATTCCTTCCGGTTTCTTTTGCCCATCTTCGCACAGATAGCCAATCGCTCCTTTTGTGTATGCCTTCTTCTCAACAACCATTTCCTGGATAATTTCACGCGCTTTTTTGGGAGTTACGTTTGCAAAGCTAATCCGCGCTTCACCAGGCATCTGAATATCCATCAATGGTTCCAGATAGCAGGGGCCAATGCAGCCCACCTCAACGATTTTTGCGATGTGAGAATTGGCATTCAATGTTTCTTCAACTGCATTAAGAACATCCAATGCACCCGCAGCTCTACCGCAGGATGCCATACCGATATAAATTACCGGGATTTTGTTGTGAATAATCAAATCCCATTTTTCTGTGGCTTTTTGCCTTGGTAAGGAGAGATCATTCATATTTTTTAAGAATCTCTTTTAATCGGTTTGCCGTCATTCGCCCGTAAATTGTGTCATTGATTTGAACAACGGGCGCCAATGCACAGCAGCCCAGGCATGCCACCTGGGTGAGTTTAAATTTTCCATCAGGTGTGGTCTGCCCGGGTTGAATGCCCAGTTCGCGTTCAATCGTCTCGCTAATCCATTGTCCCCCACCTACATGACAGGCTGTTCCATTACAGACACGAATGATATTGCGGCCGGGCTTCTCAAAACGAAACTGGCTATAAAATGACGCAACGCCAAATATTTCATTTTCAGTGACCCCAAGAAATTCGGCGGTTTTTTCAATACACTCTTCTGAAAGATACCCCAGGTGGTCTTGCAATTCTTGCAAAATGGGAATCAACTCCCCCGGCTCGCCTTTGTAATGGCTAAATAGTTGTGAATAGCTGCTTTGTTCCAATGCTCGATCTCCCAAACAATGAATTATTGTCGTATTCTGGATACGACAATCGGGTAACCGCTTGAGATCTTATTCACCACACAGAGGGGAATTATTGTCCCATGATACCACAATGCTTAAAAAATCAACTCTGGTTTTCATCCACTAATTTAATTTTATCGCTTGTAAATTCTCTTTTACCGACATCGGGTATCTCAACAATAACCACTTCTCGCAATGGCACAACATCCACTACTTTGCCTTCTCCAATTGGGGTGATTACGCGTTTGTTGCGCTTGGGCAAATTTTTTCTCGCCTCGGTGTAAGTTTCATGCTCATACATAAGGCAGCAGCGCAATCTGCCGCACATACCAGTAATCTCTGATGGAGTGAGCGAAATACCCTGGTCTTTTGCCATTTTGATTGAAATGGAACTAAACTCCGTTAGGAATCCAGTGCAACAGCGTGTTTCCCTACCGCAGGCGCCCATCCCCTTCAAATTCTTGGCAACGTCGCGAGGTCCAATCTGTTTAAAATCAATTTCTGCGGGTGAATACTTGCGCTGCAATACTTTGCGCAAACCCTTTAGGTCTTGCTTTTCCTCAGTTTCGTTGCTGAAGAGTATGGTGAGATGTTTTCCATCAAAGCTGTATTCAGCGCTCACAATTTTCACGCCGCTCAAGTTTTGTTCTTTCACTTTTTGCCGGCAGGTTTCAACCACCTCGGATTCTTTGTCTGCCCAGCCCTGCCGAATAATTAAATCCTGCGGTGTTGAGCGGCGCACAATTGGCTTTATGTTTTCATCTTTTGGATCAGCGGAATTCTTTTTTATATAGACAACCGTTCCAATTTGCATTCCGCGGCTAGTGTCAACCACAACCGCATCGCCCGGAATTAATTCATCCTTCAAGTTAGACACAAAATGATAGATCTTTCCGACTGGAACAAACCGAACACCTATTAAATCAGGCGGAGCGGTTACATCGGGTTGTTTTTGATTGTCATTTGATGATAAAGTTTCATCAACTTCTGACATTTATTTCTCACTTGGTGCATTATTTTGGAAAGCAGCCACACTCACCGCAGCAGCTAAAGCCTCAGTGATATTTACAAATACTTTTGCTGCATCTGATTCGGGTTTGGCCAGCACGATTGGCATCCCCATATCGCTCCCAACCCTTACGGCTGGATCAATGGGAATTCCACCCAGGAATGGAACCCGGGCGGCTTTTGCAAGTTTTTCACCGCCGCCTGTTCCAAATATATCCATTTTTTCTCCGGTGGGAAGCGGCAAATAGCTCATGTTTTCGATAACACCCAGCACCGGAACATTTAATTTATTAAACATCTCCAGTCCACGGCTTGCGTCTTCCAACGAGATGGCTTGCGGCAAAGTGACAATTACCCCGCCGCTTAAAGCCAGGTGTTCAGAAAGACTCAACTGAACGTCTCCTGTGCCTGGCGGCAAGTCAACAATCAAATAGTCTAATTCGCCCCAGTCCACATCACTTAAAAACTGTCGAATGGCAGAATGCAGTAATGGACCTCTCCAAATCAGGGGCTGCCCCGGTCTCACCATGAAACCGATGGACATAACTTTCACGCCAAATGCTTCAGCCGGTTGAATTCGGTCATTTTCCGTCAAAGGTAGTTCATCGATACCCATCATTGTGGGAACATTTGGCCCGTAAATATCCGCGTCTAACAAGCCAACTTTCGCTCCGCTTTGAGCCAAAGACACAGCAATATTTACCGCCACAGTACTTTTTCCAACCCCGCCTTTGCCAGATGCAATGGCTATCGCATTTTTCACAGGCAGTTTAAAAATCTCGCGCGGTTTGCCATCTCCGGCAACTGACGCCCCCATATTAACATCTACTTTTTTTACGCCTGGGACATTCATAACGGCGGTTTCGACATCACTCTTGATTTTATTGCGCATCGGGCAAGCCGGTGTGGTTAATTGAATGCTGACAGAAACCACTGAATCGTTTATTTGAACGTCCTTAACCATTTTCAGCGTAACCAGATCCTTTTTTAATTCCGGATCCATCACTTTACTTAATGCTTCATAAATCATTTCCTGATTTAGATCGGTCATTTTGCACCACCTATATAGTGTGATTAGTTATTGATTCTTTTTCAATTCATCCAGGCAATCGAAGTACATTTTTTTGAGGTCTTCGTCATCTTCACGGTAACGTCTTATGGTTCGCTGCGCACAATCAGTGCAGCCGCGCATGGCGCGAAAAGAATTCGAATTGCATGTTATGCAACCACCCAACCGCACCATCATCAATACAAAAGCCACTTTTTCAAGCGAAGTATCACTGTAAGATAGTACAGATTCAACCAGGCCGTGCCAGCCGTCCCCTCGCAAATCTAATAAGTGAGGAATAACCCGCAAAGGGAAAAGGACTTCGGTATCCACATTATCCATGATTCAACTTCCAACCTGACATTTGCAAAGTATAGCACTATTTTTACATAAACATGACTTATTTAGTTGTAATTTATTCGAAAGCAGCCAAAATGATTATGATGAACCGATTGAAAAAATGAACAGGTCACACTTAATTTTTCATATTTGTGTGACCTGTTTTATAAGCCGCCAGGTTCAACGAAAATCTTTCAGACAGTTTTTGTCTTGGTTATTAAGAATTTGAATTGGTTATTCTGACTCATTCAACGGTCACCGATTTCGCCAGGTTACGCGGTTGATCAACGTCCAAGCCGCGCAGTGAAGCAATGTGGTATGCCAGTAATTGCAGCGGTATAACCGTGATCACCGGGGTAAGCAACCAGGGGGTTTCGGGTACCCAGAACACAATGTCGGCAAGTTCGCCTGAACGTGTGTCGCCGTCAGTCGCCACTATCGCCACTTTACCCCCGCGCGCTTTTGCTTGCTCTACCTGGCTGATCATTTTTTCGCGCCATGGATCTTGAGGCGCAATGGCAATCACCGGCATATCTTTATCCACCAGGGCGATCGGGCCGTGTTTCATTTCTCCTGCGGGATAGGCTTCGGCATGAATGTAAGAAATTTCTTTTAATTTCAACGCGCCTTCATACGCAATCGGCATATTAATCCCTCTACCCAGATATAATGCATTTGAGCAATCTTTCAGTTGCTGAGCATGATGCAGGATATCTTCTTCGCGGTCCAGACACAGCCCCACCAGGTGAGGAATCAAGCGTAAATCTTGAACATACTGGTACCGATCATTTTCATTCAGCACGCCACGCAGATCGCCCAACAACACCGCCAGCATATATAAATCTACCAGGGGAGCAGTGAATGCTTTCGTTGAAGCCACACCGATCTCAGGACCCGTTTGCATCGAAATATAACCATCTGCCACACGCATTGCCTGAGAGCCAATCGCATTCACAATTGACCAGACCGTGGCTCCTTTTTTTCGCGCTTCTTCCATGGCAGCCAGTGTGTCAGCGGTTTCTCCCGACTGACTGATGGCAATCACAACGGTGCCTGGCTCGATGATGGGATCGCGATATCGAAATTCAGACGCAATCTCCACTTCAACGGGGATGCGCGCCAATTTTTCTAAATAATGTTTTCCAACCATACCGGCATGAGATGCCGTTCCACAGGCTGTGATAAAGATTTTTTTAATCTTCCTGGCATCGTCTTCTGTCAAATTTAATTGCGGCAGCCGGATTTTCCCCTCTTCAAAATCAACACGACCTGCCAGAGTATCTGTTAACGAACGAACCTGCTCATGAATTTCTTTTTGCATGAAATGGCGGTATTCACCTTTTTCTGCCGAGACAGCATCCCAGCCGATTGTGTGAACCTGAGGCTCAATCAGCTCGCCATCCAGAGTCGTTACCGAAAAACCGCCTTTTGTGACTACAGCCATCTGGCAAGATTCAAGGAAAGCCATTTTTCGGGTATGCTCCAAAATGGCTGGAATATCAGAGGCGACAAACATCTCATCGTTGCCCAATCCAACGACAACGCCTCCTGCGTTTCCAATTCTGGCAGCGACAATCTTATCGGGCTCGCGAGAAGACATGGCGACGATACCATGCGCACCCTTCAGGTGCTTTAAAGCTTTTTGCACAGCGCCTATCAAATCCTTACCGCTTCCCATATAGCGTTCAATCAGGTGCACAATTATTTCGGTATCGGTATCCGAATTGAAATCTACGCCCTCAGCCGATAATTCCTCGCGTAGTTCAATGAAATTTTCCACAATCCCATTATGAACCACCACAACTTCTTTCGTGCTGCCCAGGTGAGGATGCGCATTTCGCTCGCAGGGTTCACCATGAGTTGCCCAGCGCGTATGTCCAATTCCCATCTTGCCGCTTACAGGTTGGTCATTTACCAGTTTGACAAGATTTTCCAGCTTTCCCACATTTCTTCGTACCGCAATACTTCCACCCTCAATGACAGCGATACCGGCTGAATCATAACCACGATATTCCAGGCGCTTCAAACCGCTCAAGATAATCGGTGTTGCGTTCTTTTCTCCAATGTAGCCAACAATTCCACACATAGCGTCTCCTTGTTTCCAGATGGATATAACAACAATATTCCCATGCAATGAAGCAAGTAAATATTGTCTTTCAGCCAACAGATCAACCTGCTGGTAGATGGATGGAAGATTTTTTGTGGGAAAGAGACAGACAGTCTGTATCACCATCCGGAGGGCTTCCGCTGAACTCTCGATTTTCCCGCAATCGTTTTGCCAATTGCGGTTAACTCCGCCTTGCGGCGAAGAACCCTCATCCTCGTCATCTTGAGTATAAAAATCCCCGCCTCAACTCAAGATCATGCGCTATTACTTTCCCTTACAAAAATATTCTTAGGTAGTCACCTCCATAATTGAGATCATCTAGCCAAACGCCTGCATTATAACCGAAAAATAAAAAAAGCAACCCTGATTTGATATCAGATCAGGGTTGCTCATTTTTAACCGCCGTTCCGTTTGATGATTTCTACAACTTCAGGAAAATCGATTCCCAGCCTTTTTACCGTTTCCAATTTTGGCACGCCGTCTGAATTCCAGCCACGCCGCAAGTAAACCGCATTGATCAGTTTTTCATAACGTTCAAAGCGATATTTCCGAAGTGCTGCCACTTTTTCTTCAACGCTCATCGCTTCTGGATTCAACCCTACGTCTTCACGAAGCGATTTATCATACCGCTCTTGTCTCGACTCATACTCCGCAACCGTAACTGGTCCCATTGCACGATAGGGCGGATAGTCATCCTTCCGTTTACCATACCCCATTCGCAAGCTGAAAACACGTTGGAAATTATAGACTTTTTCAGATTGCAAGATGATTTCATCAATCGTAATGGGGGTTCCAAGCACACCTTCATACAACCAGGTGTAATTCTCTACATGTTCGGGTACTTTTGCGGGTTCTTTTTCCAACTTGTTGTTTGCAGGAACAACATCATTCCAGGGCAATTTGCACAACCCGTGCAATGAAAACCAGGTTCGCCACATCGGGAAATAGTGCAAGGCCTCAGCCTTGTCTTCAAAAGTTGGAATTTGGTTTAATACCATATCCATGAAAATCAGCCAGGCTTCATCATGCTGCGGACCTTTTGTAGCAAGCGCATATCCCCCTTGCTGCGCCAGTGATTCTTTGGTCATATACTCGGAAATCTCAAGCCCTTTAATTTCCATTCCGATATCATGCAAATAATCTGGATCAGCCCCAAAGTTCTCAACGAAGTACTTTTTCATCGCCCGGATACCCTGCCCCACAACCAGGCCAAATCCTTCACCCCTTCCCATTTGATGAATCAGCTCAAGTGCAACAGCAGCATTACCCCAGGTCAATTCCAATCCACCGGTGTTTTCCCGGTTCAAAATCCCCTTTTCATAACATTCCATCACAAATGCAATCGAATTGCCCAGAGAAATTGTATCCAGGCCGTATGTATCAGCATAAAAATTAATTTCTGCAACCACTTGTGGGTCAAAGACGCCAATATTCGAACCAACACCGCCCAGAGTTTCGTACTCAGGGCCATCAACCGTAACAAGATCACCCTTGTAAGGCCCGGTTTTCACCTTGTAGTTTGCTACCATGTGCGCACACGCCATGGTGCATCCATACCAGCAGCTATCTGGCGCGCTGTAATCGAATGCCGTTCGCCAGTAATCAGCTGAAATTTTTACCGCCTGATCGCTTTTTCCATATCGGAAATTTTGCACTGGCAACAAGTCGTGATAATTCATAACTTCAACCAGATTTGTGGTACCCAGGTGCCTCATGTCATTTTGAACCGGGTCGAGTTCAGCAATCTCACTATTAATTCGCTTGCCCGCTTTACTAACCAGTTCTGGTTTGGCAACGCCGTTAATATTTCCCTTCATATCTGAAAAACGAACAACAATGGCTTTGATCTTCTTATCTCGAAACACCCGCCCGGAACCACCCCTGGCCGCCTGCTTAATCCGCACCTCTTTACGACGTTGATCAAAAAAGCTGATATTCAACCCGCTAATGGCTGCGTAATCAGCCGCCCGTCCTGCAGAAATGACCGACACCCCTCGCAGACTATTCTTATCCCTTGCATACATTTCTGTAAGCAAGGCATTAATCCGATGCGTATCCAGCATTTCGAGTGGAGCTTCTTCAACAGTAACCTGTCCATTATCACCATCGATGAAAATGATGACATCTCTTTCGGCCTTTCCCTGGATTTCAAGTGCGTCAAATCCTGAATATTTCAAATACGGCCCAAAATAACCGCCCCCGTTGCTATCATTTGCCACGCCGGTGAGAGGTGAAATGGTCACAACAGTCGATTTTCCACTGCCTGGATATTGTGTAATCCCGCCAATCGGCCCGCCGGCTATCACCAATTCGTTTTCAGGCGAATCCCAACGCGTTTGGGCATTAACAGCATTCCACAATAGCCACAAACAAAATCCACGCCCACCGGTGAAGGTATCTTTCATTTGCTGGGTCACAGGCTTGATCTGTATTTCATTTTTACTCAGATCAATGCGGAGAGTTCGATTAGCATAACCATGCACAACCGGTTTCGTTTCGTAATTTAGAGAAGTCAGAAGTCGGTGCGATTCTTTGTATTTTTCCAGGGGGATTGCTTGCATTCTTAATTCTCCTTAAACGAATGGTTATTTACTTATAATAATATGTTTTCTATGGGGATTATAATACAACACCTTCTATTTAATTTTTTGTCTGGTTTTCAAAATCTGATATGATTAATCGCCCATTACAAGAAGAATTGCTGTTATTTTTTTCGTCACCGGAGTAAATCGTGCCAAAACTGATCAAAAAATACCCCTTTGAAATAATTCTGACACTCATCGTTCTTGTCACCCATTGTTATGTAATTTTTTGCCCGCCAAATAGTTTGATGAGCTGGTTCGGAACAGACGATGTCTTTTATTACTTCAAAACAGCACAAAATATTTCGGAAGGGTACGGATCAACATTTGACCGAATCGGCCTGACAAATGGGTATCATCCATTATGGATGTTGATTTGTGTCCCAATTTTTTCACTTGCAAAAACTGATCCAATTCTTCCTCTAAGAATTGTGATTGCTGTGCTTGCATTTTTCCATGCCTTATCAGCCTGTCTTTTTTATCGCTTTTTCAAAAAGTTTTCATCGAACACAACATCAATTGCCGTAGCACTATTCTGGGCATTCTTTCCGGGCGTGCACAACATAACGGTGCAATTTGCCATGGAAACCGGCATCCAGGCGTTCTTTGTAATTCTCTTTTTAAACCTGGCGGCCGATTGGGAATCTTCAAACGAAAACCATTCCCATAGAGAAAAAATCATCCGGCTGATTGGATTATCCATAGCAGCCGTTTTGGTCCTCTTCGGCCGGCTGGACAGCATGTTCATGCTGTTCATTTTTGGTATATGGTTTTCCCTCAAATCGAATACTGTAAGAAGATTCCTGTTTTTGGGAGACATGGTGGTAATCGTTCTGGCTGTTTTCCTGGCGTATTATTTCCGGCTCGGCTTAACCAATTCGTATTACCTGATGGTTGCCTCGGGAACATGGATGGCAATCATTGCCATTGCCTTGAGGATGGCGATAAATTATTTTGCAGATTTATACGGCAAAAAATCAACACTGAGCAGCCAGGAAATATTAAAAGCCATTGTCGTTTATCAAACCGCTGGTTCATTCATCCTGATGGGCATTATGTTCCTCCTGTCATACCTGAAAGTATTCAATGGCTTCCCAAGGTCTGCCCTGGCAATCGAACTGGCGCTTACCATTGGCTTTCAATGGGTTTTGCGCATAATTGGAAATGCCATAGAGCAAAAACCAATCGCCCTGGGGAAAACCAATTGGCCGCAACTCGTAAAAAATGGTTTTGCCTATTTTTTGCCGCTTGGAACCGCTTTGCTAACCTACATGACCTGGAGCCATTTCGTCTTTGGAACATCATCGCCTGTAAGCGGGCAGATCAAACGTTGGTGGGGCACAATTTACTCCGTCTATGGCCGCCCAATCGATTCACTCATCCAGGTTGCAGGTCTTGGCAGACACGGGGCATGGATTTTTTTGACCAATGGGTTACATTCAATTGCGAATGCTGTCAGTAAAGCCATGGATGTCAAAGACAAAGACCCGAATAACACCTGGTTCATCTTGATATCCCTGGCGCTGATCGTGATATTTTTCTATTTTTCAGCCCGAAAACATTCAGAGTATTTTCAAAAAGCGGTTAAGACAACCAATCTCTTCCCATTATTTGTTGGATGCTTTTTTCAAATCGCCTCCTACAATATGACTGGTTATGTTAACACTCACGCCTGGTATTGGATCTGTGAGATTGTTCTGGTAGTCATTTTTGGGGGAATCTTCTTTGAAACCCTGTATCGAAACTTAAAAGAATCCCTCAAACCTAAACAGCTAAATGCAATCTTTGCGGTTTGCCTTATTGCCCTGGGGGTGTATTACACATATCACATCGCAGCCACCATCCGCTGGAAAGTTCATAAAGAAGACATCGAAGGCTATTTGGCAGGCGCAAAAGGGCTGGAAAACACCACCGAACCAGGTGCAATCATTGGGTCAACCGGTGGAGGTGTTCTGGGTTACTTCGTCAAAGATCGGACCATTGTCAACATGGATGGTTTGATCAATAGTTATTCTTACTTTCAAATGCTAAAAAGCGGCCGCGCACATGAATACCTCGATGAAATTGGGCTTGACTATGTATATGCCAATAAATATATTTTAACCAGCAGCGAGCCCTACGAAAGAATGTTTAGAAACCGTTTGGAGTATATCGATACGGTGGTTGGCTCTGCGCTGTTTCGCTATGAAACCGGTGTCCAAAATCCAGAATAGCACACCGGGAAAATTGCCAGTCGGGTTATCTGGTATAATAAAATACAGTGGGAATTTTTCCCTGAAAATAAGTGAAAGATTGGGAAGAGTCCGGTTTGAAACCGGCGCCGAAGGGGCAAACCTGGGCAAGGCAATCTCAGGCGAATCTCTCAGGTAAAAAGGACCCGCTTTTCACTCCCTCTGGAAAGTCGAAAGACACCGAAGGTGCAAACTCCTCGCGAGGAGCGAATCTCTCAGGTTTGCGACAGAGGCACACGCCAGCGGTTTTTGCGTGTGCCATTTTCTATTCTAATCAACTTGGAGGTGTGTGATGAATTTTCCCGCAGAATTGAAATACAAGAACACAGATGAATGGGTACGCACAGAAGGAAATATTGCAACGGTTGGCGTTTCAGATTATGCCCAGAATGCACTGTCAGATGTTGTCTTCATTGAAATCAACCTCAAAGTCGGTGATCAGGTTAAAGTGGACGACGTTGGCGCAACAATCGAATCGGTGAAAGCTGCCGCCGATGTCAATGTTCCCATCTCAGGCAAAGTCATTGAAATCAATGAAAGCCTGCCCGATAAACCCGAAACAATCAACACCGATCCGTTTGGATCAGCCTGGTTATTCAAAATAGAAATGCAAAACCCCGGTGAACTCAACAGCCTCATGGACGCCGCTGCATACGAAAAGTATTGTAGTGAGCGAGGCCACTAATGTTTATCCCGCACACAAATGAAGAGCGGGAGGACATGCTTCGGGACATCGGCGTAAAAAAAATCGAAGACCTGTTTTGCGATGTTCCCAAAGATTATCGCTTCCCAAATCTTGGACTGCCTGAGCCATTGACTGAGATGGAAGTCGTAACCCATTTACAGGAACTGGCAATGGCAAATGAAACCACTCGCGAATTGGTTTGTTTCCTGGGTGCGGGTGCTTACAATCATTACATTCCAGCAGCGGTTGACAGCATTCTCAGGCGTGGTGAGTTCTACACCGCCTACACACCCTATCAACCAGAAGTTTCACAGGGAACGCTGCAGGCTATCTTTGAATACCAATCCTTGATTTCAGCGTTGACGGGTATGGATGTATGCAATGCGTCTCATTATGATGGCGCGTCAGCCACTGCCGAAGCAGGCATCATGGCTTACCATCACTTCAAGGGCAAAAGAACAAAATTCGTCCTGTCGCCTTCCATCAATCCTCAATACCGTGATACCTTCCGAACCTATCTTGGAGGTAATGAATCATTAAAAATCGTTGGCGACCAGGTATCGAATCCACTAATCACACCTGATGAGTTAGCCTCCCAAATCGATAATGAAACCGCCATGATCATGGTTCAATATCCAGACTTTTTTGGCAGAATTTTTGACCTTACACAATTGGCTGAAAAGGCGCATGCCGCTGGATCGCTGTTCGGTGTCGTAATCAATCCAATGGCCCTGGGGCTTCTGACGCCCCCGGGCGACTTTGGTGCAGACATTGTGGTTGGCGATGGTCAGCCACTGGGAATCCCACTTTCATACGGCGGCCCCTACCTCGGAATTTTTGCCACAAAACAGGAATACATCCGAAAAATTGCTGGGCGCCTGGTGGGAGAAACGGTTGACACCGATGGTAAACGAGGTTTTGTCCTCACATTGACGGCTCGCGAACAACATATTCGCCGGGAAAAAGCCACATCCAATATTTGCAGCAACCAGGGACTCATGGCATTGGCTTCCACGGTATACATGAGCCTGCTGGGCAAACAAGGATTAAAAAGGGTGGCAGAAATATGCTATCACCGTGCTCATTACGCAGCAGAAAAACTCAAAAAGAACAAGAAATACAAAGTTCTGACATCACAGCCATTCTTCAATGAATTTGTGGTCGAAACCACCCTGCCGTTTTCTCACATCAACGCACATTTGCTGGAACACGGCATTTTGGGAGGGTATGATCTGGAACAAAACTATCCGGGTCTAAAGAACCACATGCTGCTGGCGGTCACTGAAATGAATAGCAAAGAAGAAATCGATTACCTGGCTGATGTCTTAGAGGAGATTGGCAATGAGTGAACCTACTATCTATGAATTGTCTTCTCCCGGTCGAAAAGGTGTTCAATACCCTGAGGTTGGTGTTCCAATTTCGCCTCTGCCAGAAAACCTGGTAAGAAAAGATCTTCCTTTTCCAGAATTATCTGAACTGGATGTTGTCCGCCACTTCACCAATATCTCCCATTTAAATTACAGCGTGGATGGAGGTTTCTACCCACTGGGCTCTTGTACCATGAAATACAACCCCAAAGTGAACGAAGAAACTGCCCGCCTGCCTGGTTTTACCCTCACCCACCCGTTGCAGCCTGAAGAAACCGTTCAGGGCAATCTGGCTTTAATGTACACCCTTCAGGAATGGTTAAAGGAGATAAGTGGTTTTGCCGGGGTTAGTTTGCAACCAGCCGCCGGTGCGCATGGTGAGCTGGCCGGAGTATTGATCATCCGCGCCTACCATCGAGCCAATGGCAACACCAAACGAACCAAAATCATCATCCCCGATTCCGCTCACGGCACAAATCCTGCCAGTTCGGTAATGAGTGGCTTTGAAGTTGTGTCTGCGCCGACTGACGAGCGCGGAAACGCCGACCTGAAAGTTCTAAAAACTTTGTGCGACGATACCCTGGCCGGGATCATGTTAACCAACCCCAACACCCTTGGGTTATTTGATGAGAACGTCCTCGAAGTGGTCAACATGGTTCATGAGGCTGGTGGTCTGGTTTACGGCGACGGAGCCAACATGAATGCCCTTCTCGGCATTGTCAGGCCGGGCGACCTGGGAATCGATGTTATGCACTTCAACCTGCATAAAACTTTCTCCACGCCTCACGGTGGCGGAGGCCCCGGCTCAGGCCCCGTTGCAGTCAATGAAAAGTTGGCAGACTTCCTGCCGGGCCCCCTGGTCAACATTATTGAAGAAGGCACCGATGAAGTTCCTCCGCTGTTCGGGCTGGTCATGCCGCCAAAATCGATTGGCAGGCTGAAATCCTTCTACGGGCATTTTGGTGTTATTGTGCGTGCGTACACATACATCGCCATGCATGGGGCGAAAGGCATGCGCAGCATTGCCGAACACGCCGTATTGAATGCCAATTATGTCCTCGCAAAAATCAAAGACACTTATACCGTCCCGTACAAACGGATTTGTATGCACGAATTTGTGGCTGAAGGAATCTTCAAAGACGCACCCGATGTCCATGCGCTAGACATCGCTAAACGTCTCATCGATTATGGATACCATCCCCCAACCAACTACTTCCCGCTTATTGTGCATGAAGCGCTGATGATTGAACCAACGGAAACCGAAAACAAAGCAACTTTGGACGGTTTTTCTGAGGCATTAATCAAGATTGCCGAAGAAGCCAGAAAGCAACCCGAACTTCTGCATGGCGCGCCCCACAACACGCCGGTAAAACGCCTGGACGAAGTTAAGGCTGCACGCGACCTGGTCATGTGCTGTACAATTCCAGAAAAGTAACCAGGTCTTTGTTTTTCGCACCCATAAAAAATTCAAGACGGTGTTGATTTGCCGTCTTGAATTTTTTTACGACCAATTTTAGAGATTGTCTTTCAAAATTTCTTGATAAATCATGTCCATCAAATCGTTACGACATATGGCGACTTCACCCGCCGCTAATTCTCCAGAAATCTCCGCAAGTGTTTTTTGGGTTTTGTCATGGATTAAATCGGGAAACAATTCAGACACAGGTAATGCAATGAAATATTGTTCCCACATTTTTTCATCAATCACAACTCCATTGAAAAGGACAACATCAAGGTCCATCGTACGGGGAGCATTTTTATCAGCACTTCTCACCCTGCCTAATTTTTCTTCCAGCGGTCTTAGTATTTTGGTTTTCAACGATTCGAGATCTAGTTCGGTTTGAACAAGCAATGCAAAATTGAGAAAATTTTCGCCAATGCTGCCAATGGCTTCGGTCTCCCATATGGAAGATATTTTTGAAATTTTCACGAGATGAGATAATTCCCGGACTACTGCATGAGAATTCTGCGCAGGATCAATATTCGACCCCGCCAGGATGCAAACCTGGTTATATTCATAATTTCCAGGAATTAGATCATCGGCTCCGTTCAATCTCAACACCAACAGATCTCGAAAAACGGACAGCGCCGGGTTTTTCAACCCCAACAACTACCGAGGCAATTCTTTCATCTTCCAAAATCAGATCGGCAATCGATGTAGCCAGTGCTTCAACCGTAAACTTGGCAGCTTTTTCGGCGAACGCCATCACTTTTTTAGCCACGGTGCGATAATTCACACAATCGGCAATATTATCGCTTTGCCCTCCTCTCCGAATATCCACCAGCATTGTTATATTAATCACAATATCTTGAGGTTGAGAGCGCTCCCGATCTGATACGCCAATTATTCCTCGAGCCAGGAGGTCTTTTATAAATACTTTATCCATGGGATCACTCCTTTCTTTTTTAATTATACGTCATCCATCAAGCACAAGAATTTTTTGGCACCCATTTGACGCAATCAAGTAGCTCTGGTAAAATCTCTACCACTGCGTTGTACCCTTCGCAGAATTTTTCCGAAAGGGCTTGAAAATGAAAGTTTTACTTTTAAAAGATGTCTATAAATTGGGCCGTGCCGGCGACGTAAAAAAAGTTGCTGACGGCTACGGGCGCAACTTCCTCATTCCCCAGGGTTTGGCAACCCTTGCGTCCCCCAGCGCTCTCAAACAGGCCGAATTCATTCGCGCCAGAGCCGCCACACTGCGTGAAGCCATGAACTCCGAAATGAGTGGTGTTGCTGAAAGCCTGGCAAACATTACCCTCGCTTTCGCGGGCAAAGCCGGTGAAACCGGAAAACTTTATGGTTCAATCACATCACAAATGGTGGCCGATGCCATTGAAGAAAAAACCAGCGTCAAAATCGACAAGCGCCAGGTTGAGATGGAACCCATCCGCACCCTCGGCGAGCATTCTGCACATATCCGCCTGACCATTGACCTCACACCTGTCATCAAAATCCTGGTTCACCGCGAAGGTGAAACCGTTCAGGTGACCGAACCCGCAGCTGCCGCCGAAGAAACCACCGAAGAACAACAGCCTGCCGAATAAAAACCTGTTGCTCTTTTTGAACTTTGAGCACGCAAACCGGCTTGCAGATCAATCAGCAAGCCGGTTTTTGTTATAATAACCGCGTTCATTTAATCAGGAAACGATAACCATGTCTATCGGCGACCAACTACGCACAACCCGAGAATCAAAACATCAGTCATTAGAGCAGGTTGCGCAAGCCACACACATCCGTCTGAAGTATTTGCAAGCCTTGGAGAATGATGATTTTTTATCATTGCCATCCGATGTTCAAGGCAAAGGATTCTTGCGTCTATACGCCGATTTTCTTGGGTTGCCCATATCGTCTTTACTGAATCAATGGAACAACCGTTTTGCCGTTGAAGAAACATCACCCGAAGACGTAGTCGAAAAACTTGCTGACGCCATTAACGAAAATCATCCAGCTTCATCCTTTACAACTAACGTGGCAAAACCTGAAGAAAACTTGCCATCACACAACGCAACAAATGTTACGCAAACACCGCATCAACAACCATCCGCAATCAACCCGTCCAGTACGATCTTGGAGACAAAAGCCGGATTAATTTTTGTAGAAATTGGGCAAAAAATTCGTGATCAGCGGGTTAACTTGGGGCTGTCATTATCTGATGTTGAACGCCACACCCATATTCGCGCACATTTTTTACAACGAATTGAAGAGGGCCGCATAGACCTTTTGCCGTCATCCGTTCAGGGGCGCGGTATGGTAAGCAGCTACGCCAGATTCCTCGAGATGGACACTGAAGCAATTTTGTTGCGCTTCGCCGATGGGTTGCAGGCTGATCGGATGCAAAAACTTACCGAACAACAAAAACCATCAGACGAGAAACCCAAAAAGTTACCCCAAAAATTTCCTCAATGGAAATCGTTGTTAACACCCGATGTCCTGGTTGGCGGCGGTGTGATTTTTCTATTTCTGGTGTTATCGATCTGGGGAATAACAAGAATTACCGCCGCAAAGAGGGAAAACGCCCAACCAACAGCGCCATCCATCTCTCAAATTCTATTAAATTCATCTGACGATTTAGCAACAGCCACCGCCACGCTCCAATCAGAGTATGTTTCCCCGGATAGGGAAGTTAGCGGCACCCAGGTTGTCGAATCAGGAGAGAACGTAGTTATGGCCACAGCGACTTTCCCCGTCATCGATAATGCTCCACTACAAATATACATTGTCGCCCATCAAAGAGCCTGGATGCGCATCATATCAGATGGCAAAGAAGTTTACCGCGGCAGGGTTGTTCCCGGCAACGCTTATCCCTTCTCAGGCAATGAGCAAGTTGAGTTGCTTACAGGGAATGCGGCAGCTTTACAGGTTTATTTCAATCAGACTGATCTTGGTATTCTTGGGGTCGTAGGTCAGGCAATGGGATTAAACTTCACAAAAAACGGAATGCAGACACCCACTCCCATTTTTACAGCAACAGCAACACAAACTGTCGCGCCAACCATGACATTGCAACCATCCCCAACCGTACCAACGGCAACGGTAACCCCTTTTATCCCCTGATTAAGGTTTTCATGAAATACTTTATTGCCTCATTAGGCTGTGCCAAAAACACGGTTGATTCCGAATCAATTGCAGTGATACTAAATCGCGCAGGACATTCGGCCACAGAAAATATCAAAAAGGCTGATATTCTAATTGTAAACACTTGCGGTTTTATTGAACAAGCGCGTCAGGAAAGTCTGGATGTATTAAGAGATTTAGCGCAAACAAAACGCGCCAATCAATTTCTCATTGCCGCCGGATGCTTTTCGCAACGTTCCCCACAGTTATTGGTCGAGCAAATTCCTCAAATTGACGGAATTATTGGCACTCGGCGCTGGATGGATATTCTTATCCTTTTAGACAAAATATTACAGAGGAAGAATTCACAAGCAGTCATCCATTTGCCGCCATCCCCAACAATCGGGACAGACGATCAGGGAATTGTTCGTGCATCAATACAGGGCGGCAGCGCTTACCTAAAAATTGCCGATGGTTGCCGCCACACCTGCGCTTATTGCGCAATCCCCCTGATAAAGGGCAAAACGGTCAGCCGCCCCATTGATCAAATTGTCAGGGATGCAAAAATATTGCAGGATCAGGGAATTCAGGAATTGATCCTGATCGCCCAGGATACTACCGATTATGGATCAGACCTGAAACTGAAAGATGGTCTAACAACCCTGCTCGAACAACTTCAAAATGAAGCCGGGCAAATTCCATGGATTCGAATCTTATATATGTACCCCGGATTAATCACTGACCGGTTAATTAATATACTAAGCAAATCCAGGCAAATTCTTCCATACATAGATCTCCCCCTCCAACATGCCTCGCCACAGGTTTTAAAACTAATGCGGCGCCCAGAAAACATTGACCAGACAATCGCAACCATACAGAAGCTTAGAGATGCAATACCTGAATTGGCTATACGCAGCACTTTTATTGTCGGTCATCCCGGCGAAACCGAATCTGATTTTCAATTTTTGCTGAACTTCATACGTCAAATTCGTTTTGACCACCTGGGAGCCTTTACCTACTCTCCCGAGGTCGGAACGCCTGGCGAATCCCTTGGTGACCCAATTAGCCAGACCGTAAAAGAAGAGCGGTTGGAAAAACTCATGCTTCTCCAGGAAGAAATTTCCCAACAAAAAAACACTCAACTGGTTGGCAAACGAATGCAAGTCCTTATAGAGGGTTCAGGCGATGGCATTACCATCGGCCGAAGTTTTCGTGATGCGCCGGAAATCGATGGGCTTGTTATCGTGAACGGCGTCCACCCGGTTGGGAAAATAATCGACACGGAAATTACTGAAGCTCTCCCCCATGACCTTGTTGCAAAAGCCGTTTAAAAAATCATGAGGCTGCCCCCCAAAAATGAGGACAGCCTCTTTTTTCGTTAAAGATTAGAAATCATTTATTCGCCTGTGCCATCACCCGGATCTCCTGTGTCATCAGTGGGAGTGGGCTCATCAGGCACAGGAGTCTCTTCTTCAATTTCAGAAGTGGGTTTTGGAGTTTTTGTCGGCGGCTCACATTCCAATTGCACTCTTGTTGCAGCCGGTGCAATTGAACTGTCATCACCCATTGCCAGGGCAGCGCGATATTGATCACGCGCCATACAGTATTCACCCTTTTCGGCTAATTGGTCTCCATATTTTATGGATGCAACCCGAAAACGCTCAGCGGCTGTATAACCTGACCCATCCCGCAAATTTGGCAATGAGGTATAAACCTGGCTGAAGGCGCTGACAACTTTTTCCCAGTCAATACCCCAGAAACTTGCCCCGGTGAGGTAGCTTTTCGCCCAAGCACGGTAGCTGTCAGCATCTTTGTCCAATGGAGCAAATTTTTCTGCCAGGGCCAAATCGTACATTCCACCTTCAAGATTTCCCTCGTTGATGATCTTGTCCATACCGCGGAATCGCAGGTTGATGTAATACATACCATCCACTTCAATAGCGCGATAAGTCGCATCTTCAGAGCGCAGGGCATTAAGTGTATCAATTGCCCCATACCAATCCTGGCCTCGCATCATCTGCTGAGCAGACATGAAAATTTGTTCCGCCCCGCGCATATCTGCGGTTGGTTGAACAGTCATCGTGGGTTCTGGCGTCGGTGTGGTTTGTTTGGCCATAGCCAGCATAACTTCGGTCAATTTCTCAGCCGCACCAGGAAAATTGGGGTCCAGTTGAATTATGTACTCAAAGCGTTGCCTGGCCGTATCGTAACGCCCATTTTCCAAATCAACGAGACCAAGTTGGAATTGCGTTGTGGCAACCATGGCAATTTGATTTGTCTGTTTTTGAAGCCTGATTTGTATGGCTGCCTGATAACCCAACCAACCTCCAACACCGCCCAATATCAATACGCCCAAAATTCCTAACGCAATCCAGAGACCTCTGCGTGGTTTTTGTGGTTTTGGAGCAGGCCCTACTGGTGTTGTTTCATCGAGATTTGATTCGATCGGCTGAGTTATTGACGACTCGGAACCGGAAGGTTCTCTTTCGATTGGTAATGTTTCTTCAATATCATTGTTCGACATGGCCGTTATTATACCAGAATAGAGAATATCCCTTTTTGTCAAGATTGTGAAATGATTGTGAATTTTCCATTAGAATAAAGCCAACAGGAGAATCGAACATGAAAAACCCGGGAACACTTTTTATCGTTGCCACTCCAATTGGTAACCCCGATGATATTACCATGCGAGCAATAAAAACACTCACTGACGCTCCACTAATTGTTTGCGAAGAAATAAAAGAAGCCCGCCGGTTACTCAAAAAACTAAATATCCTGGATAAAGAATTATTGGAATGTAATGAGCATAATCAAGCACAGCAAACTCCTCTAATCGTGCAACACTTGCTTAATGGACAAGATGCCGCTTTGATCTCTGATTGTGGGACGCCGGTTTTTGCCGACCCCGGGCACATGGTGATTAAGCAGGCTGCTGAATTTGGAATTTCTGTCATACCAATTCCCGGGGCTTCGTCGCTTATGGCTTTGCTCTCCGTCCTCGACTTTTCACCTCAAAACTTTTTATTCCTGGGTTTTTTGCCCAGAGAAACGCCCGCTAGAAAAACGATTCTCCAAAGAAACAAATCTGCAGATTTGCCAATTATTCTCATGGACACCCCCTATCGTTTGACAAAATTGCTCACCGAAATTCGAGAAAGCATGGGTGGAAATAAAATAATTACGCTTGCCACCGATTTAACCTTACCCGCCGAACACATTTTCAGGGGAACAATAAACGCAATCTTGCCACAGGTTGAAAATAAAAAAGCTGAATTCATATTAATAATTCATCCAAAAAAATAGCCCCCCATTCGGGGGGGGTATTTTGTGCCTCCACAGGGATTCGAACCCTGGTTTTAGCCTTGAAAGGGCTGCGTCCTGGTCCCCTAGACGATGGAGGCGCGGTGACAAGCATTTTACCACAATCTTTATTTTTAGGTTAATTTTCGTTGAGCTTTTTTCAATTTCTTCCAACATGGACAATCCAATATTTCCAACGCAATCACTTTTGTATTAAAATATATGCATGGAGATTCAAATTGCTGTTGCGAAAATAAATCAATACAACTCCCCTGAAAGCGGCGATACATTGGAAACAGTTGAGCGCCCGGGAGGCGGTATCTCGGTTGTGCTGGCCGACAGCCAATCATCTGGCAAAGAAGCCAAACAAATTTCCAACATGGTGGTTCGAAAGGCAATCAGCTTGCTGGCAGAAGGTGTTCGGGAAGGCGCATCCGCACAGGCCGCATCCGATTACCTGTACACCGAAAAAAAGGGGGCTGTTGCCGCATTTCTAAACATAATGACCGTTGATTTTCCAACCGGAACCATCATTCTTGCCCGCAATAACCCCATGCCCATTCTGATCGCACGCCGCGAATCGGTGCAAGTATTACACGGCTCCCCCGAACCAATCGGATCAGCTCCAAATATTCGCCCATCGATATCCGAGATTCCGATTGAAACCGGCATGACTGTTTTAATGTACACCGATGGTCTGATGAATGCTGGCCGCTCAAATGGAATGCAAATGGATGTCCGCACGTTATTAAAATCTTTACTGGAAGAACAAGACCCAACTTGCCAGGAAATTGCGGATACCATTTTGGCAGATGCGCTCAGCCTTGATAATCATCAACCGGTTGATGACATTAGCGTTGTAGTTCTGCGAGTTATTTCAAAAGAACGCGATCTGGCACGTCGCATGACAGTGAACTTCCCCATACCAGATTTCAATCAAACGCGCGAAATTTCATTCTCAGATTAATAAACAATATCAATTGCGGTATAATTTCACGCATTACGCCTGCCAATGAATTTGGCTGGCATTTGTTTGTGCGGAGGCCAATGAACTCATGAACAAAAACGTAGTCAGAATCTTTATCATCCTAGTTCTGCTCGCACTGGTGATTTGGGTTAATCTCCCCAATAATCCGGGAATTAAGATCGGAGATTTCAGCCGCAGTCTGGATACCGTTTTGGGATTAGACCTTCAGGGAGGTATGCAAGTCCTTCTTGAGGCTGATTTACCCGCAGGCACAGATGTCAACACTGAAGATCTGCAAAACGCTCAAACCATTCTGGAAAATCGATCCAATGGGTTGGGTGTGAGCGAAGTTGTCTTCCAGGTTGCCGGCAATCGCCGCATTGTGGGCGAATTCCCCGGTTTGACAAATACTGAAGAAGTGATCGCAGTACTAAAAGAAACCGGTCAATTGGAATTTGTTGACATGGGTGACACTGTTTTAGCTCCCGGCACATCCATTCTTACGGATGTCGGGCAGGCAGCATCAGACGCAACAGAAACCGCCGCAACAACAGAACCGGCTGTGCCAACTGAGTCTGCAACTGAATCAGCATTAACGGATCAAGAAAACTTGACCGGTAAAATCTGGCACACTGTGATGACTGGCGATCAATTAAAAACGATCAACGTCACCCAGGATCAAATTGGTCAATATGTTGTCCAATTTGAACTTAAAGACGAGGGCGCAAAAGTTTTCAAGGAATACACCACCGCTAATGTTGGTAAAGTTCTTGCCATTGTTTTGGACAAGAAAATCATATCAACTCCCACCATTGAAAATCCGATCACCGATGGCGCAGGAATTATCACGGGCAATTTCACTTTTGAAAGCGCCAACAACCTGGCAGTTCAACTACGCTACGGTTCACTGCCCATCCCCTTCAAAGTTGTCGAGAGTCGGGTTATCGGACCCACGCTGGGCCAGGACAGCCTTCAGAAAAGTATCACCGCTGGGATCATTGGCGTTATCATTGTCGCATTGTTCATGACTATTTATTATCGCCTGCCCGGTTTCATTGCCATCCTCTCCATTGTCACTTATGGACTGATCACATTAGCTCTCTTCAAACTTATCCCCGTTACCCTTACTCTGCCGGGTATCGCGGGTGTTTTGCTCAGTACAGGCGGCGCTCTGGACGCAAATATCCTGATTTTTGAACGCTTGAAAGAAGAGCTTCGAAGCGGGCGCAATTTGCTTCAAGCAGTAGAATTAAGTTGGAAACGAGCCTGGTCATCCATTCGCGATTCCAACTTTGCCACTCTGATCACCAGCGGCATTCTTTTCTGGTTCGGATCAGCTTACGGCGCCAGCACGGTAAAGGGATTTGCATTGACGCTTGCCATCGGTGTCGCTGTTAGCCTTTTCTGCGCTATTGTTGTAACGAGGACGTTATTAAGCCTCGCGATGGGGTTCTTTAAAGCTCCCGAAAACCATTTGAAATGGTTCGGGATCTAAAAAAGGAAATAGCCATGATAGATATTCTTGGTAAACGCTACATTTTCTTTGCACTCTCACTGTTGATCATTATCCCCGGTATAGTTCTCCTTTTCCTTGGGTATATGCCCATGTCAATCGATTTCACCGGCGGAAGCATGCTGGAAGTGCGTTTTAGTTCAGGCACCGCTCCTCAACCTGCCGATGTTGTAAAGCTCTACAACGAGTTGGGAATTACCGATTCGCAGGTTCAAACCACCGGCACCGATGTTTTGATCATTCGCTCACAATATCTCGATGAAGATATCCGCACCAAAATCGTCTCCACGATGGAAGAGTATTTTGACGACGAAATCACAGTTCTACAATTCGACAGCGTTGGACCTGTGATTGGAAAAGAAGTCACCAGCAGGGCTTTTGGAGCTGTTGCCGTTGCCGCGTTGGGTGTCATCATCTACATTACGATTGCTTTCCGGGGCATCCCGAATGCTTTCCGATATGGCGTATGCGCCATTATAGCCATGATCCACGATGTTCTCATTGTCCTCAGCATATCTGCCCTGGGGGGCAAGTTCTTGGGATGGCAATTTGACACGATGTCGCTAACCGCATTGCTGACTGTCATCGGCTTTTCGGTTCAAGATAAAATCGTGGTGTTTGACCGCATTCGAGAAAACAGAGGAATTCTGCGAAAAATCAGTTTTGAACAACTCGCCAATCATTCCATTGTTCAAACCCTTGGGCGCTCCATTAATACCCAGTTGATGACCTCTGAATTTATGTTGCTTGCATTGGCTTTGTTTGGCGGCGTCACCCTGAGAGAATTTGCCATCATCCTTTTGGTTGGCATGCTTTCAGGTACCTATTCATCCATTTTCACAGCCGCCCCCTTGCTGGTGGTCTGGGAAAACCAGGAATGGAAAACATGGTTCTCCCGTGGAAAGGCTTCAGCAGCCTAAAATCCGATCAAAAAAGCTCAGACAGTGTTGTCTGAGCTTTTTTATTTTTTTAAATTACTGTTAAAATAATTAAGTATTCAAGGAGTGTGTTAGCAGGAGAATAAGCCATGGCAAAAAAACAACTGGGTTACACAGAATTATATTGGACCTGTCCAAACTGTCAAACGAACAATCCGGGGTTAGCAAAAAAATGCAGCGGTTGCGGTGCACCGCAGCCCGATAATGTTGAATTTAAACAAAAAACCCAACAAGAATTAATCACCGAAAAAGAAAAAATTGCGGCAGCAGAACAAGGCCCCGATATTCATTGTGCATTTTGCGGCGCACGAAACCCTGCCTCGGCAAAAGTCTGTGTTAATTGTGGCGCAGATCTGAAAGAAGGAAAGGCGCGTGAAGCAGGAAAAGTTTTAGGCACCTTTGCGAAAGACAATGAAGCGAAAACGATCACCTGTCCGGCATGCGGGACGGTCAACCCGGCATCGGCACTAAACTGTTCAGGTTGTGGCGCCAGCTTAACGCATAAAGAAAAACCCAAACAAGAAATTGCTGCCAAAAAAGTAAACTGGATGCCAATCGGTATCGCAGCCGTAATACTGATTGCTCTTTGCGGATTGTTATTTTTTGCATTTTCACCAAAGGGAAGCGAAACCGCAACTGTAAATTCTGTCAGTTGGTCGCGTTCAATCAATATCGAAGAAATTGGTCCCGTCGAAAAGTCTGACTGGCGAGAAAACATTCCGTATGATGCACAAATCGAATCGTGCGAATCGCGTGAACATCACACGCAGGATGAACCTGCCCCCAATGCAGTGGAAGAATGTGGAGAACCATACACAGTAGATCGTGGTAATGGTGTCGCCGAAGTTGTTCAGGATTGCGAGTACCACGTCTATGAAGACTACTGCGATTTTATTGTTGAAGACTGGACAATTATCGAGACAATGGTCGCCGAGGGCAGCGACCTTGAACCCCAATGGCCTGAACCTGTATTGGAAAGTGATCAAAGAATCGGCGGCCAAGACGAAGAATACATCATTGTTTTTAGTGATCAAGACGGTCTGTTTGAGTATTCCACAACAGATTTTTCCGAATTCCAAAAAATGGCTGTTGGGTCTGTTTGGAAAATCACAAAAAACAGGATGGGGGGCATTGTCGAGATTCAACCCGAATGATGCCCAGAAAAAAAAGGGTTGTTGCGAAAAAAAACTTTACCAGGATAGTGATAAATATCCCGGTTAATTAGTACTTTTGTATGAAAAAAAATGCGTAAAATAGATATGTTAAGGTTTTTCATGTAATAAACATGGTATTCTTTTGAAATAAATATATGTTTTTTGAGGAGGAACAAAGTGGACAAGACCAAGATTCTGGATAGCATTTTCCAACCCCAATCAATCGCTGTGGTGGGAGCTTCAGCAACACCCGGAAAAATTGGCTACACAGTTGTAAAAAATCTCATCGATAGCAAATACGAAGGCAAAGTATATCCCATCAACCCTACCGCGACAGAAATTTTGGGATTGAAATGCTACCCCAGCATCGACGAGGTCCCAGGTTCAATTGATGCTGCTGTAATTACCACACCGGCCAAAACGGTTTTGGGCATTACTGAACAGTGCGGTAAGAAAGGCGTTAAAGGATTTATTGTTATCACTTCAGGTTTTGGCGAAGTTGGCAACCACGAATTGGAAGATCAAATTGTTGAAACCGCAAATCGTTATGGAATGCGCGTTTTGGGGCCGAACATTGTGGGCGTCTTATCCAACTCGGGAAAAATGAACGCCTCATTTGCCCCCTTCCTTCCCTTCAATGGAAAAGCAGCGTTGGTTTCGCAAAGCGGTGCATTGTTAATTGCGCTGGATGCAGCTTCATATACCCGTGGTGTTGGCTTCGACAAATTGGTCTCCATCGGCAATATGTCAGACATTGACATTGCAGATACAATCGAATGGTTAAATAAAGATGATCAGACCTTCTGCATTTCCTTATATGTCGAAGGATTCAAGAACGGACGTTCCTTTATCGATGTATGCAAAAAGGCCAAAAAACCGATTATTGCATTGAAGGCTGGCGTTTCTGCACACGGCGCTGCGGCTGCGGCTTCACATACGGGGTCGCTTGCTGGCGCAGCCAAGGTTTATGGCTCGGCTTTCCAACAAGCAGGTGTCGTGCAGGCCACCGATTTGGATAACCTTTTTGACCGCACGCTTGCCCTGTCTCTTCAGCCCTCCTTAAAAGGTGATCATCTACTAATTATTACAAACGGCGGTGGGGTTGGTGTTTTGGCAACTGACGCCGCTGAACGCTATGGAATTCCGCTTACCTTTGCCCCCGAAGATGTGCAGACTGAATTAAAGAAACACATGCCCGATTTTGGTTCCGCAAAAAATCCCGTGGATATTACCGGGCAGGCTGGCACGGAATGGTATGTTGATGCAGTGCGCTATTCCATGACGCATCCCTGGGTAGACGGACTGGTTGTGCTCTATTGCGAAACTGCCGTCAGCAATCCACAAGAAATTGCTGAAGGTATTCATCAGGCTGTGCTTGAATCGGGTATCAAAGACAAACCTATCACAGTGTCGTATGTTGGCGGTGAAAAATCTGACAATGCCATGAAATGGCTGGTAGAACACGGCATCCCCGCCTACGCCGCTCCCGACACAGCCATCAACGCCATGGCAGCCCTGCGTGAATATGCTCGCGTTCAGGAAATGCTCAATGACAAAGAAGTTGTTTACGACGGCGTTGACCGTGAGAAAGCCCTAAAAATTATCGCTGACGCGCGCGCTGATGGACGCGATTCATTGACTGAAGTGGAAGCTAAACAGGTCTTTGCGGCGTACGGTTTGCCCATCACGCAGAATTACCTGGCAAAAACGGAAGACCAGGCCGTAGAACTGGCGCAGAAAATCGGCTACCCGGTTGTTATGAAAGTGGTATCGCCTGACATTCTGCACAAATCCGATGCCGGCGGCGTTAAGGTCAATGTAAAAGACGAACAAGGTGTTCGCGAAGCATTTAAGACTATTATGGCCAATTCAAAAGCCTACAAAGCCAATGCCAACATTCATGGTATTGTCATTCAAGAAATGGCCCCCTGGGGAACAGAGGTTATTTTAGGCTCGGTAAACGACGCCACCTTTGGCCCCACCATGATGTTTGGTCTTGGCGGTATTTTTGTCGAAGTGCTAAAAGATGTCACATTCCGCGTCACGCCGGTTTCGTCTAATCAGGCAACCAGAATGATCAGTGAAATTCGCGGCGCTCCCATTTTGGCTGGTGCGCGTGGTGAAAAACCACGTGATCGCGAAGCGCTTGCCAAAACAATTTGCCAGTACTCAAACATGGTGCTTGATCTGGCTGACGAGATTAGCGAATCGGATGCTAACCCGGTGCTTGTTTACGAAAATGGGCAAGGCTTGAAAGTTGTTGATGCGCGCATCATCTTGAAGAAAAAGTAGTTGATTAACGCGTTTTTTACGTGTAAAATAAAAGCCATCCTCACAATGAGGATGGCTTTTATTTATCGTTGTTTTTTTCATTAGTGTTTTTTATTTCCCATTCCATATTTATCCTTGTTGTTTAAAGTTAATCAACTCATATAAAAAAATCCATACCACAGAAATGGTATCTCTGATTCTGGTTGCTGTGCCAAAAATAATGCGCAAAGAGGTATTCAATGAAATCGACAGAGAAATTCGTCACAGAAGCTTTCCAGGAAATGGCACCCAATTATGAAACAAAAGTGGATGGTGAACTAAAGCGATTCTGGGGAAATTGTTATGGTGAATTTGTCGAGTCTTTGCTAAAGCATTTCACCCCCAATCCCGATGAGATTGTTTTGGATGTTGCAACCGGAACATGTGTTATCCCACGAAGCATAATTAACAAACATGAATCGCCGCCGCAGATCGTTGGGCTGGATTTAACCCGTGGTATGCTCAAACACGGCGTCACAAATTTTAAATCCCAATCCATTAAAAATTTGCCAGCTCTTGTTAATGCCAATGCAATGCAAATGCCTTTTGCATCCAATAGTTTTAATTGGCTGATCTGTGGACTGGCAACCCACCACATGAATCCTCCCATAATGCTGGCTGAAATGCACCGCGTTTTAAAAAATCGCGGCAATTTATTACTTGCCGATGTTGGAGGGGCAGACAATTGGTCGAACCCCGTGATCAGATGGATCATTGGATTATTTACTCTGATCTATTTTTCAATTGTCGAAAGCTATTCACGTGCTCAGGCCGAGCTTTCTGCGCTCCCGAATATTTACACCATGCAGCAATGGAAAAAACAGCTGGAAAAAGCTGGTTTTGGCGAAATCGAAATCACAACGATGAATTCACGCTACTTTTGGATTCCGAAGCCGCTCATTATTCAAGCCAAAAAAAATGTGGAGGGAAGAGATGATATCAACGCTTGAACTATTCAAACAGGGCCGTAAAGAAGAAATTTGGTCACGCCATTGGGGATTTTTGGATCTTTCCATGGAAGAATTCATGGAAATACAAAACCGATTATTGCTGGAACAGATTGATTTAGTCTATGATAGCAAAATCGGTCAAGCAATTATGGGGAAACGCAAACCGCAAAGTGTTAATGAATTTCGTGATCAAGTTCCCTTGACAACTTATAAGGATTATGCACCTTTCTTGAGTGAAAGAAAATCAGATGCATTACCCTTTCAACCACATGTTTGGGCAAGAACATCCTGCCGTTCAGATTATTCAGGCGTCAAATGGTTACCTTACACAAAGGAAATGTACACCCGTTTTGGCGAACAGGCAGTTGGAGGAATGATTCTATCTGCTGCTTCATTCAAGGGAGACATTCAAATTGAAGAAGGCGATATTTTTCTATTAGCTACTGCTCCCCCTCCATATAGTTCAGGGATTAACAGCCGGTCATTGCAAGAGACATTCCCCGTGCGTTTTGTACCTTCTCTTGAAAAAGGTGAAAAAATGGATTTTTCCAAACGGATTGAAGCCGGATTTAACTCAGCTTTGGATGTCGGATT
>CAZOKH010000011.1:0-52460 GCA_964580315.1 uncultured Anaerolineaceae bacterium | reverse complement strand
TTTGATCCCTTTCAGTGAAATTAATAAACCTGGCAGGATAAAATGCCGCCATCCACCACCAGTTCGGCGCCGGTGACCCAGCGCGAAGCGGGTGATGCAAAGAACAGACAGGCGTCAGCCACGTCTTCCGGTTCGCCCAGGCGCTGCAAGGGGGCGGCTTTCAGCCAGCGGTTCACCCCGTCGGGCCATGATTGCGCCAGCCCAGGTTTGTTGATTAGGCCCGGTGAGATGCAGTTGATGCGGATGCCGTGTTTGCCCAGTTCCGGTGCAACGCTGCGGGTGAACATGACCAGGCCGGCTTTGGCGGCGCAGTAATGGGCATGTCCAGGCGCGGGGTTGGTGGCTTCGATGGAAGCAATGTTGATTATGGCACCGGTCTGGGCGCGTGCAATCAATTCGCGGGCAGCCAGGCGCGTGCAGAGATAGGCGCTGGTCAGGTTGGCGTCGATCACGCGCTGCCATTCATCAGGCTGCAAATCAACCAGCGGCGTCACCGGGTAGATGCCGGCATTGTTGACCAGCACATCGAGCCGGCCAAACCGTTGAAAGATTTGTTGAATGAATTGTTCGGCCTGCCCGGCTTGCGATAGATCGGCCTGCAGCACCAGTGCCTGTCGGCCTGTTTTGCCAATGGCATCGGCTGTTTTTTGTGCGCCTTCAGCGCTTTGATGGTAGTGAAGAACTACATCGGCTCCGGCTTCGGCAAAGCGTTGCGCAATGCGCCCGCCCATGCCGCTGCCGCTGCCGGTAATTACTGCCACTTTTCCTTGCAGGTTGAACAAAGATTGTACGGGAGGAATATGATCCATCATTCATCACTTTCGTTGTTTGGGTCATCGGTTTCTTTTTGAAGCTGATTGAGAAAGGCAAGGTCAGCTTTGGTGAGCGGGAAATTGGTCAGCATGTCAGGACGGCGCATGGCTGTGCGGCGCAGCGATTGCTGGCGGCGCCAACGGGCAATTTCGGCATGGTTGCCCGAAAGCAGCACATCGGGAACCTGCCAGTCGCGAAAAGCCACCGGGCGGGTGTAATGCGGGTATTCCAGCAGCCCGCTGGCGTGCGAATCGTCTTCGGCGCCGTCGGGGTCTCCCAGCACACCCGGGATGAGGCGGCTGATGGCATCCAGGATGATCAACGTGGGCAGTTCGCCACCGGTTACCACAAAATCGCCCAGCGAAATTTCATCGGTCACCAGGTGCTGGCGCACCCGCTCATCGACGCCTTCATAGCGTCCGCATAGAAAAGCCAGGTGTGGGTGAGCAGACAGCTCGCGCGCCACTGACTGGTTGAATGTGCGTCCCTGCGGGGTGAGCAGGATGACCGGGCAGCAGGGAGGGGCTCCCAAAACGCTTTCAACAGCGGCAAAAATGGGTTCGGGTTTCATCACCATGCCGCCTCCACCGCCGTAGGGTGTGTCATCGGTGGTATGGTGCTTATCAGCAGCCCAGTTGCGAATGTCGTGCAGTTCAACATGGATTAAACCCGCCTGCGCCGCCCGCTGCAATATGCTGAATTCAAGATAGGGGGTAAACATTTCAGGGAAGATGGTAAAGACATCAAAGTTCATAAAAACATTCTATTATGAAGAAAGCTCTGTGTAAAGCGCTGCTGTTGAGGTTGATTAACTTTATATAAGAGTTTTCGCCCGCCCTCCAGCAAATCTTGACGGGAGATTTAAGTGAATGGTAAGATGAAATTATGTATTTAAAGGGCAGCAAATTCAACATGCAATCTCGCCGCCATCGTTCAAATCCGTGGCGGGTGATCTTTTTGTTTGTGATGGTGGGAGCGGCGGTTTACGTCAACCAGGTGATTGTGCCGGTTACGCCGCCGTTGTTTGTGCCCACCCCCACTGCAACCCGTTCGCCCGAATCGTATATTGCCGATGCCGAGAGCTTGATGTCACAGGGGAAAATTTCCCCGGCTATTCAGGCTTACCAGCAGGCCATCCAGGCCGATCCGAAAAATTCATCCAATTTTGTCACCCTGTCGCGTTTGCAAATCTACTCCGGTGATTATGAGGGTGCCATCATCAGTGCCGAAAACTCGCTGTTGCTAAATTCAAACAATTCCATGGCACACGCCATGCTGGGCTGGGCGCGCGGCCTTAATGGTGAATACCTGGAAGGAATTGGGTCGCTAAACCGGGCGATTGAGCTGGAACCCAACAATGCCACCGCTTACGCCTGCCTGGCTGAGATTACTGCGCTGCAGGTGCAAGACGGTCAGGGCGACCTGGGGTCTCTCGACAAGGCGGTGCAAGCCTCGCGAAAAGCCATCGAGTTAAATCCGAACTTGATGGAAACGCACCGGGCGCGCGGCACGGTTCTGGAGATTACCGCGAATTATGAAGAAGCCGCCCAGGAATTTGAAGCCGCCGTAGCCCAGAACACCAATATCGCCGATTTGCACCTTGCGCTGGGACGCAACTACCGCGCTTTGGAACTGTATGAAAAAGCCATCGAAGAATTCAACCGCGCCAACGCCCTCAACCCGGCTGATCCGATGCCCGACACTTTGATTTCACGAACCTATGCCACGGTGGGTGAATATGCCAAAGCCATCCAGTATGCTCAACAGGCGGTCAAAGATACGCCGGAAGATGCGTATATGCATGGCAACCTGGGCAGCATGTATTACCGCAACCGGCAGTACCCGGAAGCGGTGAATTCATTGAAGCTGGCGGTGCGCGGCGGAACGACCGAAGAGGGCGCCGTGGTGGAGGGGTTACCGTTGGATTACGGCAGGGTGGCGGAATACTTCTATTCGTATGGTCTTGCACTGGCGCGCACCGCTGATTGCGGTGAGGCGCTGCAAATTTCGCAGGCGGTGCAACTGGGTGTGCCGAATGATGAAATCTCCATGTATAATGCTGAAGAAATCATCAACCTTTGCAAGACTGTGATGAAAACACCTTCGGGTTTGCAGTTGACCACTCCCACCGTGGAAGGTGCTGAAGACCTGGAAGGCGATGTGGAAGAAATGGAAAACACACCGGTTGTGGATGAAGAAGCGGCTGACACTGATGATGCCGCTTTGGAAGAAACCCCGACCGTTGAATAAAAATGGATCTTAATCTTTCTGGCCGTCAACCCACTTTTCGCTCCAACGTAAACAAAACCAACCCAAACCGAGCGTTAGTATTACTTGGACTGATGATCGCAGCCCTCTTTTTGCTGCGATCTGTGCAGACCGAGCAAATCAGATCGCCGTTTTTGCCGACCCTGATTCCAACCCGCACCTCGGCTTCTTATGCCCTGGAAGGGCAAACGCATTTCCAGGCAGGCGACTTGCCGAAAGCCATCATTGCTTATCAACAGGCGGTGCAACTGGACCCGGGCAATGCAGAATTGTGGTATGAACTGGCGCGTATCCAGGGGTATTCTTCCAGCATTCTAACCACCGATGCGCAAAAAGCGGCCCGCCTGGAAGAAGCTATGGCGTCAATTGACAAAGCTGTTGAGCTTGCTGCTGATAACAGCAACGTGCACGCCATTCGCGCCTTTTTGCTGGACTGGAGCGCCAGCAATGCGCTGGCGGGGGATAGAGCGGTAAACCTGTTGAACGAAGCCGAGCAGGAAGCCGTGCGCGCGCTGCAAATTGACAACCAGAACACGCTCGCCCTGGCCTACTATGCGGAAATCTTGATTGACGAACTGAAATTTGTGCAGGCAGAAGAATATGCCCGCCAGGCCCTGGAACGTGATGATAGTTTGATGGATGTTAACCGGATTTATGCGCAGGTGCGTGAAGCACTGGGTTATTACGGTGATGCCATTCAATATTACAAAAAAGCCATTGAAATTACGCCGAATATGACCTTTTTGTATGTTTACGTCGGCGCCAATTATCGGCATTTGAAACAGTATGACCTTGCTCTTGAGTATTACGCCAAGGCGGTGACAATTAATGAGCAATTGGAGGTGAAAGACCCCATCCCTTACATTGCCATTGGAAAAACCTATTCACAGATGGGTGAGTTCTTCATTGCTTCGCGCAACGTGGAAAAAGCCCTGGACTACAATCCCGATAATCCTGATGTGTACGGCGCCCTGGGCATCATCTATTTCCGCGCGCGCAACTATGAAGGCGCCATCATGGCGTTAAAATGTGCCATTTACGGCTGCACGGCTGAAGAAAGCTGTGAAGTGCGTCAGTGTGACTCGGAAACAGAAGCTCCCATAGTGATTGAAGGCATGCCGCTCACCGACAGCACAGTGGTGTATTATTACACCTACGGTTCGGTGCTGTCGGCTCTGCACCGGCCCTATAATAATTATTGTGAAGAAGCCCTTAAAGTGATGGGGGAAGTGCGGGCTGTGTATTCCAATGAACCGATAGCCATGTCGGTGGTGGAATCCAGTGAAGCCATTTGCCAGTCATTCGGGTATACCCGTACGAAATGATCCAGGCAAATATCAGAGATTTATAAGAGACTATTAATCTCCCTTGACTTTTGACACAAAAATAGTTATTATTCCTATGCTTTTAGCACTCTGGTATTGCGAGTGCTAATCCCAGAGAATCCAAAAATAAAAACCATTCAATCAAAATTGGAGGAATGTATGGCTCTCAATTTAAAACCCTTAGGGGCACGCGTGGTGGTTGAACCGGTAGAACAAGAAGAAATCACCGCTGGTGGTATTGTTCTCCCCGAAACCGCAAAAGAAAAACCTCAAAAAGGTGTTGTGCTGGCCGTGGGTCCCGGTGAACGCGACGACAATGGAAAATATATTCCAATGGATTTGAAAGTAAACGACATAGTGCTGTTTGCAAAATATTCCGGCACCGAAATTAAAATGGACGGCAAAAAATTGTTGATCCTGCGCGAGAGTGATGTCCTCGCCATTCTGGTTGGATAATTATTTTATTTCATTGATAAGAGAATAAGGAGTAAATAAACCTATGGCAGCCAAACAACTGGTTTTTTCTGAAGAAGCGCGGCGAAAGTTAAAAGTTGGTATTGATGTTCTGGCCAACGCTGTTGCCACCACCCTGGGGCCGAAGGGCCGCAATGTTGCCCTCGACCGCAAATTTGGTTCCCCCACCATCACCCATGACGGCGTGACCGTGGCGAAAGAAATTGAACTGAAAGACCCCTTTGAGAACATGGGCGCCCAGCTTTTGAAAGAAGCTGCGACCAAAACCAACGACATCGCCGGCGACGGCACCACCACCTCAACCGTGCTGGCGCACGCTGTGGTGACCGAAGGTTTGAAAACCCTGGCGGCTGGAGCCAACCCCATGCTGCTCAAACGCGGCATCGAAGCAGCCACCAAAGTCATTTCTGAAAATATTAAAAAACAGGCCATTGAACTGACCACCAAAGAAGACATCGCCAATGTGGCCACCATTTCAGCCCAGGACCGCACCATTGGTGAACTGATTGCCGAAGTGATGGACAAAGTTGGAAAAGACGGCGTCATCACCGTGGAAGAATCCAAAGGTCTTGAATTCGAACAGGAATACGTCGAAGGTATGCAGTTTGACCGCGGTTACATCTCGCCGTATTTCGTCAATGATCCCGAGCACATGGAAGCCGTGATCGCCGAACCTTATCTGTTGATCTACGACAAGAAAATCTCGGCTGCTTCCGATATTGTTCCTCTGCTGGAGAAATTGGTGCAGATTGGCAAACGCGAACTGGTCATCATTGCTGAAGATGTTGACGGCGAAGCCCTGGCCACCCTGGTGTTGAACAAACTGCGCGGCATGCTCAACGTTCTGGCCGTCAAAGCCCCCGGTTTTGGCGACCGCCGCAAAGCCATGCTGCAAGATATCGCTGTCCTGACCGGCGCGCAGGTTATCTCTGAAGAAACCGGCCGCAAGCTGGAAACCGCCACCCTGGATGACCTGGGTCGTTGTGAAAAAATTGTGTCTGACAAAGATAACACCACCATCGTGGGCGGCAAAGGCAACGAAGCTGAGATCAAAGGCCGTATCGAACAGATCCGCATTGAAATCGACAAGAGCACCAGCGATTATGACCGAGAGAAACTGCAAGAGCGTCTTGCCAAACTGTCCGGCGGTGTAGCCATCATCCGTGTTGGCGCTGCCACCGAGACCGAACTGAAAGAAAAGAAACATCGTGTGGAAGATGCCCTGTCAGCCACCCGCGCGGCGGTTGAAGAAGGTATCGTCCCCGGCGGCGGCGTTGCCCTGGTGAACTGCCTGGAAGCTCTGGATGGCGTGAAAATGCCCGTGGATGACGAGCAGACCGGCGTCAACATCATGCGCAAAGCCCTCGAAGTTCCCATGCGCCGCATTGCCGAAAATGCCGGTAAAGAAGGCTCGGTTGTGGTGGAGAACGTACGCCAGGCTCAGAAACGTGAGAAGAGCGTCAAAGTTGGTTACGATGTGCTGCGCGACGACTATATTGACATGGTCAAAGGCGGCGTCATCGATCCTGCCAAAGTGACCCGCGGCGCCGTGGAAAATGCAGCTTCCATCGCTGCCATGATCCTGACCACCGAAGCTCTGATCACTGACGTGCCCGAAGAGCCCAAAGCAGCCCCGGCTCCGCAGCCCGGCATGGACATGTACTAAACCGATAGCTTGTAAATGTTTGCACAGGCATCCGGGGTCGCAAGACCCCGGATGTTTTTTGATTAACGTCAATTCGGGAGTTGGTGATTTGTCTTTGCGAGATGGTTGAAATTGTGTTTTTAACATTTCAACCAACGAAGCAATCTCATCGTAAACAAAAAAAATTGAGATGGCTTCGCTCGGTGCGCTCACTTGCAGTGACACCTTAACTATCCCGAACTGTCCTCACGTTAATTCAAAATTGATATGAAAATGATCCCGTTTCTTATATAATCAATTCCAGGAGAATGATTGTATATGGAAGACCTGGCGCCTGACACGATATTGCGCGATCGTTACCGCATCATTCGACCGCTGGGGAAGGGCGGTATGGGGGCCGTTTACCTGGCGCATGATGCAGCCCTGGACCAGCAAGTTGCGGTGAAATGCAACCATACCCTGAACGACCAGGCAACTCAGCAGTTTATGCGTGAAGCACGGCTGCTGGCCAGTCTGCGCCACCCCAACCTGCCGCGGGTGATTGACTATTTTGTGCTCGAAGGCGACCAGTACCTGGTGATGGATTACATCCCGGGCGACGACCTGGAAAGCATTTTGCAAAGAGAAGGTCCGCAGCCGCTGGAGAATGTGCTCAACTGGGTGGCGCAAATCGGTTCGGCGCTGGTTTACCTGCACTCGCAGCAGCCGCCGGTGATTCACCGCGATATTAAGCCCGCAAACATTAAATTAAACGAAAAGGGCGAAGCCGTGTTGGTGGATTTTGGCATTGCCAAAGCTGCTGAAAGCACACAGGTCACCGCCACCGGCGCCTGGGGTTACACCCCCGGTTTCGCCCCGCCCGAGCAGTACGGGGCGGGACGCACAGGCCCCTACACCGATCAATATGCCCTGGCAGCCACCATCTACACCCTGCTGACCGGGCAGCGCCCGGCTGACAGCGTGCAGCGCGCCACACAGCAGGCGGTGCTGACTCCCATGAACCTGCTGCGCAAAGATGCTCCATTGCACTTGCAGCGCAGCCTGGATATTGCCCTATCCATTCGGCCGGAAGACCGTTTTGAAAGCGTGCAAGACCTTGTGCAGGCCGTGCGCGACCCGGCTTACCTGGCGCAGCAAACTACACCAGCGCCTGCCACGGTGCACGCCGCGGCCAGGCAGCAGAAATTTCCCGTGTGGGGAATGATCGCGATTGCGTTGATTGGAATGGCGGTGCTGGGCGGGGGCGCGGCGGCTTTTTTCCTGCTGCGAGATAAACCGGCGCAGGAAACCCCTGTGGCTGCGACCGCCGAAGCAGAGATTTCGCCTGAGGCGGCTGAAACGCTGATGGGCAGTGTGATGCAAACCCTGGAGGTTACCCAGACTGCTGCTGAAATTGCCCCCCCCACCGCAGAGCCGACGGATGTTCCCGCCACGCTTGAGCCGACCAAAGCGCCAAAATGGATTGGCGACGGGCGGCCGCTGGTGTTCGTCAGCGACCGCGAGGACGGTAAAACGCTGCAAGTGTGGGCAATGAAAGTGGCTTTGAATGACGAAGGGGTGTTTGTGACCGCCGACCCGGTGCAGTTGACCCACGGCGAAGGTGATAAAACCCAGCCGGTGCTCTCGCCAGACGGCAAGCGCCTGTTGTTCGTGATGAATGATTTGAAAGTAAAAGAGAATGGCAAAGAGGTCTTCCTGCTGAACCTGGCGCATGAGGGGCAGCCCCCGGTGAACCTGACGCGCATGAAAGGCGATGACAGCGACCCGGCCTGGTTGCCGGACGGCAAACGCATTGCCTTTGTCAACAGGGGGCGCTTTGTGGATGTGCATCAAATTTACCTGGCGCGGCCGGACGGCGGCGAGCCCAAACGCTTGAGCATTGACTTTGATGAGTCACAACCCACCTGGTCGGCAGACATGGAGTGGCTGCTCTACACCATCACGGCGCAGGGACACAGCTATTTCTTTTTGCGCAATCAGAAGTTGAATTACGCCAACCCTGAACAGTTTGACCCCACCACCTTTTTCGGCAGACTGGGCGAAACGCAATATCCAGAATTTTCACCGGATGGGAAATTTATTGCTTACACCCGGGTGAACGGCAATGCCCGGCAAATTTACAGCGTTGAGTTCGCGTCGCGCGGTGGAAAAGCCACCCTGTTGACCCCTAATAATTTCCAGGAGGAACACCCCGCCTGGTCGCCTGACGGGCAGTGGATTGCCTTCAGTTCAGCACGCGAGGGCAACACCGATATTTTCATCATGACACCCACCGGTTTGCTGCAAACCAACCTCACCAATTTGCCGGGACGTGATTCGCAACCCTCGTGGTGATCACTCAATCAATGATTCCGAGTATTTTTTGAAGAAACGTACGATTCAAGCAACTCCTCTTCCACATCTGGCAAAGAACTCCTTCATCTTTTGGATGGCTATTACCGGCTTCATGCTGGCTCTTCTGATAGTTTTTGTCGTACTTGCGACTCGTGATGGAAAGCCCATGCATGGAATTGTGATGATTATGTGGCTGATGATTTTTGTGACTGTTCCAGCTACGATTGGTCTTTTGGATTGGAAGCAATATCAACATGGAATATCGATGGAGAAACGCCATGTCATCACAACAGGTAAGGTCATCAGGCTTTATTCTGAGGACACCTCGGTCGGCGACCAGGCAAGCACGGTTGTGTACAGGTTATTGTTTTCTATGGATGACCAGGATGATTTCCTGGTCAGGCAGACGGTCAGCCTCGCATCATACCAGAAGTTAAAAATCGGTGCTTCAATCTCGGTGATGGTTTCATCCGTTGACGGGCGCATTTGCCGGGCTGTCGTTGAGTGAATGAATTGTTGTGAACAGGTATGTGGGACGTTCCAATAGAATACTCGAAAAAAAGAGCCCCTGAGGATTTTCGAAAATCCTCAGGGGCTCAAACAATGTTTGCTTATATCCAGGCTCTTTATTCCGGCTGGCTGGGACGCCGCGGGGCGCGCGGCTGTTTGACATGGCGTGCCGTGTGATGCGAGGCAGGCTTGCCGGCAGATGGATTGAGAAGCAGGCTCAACTGCCGCAGCGCCGCCGGATCGTAGTCTCTTCGGCCGCACACGTCGCAGACCCAGGCAGGAAAATCGGGCACGGTGATCAGTTCACCACCCAGCCAGGTGAAATAAGTTACATAGCGGGGGTGCATTTGACCGGCCTGACATTCATTGCACGAATAGACGGGTTCTTCCGGGTCGTCTTTGATTATCGCTCTTCTCATATTTTTATCATTAATTACCATGCGGGAGAGGCGCACGGTTCCTTTGCAAACATTATACCACCGGGTGAAAAAATCAAGTTGGTTGTTGATATTTAGACGGACTATCTGCTGGATTCCTTTCGAGATTCCACACGTTGCTGGCGAAGCTCTGGATGAAGTAGCGGTCGTGGGTGACCACCACCACCGTACCGGGAAAATCAGCCAGGGCTTGCTCAAAACGGGCGCGCGAGGGGATGTCGAGGTGGTTGAGCGGCTCGTCGAGCAGCAGCAGGTTGCAGCCCTGTGCTGCCAGGCAGGCCAGCGACAGGCGCGCTCTTTCTCCGTACGACAGGGATGCGATGGGCGTGAACACTTCGTCGCCGGCAAACAGGAACTTGTGCAGATAGGAACGCGCATCGGTTTCTGATTGTGAGGCGACCCCCAAAATGACTGTCAATGGATTGCCATCTTCGGGCAGGTTCTCCTGTTCCTGCGCCATGTAGCCGGGCTGAACGTTGCTGCCCAGGCGCACCTCGCCGTGCAGCGGCGGAAGTAGACCGGCAATGGTGCGCAGCAGGGTGGTTTTGCCGCAGCCGTTGGGTCCCACAATGACCAGGTGTTCTCCCAGCCGCACGCGGCGCTGCAGACCCGCCAGCAGCACCCGGTCGCCGTAGCCAATCGATAGATTCTCCAACAGGATCACGTTTTTCCCGCTTTCGGGCACGTCGCCAAATTCCAACTTCATTTGCCAGGAGTTGCGCGGTTTATCGATGCGGTCTTCATTCAACAGGCGCTCAACCCGTTTTTCGATCTGTTTAGCCAGACGGATCTTTTCGAGACTGCGATTGGCAAAAAAACCTTTGGCAAACTTGTCATTGTTGTCGGTTTTGCCGCCGCGGTGAAACTGCGAATCAGAACGCACACGGCGTGAGGCGGCTTGCAAACGGGCAATCTCTTCCTGCTGATCCACAAATGCCTGCTGCTGATGTTCGCGTTCAGCCTGTTTCGATTCCACATAGTCGGTGTAATTGCCCTCATAGGCTTTGAGGGTGTGCTGGTTGATGTCCAGTTCCAAAATGCCGGTGACGACGTGGTCGAGAAACATGCGGTCGTGTGAGACGATCAACACCGCACCGCGAAAATGGATCAGCCAGTCTTCCAGCCATTCCAGCATGGATAGATCCAGGTGATTGGTGGGTTCGTCCAGCAGCAGAACTTGCGGGTTGGCCAGTAGTGCGCCGGCCAGCGCCAGGCGGGTTTTTTGCCCGCCGCTCAACTGGTCGGCGGGGTTCTGCGGGGGAATTTCACCCAGCCCCAGGGCGGCCAGCACGGCGGGGGCGTTGCCGCTGCCTTCGGCGGCGGTGGAAAGCTGCCCCAGCACGGCGTCGTATTCCTCGCGCAGGTTTGACTGCGCCGGGTGTTCACCCAATGCAGCGGCCAGTTCCTGCAGGCGCTTTTCCAGGGCAGGCAGGTTGCCCTGCATGCGTTCGATGAAGCTGCTGACGGTCTCGTCCGGCAGAAAGTGAAAGCCCTGCGGCAGATAGCCCGGGCGAATATTGGAAATAGTCCAGCGCGCCGATCCGGAGTCTGGAGATTCATCACCGATTATGATGCGCAGTAAAGTGGTTTTGCCGCAGCCGTTGGGACCAACCAGCCCCAGCCTTTGGCTGTTGTTGAGGGTGAAGTTGATATTTTTTAAGACGGTTTGGGGACCGTAAGATTTGGATAGGGATGAAACGGTAAGCATGATGCAATCCTGTAGAGAAAACAAAACCGGGGGCAAGCGCCCCCGGTGGAGAAAACGAAACACCACCAGCGATTAAGCTGCCCGAAAAAACAATTATTCTACAGGTGATACTTTCTCATGCATTACGCTCCTGATGATTACCAGTGCTGGTATTGTAACATACATTGCACGGGCATCAATCAGCATAAAAAATTGAATCGATAATTCCCACGATCATGGAATTGACGCAGGCATCCGGGTTGTTCATAATCAAGCGGTTGCCGCCGCCTTCACGATTGATTAACACCGTGTCGCCGATGCCGGCGTGGGTGTTGTCGAGGGCGATTAAATCATCAGAGGGTTTATCGCCTTCCAGGGTGAACGGCTGGACGATTAACAGGCGGCGGTTTTTATAATCCTGGTGGCCGATGGTGGTTACCACCGTGCCGACCACTTTACCGATAACCATTGCACTCTCCTGCGGTCATGAAAAGCTATTCCAGCCGGGTTTGAGGGTGTAATCAATTTCGCCGTCGGGGCGAAGTTGATAGTCATCCACAATACCCACCAGGGTGAGGTCCACCGGGACGAACTTGACTCCGGGCAGCGCCAGGGCGGCTTCGCGCGAGCGCGCCATCAGGCACAGGTCGCCCACGCCAGCTTGCACCGTGTCGCAGGCAACCTGCATGCCGCCCACCGGCTCCAACTTTTTGTTCAAAGGTTGGACAACCAGCAGTTTCACCCCTTCCAGGTCGGGGTATTTCATGGTGCATACGGCGTTTCCGTGCACACGTCCGAATAGCATGGTGTTTACCTGGCTCCCAGGTTCCCTAAAACGCGGGTGATGACGGCATCCAGCAGGGTGGCGTCAACCTTTGATCCCAGCTTGGCCACAACGGCATTGCGCACGCGGTCTTTCAACTCGGTGGATGGGGGTGTGGTTGAGCAACCGCAATCCACTGCCAGGCTGCTGCTTGCGGATGATTTGACCGCTGCTGTTGCTGATTGCTGTTCTTTGGCGATGTAGGGACGCACCGGCGCGGCCGGCGGCACCATGTTGGGACGCAGCAGTTTCACACCCAGGCGCTCAGCCTGTTCGTAGGCCAACTCGGTGAGCACCACGTCATCATTCACATCCAGCATGTGCACACCGCGTTTTGCCAGGTCTTCAATATCTCGTTCGGTATAAAAAATTTTGGGCATAAAATCCTCCACGGATTTTCAAGCCAACGGATGAATGATCACCCTTTTTTGCCTTCCAGGCTTTCCAGGGCTTGCTGGGCGGCGTTGCGGGCGGTGACAATTTCGGCCTCAGAGCCAGACAGCCACATGCGGCCAAAACGCCCCACCGAAGACACATGCACCACTTTGATTGATGCGGCTTTTTCGGCTTCGTTGCAGGCAAAGTTGATGTAAGCGGCCGGGGCTACTTCCATGATCAGCATGGTTTCACCGGGCACCAGCATGCTGCCTCGGCGAAAGCGGTTGAGAAGCTGCGCCTGGTAGGGATCGACGCGGGTGATGACCTGCACCGAGGCAATGGTGGGGCGAATGCGGTCTTGCATGGTCAAACCCAGGCGGCTGAGCACCACCTCGCCAGCTTCGATGACGGCAGCCTGGTTCATGGAATGAACCTCGAACATGCCGAATTCGCGTTCCACGATCTGGGCGCCGGGTCTGGCTTCGGTCGCCTTGACGGCGATATCGACCATGCGGAAGGCTTCGTTGCCGGGCGCCATTTCAACGTACAAAGATGCCATGCCGGCAGTGGGCAGATCGCCCTGGGTGATGGTGCCCACAAAAGCAGCATATTGCGGCTGCATGCGGTCGATGTAACTGTAACAACGCAGAGAAAACTCGTCAGCCATAAGGAACTCCTAATTCTGAGCGTTAAATCTTGCAAATCCAATCGGTGTCACAAACAACGGCCTTTCTGGCACGAATGCCGGTACACCGGTGTATTCCTGTACCACTTCAGCCATGCCCGGGAAGGATGAACTGCCGCCCACCAGGGTGATGGTTTCAACATGCTGGCCGCGAATGTGGCGTTCGACAATGGAGCCTACTTTTTCCATCACCGGGCGGATGACCGGGAAAAGACGCTGCTGCTCGGAAGGTGTGGTTTTCAGCTTTTCGGCCTCCTCAAAGCTGATGTCCATTGCCCCGGCGATCACCAGTGAGAAATGCGTTCCACCGGTGGGTTCGTCAGCCGTGTAAATCACCTTTCCTTTGCGCAGCACAGCCACTCCTGTCGTTCCGCCGCCCACATCGACCACCGCACCGTTTTGAATGCCCAGCACCAGGTTGGCTGCGCTGGGTTCATCAATCAGGCCGGTACATTCAAAACCGGCAGATTCAAGCACGTTGGCGGTGGCGCGCACCTCGGCGCGCGACACACCCGGCGGAAACCCGGAGGCGGCTGAGGTCAATTTGCGGCCGATGCGATCTTCAACCCGTTTTTTCATGCCGAGCAGCAAATCAACTGCGCCAATGAAATCGACCACCAGACCGTCGCGCACTACCTGGGCAAATTGATATTCGCCGGCAACCGGTTGGTTGTGCTCATCAAGGACAACCAGGACGGTATAGGCAGTTCCCAGGTCAACGCCGACGTGCAATTTGCCGCCGTTTAGCGAAGCTGGTATGGGCGGGATGCGCCCTGGATTGCGGCCTGGTATGATGACCTGTTCAGCCGATTCCAGATACGCTTCAACCGCCTGGACATCCAATCCATCGGGAAGTATGCTCAAGGTGAGGCTTTTTCGCAGTTATGCAGCCAATTACTTGGCTGCGGCGCGACCACCAGCCACATTGCCCTTGCTGTTCTTGGGCAGAATCATCTCGACATCTTCGTGCGGGCGAGGGATGACGTGCACCGAAACCAGTTCACCAACGCGTTTGGCAGCCGCAGCGCCTGCATCGGTGGCGGCTTTCACTGCGCCCACATCACCGCGAACCATCACGGTCACATAACCACCGCCGACATACTCCGAACCGATAAGCACGACGTTGGCAGCTTTGACCATTGCATCGGCTGCTTCAATGGCTCCGACAAGACCTTTGGTCTCCACCATCCCGAGAGCGATTAATGCTGTGTCTAATGCCATAGTAAATCCTTTTCCTTTCAAAATTGTGTTGGTACAGTAAGTTTTTGATTATTACCGTTTTAGAATTTCATTGACTGCTTCAATCACCGCCGCCTCAATTTCTTGCGGGGTGTAATTTCCAGGGGGGGCGCCCGGTTGGAGCGCTTCATCCGGGGGCGGCGTGAGCTCGTAGGCCAGGCGTTTGATGTTGAACATGTGATAGACGGTGACATTATCACCGGTGATGGAACCGCCGATGCCGCCGGCGCCCAGGGTGAGGGAAGGCATCAGGCCGGTGGTGAGGCCGATGGGCCCCAGCGTGTTCATGGTGTTGACCGAGACGCGGAAAACCGGTTTTTCGAGGCCAAATTGCATGATGACGTTTTGATCAGTGGCATGGATGCACAGGCTGTGTCCGCGTCCGCCAAATTGGATGAGTTCAATACAGCGCTCGCAGCCCGCCTCCCAGCCGTCCTCTTCATACCAGGCGAGCACGGTGGTCAATTTTTCGCGCGAGAGGGGTTCCTCTTTGCCAACAGTGTTCAACGGGGCTACCAGGATGCGTGCATTATTTGGAACACTGATGCCTGCCAGGGCTGCCAGGTACTGAGGCGTCTTGCCGACTGAAATGGCATTGATGGCGCCGTCGGGGCGGAAAAGCACTTTGCGCAGGGCTTCAGCCTGGGCGGCATCGACAAAATAGGCGCCGTTGGCTTCCATGCTGGCGCGCAGGTGGGCGGCAATGGGCTTGTCAGCCACCAGGGCCTGTTCACTGGCGCAGATGGTGGAGCAATCAAAGGCTTTGCTGGCAACAATCAGCCGGGCGGCGCGCTCCACATCGGCGCTGCGATCCACGTAAACCGGGGCGTTGCCCGGGCCAACGCCGTAGGCAGGTTTGCCGGCCGAGTGTGCAACGCGCACCATGTCCGATCCACCGGTGGCCAGGATGAGCGCCACGTATTTGTGCCTCATTAACTCCTGCGTGCCTGCCAGTGAGATATTCTTCATGCAACTGATCAGTCCGGCTGGAGCGCCAGCCTCAACGGCTGCGGCAGAGAGGACGTTTACCGCTTCGGCGCTGCATTTTGCTGCAGAAGGGTGCGGGGCAATCACAATGGCATCGCGCGCTTTTACGGCGATCAATGCTTTGTAGATGACGGTTGAAGTGGGATTTGTGCTGGGGGTGAGAGCTGCCACTACACCCACCGGCCAGGCGATTTCATAAATCCGGCGCGCGGCATCGTGGTTAATCACGCCCACTGTGCGGATATCTTTGATGCTGTTCCACACATGCCGCGAGCCGAATTCGTTTTTCAGCTTTTTGTGAGCAGGAATTCCAAAGCCGGTTTCTTCGGCCGCCATCGTTCCCAGGCGTTCGGCGGCGCGAAAAGCCGCGTCTGCCATGGCAGCGCAAACACGATCAACATCTTCCTGTGACGCTTTTGCCCAGATACGCTGGGCATCACGAGCGGCAACCGCCAGGTCGCGGGCTTCCTGAATGGAAAGCAGGTCTTTGTCCATGCCTGGTGAATTCCTTTATGCTCAACGATTGTTATGATTTTTGATACGATAACTTCCCATCTACCTCTAAAGAATCAATGACTGCCATAATCACCGTGTCAACGGGGCGGTCTTTTGTGATGGTGGTCTGGCGGGCGCTGGAGCCGCTGGCGGTAAGCACCAGGTCTCCAACGCCGGCATCCACTGTGTCAATCGCCGCGAATGGTTTGCCGACCGATTGTCCAAATTCATCGGTCTGCCGCAAAACCAGGATTTTTCTACCGGTCAGGCTTTCGTCTTTAATTGTCGAGACAACGGTTCCAACCACACGGGCGATTTGCATGGGGATTTCTCCAATTTCAGAACAAATGAAGGTCTAATAGGCTGATTTTGCGCCTGCGGGAACAGGCTGGTCTTCGCCTTTGACGATCTTGACGCCCGCGCTTGCGCCCAACCGGGTGGCGCCCGATTTGACCATGGCGGTGGCGTCTTCGCGGGTGCGAATGCCGCCGGCTGCCTTGACGCCGATGGCGGGGCCGACTACACGACGCATGAGCTGCACATCTTCCACGGTGGCGCCGCTCTTGGCGAAGCCGGTGGATGTTTTGACAAAATCGGCTCCAGCTTCTTTGCTAAGCAGGCAGGCGATGACTTTTTCTTCGTCGGTCAGCAGGGCGGTCTCGATAATCACCTTGACGATGGCCCCGCCGGAATGGGCGGCATTGACCACGCCGTTGATATCTTCCGCCACGATCTCAAGTTCACGTGACTTGAGCGCGCCGATGTTGATGACCATGTCCACTTCCTGCGCGCCGTCGCGGACCACTTCTTTGGTTTCAAAGACTTTGACGGCAGTGGGGGTGGCTCCCAGGGGGAAACCAACCACCGAACACACTTTGACGGGGGTGCCGCGCAATAATTCGGCGCATAACTTGATGTGGTATGGATTGACGCAAACCGAAGCAAAGCTATATTCTTTGGCTTCAGCGCAAAGTTGTTTCACCTGTTCAATGGTTGCATCCGGTTTCAACAGGGTGTGATCGATATAAGCCGCCAGGTTGGCGTCTGGGGGAACACTGCCGAGTGTGGAGGTGAAGCGTTCTGCGCCGGCGCCAACCACGCGCCCCAGGTTGTCGTAACAGGTGGTGACGCGCAAACCTTCCGAGCATTCCACCCGGCAATAAGCGCCATTGGGACCCTGAACGTGAACTTCGCCTTCTTGTAATGCTTCTAAGATTTCACGAGTAATGGTTTCTACTAGAACTTCAACACTTTTTGGATCGCCTATCATAATTATTTCCCAGCTTTCATAAATTGCTTTTCTATGCCAATAATTTTATCGATCCGGGGCTGGTGACGTCCGCCGCCGAAATCGGTACTTAACCATGTTTTGACAATTTGTTTGGCCAGGTTGTTGCCAATCAACCCCGCGCCCAGGGTGAGCACGTTGGCGTCGTTATGTTCACGGCTGTTGACGGCGGTTGCATAGTCATAGCACAGGGCAGCCCGCACACCGGGCACCTTGTTGGCTGCCATGCAGCTGCCGATTCCGGCTCCGTCGATGATGATTCCGCGCCAGGCTGTGCCCTCGCTGACCATTTTGGCAACCGCCAGGGCGATATCGGGATAATCTACCGGGTTCTTGTCGTACGAACCACAATCCACCACGCCGAAGCCCAATTCTGCCAGGTAGGTTTTGAGCATGGCTTTCATATCAAAACCGCCGTGGTCGCCGCCGATGGCTACGACGGCGCCTGGATTACTTTTCTGTGCAGTAGTTGGGTTGACTGCGGGTGATGAAACGGCCTGTGACTGGGAAGCGCTGCTTTTTCCCATGCGCTGCATAACGCGCTGAACGATATCTTGAATTTCTGAGTCAGAAATAGGTGGCATGAAATTTTTTATTTTTAACCTGATGGGTTATTTTTTAAATGCCGATAAAAAGATGTTACCACAGCCAGAAAACGCGGTCAAGAACCACACCGGCTGGATGATTGGAAATATCAGACAATTGAAATGATCATTTGTGCAAAACGAGAAGCAAACCCAAAAGTCCTCTCGTTTTGCAAAGAAAAATGATGCGCGGTGTAATGGAAGTTAAAAACCTAACCGCGCGATTCTTCAATGATTTTTGCGCCCAGGCGGGTGCCCAGGCGGGTGGCGCCGGCTTCAATCAACTGGCGGGCAATTTCGAAGCTGCGCACACCGCCGGCGCCTTTGACGCCCATGACATCGGCTGGCCCCACCACGCGGCGCATCAACTCGATGTCTTCAACGGTGGCGCCGCCTTTGCTGAAACCGGTGGATGTTTTGACAAAGTCAGCATGGGCGGCTTTGGCAAGCACGCAGCCGGCAATTTTCTCGCGGCGGTTGAGCAGCACGTTTTCCATAATCACTTTGCAAATGCCGCCGCCGTTGTGCACGGTTTCAACCACCCGTTGAATATCTTCCAGCACTTCTTCGTAGCGGCCGTCTTTCAGCGCGCCCACATGAATGACCATGTCGATCTCGTCAGCGCCCATATCCAGGCCGTATTGCGCTTCGGCCACTTTCAGGTGGGTGGGAAATCCTCCCAGCGGGAAACCCGCCACTGAGCCGGTGTGCACGCCCGAACCGGCCAGCAGGCGGCTTACCAGGCTGACGTTGACCGGGTTGACAAACACGGTGTGAAATTGATAGCGGCGGGCTTCCTCGCACATGGCTGCCACCTGTTGGGGGGTGGCGTCGGGTTCGTGCATGGCGTTATCGATAAAGGTGTTGATGGGATGATTTGCCAGGCTTATCACCAGCGGCATGGCAGGCAATTCGTGTTCATAGGCGTCAATGGTTGCCAGCAAGTCTTTCAACGTTGTGCTCATGGCGGGTTCCTTTTCAGTAATGAGATTGGATGAGTTGTCTGTTCAGTATGCTTTGTGTGTTTAAATGACAGAAGTCGTTACTACAATTGATCCTTGTGTAGTAGCGACTTCAGTCGCAGAATGATGGCTGAAGCCGCCACCCTCTATTGGATTAATTTGCGGCGCTGGCCATTTGCGGGTGGGTTAACGTCTTAATCTGGTCAAACGGCCAGTAAACCGCAATGGCTTTTCCAACAATGTTGGAGGTGGGCACAAATCCCCAGGTGTGCGAATCGGAGGACTGGTTGCGGTTGTCGCCCAGCACAAACAGTGAATTTTCCGGTACAGTCCAGTTTCCGCTGTAGGCAGGTGGTGCAGAGATGTACGGTTCGTCCCAGGCGGCGCCGTTCACCCGCACCAGGCCGTCTTTTGTTTCTACCAGATCGCCCGGAACGCCGATCACGCGCTTGATGTAGTCGTCATTGGGATCCATCGGATAATGGAAGACCACGATATCGCCGTGTTCAATCTCGCCAAAGCGGTAGGCCAGCTTGTTCACCAGCACGAATTCGCCGGGGTGAACCGTGGGGAGCATGCTAACCTTCTCGACACGCACACGGGCAACCACACTATCGATAAGCAAGTATAAAACCAGTGCTAAAACCAGGGTTTGGACAGTTTCAAGAAGGAACCGAATCCACAGGGGGCGTTCTTGTGGTTCGGTAATTTGTTCCATTTCATTGGTTTGTGTTTCGTTCAAAAGACCTCCGATCCAATTTGATTATAAGACCGGCAGAAAATGCAGGCAAGATATTGCATATTGCGATTACCCCCGGCGCTGTCAGTCATCTTTGTGGCGCGGTTTGAACACCAGGCGGATGGGCGTCCCAATGAACGGATATTCTTTGCGCAGTTGGTTTTCAAGAAAGCGGACGTAAGTAAAATGAGCCAGTTTGGGGTTGTTGACATAAATCATAAAGGTGGGTGGGTCGCTGCGCACCTGGGTGGCGTAGTAGGCGCGCAATTGCTGCCCGGTGCGCGACGGGGCGGCGTGTTTATCCTGCGCGGCATGGATGATGCGGTTCAAATCCGATGTGGTGATGCGCGCCAGGCGCTCTTCCTGCACGCGCAGAGCCAGTGGAAGCACCTGGTCAACCCGCTGACCGGTTTTAACAGAAATGAATAACAGCGGTACATAGTCCATGAAGTTAAGTTCGCGCCGAATGTGCTGCGAATATTCTTCCATGGTGTTTGAATCTTTCACAACGGTGTCCCACTTATTGACAATGACCACTGCGCTTTTCCAGGCATCCAGAATGAAACCGGCAATGTGCGTGTCCTGGGCGGTGATGCCCTGTTCGGCATCGATCATTAACAAAGCCACGTCACTGCGTTCAATGGCGCGCAGTGAGCGCAGCACGCTGTATTTTTCAACCCCGGGGATGATTTTTCCACGGCGGCGGATGCCGGCGGTATCGATCAGGGTGATGGGCACATTTTCAAATTCCATGTGGGTGTCAATGGCGTCGCGCGTGGTGCCGGCAATGGGGCTGACGATGGCGCGCTCTTTGCCGATGAGCCGGTTGAGCAGGCTGGATTTGCCCACATTGGGTTTGCCCACAATGGCAACTTTCACCCGGTCTTCATCCTCGTCTTCACGGGGTTCGGGCAGCGCTTCAATCAGGGCGTCCAGCAGGTCGCCGGTGCCGGTGCCGTGAACAGCAGAGATGGCGTAAGGCTCGCCCATGCCCAGCTCGTAGAATTGCGGTACTGACAGGCGTAAAGACTGGTTGTCAGCCTTGTTCACCACCAGTAGTACAGGGGGATAGGGATTGCCATCCACCATCTTCTGGTTGTGGCGCAGCAGTTGTGCCACTTCGATATCTGCCGGGGTGACACCGGCGCTGGCATCGGCCAGGAAGAGCACCGCGTCGGCTTCTTGAATGGCTATGGCTGCCTGGGATTTGATTTCTTGAATAAAGTCAGCCGAGCCGATGGAAAGCGGCTGTTTTTCACGAAAGGATGGATCAATGCCGCCCGTATCCACTACATCGAATTTAATCCCGCTCCATTCCGCTTCGGCAAAAAGCCGGTCGCGGGTGGTGCCGGGAACATCATCGACAATGGCAAGCATTTCTCCCGTCAGGCGGTTGAACAGGGTGCTTTTTCCAACATTGGGGCGCCCAACCAGGGCAACAACAGGTTTTTGCATGAAAAATCATCTTTCTCAGGGGGTTGCAGAGGGAGTCGCACTGGCGGGGCTCGTACTCTTTAAGGTAATCTCAACCGATTCGGGCAGGATGGATTTTACATCCACGTCGGGGTTGCTGATTTCAACAGAGGGCACACGTTGATAGGCGCCTTCTTGAATATTGGTCATATCGACCAGTACACGGATGTTGGATGTACGCAATTCATCCAACATGGGCATTGGACCTGACAGGATTACATCGACTGTGGCAGGTGAAATGCTGGCGACCAGGTCTTTATCAACGCCAATCACTTCCACTTTCATCCCTGAAAGGGTCAGGCTGCCTTCAATGGAGGCAACGCTCACCTGCACATCAACGGTCTGTTTTCCGACCACTGAAACGCCTGACGGCAAACTAAGCGGCAGGCTGACGGAAATATCTTCTTTGGCGCCGTTCAGGTTGAGCGCGGCTGTTTCGACATAGCCCGGCAGTTGATCGACCAGGATGGGTTCGCCGGAATAGACGGTGAGCGTGGGCGGGTAAACCGAGATGTTGGTCACCCGGTAGCCGCTGGCAACCTGCCCGGTGGGCACCACTTTGACCACTACATTGCGGTAGCCGCCGCGCTGGCTGATGATCATATTCACTTCAACTTCAGCGGGTGTAACGGTGAGTGAATTTAACGGCAGGCCGTCTGCGTCCAGCACGGTCAGCGGCAGCGAGCGGCTGATGTCTTCTGAAGCACTGTTAATGTCAAGTTCCGCCCGCACCAGGCTGGCTCTGTCAACAATCGATTTTGGGCCGCTGATAATCACTGTGTCCTGGTCGAGCGTGGGTGGTTCAGCCTGAAAACCAATGGAAGGTTCGCCTTTTTGTTCAAGCGAGACAGCCATTTCGCGGTTGGCAATGTTGTCCATAATGATGGTCAATTCTGAAGGCGAGGTGGACACCACGCGCACCGGGTTGACGGATATTTGTACCTGGACGGGCAACTCATGTTCACCGGCGTTTTTGCCAGAAAGATCCACCACGGCACGAATCAGGCTTTTGTCATTTAGTAGCAAGTTCCAGATGGAATTCGGGGCGCTAAGGGTGAGGTTGACCTGGGTAGGCAGATCATTGACTATCACCACGCCGGGATCGAGCCCAACGGTTTCAATGGGAATGGGTGAGGGGTAAACCCGCTGTTCAGTTGGATCAGCTGCCGTAACGGCTGAAATCCAAACCGCGATTGCCAGTGCAAAAGCCAGCAGGAAGGTGGAGAAATCTTTGCCCAGTTTATTCAGCCGGTTGCTCATCAATCCTCCTGCCGACCGCTGCCAGAACGCCGACCTACCAGGCGGTTTAAGAAATGGATGGGACCGCTGGTAGTTTCAGTGGGTCGGTAAAACGCGGTGAGAATATTTTCCAGGCGTTCGCTGTCCAGGCGGCGGATCATGCGCCCGGCGTGTGCAATGGAAATGGAGCCGGTTTGTTCGGAAACCACCACGGCAATGGCGTCGCTGGCTTCTGAAATGCCCAGCGCGGCGCGGTGGCGCAACCCCATTTGCCTTTCGGGCGAGCGGTTGAGCACACCGCTGGCTGATAGCGGCATCACACAGGCAGCCGCGGTAATGCGTCCACCCTGGATGATCACGGCGCCGTCATGCAGCGGCGTGTTCGGGTAAAAGATTTGCAGCAGCATTTCGGGGGTAACTGCTGAATCGAGGCGTACACCGGTTTCAATATAGTCATTCAGGCTGTCATTGCGGCGCAAGATGATCAGTGCGCCGTGCTGACGGGCTGAAAGACGAGCCGAGGCGCTGACAACCGCTTTAATGACCGGTTCCATTTCTTCAATTGTAGAAACCGCGCGCATGCCGAAAACTGTGCCGGTACCAGCTCTTCCCAGGCGTTCAAGGGCGCGCCTGATTTCGGGCGCGAAAATGACGGGAATGGCAAATAACAGGGTGGGCAGCGTGTTTGCCAGCAAGAAGGAAAAAGCCGGCAGGTTCACCATACTGGTCAGCAGTGACAGGGCAATGATCAGGAAGATGACCCCGCGTAATAGAACCGTGGCCTGTGTGTCACGGACGATCAATAAAATCACGAAAATGATGACAGTGACCAACAAAATATCCAACGCGCTCAATAAATCAAGCCGTTGAAACAGAAAGAGTAGTTCGTTGAGGAAATTAGGCACCGGTATCCACTAAGACATTGAAAATTGTCAGACAGTTTAATCAATCATATCATATCGGGCGCAGCACCCGGTCTTGCCGCAGTTGCTTGAAAAGCACCATATCTCCCGGGTTGGCTAACTCTTGCGCGGCTTCTCTCCAGGCATTGACGCTTAATGTTTTTACAGCGCATTCACGGTAACCCAGTTGCGTCCACATTTCTTGCAAACCTTCCAGGTTGGTTGGTATGCGAACGAGAGCTGCTTCGCATTGCAGTTCTTTGGCTGCGTTTTCCATCTCTTTAACTAAAGGGGGAAGGGCTTGATCTGCGATCAGGCTGGCATCCAGGGCGATCTCACTCACCCGGGCAACCAGGTTCTCAACCTGCCAGCCCAGAACACCCTCCATGCGGGTGCCGGTTTTCAGCAGCAGGTAAGATTTTTCACTGAATGACGTGATGATATCAGCGCGGGTGAGGGGCGGCGCTTTGCGCAGCGTGCGGTTGAGAAAGGAGGCGATAAAGGAAGCATCTTTGGGTTTGGCGCGTGAAATGCCAGCCTGTGCTGCCGGTTGGGCGGTTTCAGCAGTTGGTTCAGGAAACACAGGCAAAGCCAGGCGCTGCCATTCATCGGTCACCTGTTTCCAGGTTTCTTCCACTGTCCCGTCGTTTTGAATGATGACATTTGCCATGGCAATTTTCTGCCCGGGCGGCGATTGCGAATCGATGCGGCGCCTGGCTTCTTCCTCTGACATTCCACGGTTTTGAACCAGGCGGCTGATCTGATTTTCCGGGGTGGTTGTGACCACCCAGATGGAATCGCACGAGCTGTACAGATTGGATTCGAGTAATTTGATGGCTTCAAGCACCACCACAGGCTGTTTCGCACGGCTGGCCAGATAGTTGACAGCCTGCTCTACCAGGGGATGCACGATTTTTTCCAGGCGCTGCAGGGCTTCGGCATCACTGAAAACCAGACGCGCCAGGCGGGCGCGGTCAATTTCTTTTTGCGGGGTCAAAACCCACGATCCGAAGGTGTTGATAACAGGTTGATACCCCGGCGCGTCCCTGGCAATGACGCGATGGCTCAACGCATCGGCATCAATTCCATAAGCGCCCAGGTGTTCCAACATGCGGCGCACACTGCTTTTTCCTGTACCAATATTACCGGTTAGACCGATGACGAATTTTCCAGCCCATTTACTCACCTGTGACTCCTGTAATGATTCCTTAATAAAAATTACCACTACCTGTCATTTTAGCCCGGCGATTGGATAATGTCAAACACGCCGATTGCTTTTGAGTACATTCCAGATAATACTTATCTAATTCTTATTTTCGTACATAACGATTATGATCATTAGCAGTTAAAATGTAGCCAGGGAGAACGGTTGAACTGAAATGACCAAAATTGATACACCCGCCCCGGTGATGGATGCAAGTGCAATGCCCATTGGCGCACACGTTGACGAATTGCGCAAACGGGTTCTGATTGCGCTGCTGGCACTGGTTGTGACCACAACCGCCAGTTTGGTCTTTGCCGAGAAGGGCATTGAGTACCTGGCAATTCCTGTGGGCGGCGTGGAAAACCTGATTTCCCTGGAAGTCACCGAAAACGTGGGCGTTTACATGCGCGTAGCCTTGCTCAGTGGTTTCATACTGGCGCTGCCTGTGATGCTGTATCAGGCTCTGGCATTTGTGCTGCCGGGGTTGAAACCCGCTGAAAAACGAAGTCTGCTGCTGGCTATTCCGGCGGCTGTGTTGTTGTTTGCCAGCGGTGTGCTGTTTGCCTATTTTGTGATGCTGCCGGCTGCTTTGCCGTTTTTGATCAGTTTTATTTCTGTCAAAACAACGCTCAGGCTTTCAAGCTATTTTGAATTTGTGACCGGTTTGTTGTTTTGGATTGGCGCAAGTTTTGAAATGCCGCTGGTGGTGTATGTGCTGGCGCGCTTTGGCCTGGTGAAAGCCTCGCTTTTGCTGCGCGGCTGGCGCTATGCTTTGGTGATTATCGCCATCCTGGCAGCGGTCATCACACCCACGCCCGACCCGGTAAACATGGGTTTGCTCATGCTGCCGTTATTCCTGTTGTATTTGTTGAGTGTTTTGTTTGCTCACCTGGCGCGCTCTTCCCGGAATCCTAAAAATTGAGTCTGAACGGAAGGCGCATCATCTGGGCTATAATGAAGATGAATGGAAGGTAAGGAGTTAGTATGTTTCGACAGATTGGTCCGCTTGAAATACTGGTTGTTTTAATCATTGTGGTGCTGGTGTTCGGGGTGGGGCGCATTTCTAAAATTGCCGGTGAACTGGGCAGTAGTGTGCGCGCATTCCGCGAAGGTTTGGACGGCAAAGACGAGAAAAAGGCCGAAGAAGAAGAAAAGAAAGACTAGGATAACCATCGCTGCAAAACAGCGCTGCCTGTTATCCCTGCTGGCGCATTGGAACATTCGAAATGGAAATTTTCAATATCGGTTTACCCGAAGCATTCTTAATTGTGGTGCTGGTTTTCCTGCTTCTGGGTGCAGATGGAACAGTGGAAGCCGCGCGAAAAATTGGGCGTTTTTTTCACCGGGTTGTCAAGTCGCCATTGTGGGCTGAATTGACACACACCCGGAAGGAAGTGCAGGATTTGACGCACCAGATTATGCACGAGGCAGCCTTGCAGGAAGATTTGCGCGAATGGCAGGAAATGAATCAGCACATGCGGCACGAATTTGGCCAGCTAAACAACCATGCACCGCTGGCTGAAGGAGAGCAGAGTCAAGAATCAGTTGCAGCCGAAGAAACCAGCTATCAAGAAAAACCCACCACCGAATCTTAGCATTTGCTTGACATCCACCCAACAAACGGTTAAAATCTTGGGCGCGGTATGAAAACCGTTCGCCGAGATAGCTCAGTTGGTAGAGCACGCGACTGAAAATTGCGGTGTCCACAGTTCGATCCTGTGTCTCGGCATATTCAATGCAAAAAAGCACCCGTAAGCGGGTGTTTTTTGTTTCCCACCCCCTCAAATGAAAAGCAAATCACTGGTAGAATTCGCACTATATGAATAGAAAAATGGGAATCCTGGCGGCTATTTGCCTGGCGGGAATGGGCATTGGCCTGCTGATGTTTTCGGCACAGGGCAAAATGACTGTAATTGTAGACGGCCAACCGCAGGTGGTTAGCGCCAACGGATGGACGGTGGGTCAGGTGCTGCGTAATGCCGGAATTGAATTCGACAGCCAGGACCGTGTGCTGCCAGCGCCGGGTAGAATCTTGTTGAACGTGGGGGTAATCCAGGTGGATCATTCACGGCCCGTGCGCGTGCGCGACAGCCGCCAGTTGGAAAACGTTTCGTTTTTCAGTTCGGTGCGCATTGCCGGCAATTTGCTGGCGCGCGCTGGAATTCGATTTTTTCCGGGCGACCGCCTGTATTGGAATGGAAAACAAATTTCCAGCAGCGATGTGCTGCCCGCTGCTGCTGTGTATGACCTGGAGTTCAAACCGGGAAAGACCGTCATTCTGGACGTGGATGGGAATCGGCGCGTGATTTTTTCTGCGGCGGCCACGTTGGGAGAAGCCCTGTGGGAAAACGGGGTGATTCTTGAGGCTGCTGACCGGTTGACGCCGGGCATGGACAGCCCATTGGAAGCGGAAATGTTGGCAGTGGTGCAGCGAGCGCGGCCGTTGACCATCCAGGTGGGCGAGCAGCAGGTGAATGCCCGCACTGCGGCTGCCACGGTGGGCGAAGCCCTGGCACAGGTGGGGGTGGCGCTGCAGGGATCGGATTTCAGCCGACCGGCTGCCGGTGAGCCCTTGCCGGAAGAGGGCAGGATTGAAGTTGTGCGTGTGTGTGAAGATGTGGTCATTTCACAAACCAGCGTTGCTTTTGATTATGAATATGTGGAAGACCCGGAAACCGAACTGGACCAGCGCAGTGTGATTGAACCCGGACAGTACGGTATTCAGGCTAAACGGCAGCGGGTGGTGTATGAAAATGGAAAAGAGGTATCACGCATCACCGAGGCGGAATGGACTGCCAGCGAACCGAAGACACAAAAAGTGGGATATGGATCAAAAGTTGTCATCCGTACCCTGGAAACACCCGGCGGGACAATTGAATACTGGCGGGCGGTGGATGTGTATGCCACCAGCTATTCTCCCTGCCGTTCAGCGGCTGACCGCTGTTATCCCAGCACGTCGCTGGGACTGCCGGTCAAACGCGGGGTGATTGGTGTGACCAAACAATGGTATAACTTGTTGGCCGGGCAGCCGGTGTATGTGCCCGGATATGGACAGGCGGTCATTGCCGATGTGGGCGGCGGTATCTCCGGTCAAAAATGGATTGACCTGGGCTTCACGGATGAAGAATTTGAAGCCTGGCATCAAAATGTTACCCTGTATTTTCTTACTCCTGTACCAGCGAATGTGCCATGGATCCTTCCTTAGAATTGCCACCTCTTGCAATCCCCGCCTTGTTGCGGGCGCATCAACTCAGCCCCAAAAAAAGTCTGGGGCAAAATTACCTTTCCGATCCACAGGTGCTGCAGCGCATTGTGGCCACCGCCCGGGTGACCTGCAGCGACGATGTGCTGGAAATTGGCCCCGGGCTGGGCAGCCTGACGCGCTACCTGGCACAGGCTGCGCGGCACGTGACCGCAGTGGAGTTGGATGATTCACTGATCCCGGTATTGCGTGAGGTGATGTCTCCCTGGCAGAATGTAACCATCGTGCATGATGACATCTTAAAAATCTCGCCGGGAGAGTTCATGAAACAACCCGGCTACCTGGTTGTGGCCAACATTCCCTATTACATCACTTCGGCGGTTTTTCGTCATTTGCTCACGGGCGACTGCAAGCCCAAACGCATGGTGCTGACTGTGCAACAAGAGGTGGCGCAGCGCATTTGCGCCGGGCCGGGCGACATGAGCCTGTTGGCGCTCAGCGTGCAGGTGTTTGGACGGGCAAGCCTGGAACAAAAGATTCCTGCGGGGGCGTTTTACCCGCCGCCCAAGGTCGATTCGATGGTGGTTAAGGTGGAACTGTACGACGAACCGGTTATCTCAACCAACCGGCTGGATACCTTCTTTCGATTGATTAAAGCTGGCTTTTCTCAAAAGCGCAAAAAATTGCGCAATTCGATTTCTGCCGGACTGCACATTTCTCCCGCTGCTGCTGATGAATGGCTGCAAAGCGCCGGCATTGATCCGCAGCGCCGGGCGGAAACTCTTAGCCTCGATGAATGGCGCAGCCTGACCGAGCGACTGGAATAATGAAACACCCCGGTAAAACCATCTTCCGGGGTGTTTGTTGAACAATGAAAAATATCAGACGCGCGGGGCAGGTTTTATATCGCGGTACATGCCGGGTAACTGCCAGACGCGCAGTGCGGCTTCAATTTGAATGCGGAAGGACATTTTGGATTGGCCCCAGCGGCGGTCGGCGAAATAGATTGGAATTTCATGGAAAGTGAAGCCCAATTTGTGCGCCACATAGGCCATCTCAACCTGGAAGATATATCCATTGGAGCGAATACGATCCAGCGGCATGCCTTCAAGCGTGGCGCGGCGCCACAGGCGAAAACCGCCGGTCACATCGCGCAGGGGCATGTTCAAAATGGTACGAGCATAAAAGTTGCCAAAACCGGAGAGCGCTTTACGCCAGAAAGGCCAGTTTTCATCCAGCTTGCCGCCGGGCACATAGCGCGAACCAATAACCATGTCACAATGTTCAAGGGTGGAGACCAGTTCAAGGATTTTCTCTGGCGGATGCGAGAAGTCGGCGTCCATCTGGCAAACAGCCTCAGCGCCGTGTTGCATAGCCAGTTGAAAGCCCTGAATGTAAGCCGTGCCAAGCCCCAGTTTGCCGGCGCGGTGCAGCACTTCAACGCGTCCCTGGTGGGTTTTGCCCAGATCTTCGGCAATTTGGCCGGTGCCGTCGGGGCTGTTGTCGTCAACAACCAGGATGGTCAGGTCAGGCAGGGGGAGGGCAAAAATTGCCTCAACAATTTTGGGCAGGTTTTCTGCTTCTTTGTAAGTGGGGATAACGATCGTGGTTTTCAAAGAAAAGTCCTGTAAAAAAGTGGATTATGGTTAGCTGATGGGTTCTTTTTTGACGACGAAATCACATTTTTCGTCGCCGGCTGCACGGCAAGTGATCTGTGTGACATCAAACTCATTGCCGCCCGATACCCATTTCAGGCTGGCCTGAATGAGCCCGGTGGCAATGAAACAGGCGGGCTTGTCAACCTTGCGTCCCCAGCAAACCGGGCACTTGTGAATGGTGTAAATAAAGTGATCAGCTTCTTCCTGGACGGTGGAGAGTTGGTCGCTGGTGGTGCTGAATATCTTTGCCATGGCGGGCAAGCCGATGCGCAGTTTGGCAATTAGGGGAAGGACTTTAAATGCCAGGTCGCCGGCGCCGGCCAGCGCGCCAAAATTTCGCAGCCCTTCGGTGAACGTGGCGCGACCGGCGCGCAGCGCCAGGGCGCGGCCGCCGCGCGGACCGTACATTTCTTCCAACGCGCCGTTGATGGCGGAGAAATCGGCAAAGTCAAATTCACGGCTCAGGTTGTTAGGCGGATAATTGTCAATTAAATGCGGCAAATTGGCCATATTTAAAATGGCATTGATGCCGTTCTTCCCCATGACTTCTTCCAGGGCAATAATGGCGATACGAGCAATTTTGTTCGGATAGTACAATCCGCTTTTTGGAATTGGTTCCATACCCGGCGCCTGTTTAAATTAGCTTGGATAAATCCTGGGCTGCACGCCGCATATCCAAAAAAATGAGACCCAATTTTGCCTGTTCACGCGCCAGTGCAGTGAGTACCGCTTCTTCGCCAACTGACATGAGTACTACATAGCCTGACAGGCCTTTGATGTAAACCTGTTCCAACATGCCGCGCCCCAATTCATCGGATATACGTTCACCAAGTGAAAGCATGGCAGCCGACATGGCTGAAACACGTTCTTCTTCGACCCCCTGTTGAAGGGCAGAGGCAATGGTCAATCCGTCAACACTCACCACAGCGGATGCCTCAATATCCGGCGAGGTGGCCTGCAATTCACGCAGGCGTTCCACAATTAGTTGATTGCGATTTTGTGCCACGGCGATTGTTCCTTCTGAGTAATTAGAACATTTTTATCTATTTATAAATAAACTTTAACACAGTGAAGATTATGTGTCAAGCAAAGCAGGTTTCATTTAATGACTCTTGGTAAACAAAAATGATTGAAATGGGTGTGCTATAATCAACCCCCAGATGGCTTTTCGTATTACAGGAATATCCATGAAACAAACAATACTTTTTACTTCTATACTGGGTGTGATGTTGTTTTTGCTGCCCATGAATGCAGCTGGCCAGTCTGATCTGCCTGTTGACCCTGAACCTTATGCCGGGCAGTTATTGTGTGCTCCTGATGCCTATCCTCAACAGGCGCTCGATTGCCTGCCCCTGGGCCCCTCAGAATTTTTGACCGACCTTGCCAGGCAGGGTATTGCATACCCGTTTAAGCCTTTGTCGCTGGTTAAAATTGATGATACATACAATCAGTTAAATGTTAATTACGCCAAGATTAATGTTCCGGCTGAAGAAAACCCGCCCATCTATGGCTCGGTGGACGATGCCATGAACGGCGGCTCGCCGATTGCCACCATGAAAGCCGGCGCGCTGCGCTATGTGGCCTACAATAATCGGATGGATATCGACGGCGCGCATTACGTGCTGCGCAATTCAGGTGGTTGGATGCGCGGTTCACCGCTGGACATTCCCAAATTCCAGGGATTTGTATTCACCAGTAATCCCAAAGAGTCATTTGGCTGGATTGTGGAAGAAGCCCATCCACGGGTGAGCGCCAGCGCGTTAGCTGCTGAAACCGGAACGGTGCTGCCGCGCGAAACTGTGGTGCCCATCTATGATGTGGTGGAAGCGGAAGAGACCACGTGGTACATGATTGGCATGGGTCAGTGGCTTGATCGGCGCTACATCCGCCAGTTCAAAGCCAACCCTACCCCGCCTGAGGGTGTGGATAACGGCCGCTGGATTGAAGTGAATCTCTATGAACAAACCCTGGCGGTGTATGACAACAACACGCTGGTTTTTGCCACACTGGTTGCCACCGGCATGGATCCGTTTTTCACCCGACCGGGTTTATTTAAAATCGAACGCAAGCTGGACCTGGAAACCATGAGCGGCGCTTTTGAAGCGGATGGCTCCGATTATTACTACCTGGAAGAAGTGCCCTGGACCATGTATTTTGATGAGGCGCGCGCGCTGCACGGCGCCTACTGGCGCACCTGGTTTGGCTTTGAGCAGTCACACGGCTGCGTCAACCTTTCGGTGGCTGATGCACGCTGGATTTATGAGTGGGCGCATGAGGGTGATTATGTTTATGTGTGGGATCCTTCGGGCAAAACACCAACTGACCCCGCGTTCTACACCGAAGGCGGCGCGTAGCAAGACACTGTAAAGTGAGGAATCATACAAAAACTTCAGGCGGACTTATTGGGTCCGCTTTTTTTATATCTAATTAGCGGGAGGCTTACGATAAAACGGCTGCCAGTTTCCAGGTTTTGCGCTTCCACGCTTCCGTTGTGAGCGCCAATGACCGCCCGGACTATTGCCAGCCCCAGCCCGCTGCCGGGATATCCGCCGGTGTTGCGCCCGCGGTGGAAACGCTCAAACAGGTGAGGAGGATCATCTTCGGGAATGCCAATGGCGGGGTCGTCTTCGATGAGAAGCACCCGGGAAAGGCTCATATCAGGGTTCCAGCGTAAGGGTCATGCTGGACAGCGCCACCGTGCCGGGGATGCGCCCGGTGCTTTCCTGGCGGATGACCAGCCGCACCGGTGTGGCTGCGCTGACCTTATACGGGATAAAGACCTCAAAGGGCGTGTGACTCAAATCGCCGGTGGGGGCGGGCACGTTGATCAGGCTGATGGCGATGGATTTATTTTGCTCATCGAGCACTTCCAGGATGACGGGCGAATCATTGACCGGGCGCGCCAGGCCGCTGACCCACAGCATGCCGCCCTGGATGGTCTGGTCAGGGAAGGGGTAGCGGACCAGGTAAGGCTCCTGGACGATGATAGCCGGTGTAATTTCGTTGCTGCCAACTGACAGCAAAATCAAATCGACGGATGCCAGATACGTGGGACGGCTGAACCTGTCAAAAACGCTCACTTCCAGTCGCGCAGTTTCGGCTGCCGCCGAGATGTTAAACTCCAACCAGGGAGCGATCCAGATACCGCGGTTGATGTAATTTTTGTACTCCAACAACTGGCTGGTGATGATGCGTGAATCTTCACCAATCAGGTTAATGTGCACCAGTCCGTCTTCGCCAACCGCCACGTTGGCTTCCATGCGGTAGGGCGAGATGATTTTGGAGAACAAACCGGGACGGGTGATACGCACATCAGCCAGCGGCGGGGTGGGTGTGGGGGTGACGGTGGGTGTGGTGGTGGGGGTGTTAGTCTTGGTGGCGGTGGGGATCACCGGGGTCTTTGTCGGCTGGTCGCCCAGCGCCATGGCGGTGAGGGTGGCCAGCGGGTCGATGGGCGCTTCAAGGGTGGCTTCAAGCGGGGTTTCCAGCGCAGCTTCGGCGGCAGCGGTTTCTGCCGTGGCGGCAATTTCAGTCACGGCGGTCGGCGTGCCGGCGCCGGGCGGGGTGTCGGTGATGAGCGGCTCAGCCGTGGGTGTGGCTGTGATGGTGGGCGGCGTGGTGGGTGTTTGGGATGCGGTGGAACTGGGACTGGGTTGGCTGGTGGCTGTGTTGGTGGCGGGCGCGGCAGCAGCAGTGCTGGCTGGCGCGGCCGGCTGCGGCTGGCAGGCAACCAGGGTCGCAGCCGTCAAACCAGAGAGAATGATCCAGACCGCGTGTCGATGGATTAGCCGAAAACTGAACTGTTTAAGCAATTTTTCCTCATTCCAATTCCGGGGCAACTTGCGTGATGAACAGGTGCATATCGTCAATGCGCCCGGCTAAACTTTCATTTGAAAAGTACAGAATACAATCATCCATGCCGGCGCCCTGGAAAGCCCTCAGCTTCATCAGGATTTGCTCCGGGCTGCCGTAAAGGTTGGTTTTTTGTGAATTTTCTTCTGTAAAGGCAATGCTCAAACGCTGGCAAACGGTGAAATCGCGCTCACCGAGTAAATGGCACACTTTAGCCAGACGCTTAATCAAATCCTGCGGGTTCGACAGGGTAGGATGCCAGCCGTCGCCCAGCCGGGCTGCGCGCTGCACGGCCGCCTCTGAATTACCGGCAATCCACACTTTGGGCCCGCCAAACTGCTGCGGCAGCGGGGCGAAAACCAGCTCGTCAAAGTGGTAGAACTTGCCGTGAAAAGTGACCGGGGTTCGGCTGCCCCACAACAACTTCAACACACGGACGGCTTCATCCATGCGTTCGGCGCGGTTGTGAAAATCATAACCCAGATTGTGATATTCTCCCTGCGACCAACCGATGCCCGCTGCCAGGATGGTGCGTCCTTCACTCAGCAAATCGATGGCGGCCAGTTGCCTGGCGACTTCAACGGGGTTGCGCTGCGGCAGCACCAGCGAGGAAATTCCCAGTTTTATGCTGCGTGTGACGCCTGCCAGGTAAGCCAGCGTGGAAAGCGGTTCGAATATGGTTCCGAAGGGTTCGGCATCGGCGCTGGGCAGCGCCAGGTGATCGGAGCACCACAGGGAATCGAAGCCCAGCTCCATGGCTGCCAGCGCGGTTTCGAGAACCGCCTCACGGTCCGTACTCATTCCAAAAGTGGGAAGCACAACTCCAAAATTCACAGCAATCTCCCGGCAAACACTTACCAACAATGTGGATCAGCACAATACTTGTATAAAATGATTGTACAGCGCGTTATTTTTATTGACCAGATAAAATCCATTAATTTTTTGTGATAATTTATCGTCCGTTAGGCACTACCGCGTCAGGCTGCTGCCCTTCTCGCGGTGATATCTAACGTCAATTCGAGACAAGGTGATTTGCCTTCGCTCGCTGCACTCACTTACAATGATATCTGAATGATCCCGATCTCACGTCATTTATCATAATCTAAAAATACAAAGGAGCGAAACAGACGCTTCGCTCCTTTTGGTATTTTGCTTTTCAAGCCTGAATGTTTTGAAAGCCTATAACCCGTAAATGGCTCCGTATTTGTTTTTCAGGTATTTCAAGTAGGGGTGCGGATCAATGCGGCTGCCGGTGACCTTTTCCACCAGCTCTTGCGGCTCAAACTTGGCACCGTGCTGGTGAATGCGGCGGCGCAGCCATTCGCGCAGGGGTGCAAAGTCGCCCTGGCGAATGCAGTCGCCCAGGTCGGGGATGTCTTTTTCGGCGCATTCCCACAATTGAACTGAGATTAAGTTACCCAGGGCATAGGTGGGGAAATAGCCAATCATGCCACCCGACCAGTGCACGTCTTGCAGCACACCCAGCGAATCGCTGGGCGGGGTAATGCCCAGGTATTCCTGCATGCGGGCGTTCCAGGCTTGCGGCAGGTCTTGAACTGCAAGGCTGCCTTCCATCAGGGCAATTTCCAGTTCCAGGCGCAGCATAATGTGCAGGTTGTAGGTGGCTTCGTCTGATTCGACGCGGATGAAAGAAGGCTCAACGCGGTTGATGCCTTTGTAGAAGGCGTTCAAACTGACGTTGGCAAGCTGCGCCGGGAAGCGCTGTTGGAGGAGCGGGTAGAAATAGGTCCAGAAATCGAGCGAGCGCCCCACCAGGTTTTCCCACATGCGCGACTGCGATTCGTGCACGGCCATCGAAGCGCCGGCCGCCAGCGGCGTACGGCGCAGGGCTGAGTCGATGCCCTGCTGGTAGAGGGCGTGACCACATTCGTGCACGCTGCTAAAGAAGGCCGAATCAAAGCGCTGCGGATCGATGCGAGTGGTGATGCGTACATCGCCAATGCCAAAATCGGTGGTGAAAGGGTGCGCCGAGCGGTCCTGGCGGGCATGCTGCCAGTCGAGCCCCAGTTGGCTGATGACCTGGACACCAAAATCCCACTGCGCCTGGTCAGGAAATTCCTGCGACAGGAAGGAATCGTCCACCTGCGGTTTTTCGCCGATGGCGGCAATCAGTTTCACCTGCTCAGCACGCAGCGTGTTGAAAATTTGCTGCACTTCGCGGGTTTTCAGGCCGGGTTCAAAATCATCCAGCAGGGGGTCGTAGATGTGATCATAGGGGGCAAAGAAGCCGGCATACTCCTGGCGCAGGTTGATGATGCGCTGCAGAAAAGGCTCGAAGTGTTTGAAGTTATTGTGGGCGCGGGCATGCTCCCAGGCGGCGTGTCCCAGCGAGGATGCCTGGGCTGATTCGGCCACCCAGCGCGCCGGCACATGGGTGAGCTTGTCATAATTGCGGCGAGCCACCCGCATGAAACGGGCGTCGTTGGAATCAGGGTGCAGGCTGTCAGCCCAGGGTTTCAAATCTTCCAGCAGTGCGCCCACCTCGGGAGAGGTGACGGTTTCGTGCAGCAGGCGCGCCAGCGTGCTGATCTGGTCGCTGCGGTCTTCCGCTCCACCCACAGGCATGTAGGTTTGCTGATCCCAATCCAATAAAGCCTGGGAGGCTGCCAGGTCGGCAGCCTGCCCGAGGAGAAATCTCAATCTTTCCAGCTTTTGTTCCATAAAGTTATGCGACTTTCCAGCGTAGCGGTTCTCCGCGCAGGGCGGTTAAGACCTCGGTTGAAATATCTTCGGCGGCGCGGTTTTGCGCTTCAACGGTTTGCGCGCCAATGTGCGGTGTGGCCACAACGTGCGGGTGATTGACCAGGGCAGTTGCTCCGGGCGGTTCCTTGGTGAACACGTCCAGGCCGGCGCCTGCCACCTTACCCGATTCGAGGGCTGCCAGCAGAGCTTCTTCGTTGATGACGCCGCCGCGGGAAACATCCACAATATAGACGCCCTGTTTCATCTTTGCGAAGGCAGCTTCATCCAGCAGGTTGCGGGTTTTGTCGTTGAGCGGCAGGTGCACGCTGATGATATCAGACTGCGCCAGCAGTTCGTCCAGGCTGACCGGCTCACCGCCGCGTTCGCGCACCACATCGGGACCCGAGGTGAGGGTGCAGCCCAGCACGCGCATGTCAAAGGCGGCTGCGCGGCGGCCAACTGCGCTGCCAATGCGGCCAAAGCCGATCACGCCCAGGGTTTTGTGACACAGTTCGGCGCCCATCAATTCCTTCTTCAACCAGCCACCCTGTTTCATGGCGGCGTCGGCGCGCGGCACTTCACGCACCAGCGACAGCATGAGACTCATGGCCAGTTCAGCCACAGCCAGCGTGGTGGCAATGGGTGAATTGACTACAGTGACGCCTTTTTCGCGGGCTGCTGCCAGGTCGATATTGTCAACACCAATACCGGCGCGCCCAACGACTTTTAGCTTCTTTGCCGCTTCAAAAACGGCAGCGGTAACCTTGGTGCGCCCGCGCACAATCAGGGCGTCATAATCACCAATCTCTTGCAGAAGTTCTTCGGCGGTGATGCCGCTGCGGTTAACCACTTCAGCGCTGGCAGCCAGAAGAGAACGACCATTCTCTTCCAAACCGTCGGAAAGCATGATTTTCCAGGCAGCCATAAGTTAGTCTCCTTATATTAAATAAATAGGTGGGGTTACTTAGGATGATTATAGCATTTTCCGGCTAGTTGGGCGTACTTTGTCATACAATCTCACCATTTTCTGGCTGTTGTGTTACAATGCGCGCGTGAATTGGAAGATTGCCCCTCGATTGTTGGAAAAAGAATACATGTGCCGCTGTAAGCTGCATCAATGCCAGGCGGCTTGCTGCCTGCACGGCGTGTGGATTGACCGCGCTGAAAAAGAACCCATCCTGGAACACAGAACGTTTATTGCTTCATTCATGCCTGAAGGGCAGCGAGACAGCGCCCAATGGTTTGACGGGCAGGTGGAAAGTGATGAATTCACGCCCAGCGGTGAGGTGCATCACAGCGGGGTGGTGGAGAATGCAAAACACTGGGGCGGCACCGCCTGTGTTTTCCTGCGGTCAGATCATAAATGCGCCCTGCAAGCGGCCAGCCAGGCTGCCGGGCTGCATCCCTGGCAGTGGAAACCTTTTTACTGCATCCTGCATCCGCTGTGCCTGGACGAAGAAGGGCGCATAACGCTGGATGAAACAGAAGTGCTTTTGGACGAGCCGGGAAGCTGCCTGCGTCCGGCAAACCAGCCGGTTCCGCTGGTGGTTACCTTTGAAGAGGAATTGCGTTTTCTGCTGGGGGATGAGGAATATCAGAAAATCTTACAGCAGACAGACTGATTTATTCATAGCGCAGCGCTTCGACCGGTTCGAGGTTGGCAGCGCGGTTGGCGGGGTAAATACCAAAGAACAATCCCACGGCTGTTGAGAACGCGGTGGCCAGCAAAATATGCCCAAGGTTGATGCTGGGGTTCAGTTCGGTGTTGTTGGCAGCCGCAATTTGCCCAACAATGAAAGCGATCAGCCAGCCGAATAGTATGCCAACAAAGCCGCCCATCAAAGAAAGCACCGATGATTCGGTCAGGAATTGGATCAGGATATCTTTTTTGCGCGCCCCCAGGGCTTTGCGCAGGCCAATTTCGCGCGTGCGTTCGGTGACCGAAACCAGCATGATGTTCATGATGCCGATGCCGCCCACCAGCAGCGAAATGCCGGCCACCCCGCCCATGAAGACGGTGAAAATGCCGGTGATGGTTTGAACGGTTTCCAAAATATCTTGCTGTTTGTAGATGGTGAAGTCGTCCACGCCGAGCGCTGTGCGGTGCCGCACGCGCAAAATCTGGGCTACCTCTTCTTCCGCCTGGCTGACGGTTTCGGCGCTGGTTGACTGCAGGAAGATGACATCCACCTCATCGCGGCCGCGCTGTACCAGGCGGCTGCGGGCGGTGTTGAATGGTACCAGGATGACATTGTCTTCACTGCCGAAGGAACCGCCGCCCTTGGACGTGAGAATACCTGCCACCCGGAAAGGCTGCCCTTCAATGCGGATGGTTTCACCAATCAGTCCGTCGCGGTGTCCAAACAGTTTGTCAGCAATTCCAACCCCCAGCAGGGCAACCGAAGCACGCCCGTTGTTCTGTTCATCGGTGATGAATTCGCCGTCGTCGAGGGTAAAGTTCCTCACCGGGCCGTATTCGGGTGTTACGCCGGTCACCGTCACGATGGTTGACTCACCGGCAAATGAGACGTTTGCACTGGTTTGTATGACAGGTGCAACCAGGGCAACTGAGGGCGCCTGGAAAGGATCGGCCATGGCATCCACGTCGCCCAGGGTGAGCGGTTTGAGGTTGCGTATTTCCTGCTGCTCGTTGCCTGAAAAAACAAATAGCAAATTGCTGCCGATGCCGCTGATGGAGCCGGTGATGGTATCCTGGGCGCCCTGTCCTACACCAAGCATGGCGATAACGGCTGCCACGCCGATCACAATACCCAGGATGGTGAGCCCGCTGCGTAATTTGTTGCCCGAAAGGCTTTCAAGGGCTTCGATCAATGCCTGCCCGAAATTCATAAATCATCCTCCAATTTGCCGTCTCGCAAATGGAATATGCGCTGAGTTTGACTGGCGATTGCGGGATCATGCGTGATGAGGATCAAGGTTGTTCCGCGCTCGCGGTTAAGTGACAATAATAAATCCATAATCTCTTTGCCCGATTTTGAATCCAGGTTCCCGGTGGGTTCGTCAGCCATGATAATGGATGGATTGTTAATCAGGGCGCGGGCAATGGCCACCCGCTGCTGCTGCCCGCCCGAAAGTTCTGCCGGGCGGTGGTGCATGCGGTCTTCCAGCCCGACCGCAATCAACGACTGGCGCGCCAGTTCTTTGCGTTTTTCATTGGCGCCGGCATAGCGCAGGGGCAATTCAACGTTTCCCAGCGCGGTGTGCCGGTACAGCAGGTTGAAGCTCTGAAAGATAAAACCCACTTTGCGGTTGCGAATTTCAGCCAGTTGGTCATCTTTTAACTGAGAGACCAGTTCTCCATCCAGGTAATATTCTCCGCTGGTGGGACGGTCGAGGCACCCCAGGATGTTCATCATGGTCGATTTGCCCGAACCCGAAGGCCCCATGATGGCAACCACTTCATGGCGTGCAATCTTCAATGAAACGCCGCACAGCGCTTTAACCTCAACGTTTCCCATTTTGTAGACCTTGCACAGGTCGCGGGTTTCAATCACCCAATCTTCCATGGGCGTTTCTCCTAGGCTACGTTCCGGGAGGGCCACCTCGGGGCTGCATTTCGGTTGGCGGGTTGAGCACAACCAGGTCGCCCGGTTTGATCGTGTCCTCTTCAATGGAACTGGTTAGATCGGAAGAGGCCAGGATGTTAATTTCAACCGCTTCAGGCATGGGGTTGTCGGGACGCAGCACATAGACAACCCGTTTGCCGTCGCGAATGCGCACTGCACGATTGGGAATGAGCAACTGATTTTCCAGTTTGCTGACCACGATGTTCACAGCCGCGGTCAAACCGGGGCGAATCTCTTCATCGGGTTCGTCCAGCAATACGCTCACCGTGAAATCGACCGCATCTGCTTTAATGGTGCCGGCGCGCGCGACATCTGAAACCGTGCCTTTATACTCTTTGTTGGGTATTGCATCAAAAGTGAGGGCGGCTTCCTGTCCTTTTTTCACCCGGGTGATATCCACTTCAGGAATCTCCAGATCAACAATCAGCCTGTCGAGCGAATCAACCCGCACTGCTGTTGTGCCGGGAGAAACCTGGTTGCCTTCCACCGCTTTCACTTCGGTGATCGTGCCATCGAATGGCGACTTGATTTTCGCCATGTCAACGGTTGCCTTAATGGAGTCAACACGCGCCTGGGCTGCTGCCAGGTCATCAGGGTCAACGCCGTTTTTCAGCCGTTCCCACTCGCGCTGTGCATCTTCCAACGCGGCCCTGGCAACTTCTACCTTGGCATCTGCTTCGGCAATTTCTTCGGGGTCGGGTTTGCCCAGGGCGTAATTCAGGTTATACAGGGCGCGGTCGCGCAGTTTGCGCGCATTCACCAGGGCAGTGAGCGCCTGCGCGCGCTGCGGATCATCCGCCTCGCGGTCTTCGAAAAAGCCAAACATCTCTTCAGCCTGATCCACCGAATCCTGGGCAAGGACGTAATCAGCGCGCAGGCCGTCGAGGGTGTTCTGGCTCACGCGGCCATAATCCATGCTGCTGCGGTCTTCCAGGGCGTCATCATAGGCGGTTTGCGCCTGCGCCAGTTTTAGTTGGGCATTGGCGCTTGCGGTGTCTGAGTCTTCCAGATTGTCCAGCTCGCGCTGTGCGGTTGGCAATTCAGCGATGGAGGCCAGCACGGTCTGGGGCAATGAACTGGATTTTAATTCAGCCAGCAACTCATCTTCTTTCACCAGGTCGCCAACTTTTGCATTGACCGCTTCAATGATGCCGCTGGTTTGCCAGGTTAGGGTGGCGCTTTGTTCGGCATGTACGGTTCCGGTTGCGCCCACAATGGCGATTAAATCTCCGCGTTTCACTTCCTCAGTTTGATAGAGTGAGGCCATGGCAGATTGAGCACTTCGCATTTGGAAGAAGATGAAAACTCCAATGAGAATCACTGCGGCGCCGGCTATAAGTAGAATGGTTTTTCGTTTCATGGTGTCCCTGGTTTTTTGTTGTATTGCAAAAGCATCCATGGTGCAATTGAAATCTTAATCTGAATCAAGATCATAATTATATGCTTAATATTCTGGTTTGGGTAATTTTTTGAATGTCCATGCGGTCATTATTCTATAGAAATATTTCGAATCCCCTGTTTTTAAAGGTCGATTTGAATTAGTTGACATTTTAGAACCTCCTAAGGTATGCTTAACCCTGGGGATGGTAAGGTCCCGGTGGGCTTCCTGGTCTTCAAAACCGGTGGCAGGCTGCGGCGCAGGCTGCGGTGGGTTCGACTCCCATCCATTCCCGCCTTTGTTATTTAAAAAAAGAAATTACCGGTGTGTGCTATGGAAATCTCCCAGAACACTGATCAATTAGCTGATATTGTCCGTCAAGAAATGGCAGTCGAAGATATTACCCTGGGTGGAGATCAACTGGGGTATGTGGTGCGTTACCGCGGAAAGCTATTGGACGCGGATACGTCGGCGGCTTATGACCGCCTGGCTGAAAAGGTGAACCCATTTGGCCTCACCCCCTTATTCCGCTGGGATGAGGGACGGCATGCTGTGCTGCTGGCGGCCGGGATGCCCAAACCGAAACCGTCCAATTCGTGGATCAACCTGGGATTGTTCATCCTGACATTTCTGAGTATCGTGTTGAGCGGCGGATTGTACGGTTTGGAAGAAATGCCCACCGGCAACGCGTTGCAAATTGCCTGGGCTTTCATTCGCAGCGGGCTGCCGTTTGCCCTCAGCCTGATCGCCATCCTGGCGGCGCATGAGTTCGGGCATTACTTTGCCGGCCGCTATCACGGTGTTCATGTAACCCTGCCTTATTTCATTCCTTTTCCATTCAGCCAGTTTGGCACCATGGGCGCGTTTATTAACATGAAAGAATTGCCCAAGAACCGGCGCGTGCTGCTGGACATCGGCGTGGCGGGACCATTGAGTGGTTTGGTTGTGGCCATTCCGCTGCTGCTGTTTGGATTGATGTTGTCCAGCACGCAGCCGATTCCGTTGGCGGCCGAAGGGGGAACCATGTTGGAAGGCAATTCCATTCTCTACCTGTTTTTTAAGTGGGTGGTGTTTGGAAAATTGCTGCCCGAACCTGCCAGTTTCAATGGGGTTTCAGAGGCTTTGTACTGGCTGCGCTACTTCTTCACCGGGCGGCCGTTCCCGCTGGGGGCAACAGATGTTTTCCTGCACCCGGTGGCCTGGGCTGGCTGGGCGGGGTTGTTGGTCACATCCCTCAACCTGATCCCCGCCGGGCAACTGGACGGCGGTCATGTGATTTACGTCTTGCTTGGGCGCAGAAAAGCGCAGCGCCTGTTTCCGTTTATCCTGGTGGCGCTGGGATTGCTGGGTTTTGTGTGGGGCGGTTGGTGGTTGTGGGCGCTGTTGATCTTCATGCTGGGGCGCCGGTTTGCCGAACCGTTGGATCAGATTACCGAACTGGATAACCCGCGCAAGATCATTGCCCTGATCGGGTTTGTGTTGTTCTTCCTGACGTTTATCCCGGTGCCGCTCATTCTGTTGTAAACATCGCAATTTAAAAAAGATTTGTTGGACTCCAGGAAACAGCATTGTAAAATATCAATGCGAATATTCGGGTGGGTGGATAGGTTGACTTCAGTGTGTGGAAGTGAACCTGTGCATCATCGGTTCCATCCAATTCAATATAACAAGTTCCAATGTGGTCATTTCGCGCAAAGAATTATTGGGGGAATGGATCGTTGGGCGTGAGGAGAAACCCAGGTGCGATTTTTATAATGATCCCTTTGAGAAATTGACACCAGGATTTCTCGACCCTTTCTTTGTTCCAAAACAATCGAGTGGCATCAGTCGGGTCTCGAAATGACGGATCTAATCAGCGGCAGCGTTTTTTTAGGAGCGCTTCATCAAGGTAGGAATGACCCTGCCTTGCAGGGTGGTAAATTCGCGCAGGGCAGCGATGCTCAGGCACACATGGGCTGGCACAACACCGATCAGGCCGCCAATTGCAACAGAATCGATCTGCGGGGCGGGAATGTGCAAAATGCCGTGCTCCTGCGAAAGACCGCGCACATAAGCACCGGGCAGCGGCAGGCTCCAACCGTCATCCTGCAGCATGCTGACCAGGCCGAAAATGCGGCGCTCGCCGTCCATCAGCGAATCTTTGGAAAGATGTACTGCACCGCCGTACACCACAATCTCACTGCGTTCGGGATATTTGGCAACCACCGGGCAGGCTGCCACAACTGCCATCTGGTTCGGCTGGCAGGCGCCCACCGAAAGCATTTGTGAATCGTAAAAGATGAAATTGCCCGGGCGAATCTCATCCACTTTGCCCAGGTCTTCGGCCTGGCTGCATCCCGGGGTGTCGCCAACCGACACTTTCAGTTGGACGCCGGTGGCGCTTTCCAGGCGGCTGCGCAGGGCAAGAATATTGGCCACACTTTGCGTGTAGGTTTTAACAACCTGTTCGGTTCCGTGCAATTGATAGGTGTGGCCGGCGTGGGTTAATAACCCGGTCAGGTTCAAGCGGTTGGCGTGCGGCAGCAGCAGTTGGATGAGGCGTTCAAACCGTTCGTAGGCTTCGCAGGGTATTCCGCTGCGGTGCATGCCGGTGTCCACCTCGATCCAGATGCGTACTGGCGAAGTGATATGCCGGCTCAGGTATTGCACACTTTCTTCAGAATCAACCAGCAATCCCAACTGGATGGATTGCGCCAGGCGGTTGATTTCATCAATCTGCCGGAGGTTGACCGGGAAGGCAATGGTGATGTCGTCCCAACCGTGGTTGGCAAAATATTGCGCCATCTCGACGGATGAATTGGTGATGGCCGTCACACCGGCTTCCCGGTACCATTCACCGATTTCTGCCGACTGGTGGGTTTTAAAATGAGGTCGAAAGAAAACTCCCTGAGCATGCGCTTTGGCTGCCATGCGTTGAATATTCTTTTTAGCGGTAACTTCATTCAGCAGCAAGGTGGGACGGGTAATTGATTCAAATATTGTCATGGTGTCTCCTATTTCTTAATTCATATCCAGGAACATCAAATTCATTCATTAAGCGTATTCTTAGAATAACATTAGAAGGTATAAAAATGAAGTAAAAGTATTCCATTACCCTTGAAATTCTGGGTGAACCATGATAATATTACAAACGATAAACGCTTGGGTGCCCCCCTCACTCAGGCGTTTATCATTTAACTTCACAGACGACTTTTTCACCTGTTATGATACAATACGAGCCATGTTAACCGATATATTAACGATCATTTTCTTTGTTGGCCTGGGCGGTTCGCTGTTGTATTACAAGGCGCATCCTCCCAAACGGGTGCGCGAAATCCAAAAACAGCGCAACATCCCCAATAATTTCGGCGTGGTCGGGTATGCCGGGTCATTATTTTTCGCTTACGGCATCTATTTGATCATAGAATTATTAATCAAACTTCGACAATAAACTGAACATAATGGACAAAAAAAATCCCGGCTAAGATTTGGCCGGGATTTTCTATTTTCCGAATGCGACAGGGTGTTAAAAACCCGGCAGCATGGGCTCTCCGCGTGATCGCATGCGCTGTTCTTCTGATTCTTCCACGATATGCGGTGGTTCAACCCATTTTCCCCCGTCAAGGGCGCGGGTTGCTTCTTTGAGCGCATCCTGGGGCGTTTCAGCCCAGATGCCTCTGGCAAACACTTCTGTCGAGGCAGACGATCCGATTTTTCGATTGCTGCCCTGTGTGCGGGTGAATACTCCTTCAACCCAATATTTGTTCATTCAACCTCCACAATAAAATACCGGCATTTATGCCGGTAGTGATGTGAGCCACAAAAATATCACACACCTAGGCTTCCGTCAATGGGTTTTCATTGTTGTCCGTGTCATTGGGTTTTACAACAATTGTCTTTTGTTTTTCTTTGCCCCACAGTTCTGCTCCCTGCGTCCACAGCCCCAGTTGTGCAACCAGGAACCAGACAATGAACAGGGACAGGACAATGGCGGCGCCGCGCACCGCGCTGCGCACATGCGGTTGGATACTTTCAAGCCGGGTCTCAAGCTGCTTCAAAAGTTCGCGGTATTTGGTTACCAGCTCGCGTGTTTGACCAATTTGTTGATTCAGGTCGCTCACATTTCCAGACAGGGCTTTGGCTGATTCTTGTATGCCTTCCAGGCTGCCGCTGGCTGAATCCAAATTGGTTTGCATGCGTTCCAGCATTTGCGGCACTCGCTCCAGTGATTTGTCAATGTTATCAACACTGGTCGCTAAAGGCACTTCGGGTTCGTAACGGCCGCCCACCAATGGGATTTTCGAGAAGAGTGCGAGAGTGTCATCGACCAGTTTGGCGCTGGCCGACATGGTGCCCAGCGCCGATTGAATTTCACCCACCATGCGTGGAAAATCTTCTCCAGTTAAATCAGCCAGATCATCGGTGATGGTGGCGGTGTTGTCCAGAGCATCCACCGCAGCATCGGCGGCCTGCTGCATGGTGGTCATGCTGTCTTCAACATCACCAAGCGCGGTGTCGGTCAGGGTGATCAATGAATCGGTAGTTTCAACCGTGCTGGATAAGAATTTCACCATACTTTCCATCTGAACTTCAGCGCGGGGTTCAATCCACCATACTCCTGCCAAACCCAAAAGCCCAATCGTCCAACCGAACAAAGCGGCTGCCATTAATAAACCGGCTGTAATGCGTTTAAGATTCGCTTTCATTTTTCCCTCACCTTATTCTCATGCATTTGAATATCATTGTACTAATTTTTTGATGAAATGGTTCAGCGTTGTTGTAAACCGATTGACTGATTTAACAGAAAAGAGCTTTAATTTAACCTGTTCTTCATTATTCCTTAAAATCCGCGTGGTTTAATAATCATAACCGAGCTCAGCATGATGGAAAGACTATGACTACCCCCATGATTTTGCACCAACCCGCAAGAGTAACCATTTCCAATCAATGGCGTGCCGAGGCGCGTCTTTATGATTTATCTTTGAGCAGCATTGATGTGGGTATGCACTCGATGGTTTATCGTGAAGATTATTTTGGTGAGGGCAAAAGCGTGCACTTGCTTTTGGATTTGCCTATTGTGAGCAATGGCCACATTAACCGCTTTTCTGTTCATTTGAATGGATTGATTAAACAAACCAGAGTAGAAACTTCAACCGGTAGAATCCGTTTGATGATCGACATCTTCCCGGATGCGCGTATTCGAAAAATGCTGCGTTTGTTCATCAAACAGGAGTATCCCACCCAGGTTGTTGTAAACTAACTCTAAACAGGCTTTTCTGTCCAATCTCCTGTGAATGGATTACAATTCACCAGGGGATTTTTTTATCTCTCAACATGGAGGATACCTGTGGTGAAAAGAACTTCATTCTGGCTGCAAATTGGATTGGTGGCAATTTTGGTATTTCTGACCGGGTGCAAGCCATCGGGCGCTGCAGGTGAAACAACGAAACAGCTTGATTATTCCACAATCGGCGGCCCGGTCATGCTGCGCGGTGGAATGGAGTATAGCAACGAGTTTGCCGTAGAAACCTACTATGTTGAGCAGGCAGTGGCATTGAATGATTTGACCGGCTTTGTACTCAGGGATAAAGAGTGGGAATTGCCGGTAGATTCACAGGTGCTTGGATATTTGGAAGTGGATGAAGAAGCCAATAGCGGCGAGTATCAATTGCAGCTTCCGGTGCAGCCAGCCGGGATTTTCAATGACGTAGATCAAAACGACGCCGAGAACGAAGGTGTGCAAATTTTCGCCGTGGCCTATTCACCCAACCTGGCCGGCGGACCATTCTCGGTGGGAGATGACCGCAGCCGCGGCTGGCCTTCGTATATGGCATCCATCAAAACTGATCGAGAGAACCAGGATGAAATTAAGGGCGGGCGGCTGTTAGTGTGGGCGCCCGACGATCAGCAGCAGTTCCCCAGCGATTTTGGAACCGACAAAATGCTTTTCACCAAAGACGATCCGGTGCAGTCACTGCCGGCGGGTTACTCGGTGATTGACCTGGACAAGAAGCCTTTTGCTGTTTTGCGCGAAGCTGATGTTGAAATGCAGCTCTATGAACCGGATGATGTGGCTGTGAAAGATTTTTCCAAGGACAGCTATTCACAGGCTTTTCAAAAACTGTATGACACCCTGACCAAAGAGTATGCCTTTAACGGCATAAGTGACAAGCAGCCCGATTGGAAGGCATTGTATGATGAGGTGATGCCGCTGGTGAAAGAAGCGGAAAAACAGAAGGATGCCCGGGCATATTACCTGGCTTTGCTTCAATTCTCGCTGGGTTTTCAAGACGGGCATGTGAGCATGAACGGCGATGTGGTCGGCGGGCAGTATTACTATGAACAGGTGAGCAGCGGCTACGGTTTTGGAATCAGGGAATTGGATGACGGACGCGCCCTGGTGGTTTATGTTACGACGGGCGGCCCGGCGGCTAACGCCGGTATGCAGCTTGGAGCAGAAATTATCCAGTTCAACGATCAGCCCATTGCAGATGCCATTGCCAAAGTGGAACCCATCAGCGGCCCCTTCTCAACTGAAATTGCCAAACGTCTGGAACAGGCTCGTTTTTTGCTGCGCGCCCCAATTGATACGGAAGCGACGGTGATATTTAAAAATCCCGGCCAGGTTGAACAAACCGTCACGCTGGCTGCCGTGCCAGAACAGGACAGTTTCAATGCAACCTCACCTTATGCCGGGCGTGAAAGCAGTGTTTTACCATTGGATTACAAGTATCTTTCGTCGGGCGTCGGGTATATTCGCATCAACACAAATTATGATGATTTAAACCTGCTCTACAGGCTTTTTGAACGGGCGATAAAGGATTTTGAACAGAATGAAGTGCCGGGCATCGTCATTGATATGCGCGTCAATTCGGGCGGCGCGTCACTGGGGCTGGCAGGATTTTTCTCCGACCAGGAAATTCCCATGGGACAACTGGAATATTTCAGCGACAAGACCGGCAAATTTGAACCCGAAGGCGTGCGCGACCGGGTGATTCCCAACGAAAATCAGTATCGTTTCGATAAAATGGCGCTGCTGGTTGATCAAACCTGTTATTCGGCTTGCGAGCTGGAATCTTACGGCTTCAGCCAGGTGCCGGGTATGATCGTCGTGGGGCAGTATCCCACAGCCGGCGTGGAAGCCGAGACCGCCCGCGGCAAGTTTGACTTGCCCGAGGGATTTACCTTCACGGCTCCCACCGGTCGCTTTGTTTTGCCGGATGGCGAAATTTTCCTGGAAGGGCAGGGAGTGCCGCCCACATTAAAAGTGCCTGTTGATGAAGCCAGCGTGTTGGATGGCGAGGATGTGGTGCTGGCAGCGGCTGAACAGGCTGTGCTGCAGCCCGCGGGGGCAGGCATTACACCAGCCGCCCCGCCAGAGCTCGGCTCACCCGATGAGGCGGAACAGGCTTTGCAAAGCGGCGCCTCCTGGCTGAGCGACATGGCGCGCACCCCGTTGCAAACCATTTTGCCAATTGTTGGCACCACAGACCTGGTTGTGGCGCTCTCTGAGTCGCAGCCGCTGATCTGGTCACAAATTTGGTGCGCGGTTGACCAGGCTGCCCTGGCTGCCAGCGTGAAAAAGTTGGACATTGAATTTCGATTGAACGGCGAGACAATCCCATTGACCCGTTTTGCGCAATCAATGGGTTCATTGTCAGGCAGAGAGTGCTACCTGATTTATACTGTGCTGGATGACTGGCAGCAAGGCGAGCACCAGGTGGAAACGCGCGTCACACTGCCTGAAACCTTGAGCGATGGCTTCAATGAATATGAAGCCGGGGAATATGTGATCAATTATCAGGTGTTTGTGGCGAAGTGAAAAAACTAATTTATTTGCATTATTACTTTAAGTTCTGGCAATAACGCCAAATACATTTCACCCCAGGATTGCCACTCGCCTGATAAAGACTTGTTATGCCACAATAAACTAAATATACCTTCAACCGCCTGGCAACGTTTGGCTAATTCAATAATGCGTTGCCGGGCTTCTTCTATGGTCATATTTCGGTATTGTTTCAATGTGCCATCCATAGCAATCAGTGGAATCTCGGTCAGATTCATGAAACGGTCTTCTTGATGGTTAAATGTTTGGAATGGATGGCAGGTTCCAGCACGGAAGCCCTCATGGCCAGCATAAGTCATCGAATGGTCATATTCGAAGCCAGCTTGTTCCCAAACGCGCCAGGTTTTTGGAAAATCAGCCCGTAAATAATGCTGCCTGCCACCGCGCAGTGATACACCAATGGCATTCTCTAAACGGCTTTTCTCTATATGAAACATTTCGGGATGATCAAATGTGTAGTAACTGGGATGAAAACCGATTTCATAACCAAATTTTTGGATCGTCGCAATTATCTGTCGTGCTAACGGGTTGGATATAGAATAACCTTCATCAAATTTATTGGGGGTATTCACTGCCATTAGATAGAATTCACTGTGTAAGCCAATATCTTCTGATGCTTGTGCTAATTGACAAACCCCATATGTAAATGGATCAATCCATGTACCGGTTAGTGTTTTTTTAAACATGTCTAACATTTTACTGGTATGGAACACCATGTCTTTAAGAAACCTGCGTATTCCAAAAGGGAAAATCGGAAAATACTCTCCAATTTGGTCTATATCGTGGCTTAGTAAAACATTAAAAGTATTCTTCTGAGGTTTCCACTGTGGATAAACGACTTGTAACCAGGTGCGTAGAATGAACGCATATGCGTCTATCACAGGTATGTCCAGGAAACCCTGTCGATATGCCACACTGGAGGTCGCGGGAAAACGATCATGTGAATCACGGTCGGTTGTCACCGATTCTTCCCAGCGCGACAGCATGAAGAAAGCCGCCGCCAGAATATCAGCGTGAAAGATGATGCTGCCCTCTGGCGTTCGTTCTATAAACACGTCGTGTGATTTGACAGATTCGCCCCACAGAAGAACGGGTATTTGATAATCAAATGGCAGGTTATGGCCTGCTGGAAGCACTCGATCCAACTCCATCCAATCCAGGCTGGCCTGTGGTTTGTCTAATAGTTCTTCCCAGGCCTGGGATGCACAGGGCGAGATATAAACGGCCGGGGCAGAAGGATGCTTATCATCTGGTAAACCATAGACCAGTTGCATTCCTGCTTTTTTGAAAGGATCTTCTGAAACCCCCGAGATTTCTAAACCGGCTCTGCGTGCAATTTCACGACGAGTATAAGCAATGGCGTTTGGAGTTAAGTGGGTATTTATCATGATGATATTGTCTCATGATTGGTGAGGTCTGTGTAGGTTATCCACCCCAAAATGACGCCGCATTTGGCAGCAATGCTGACTAAGGACCGGGAATGTGGATAAACCTCATTTTATGTAATTCATTGGCAGATGCGCTTTGTCTGACCTCAGCGGATTTCTGAATCAGAATTTTGCATGAATGTAAATTCGTCAGGATTTCCTGGGAGTGCAAGCAAATTTGGATCGATGTTCGCATTCACATCAACAATTTTTCTCTTGAAAATATTCCTGATTGTATAAAAAAAGCGATAAATATCCGGCATTGGATCGGAACACTCAAAATCATAATAGGTATTTGCAAATGGGTGTTTGGGTTTCCAATCCTTGTTGCCAACCAGTTTTCTAATCTGCAGATAGGCAGAAGTTGCCTGTGGAAAAAGAAAAATGTATTGTAGATTAGCTGGATAGGGTTGCTGAGTAACTTTTTTACCCATAAGTATGTCACGAATCAGGCGGGGAAAGCTTACCCCCGCTTTAATGGACAGCGCCAGGGTTCCCCACAATTTGGGATTGATTTCGATTAATTTGTAGGTTCGGTCGCGTGGGTCATATTTGAATTCGATTTGAGCTGGACCATTCCATTGCAATGCTTCCAACAATTTCCGGGCGATTTCTGTCAGTTTGGGATCATGCGTGGTGTAGTTCATTGCACCAACGCCGCCATATATGGGATACATTACCCTGCGAACCTGGGTCAGAATGGTGGCTACCTCACCGCTTACGGTCAAAGTGCAGGCGTCATGGATGAATCCGGGAATATATTCCTGGACAAATGGGGTGTAATTGGTGGAGCCGGTGGCCGATTGGTTAGAGGCGATTTCGTAATACTTTTGTCGAAATTCTTCTTTGTTATTGGCATATCGCAAACCAAAATTTACACCTGTGCCGCTTTTTGCTTTGATAACAACCGGAAAACGGACTTGATTGGCAATGTGTTCCAGGTCAGAGTCATCAGCGATTTCATATGTCTGCGGAACTTGAATACCGATGCTATTGCAAAAAGCTGTTGTTTTCGATTTGTCATGGGCAATTGCAAAAGCTTCAGAGCCGGGGACCAGGAAGTTAACCAAACCTTTCAATTCTTCGCTGTGTTTTACGAAAGCATAATAACTATCGTTTCCAAATGGCAGGGCAATATCGAAGTGGTTTTCAAGACAGATTTGTTTGATGTCTTCTATATATTTACGATCATCGATATTTGAAGGGGTTATTTGATACGTATTTCGAATGAAGCGGCTTTTGTATAGCGGAAACAATTTTGGAATTTTCCATGCCAGGTCGCAAGCATCTCCCTGCAATGCGAGAGAACGGATGCCAGAAACAACTTGTTGACCGAAGTATTCGGGGATCAGGATATTTGCCATAATTAAATCGGGTGCTGCGATTGTTCCTTTTCAATTTCTGCATCCAGATGTGAAAGCACCTGTTCTCGAATTTCGAGATAATGTTCCTCTGTATATTTTCTGGGGCGCGGAACATCTACATCGATGATGGCTTTCACTTTCCCCGGCCTGGCGGTCATTACCACGATAATATCTGCCAGGTAAACGGCTTCAATCACACTGTGTGTGATAAAAACTACTGTTTTGTGCGTTTTTTCCCACACATCAGCCAGTTCTTTTTGCATGTGCTTGCGGGTTTGGGCATCCAAAGCCCCAAAGGGTTCATCCATTAATAAAACTTTGGGATCATAAGCCAGGGCGCGGGCAATGGAGACACGCTGCCGCATGCCGCCCGACAGGGTGTGCGGGAAGGCGTCTTCAAAACCGGTTAGATTTACCATGCGGATGAATTCTTTGGCGCGTTCTCTGGCATCTTCCTTTTTCCAGCCGTTATTTACCAGGCCAAACATCACATTGCCCAGCACGGTTTTCCAGGGGAAAAGTGCATAATCTTGAAAAACAAAGCCACGATCAGGTCCCGGTTTTTCAATGGGTTTGCCTTCCAACAAAATGCTGCCCGAAGATGGTTTCTCAAAACCGGCGATAAGGTTGATGAGCGTGGTTTTTCCACAGCCTGAAGGTCCGATAAGGACTACAAATTTTCCCGGTGGAATGGACAAATTAATATCTTCCAGGGCAAGCAGGGTTTGATTATCACTTTTAAAGGTTTTGTTCAAATTGCATATTTCAACAATAGAATCATTCATTCCAGACTACTTTCTTCAACCTGGTTTGCCATTCCCCAGCGGTAAACCGTAATTTTCTCGATATGGCGAATCACCACCTGATCAATAACGATCACTGAAAATCCGATAATTAAAATCCCTACAATCATTGTGGCGGTGTCATTCCAACAACGCGCCTGAAAAATCATTTTTCCGATGCCCCAATGAAT
>CAZOKH010000010.1:8051-52634 GCA_964580315.1 uncultured Anaerolineaceae bacterium | reverse complement strand
GGACTACCTTGAACGAACCCTGGTGTTCCAGTTTGCTCAGCTATTACCTGGGCGAACACGCCCCCGGCGAGCGCAACCTGGCGCGCGCCCTGGAAGCTGCCCACTATTTACTGGTGGCGCACGGTCTGGCCGTGCCGGAGATTCGATCGGCCTGCAAACAGGCAGAGGTGGGCATTGTGCTCAACCTGACCCCCGGTGTGCCTGCATCCCGCTCACCAGCCGACTTGAACTCACTGCGCCAGTTTGACGGGTCACTGAACCGCTGGTTCCTCGATCCGCTGCACGGGCGGCGCTACCCGGCGGATATCGTGAAAGAATATGTATCCCTTGGCGCGCTATCATCCGAACAGCCCGACTATATGCGCGAGGAAGATTTTGATTTGATCGCCGTCCCAACCGATTACCTGGGAATCAATTACTACATGCAGCACACCATCCAGGCAGTGCCGGGTGAAGAAATGCGGCCGCAGCGCTGGAATGTGATCAAAAATCCCAGACTTCCCCGCACAGACATGGACTGGGAAGTAAACCCAGACGGCTTGTACCATATCTTGCTGCGGGTTCAGGAAGAATATCAGCCAGGAAAAATCTATGTTGCTGAAAACGGCGCAGCCTACAATGACGCGCCCGATGAGCAGGGCAAGGTTCATGACACGCGCCGCATCGACTATCTACGCGGTCATATTGACGCCATTGGACGCACCATACAATGCGGTGTGCCAGCGGCGGGCTATTTCGCCTGGTCCTTTATGGATAACTTTGAGTGGGCTTTCGGCTACTCGCAGCGCTTCGGCCTGGTATATGTTGATTTTGCCACTCTGCGCCGCTATCCCAAAGACAGCGCCTATTTCTATGGCGAGGTAACCCGCAACAACGGGTTGTAAGATTAAAACGTCCCCTGAAATATCCACTGAGGGTAAAAGAGTTGTCTTTTTGTGAGAATTCAACAATTCGAAAATGAAAGCTCCCTGTGAACGGGGGCTTTCATTTTTTGTGTTAAACTGACCATTCAAAATAAAATATGAACAGGCGGCTTCATGAAAGCAGAAATCATTTACTTCTCCGCAACCGGTACCACCCAAAAAATCATAAAGGCATTTTCGGAAGGTCTGGGTTTTGAGACAAAGTTTACCGATATCACACTGCCGGCAAACCGGAAAGCCTATCAGCCGGTGGATAGTGACCTGATGGTGATTGCCGCGCCAGTTTATGGTGAGCGGATTCCCGGGTTTGTCTGGGATTTTATCCGACCCATCCATGGAAATGGGAAACCGCTTGTGGCTATTTCCATCTACGGAAATATCGGCTATGGGATCAGTTTCACCCAGTTTGAAAACTTTGCCCGGCAGAACTCCTTCAAGCTGATCGCGGCAGGGGCATTCATCGGCGAGCATACTTATGCTAGAAAAGGAACGCCGGTAGCCCTGGGCCGTCCAGACAAGACAGACCTTGCCCATGCAGCAGAATTTGGCGAAAAGGTTCGCTTGAAAATCAATTCAGAGATTCATCACCCACTCACCATTCCCCAATCAACCTTGCCAAAGTGGATCACGGAGTTTCCCGATAGCGGCGTCCGGCTCCTGGTGCGCCAACCGGCTGTGAATGAATCCGTTTGCATCCACTGCGGCGCCTGCGCCCAGAGATGCCCCATGGGTGCCATTGATCCGCAAACGTTGTTGATCAATGAAACACAATGCATTCGCTGCTATGCCTGTGTGAAAATCTGCCCGGTTTCAGCCAGGACGGAAAAATTTCGCCTGCAATTCTTTGAGGGAATATTCACACACCTTGGAAAAGAACGAAAAGAAAGCCTGTTCTTTCTGTAAAATCCTTTGAACATCGTCCCATTGAGATCCTCCCCTGCGAGGACCTACAAAAATCAAAAAACGTTCGGGACATTTAAGATGTCATTGCGAATGAGCGCAGCGAGCGAAGCAATCTCATCTTTTTTGGCTTACTCTGAGATTGCTTCGTCGGTTGAAATAGTAATAACGCTATTTCAACCTCCTCGCAAGGACAAATCATCATTTCCCGAATTGATGTTAAATATGAACTCCCCTTACCGGGGAGTTTATCTGAGCGGGCAACGGGAATCGAACCCGTCTAAGTAGCTTGGAAGGCTACCGCACTACCACTATGCTATGCCCGCATTTTCTATCCTGTATTTTACCCGTGCGCGCAAGTTTGGTCAAGCGTTGTTTACAATACCATTCACGCGGTGCGTTACAATAACCTTGTTTCTCACACACATCAATCAAGCCGGGCAAGGAGTTGCTATGAATGGGTATTATTTGTCATTTTTCCTGACCATTGTTGGCCCCATTTTCTATCACCTCATCCAAAAAGTAACGCCAGTAAATTTAAACCCGCTGGTTTCCCTGTTTTTTAGCTATTTAACCGCCATCATCCTGTGCCTCATTGGATTACTCATTCAGCCACCAGCGGAAGGCATGCGCATATCGCTGCGGGCGCTCAATTGGACAAGCATTGCACTGGGACTCACCATGATCATGACCGAACTCGGCTTTTTGCTGGTTTATCGCAACGGGGGAAGCCTCAGCAGCTTTAACATTATACGAACCGCAACCGTGTCAATGCTGCTGGTGTTCGTTGGAATCTGGATATTTCGTGAACCAGTGACCTTTCAAAAAATGGCGGGAATTGCCCTGTGCCTGGCTGGCCTGGTGCTGGTCGGGCGTGGATAAATAGTCCTCCTGCCCCTACCCTATCGCCAGGGAATGGGCAAAATGCCCTTCTCGCGTGCCGTGGCAATCGTAATCCAGCCGTAGCCCTCATCTCCGGCATCCAGGTGCATCATGGCGTCATCCATCTCTTCTGTACCGATCGCCACGGCATTTTCAAAGCTGGTTCGCCCCACCATGGTGGCTTCCACGGCATAATAATTGGCGTTCACCATATCGGTGCGCACCACCGGGAAAGCATGCCCCGGGATGAAGATGATAGCCGATTCCAGATCCATGGCTTCACAGGCTGAGGCATACAACAGCGCCAGTTCAATGCAGTTCCCGCTGTGCTGTTCCAAAACATCAGCCGGCATGCGAATGCGCTGCACCGCCCCGGGAGCATAAGATACCCAGGTGTTGATGTAAGTGATATCGTACACATCCGCCTCGGCGTCATAGATGGCTTTCAGGCGGTCCCACACTTTACCTTCCGCATCGTTTTCAATACCGCCGTAGGCGCCTGTGATCAAGCCGCTGGGATGATAATCCGCCGCCGCGCGCAGCAATTCTTCCACTGCCGGGTCGTGCGGCGTGACCATGGCCGCAAATAATTCCAACACCTCTTGACTGTCAAAACCGCTGATATCCCACGGAAAATCGCGCCTGCCATACACCAGGATCTCATGCGTCTGGTTGAGCAGCTCGCGCTTCTCGCCTTCGTCCAGCATGCTCACCTGCACATGAAACTGGGCGGGATGCTGGGCGTTCAATTCATCAATGGCCTCCGGCTGCAACCGAGGGTTTTGATAAACCTCCAATGTCTCTCCGGGTTGCAGGTCAACCGTGTCCAGGCTGGGAGTGGTGTAATCAATCACCTCACTCATCACTTCCAGCCGCACCGGCTGCGGGTTATCGTTGGTCAGCGTCAGGGTTAAAAAGTTTTCCAGGGCGCTGCCGTACAGGTGATAAATAATCGTAATGATTTCAGTGGTGTACAGGTAATCGATGGAAATATTCTCAATACTGACCGAACCCTTTTCAGGTGTGGGAATGGGCACGCTGGTGTACTGTTCCGGGTCGGGCGGGCGTGTTTCATTAAATGGCAGAGATTCATCCCCACTTTCGTCCTCTTCACCCAGGGTAACATCTTCAATTTCCTGCGCTTCGTCAAACGCATCAGCCTCTTCCGCCTCGCCATTTCCACTGCTCGACAGGCAGCTCATCAACACCATTGCCAGCATTGCAAGTGCAATCAACTTACGAGTTACGTGTGCCTCCGCCATATCACCCTCCCTGTATGCCAGAAAAAACCCCATTCTTTCCAATAAACTTATTATAGACATTTCCGGATCATAGACAACACGTGCCCCCTGTTTGCATCATTCCAATCCAACCCGCCAAAATCAACATGTCGAAAAATGATCCCGAAAAAATGTTTCATCAAACCTTGACAGAATAGAATTCTAATTTATACTTGTCGAATTAGTATATACTAATAATTTATATTAGATATATGTTACATATTCTTTACAGAATTTTTGGTCATGCTATATTAGCACGCCCAGCAAGAATGATTATCCATTTTTACGCGTGCCAACAATAGCCAGGTGCAATTAAAGTCATTGCATCTGGCTATTAAAAAATAATTCACCACAATTCAAGGAGAACATAGAAATGTCTCGCTTTACCAAGTTGTTTATTGTTACTGGTATTTTTATGCTTGCGCTAACAGCCTGTGCAACGCCTGCCAGTGAAGAACCATCTACCCCATCTGCTGACCTTGAAGTTTCCGGGGGGGAAGAATCTGCAGCGCCAGGAGAAACATCCGTTGATGAGGTAGCTGCCCCCGCTGAAAAGGAAGTGGAAGCCCCGTCCGGTCAAATCACGGTCTACATCTCACCTGATTCGCTGGGCATGGCAATGGAAGAAGCTTTTGAGGCCAAACACGGTGATGTGCTCAACATAGTGGGGGGCTCCTGGTGCCGTAAGGTAACCTCGGAACAGGAAGCCGGAGACATACAGGCAGATGTGATTTACGGCGCCGAGCCCATTTTCTATATGGGGCTTATCAAGACTGAGGCTTTAATGGCCTATACATCACCAGAAGCAGTGCATTCGCTTCCTGAATATCAGTGGGATAACGGTTATTACACAGCCGCCGACCTGAGTTATATTGGTATTGCTTACAACAAGAACTTAGTGAAGACCGAAGACATACCCGCGGCTTATAGTGATTTGAACAATGCTGCATGGAAGCAAATGTCCGCAGTGCCAGATGCAACACAATGCGCATCAGCCTATGCAATTACTGCCGCATTTGCACAGCCAGAGATGGAAATGAGTTTCTTTGAAAGCGCGAAGGCAAACGGGGCTTTATTGGTGGATCGTGCATCAAAGGTTCCTGAGACAATAGCTGCTGGCGAGGCTGCCCTGGGTATCAGCCCCCATGACCCTGTTGTTCGTTTGCAAAACAAGGCCAAGAAGGAAGGGGTTGAAAGTCCACTGGCAATAGCCTGGCCCGCAGATGGCGTATACGTGCTGCCGCGGCCGATTGCCATTATTGCTGATAAGAACCGCTCCGATGATAACACTGCAATTGCCCGGGCCTTTGTGGATTTTGTACTCTCTGAACAGGGACAGCAGATAATTGTCAAAAGCGGCGGATATGCTCCCGTTCGCGCCGGGGTGGAAGGCCCCAAACTGGTTTCCTCAGACCTGAAAATCTTGCAGATTGACTGGGCTTGGGCGGCCAGTAACAAACCGGCAATCCTAGAAGCCTTTAAGAAAACCATGTATGGAAACTAATTAACAGGAAAGAAAGTGCATGGCGCATGATGGCAAGATACCAGAATGCGTCATGCTCATTTATTGTTTATTATGCTGGACAAAAAAATCAAACCTGATCGAAGCAAGAGGCGCTACGCCTGGGCAAGATGGGACATGCAGCACACGATACTGTCATCTGGTGCTGTGCTGATGATCATTTTAGTAGCTTATCCTATGCTGCAGTTGGTCATAAAAAGTTTGCCGCTGAGCAATTATGTCAGCGAGCTTAGCGCAACGCAAACTTTACTGGCATTTTCCAACACGCTGTATGTGGCTGTAGGCACAACGCTGTTGGGTTGTTCCTTTGGGGTAACACTGGCTTTTTTCGTCACACGAACAGATATGGTATTAAGGCGGCTGGTGAATGCCTGTGTGTATTTGATCTTTCTTACACCCGGCTATATCGGAACAATAGCCTGGATCCAATTGCTGGGACGCGGGGGATATATCTCCCGTTGGACAAATAAACAGTTTGGACTGCTGCGCCCACCTGTAGATATCTATACCCTTGAAGGGGTCATCGTTGTAATGAGTTTGTACCTGATGCCCTTGATCTATATGGCAACGGTAAATGCACTTGAGAAAGCAGATCCAGGGCTGGAAGAGGCGGCAGTTGTATCCGGCGCGACACCGCGCCGGGCGGTGTTCACCGTAACACTGCCGCTTGCGCTGCCGGGCATGCTGGCGGGTGTGCTGCTGGTATTCATTCATGGGCTTTCCAGTTTTGGTGTGCCGGCTGCGTTGGGAATGCCTGCCGGAAATATGGTACTGACAACACTGATCTACTCTGCTCTCGGGCATTACGACGTACGCAAAGCCTGTGCTGTGGCGGTTGTGCTGGCATTGATGCTGATCGCAGTCATGGCTTTACATAACCGTGCCCTCAAACGAAACCGATATGCAGTTGAGGCTTCCAGCAATCTAAAAAAACATGAACTGAAATTGGGAATTTGGAGATACATTACTGGCGGGTTCTTTTTGTTTGTAATGGGCATTGTGGCGCTGTTGCCGCTGTTGACAATCCTGTTAACCTCCCTGCTTAAAGCCTGGGGGCTGCCCATTATTATGAAAAATTTAAGCCTGGGCAATTATTTATCAATCTTCACAGTTGGTGTGGGGGCGCGCGCCATCCGCAATAGCTTCCTATATTCGATTGCTGCAGCGATGATCGCCACAATGTTGGGATTTGTGATTGCCTATATATCCATACGCACAAAGCTGCCCGGGCGGAAAATACTTGATTTTCTGGCGACTTCACCATCGGCCATTCCCGGACCTGTGCTGGCTGCAGCGATGATTTTCGCCTGGATGCTACCGCCTGTAAAACTGTATAATACACCCTGGATCATCCTGGTGGCTTATATCACAGCTTTTTTGCCCTACGCAGTTCGAAATATCGCCGGGGGACTGAAATCCATGAAACCGAATCAGGAAGAAATGGGCTGGATGTGCGGGGGGTCGTGGTTGGCAGTGCTGCGCGATGTGGTCTTGCCGGGTTTGCGCGGCAGCATGTGGACAAGCTGGATGCTTGTTTTTCTAATGGCGTTTCGCGAAATTCCGCTCTCAACCATGCTATACACCGATGGGACAGAAACAGTGGGAGTGCTGCTTTTCATGCTCAAGACAGAGGCCGGCGGTCTGGAAGTAACCTCTGCGGTTTCAGTCATCGTCATCCTTTTGACAACGTTGGGGCAGTTGTTCATCAGGCAAATAACAAATAACAGCAGTAAAGTTGTTGCACAGGATGGAAAAAATGGGTGAGAAAAAATTAGAAATATTGCGGGTCGAAAATTTGAGCCGCCGCTTTGAAGAAACACTGGCTGTAAATGATGTTAGCCTGGCGGCCAACACCGGCGATCTGCTGGCCGTGGTCGGGCCTTCTGGTTGCGGTAAAACCACATTGCTGCGCATGATTGCCGGCCTGGAACGCCCAGATTCCGGCCGCATCTGGCTGGATGGCAGGCAGCTATCAGATGCAAACACAATGCTGTATGTTCCACCCAACCAGCGGCGCATTGGTATGGTTTTTCAGAATTATGCCCTGTGGCCGCACATGAACGTTTTTCAAAATGTGGCCTATCCGCTGCGAATGAGCGGTGTAGATAAAAAAGAGCAGCGCCAATCGGTAAAAACAGCGTTAGAACAGGTGAGGATGAGCGGGTATGAAAAACGGCTGGTACACGAAATGAGTGGCGGAGAGCAGCAACGCATTGCACTGGCCCGCGCACTTGTGATGCAGCCGCGAATCTTGCTGCTGGATGAACCGTTATCCAATCTTGACGCCCATTTGCGGGAAGATATGGGAAATGAAATCAAACGTATCCAGCGCGAATCGGAGTTAACCGTGATCTATGTTACCCATGACCAGGTCGAAGCAATGACACTGTCTGACCGCATTGTGGTAATGAATCACGGCCGGGTAATGCAAATTGGCGCACCACAAATAATTTATCGCGAACCTCAAAATTGCTTTGTAGCCGGCTTCATGGGGGTCAGCAATTTATTGCGCTGCAAAATTGTAGGCAGCAACGGCAGCACAGCAGCCCTGATGCCGGATGGAGAGCGGCTCACACTTAATTCCTTGCATGGATTGTCAGCCGGCGCTGATGTAACCCTCTCAATACGGCCCGAAGATATCAGCATCTGTGAACAGGGAGAGGGTTCGCGAGCAAAAGTGCAAGAAGTGCGTTACCAGGGAAACCTGGTGCATTACCGCCTGTCCTGCGAAGGCGCCGAGCTGCGTGTGCAAGCCTTGCCCGAACAGCATTTTGCGGTTGGCGATGTTGTGCGCGTGTGTGTTCGCCATGCCACGCTCGTTCCAGAAAGAAAGCAGGAAAGCCATTAAGAACGATTTTCGGCAGTTCTCGTAAGCGAATACCAGCTCTTTCTACCCGCATTGGCCTGGTTGAGAAAAATTAGCCCCATTTCAGGCAAGGCTTCCAGCCAGTTTCGCATTGGCGCACTACTATTTTAAAAAAGCTCTCTTTTATAATTTGTTACCCCAAAACATTATTGCAATCAATTGCAACAACGAATAAATGCATTATAATTATTCAAACGGCTAAGCCAGGCTGATTGTTTGATTCAAAAAAACATGCAACAACCCATGCTCGAACGCGGATTTTTAACTCTATAAATTGTGATCAATGCAATGAAAAAAAACAATGGCAAATTCTTCTCGCTATGATTAGCTCCAGTGGTCACCTCGAAACCAATTCACATTTTTCGACATCAATGAGGTTTTTACGCCCCCAAAATGAGGATGTCAGCGCAATAAGCAGCCATTTGAATAAATAATTCTCTTTTTTAGGATACAAAATGAACTTGACAGCAATTGGCATCGTCCACAGTCCTTATCAGGAAAAGAAAGACGCCCCCAGGCAGGGACGGTTATCAGAGCAAGAAATGACTCTGGAAATATTCCCAGATTTCACAGATTGCCTGTTGGGGGTTGAAAATTGTTCACACCTGTTTGTCCTGTATTGGGGAGATCGGGCCAACAGAGAAATTCGCCAATCACCCACGCCATTTAGCAAAGATCCGATTGGCGTTTTTGCAAGCCGATCCCCGAATCGCCCCAATCCAATTGCAATTTGCATTGCCAAACTTATCCGTAGAGATCAAAACAAATTATTGGTCTGTGGTTTGGATGCTCTGGATAACAGCCCAATATTGGACATAAAAGTTTATTCCCCTGCCATTGACAGCATTCCAGATGCATCCTATCGACACCTATTGGCAAATTTTAGAGAGCTACCTTCACCGAATTAATCACATGACAGAAAAAACACAAATAACGCCCGGAAATTCTTCCATAGAAAATTTTTTCCGGCAATCCAGGCAGAAAACAATCATTATTCTGGGATTGTTGCTGCTCACCATCATCCTGGGAATTATCGCCATCAACGCAGGTGCCGCGAATACTAACGCGCTTCAAGTTTTACGGGTACTTTTCCATCAAGAAACCGGCACATCACATATTGTGATCTGGAATATTCGATTACCGCGTGTTCTTGCCGGCATCGTTGCCGGGGCAGGATTAGCCGTTGGTGGATGTGTTATGCAAACATGTTTACGAAACCCACTGGCTTCGCCATCGACGCTGGGAATTTCAAACGCAGCTGCATTTGGCGCCAACCTGGCGATTGTTTTTCTGGGGGCAGGCACAATCCACAGCAACACGCACGATGCCGTTTTTATTGCAAATCCATACACAGTAACAATCTCCGCATTTTTCTTTTCCCTGCTGGCGATGATGTTAATTTTGGCATTGGCGCGTTTACGGGGTTTTTCTCCAGAATCTGTTGTCCTGGCCGGGGTGGCATTTGGATCCCTGTTTTCTGCCGGCTCTACACTTGTTCAATATTTCGCCGAAGATGTGCAAGTGGCTGCAATGGTTTTCTGGACGTTTGGTGATTTGGGGCGTGTCTCCTGGAATGAAGTATTTATCCTCACATTGGTGATAGCAATTGCACTCATCCTTTTTCAGTTTTATCGCTGGGACTATAACGCCCTGGACAGCAGCGAAGATACAGCCAAAGGGTTAGGGGTGCAGGTTGATAAAATCCGTTTTAGAAGCATGGTCGCTGCTTCATTAATTACCGCAGTGGCCGTCTCCTTTATGGGAATCATCGGATTTATTGGATTAATTGCACCACAAATGATGCGCCGCATTCTGGGTGTTGATCATCGTTTCTTAATTCCAGCTTCTGCCATTACAGGGGCCGCGCTGTTGCTTTTTGCCGATACCCTGGCTCGTACGATCATATCCCCCGTCATCCTTCCTGTTGGTGCAATCACCTCATTCTTTGGGGCGCCGTTGTTCCTATTCCTACTGGCAAAAGGATATTCAAAGAAATGATTTTAAGTGTCCAAGACATTAAATTTAATTACCCGGGTAGAGCCACCATTCTTGAACAGGTCAATTTTCATGTTCGCCCTGGAGAATTCGTTGCTGTACTGGGTACCAATGGAACCGGAAAAACAACCTTACTAAAATGCATCAACCGGATTCTTAAACCAACAACCGGCACAGTTCTACTGGATGAACAGTCCATCAACAAATTTAGTCATAACGCACTCGCCCAGCGATTGGGTTATGTCGAGCAACAACGCAATGGTTCCAGGAGCACGGTTTTCAATACTGTTTTGCTGGGCAGAAAGCCTTATGTTCAATGGGATATTACCCAGAATGACATGGAAATTGCCAACCGTGCGCTGGAAACTTTGGGGCTTTCAGATTATGCCATGCGTTACTTAGATGAGTTGAGCGGGGGAGAATTGCAAAAAGTGGTTATTGCCCGGGCCCTTGCCCAGGAACCCGAAGTGCTATTGATGGATGAACCAACCAGCAGCCTGGACTTAAAAAACCAACTGGAAGTCCTGCGAATCATCCGGGAAATTACAGAAAAGCGAGGGATTTCTGCACTGGTAACAATGCATGACATCAACCTGGCGCTGCGTTTTGCCGATCGATTTATTCTGCTCAAAAACAAACATATTTTTGCTGCCGGCGGTCAGGAAATCATCACCGCGGAAAATATTGAAGCAATTTATGCGGTGCCCGTTTTAATTTCAAGTTACAACGGCTATCGCTTTGTTGTGCCAAAATGATTTGAACCCACAATAAGGAAAACCATCATGAAAGAGAAAGTTCAAAGTCTTTTGTCAATTGTTTTGTTATGCGCGCTTTTTCTCAGCGCCTGCACTTCGGCAGTGCCACAAACAGCAGCTACAGAACCTGTGTCAGAATCCCCTACAATTGTGGAAGCAACGGAAGCAGCAGCGCCCGAGACCGGCGCGGTCAATGCCGAAGCAGAAAATCAAGAAATCACCCTAACCGACATGATGGGGCGTGAAATTGTGCTGCCCGGCCCCGCAACTCATGTCGTGGCAATTGGCCCCGGTGCATTGCGGCTGTACATCTACGCCGGCAACCTGGATTATGTGGTGGGTATAGAGCAAATGGAAACAGGAGATATCAGCGGCAAGCCTTACATGCATGCCAATCCCGAACTGGCAAACTTGCCGATCATCGGTCAGGGCGGGCCAAACAATGCTCCAGATCCTGAAAAAATCCTTACTGTTGCACCAGATGTCATTTTCAGCACATACGCCACCGATGCTGCCGCCGCCGATGAACTACAGGCGCAAACCGGGATACCCGTGGTTGTAATTAACTATGGTGGTTTTGGTGTTACCTCAATTTTTGGAGAAAATATCCAGAAATCATTATGGATCATTGGAGAAGCAATCGGCGATACTACAAAAGCGGAAACGGCTTTTCGTTTTATTCAACAGGCAAGAGAAGACCTGGAAAGCCGCACAAAAGATATTGCCGATGCCGACAAACCAGGTGTCTATGTGGGCGGCCTGGGTTCCCGAGGAACGCACGGCATTGAAAGCACCCAGGGCAATTATGCGCTTTTGGATGTGATCAATGCCCGAAATGTTGCCGATGAAACCGGAAAATCTGGCGCGGTGATGATTGATAAAGAGAAACTGCTGGAATGGGACCCGGATTATATCTTCATCGATCAGGGTGGTTTTGCCGCAGTAGCGGAAGACTACCAGAAAAATCCTGATTTCTATAATGCGCTCTCAGCAGTCAAGAACGGCAATTTATATTCGCAACTTCCTTACAATTACTATTCGACCAATATTGACACTGCAATTGCAGACGCGTATTTCCTGGGTAAAGTCATCTATCCGGAAGCATTTGAGGATATCGATCCGGGCAAGAAAGCCGATGAGATTTATGTTGCGCTGCTTGGAGAAGCCGTCTATGGCAACATGGTTGAACAATTTGGAGAATTTGGGAAGCTAAGCCTGCAATAAACATCGAGTTAGTTTCCTGGCAACAGGAATTGTTTGAATAAAAAAAACACGGGGCACAGGATATTCTGTGCCTCGTGTTTTTCTTGCCGGGCTGATTTTATGTAATAATAGGATGTATTTCCGATATCTACTTACGGATGGAATATCAGTATCATAAACCAGATATGACTACAATTCACATTGACGAAAACGAACTGCACTACGACCTGGTGCGCGCCTCAGGCCCCGGCGGGCAAAACGTGAACAAAGTTGCCACCGCCGTGCAATTGCGCTTCGACGTGCGCAATTCGCCTTCGCTTACCCCCGACGTGAAAGAGCGCCTGCTCAACCTGGCGGGCAGCCGCGCCACCGATGAAGGCGTGCTGGTGATAGAAGCCAAACGCTTTCGCACGCAAGAGCGAAACCGCCTGGATGCCCTGCAGCGCCTGATCAACCTGGTTCAAAAAGCCGCCGTCAAACCGCGCCTGCGCCGCGCCACCCGCCCCACCCTCACCGCCAAAGCCGCACGCGTCGATTCCAAAAAGCGCCGCGGGCAGGTCAAACGCACCCGGCGCTTCAATCCTGAAGATTGGGAGTAATAAATCATGGCACAGAATGGATTACTGGAACTCACCTGCTCGAAATGCGGGGCGCGCCTGGAAGCCGGCAGCCAGCCCGGCTGGTTTGTGTGCAGCCACTGCGGCGCCACCTATCGCGAACCTGAACCAGACGGCATTGAAGAACTGCAAGATGGCATGCAGCGCGTGGAAGCCCGCCTGCAAGACGTGCAGGCGCATGTACAGCGCCAGTCGCTGCCCATGCTGCAAGAAGAGCGCGCCCGACTCTCCAGGCAAATTGTGGAACATGCCCGCCTGATGTTCACCAGCCTGGCGGTGTTCGGCTTCGGTTTCTTCATCAGCCGGGTGTTCATCTTCTCGCCCAACTCGGGTTGGCTTCGCTTTTTGCCAGCGGGCGTCATGCTGGTCGGGGCGGGGGTGTTCACCTGGGCGCTGCTGCAAGTGATTCAGGCAACCCGCAAACGCGCCGATCTGGATCGTTGAATCCCTCTCATTCGCCGATGATTTTGACCAGCACGTGCTTTTTCCGGCCGCCGTCAAACTCACCGTAAAAAATCTGCTCCCAGGTTCCAAAATCGAGCCTGCCGTTGGTCACGGCCACCACCACCTCGCGCCCCATCACCTGGCGTTTCATATGGGCGTCGGCATTATCCTCGCCGGTCAGGTTGTGGCGGTACTGGCTGGTGGGTTCGTGCGGCGCCAGTTTCTCCAGCCAGCGCTCATAATCCTGGTGCAGCCCGCTCTCATCATCATTGATAAACACAGAGGCGGTAATGTTCATGGCATTAACCAGCACCAGGCCTTCCTGGATTCCGCTTTCATACAGGCAGGCTTCCACCTGCGGGGTGATGTTGACATAGCCGCGTCGCGTGGGCACCTGCATCCATAATTCTCTGCGATAGCTTTTCATTTTTGAAACCTCCCGGCAAAATTTGCGTAGATGTATTATAGAGCTTGAGATTATATCCAATCAAGAAAATTTTCCGGTGCATTTGCGCCGGAGCTTTGCTCAAATTTATAAGAAACAGGGAGTTGCAAAAATGGAAGAACGTCCGGGTTGTTTATCAGGTTTATTGAAACTTTTTGTGCTCGATAAAGTTTTTGACTGGCTTCAGGAACGGTTTGGTTATCAAAGAGGCGGATGCATCGGCTGCGGCTGCGGCACAATCTTGATGATCATCTCCGTAATTCTGTTCATTTCCATCATCTTTGGCACCGACTGGCTGCAATTCAGCTTCTAACCACATCCCTTCCCGATGCGGATACAATAGGATTATCCCTTGAAATCGAGGATATCCAGTCTGTGGACACAACACAACATTGCCAGCAGGTGCTTGACGAGATCAGCAACGTTTTACAGCAGGTAAACAACAACCAGTGTGAAGCGCTCATTCAAGCCCTGCGCTCCGCCCCGCGAATATATCTAACCGGGATGGGGCGTGGTGGTTTGAGCATTAAAGCCTTTGCCATGCGCCTGATGCACCTGGGATTTGAAGCCTTTGTGGTCGGTGAAATCAACACCCCGCGCCTGCGCAGCGGCGACTTGATGCTGATCGCTTCCTTCTCCGGTGAAACCGGCACATCAGTGCACCTGGCGCGCAAAGCCATAGAAGCCGGGGCGACCCTGGCGCTCATCACAGCATCACCAGGTTCCACACTGGCCGGCATGGCTGATGTGGTGGTACATCTAAACGCCAAAAACACCAACGGCCTAATGGTTACACGTCAGCCCATGTTGTCGCTCTATGAACAGAGCCTGCTGTTGTTTGGCGATGCCCTGGTGCTGCGGCTGATGGAAACCTGTTCGGTCAGTGAAGCAGACATGCTTGCCCGCCACACCAATCTGGAATAATTGTCGTACAATATTCATGAGTCACCGCGGGAACAAATATCTCCCACGTTACGTCTAATGTGAAAGGAGACTCACTTATGAGCAAGAGACTCGTTTTGATTTCTTCGGTTTTAATACTTTTCGCTGTGCTGCTCAGCGCTTGTTATCCAAGCATTCCCATTGGCAACCTGCCCGACGCCAACGGCCTGGCAGAAACTGCCGCTGTGCAAACCGTGGCAGCACGTATGACCCAGTCGGCATTTGAAGGATTGGTGCTGCAACTGACCCAAATTTCGCAGGGCACCTACACTGCCACCCCCCTGCCTGCCACTGAAACGCCCTGGCTGATCACCGCCACCCCTCAGCCGCCCACAGTCACTGCAACCATCACCAAAACCTTTCTGCCCATGGCTACCTTTGCTCCGCCCACCGTCACCAACACACCCGCTCCCTGCAACTGGATTCAGTTTGTGGACGATGTTACCGTTGCCGACGGCACCACCTTTGCGCCCGACACCGACTTTATCAAAACCTGGCGTTTAAAAAACATTGGCGCCTGCACCTGGAGTGCTGATTTTGAACTGGTGTTCATTAACGGCGACGCCATGGGCGGTCCCGTGTCTCAGGAAATTGGAGAGACGGTGGAACCCGGCGAGATGATCGATATCTCGGTTGACCTGGAAGCCCCCGACGACGAAGGTGAATATACCGGTTATTGGAAACTCAAAACCACTGACGGCGAGGTTTTTGGCTGGGGGCCCAATGCCGGCAAATCTTTCTGGGTCGATATCAAAGTGGATGAGGAATCTATTGGAGAAATGGATTCAGGTCACCCGCTTGACTTTGCCTATAACGTTTGCGAAGCCGTGTGGCGCAACAGCAAACGCACCCTGGCCTGCCCCAGCGCCGCCAACGATTACGACAACGGTTCCATCACACGCACATCCAAACCGCGCCTTGAGGGTGGTTATCAAGACGATGAAACTTCCCTCATCATGATCCCCAATGACGGAGACAGCGGCGTTATCTACGGCACCTATCCCGCCATCAAGATCAAGGACGGCGACCGCTTTAGAGCACTGGCTGGTTGCTATTACGATAACGAAGATTGTGATGCCCTGCTCCAGTTGAATTACATTAACGACGACGGCGACATGGTTCTGCTGGATGAATGGGAAGAAGAATACGACAAGGATTATTCTGAAATCAATGTGGATTTGAGTGAACTGGCCGGCGAAAAAGTGCAGCTCGTCTTGCTGGTGCACAACAACGGCGATTCAAAGGATGACAAGATTTTCTGGATGGTGCCGCGCATCAGCCGATAGCTGCCTTGCGGCATTCAAATCCCTGACACCTGCTGCTGGAATTTGCATTCTATCGGCAGGTTTTTTTAATCATTTTTTAAAGATCACGTATAATAAAATATAAGAACTGGTTAAGAAAAGTAGGAGGAGAGTATGCCACAATCCGGTGTTTTTTCACTCAATCAATATCCCGCCTGGGCGCGCGGAATAATCCTGGGAATGGCTGTGCTGCTGATATCCATGCTGCCCATGACCCATTCTGTCAAGGCGGAAACCATCCCCACCTTTGATATTGTCAGCGTCGTGCAAGATGACACCGTCACCATCGAAACGCACAATTTTCCGGCTGACATTGATTTCACGGTTCGCATGGGTTTGCTGGGAACACGCGGCATCGACGGCATTGAGGTTGCCACCACCAATTCGGGCAACGGCGGCTCTTTCCAGGTCATTTATAAAATTCCAGACGACCTCAAAGGTTTGGAATATATAGCCATTCGCATGGATGGAACCAACGGCTATTACAGTTACAACTGGTTCAGCAATACCAGCAATGACGACGTGGAGCAATCTTCTTCAACCCCTGCGGCAGATGATGACGGAGAAAAAGACGAAATTCCCACCTTCAGCATTGTTGGCGTCGAAAAAGACTCCAAGGTGATTGTGCGGACACATGATTTTCCGGCTAACCTTGATTTCACCGTGCTCATGGGTAAAATCGGCACCCAGGGTGTTGACGGCGTTGCTGTAACCACCATCAATTCGGGCAGCGGCGGGGTTTTTGAAGCCACCTTTAATATTCCCGAAGAACTTCACGGCTCTCCTCAAATCGCCATCCGGCTTGAAACGCCCAGCGGTTTTTATGCCTACAACTGGTTTAACAATTACACCGAGAACGCCCCCACCGATGAGATCAGCGGAGGCGGACCCGAAGTGGACACATCCTATTCCGGCTATCCCACCTTCAGCATTGTCAGCGTGAAGCGTGATGACCAGGTAGTCATTCAGACCAACAACCTGCCGGCCAACACATCCTTCAAAGTGACCATGGGAGACTTTGGTTCCATGGGAATTGGCGGAACTGAGGTTGCCACAACCGACTCAGGCGAGGGCGGCAGCCAGCAGCTCACTTACAAAATACCTGACGGGCTGAAAGGGCTCACCCGCATAGCCATCCGCATGGACAGCGGCGGCCTCTACGCCTACAACTGGTTTTACAACAATACCACGCCATAATTTCGCGTTTCTCAGGCGATATAACAAGCTGTATAGAATGGAACTCCTTTGAGTTTGCTCAAAGGAGTTCTTTTTGTATAATGGTTAAACAACCGCTCAAATTTTTCATGCCAGTCCTATCCATCCTTGCAGGGCATATCTTGTTGAAGGAAAGGGTCTTATGGATATTCAAGAATTCTTGCTTGTTGAAGATAACCCTGATGATGAATTACTCACAATGCGCGCAATCAAAAGAAAGCACATTGCCAATCCGGTTGTGGTTGTTCACGACGGCGCCCAGGCTTTGGATTATCTTTTTTGCCGCGGCGAATTTGCATCCAGAGATAGCACCAGGCAGCCATCTCTGGTGTTGTTGGATTTGAAACTTCCCAAGGTTGATGGAATTGAAGTGCTGCGTCAAATGCGCAGCCATGAATCCACCCGCATGATCCCCGTGGTTGTTTTCACCACATCCAACGAAGAAAGCGATATCATCAACAGTTATGAATTCGGAGCCAATAGTTTTATTCGCAAGCCGGTTGTCTTTGAAGAATTTCTTGATGCAGTAGGACATTTGGGACTATACTGGTTGATATTAAATCAACCCCCAAAACATGGCGAATAATCCGACCTCAATCAAGGTGAAAAAATGCAGCGGAAACATGGTTTACAAATATTTTTAAAGACCGCATGTTTGGCTGTTTTCATGGCAGCCTGGCTGCTGGCACCGTTTGCCACAGCATCGGGCGAATCGAAAAACCCCAAAATACTCATTCTCAATTCCTACCACACCGGGCTGATTTTTTCAGATGATGAAATGGAAGGCATACGTTCCATGCTGCCCGAAAACGCCGAGGTATTTGTAGAGTTCATGGATTCCAAAAGAAACACCTCCAAGGAATACCGGAATCATCTGCGGCAAATTTTCCAGATTAAATACAGAGATCATCAATTTGATGCAATTGTCACGCTGGATGATGATGCCTTCCATTTTCTGCTCGACAACCATGATGCTCTCTTCCCAAGCACGCCGGTAATTTTTTGCGGCGTCAACCAATTCGAAGAAGATATGCTTATTGGTCACCCGCTGTTCACCGGGGTAGTGGAAACCATCGATATCCAATCATCTCTTGAGATTGGGGTAAAACTATTTCCAAACACACAACATATTCTGGTTGTAACAGACAACACTACCACTGGATTAATCAACCGGCAAATCATTGAAAACCTCTCCGAAAGCGGCTCATTCAAAGCAGATTTCCGCTTTCTGGACCCAGGTGGCGGACTAACCCTGGAAGAATTAATTGAAAGCGTAAAAACCGGGCCCACTGACAGCATTGTTTATTATGCTGATTTCTTTCAAGATTCAGAAGGCGAACCGTTAAATACAACCAGGGTTATGACCGCTCTTTCAAAAGCATCGCCGTTCCCCATATTTGTGCATGGCGGTCACATGTATGTTGGCAACGGCGCCCTGGGAGGAAAAGTAAACGACGGTTTTTATCATGGGCAGGAGGCTGCACAAATAATCCTGGATATCCTGAGCGGTGTTCCAGTCGAATCCATTCCGGTGAAGAAAACCAGCGCAAATGTTTACATGTTCGACCACCTGGAACTGATGAAATGGAATATTCCCCTCTCGGCCGTACCGCCGGAATCCATCATTATCAACCGGCAATATTCTTTTTACGAACAAAATAAAAACATCATCTGGGCAGTAATTGGATTCTTTATCATCCAGACCGGTATTATCATAGCATTATTAATCAGCATCAGCAACCGCCGCAAAGCAGAAGCCTCCATACGATCGCTCAACGAAAGCCTGGAGCAGCGCGTTGAAGAGCGCACCGCCCAGCTTAAATCAGTCAATAAAGAACTCGAAGCCTTTTCTTATTCCGTTTCTCACGATCTGCGCGCTCCTCTGCGCAGCATGGATGGCTTTAGCCAGGCTCTTATGGAAGATTATGGCGATTCTTTCGATGCACAGGGGAAAGATTATATCCAGCGGATCCGCGCAGCCAGCAAACGTATGGCGGTCATCATTGACGATCTCTTGAAACTTTCCCGCATTACCCGCAGCGAAGTTCACCGGACAAATGTCAACTTGAGCGAGCTTGCCGAAACCATCGCCGCCGAATTGAACGAGCAAGCGCCAGAGCGCGCAGTTCAATGGAAAATCACTCCCGGCTTAAACGCTCAGGCAGATATGAATCTCATTCGCATTGCTTTGTTTAACCTGCTTCAAAACGCCTGGAAATTTACTTCAAATCATCCCATCGCCCAGATTGAACTTGGACAAACTCAATCAAAAGGTGTAACGGTGTTTTTTGTACGCGACGATGGAGCCGGATTTGACATGAACTATGCCGGCAAATTATTTGGCGCATTCCAACGCTTGCACGACATGAGCGAATTTGAAGGTACCGGGATCGGCCTTGCAACCGTTCAGCGCATCATTCACCTGCACAACGGCCGCATTTGGGCTGAAGGAAAAGAAGAACAGGGATCAACATTCTATTTCACACTGCCAGACAAAACCACCACTTAAGCGAGGTTTTTATGGGTATTCCCCTAAAAGTTTTAATGATCGAAGATTCGGAAGACGATTGTGAACTGATAATTCGGCAAATCCGTAAAGGGGGGTATGATCCGCAGCACCTGCGTGTTGATTCAGGACAAGCTCTGAAAAAGGCCTTGGATGAACAGGGATGGGATATAGTCCTGTGTGATTATTCACTGCCCCGTTTTTCGGGTGGAGAAGCATTAAAGATATTCAAGAAATCCAGCCTGGAGATCCCATTTATTGTCATTTCGGGCAACATCGGCGAAGAAGTTGCTGTTGAAATGATGCGCGGCGGCGCCAGCGACTACCTGATGAAAGATAAACTCGCCAGGCTTGTGCCTGCCATTCAGCGGGAATTGGAAGAATTTGCCGTGCGGCGCAACAGCCGCATCATCCAGGAAAACCTTAAAGAGAGCGAATTAAGATTCTCACTCTTCATGGATTATTTACCGTTACAGGTGCTGATTGAAGATGTTTATGGAAAAATCCGCTATCTCAATCGAAAAGCCCAAGCAACGATCGATGAAGAAGAAGAATTTGAACAAACCATTCCAACATTTTTATCCCACCTCACCAATCATAAAATCAATCAAAACGGGTTGAACAAACCGGAAAATTATCCCTCGCATCATGTCATCAACATTCCAGGCAAAGATGGTGGCAAGGTGGTTGAAATCATCCGCTTCCTCATTCAACAGGGAGACAATCAATCTCCCCTGCTGGGCAGCATTGCCTGGGATATCACCGAAAGACAAAGAGCTGAAGAGCGCGCCCGCAGGGCAGCACAAGAGATTGCACAGGCATACGACGCCACGCTGGAAGGATGGTCACACGCGCTGGAACTGCGCGAAAAGGAAACCGCCGGTCACAGCAACCGGGTGGTCGAACTCACCCTTCAACTTGCTGCCCGGTTTAACTTCAGCCCGGAAGATCAGGTGCATATCCGCCGCGGCACCATTTTGCACGATATCGGGAAAATGGGTGTCCCGGATCATATATTGCTCAAACCCGGGCCATTGAGTGATGATGAATGGGTAATCATGCGGCAGCACCCGGTCTATGCTTACCAGCTCCTCTCGCGCATTCCCTACTTGGTTCCCGCCCTCGATATCCCCTACTGTCATCATGAACGCATGGACGGCAAAGGATACCCGCGTGGATTGAAAGGCGAAGAAATTCCCCTGCCGGCTCGAATTTTCGCCGTTGTCGATGTGTGGGATGCCCTGACGACCAACCGCCCTTACCGCCCCGCCTGGACACCTGAAACCGTCCTGGATTATATCAACCAGCATGCCGGCGACCATTTTGACCCACAGGTGGTTGCTGTTTTTAACGAAGTGATTCAAGAAAAGATCAAGCTATTAAACCACTAACCTGCCGAAACGCACCAATCCTTAAGGGAGTTCCGTGTGGAATAACTGGTTCCCGTAAGCCAGGAACAGGGTGCGCGCCGGAGAAATATTCAATGCTGTAGGCGCACTGCGCGGAAGGTAAGTATCGCCGTAGGGCTGCGGACGGATTTGCCGCTGCAGGTTCAACTGCATGCTGAAATGATGGATGGTTGGGCCGGTTAAATCCAGCAGGTAAATGGATGGATCGGGGGGAAGAGTACCCTGCATTTCAACAAACTGCGACTGAGGAAACTTGAGCGGTTTTATATCACGTCCCATGCGCAAATCTGCATAGGGAAACGGATCAGTGCATTCGGTGAGATCGCCGGCAAAAGCGCGATAGGCGCACTTGGTCATGTTACCATCACTGTGTAACAGGAACAAATCATCCCCGTTCACCGCCAGGTCAATCACATCATCCATGCGTGGAATATCACGATCAAAGAAAAGCCGTGGGGGATTTATAGAAAAATTTATCTCATCAGGCGCCGGAGCTGCGGTAGGGGATGGAGCCTGATTTATTGCATAAGGATAAATAATATAAACTGCATTATTCAAAGAATCCAGAACATATAATTGACTTTGATGCAATACAAAGGCTGTAATTTTTCCCCACCCCAGGTCAGGAGCAATTAACTGGGTGGAATGCGGTTTTTCTCCCGGCGTACAATATTGGATATTTCCTATCTCATCAATGCCCATAACCGTAGCATCAAATGGCGCATTGGGCGGCAGCGTAGCCAGGTCAACCATTTTTCCAATCACCGGGCTAGTGCTGCATTCAAACGTGGTATCCACCTCATAAGCATCACCGGTTCGGTAAACCCGGAAAATAGATCCACTGCTGCTGTCCAGTAGATACACTTCCTCCTGCAAACCGGATACTGAACTTTCAACATGCGTGATGTTGATCTTGCTGCTGAAACCAGCTCCCACCGATTGCCGAAAATCTAATCGTACAATGCCGTCAATCTCATCCACGGCCTGTTGCGCCTGCTGCCGCAGCGAACGCGATTTCTCGGTGCGTCCAAATTGTTCCGCCTGGTCCAACCAGTACAGCGCCTGCGACCAGGCATTTCGCCGCAGGGTAACATCAGGTTCATTCACAGCCTGTTCAACCAGGGCCGCCGCCTGTTTCACGCGCAAATTGTGCTGCTGGCTTAATCCATTTCGATAATAAATGGTGGTTGCCACCGCCGCCACCATGATGGGTACCGCAATAGCCACCAGCAGCATGCTGGCAGGAGATAACTTTGGCAATTCATTGGAGGGTCCGGGGATCATTCTGCCCAGCAAAGTCTTAATCCCCTGCCCCAGCCGCGCTTGAGCGGCCTGCAATTTAAACCACCAGGAGGCCACCTGGTGGCGCATTTCGGGGGATATTTTTTCCCTGCGCGGAGTGAATGGCAATTTCCCAGCCTGTGATTCTGGTCTTGTTTTACCAGTCTCTTCTTCAGTTGGCAGGGTTTTCTCTGAATTATCTGCTCTTTCACCCGCTTGTGTTTTGTGAGGCTGTTCTGATCGTGGTTCCAAAACGCGCGGTTGGGTGGTTTTTTCCGGCTTCACCTCTGCCGATTCTTCAACCGCCTGCTCTCGTGAGAATGCGTCTTGTGAAGCACTTTTTACCTGGCCGGTTGCCGCCTGCGCTTCAGTTTGTGCACTGGCAGCCTGCATTGAAGCCGACGCAGCCAGGGTCAGCACGTCTTCATGCGCCGGTGAAACCAGGCGCACTTCTCCCTTGCCGCTGCGAATTTGTACCAGCAGTCCCTGGGCTCCCGGGCCCACCAGGCTTACCATGCGGCGGCGCACAGCCTCCAGAGCCATGCGTCTGCCTCCGCTCAAAACCTGGGCCGGGCTGGAGGCGGAAAAATCGGGCGCCAGAAGCAGCATATCGCCTTCTTTGACTTGCGTCTGTGACAGGCTCATGCGCACCGACTGGCTTAAGCCCAACCCGCGCCCGGCATCCTGTGAATCCAGAAAATCTTGCACACCTTGCTGCGAAACCAGGTGAGTTTGAATGGTGCCAGCCTGCGCGGCAATTAGCGAATCACGGCGCAAGATCAAAACATTTAACAGCAACATCACCCGCGCCCCACCCGGAGCCAGGTTGGTGTTGTGACGAAAAACCACTTCGTTGAGTTGATTGGCAGCCGCCTGGATGCCCGAAATAGTGGAACCGCGTGTAGTGAAATAGGTTGCAGAAAAATTTTCGAACAATTTATCCAGGTGTGCCGTTGACAGGGCGGCATCGCCCACCGGCGTCATCACAACCATTAACAAATCACCCGCCCGCATTCGTTCACAGCGCCGCGGGGCATTGGTGTAATACAACCCGCGCATGGGCTTTTGCCCATCGCCGTCTGAAGATTGTTGAACGGGAAGAATTAACAAATCCAACACAGTAAAATCCTCATCAATCCTGGCAACTGATCAGACAAATCAAACCAACCCACTGACCAGAGCCAGCAGCAAACCGCCGGCCACTACACTGCCCAACTGACCGGCAGTGTTTGAGCCCATGGCATGCATCAAAATAAAATTCTGGTTGTCCTCTTCCAGGGCCATTTGCGCTGACAGGCGACCCGCCATGGGGAAGGCGCTGATGCCGCATGCGCCAATCAGTGGGTTCACCTTGCCGCCTGAAACCACCATCATCAACTTGCCAAACAGCAATCCTGCCACCGTATCCAGCACAAATGCCAGCAGTCCCAGCCCCAGCACCATGAGCGTTTGCCAGTTGATGAAACTGTGCGCGGTCATGGTGGAGCCGATGGCCAGCCCCAGGAACAGGGTGGCAATATTGATGATTTCATTTTGCGCCGACTTGTTCAAACGCTCCACGACACCGCTTTCACGCAGGATGTTGCCCAGCATCAGGGTGGCAATCAATGGCGCCGCATCAGGCGCAAGCAGGCTCACCACCACCGTAACCGCAATCGGGAATATGATTACAGCCGTTTTTGAAACCGGCCGCGCGGTATAGTCCATGCGGATTTTTCGCTCTTTTGCGGTGGTCATCAATCGCATCACCGGCGGTTGAATGATCGGAATTAAACTCATATAAGAATAAGCTGCCACGGCAATGGGTCCCAGCAATTCAGGTGCAAGTTTTGAGGCAACATAAATCGCGGTTGGTCCATCAATTGCGCCGATCACACCAATGGAAGCCGCCTGATTCAATGGGAAACCCAGCAGGGTCGCCAAAATCAGGGTACCGTAAATGCCGAACTGTCCAGCTGCCCCCAGCAAAACCATCTGGGGCATTGCCAGTAACGGGCGAAAATCAATCATGGCGCCCACGCCAATGAAAATGAGCAGCGGGAACAAACCGGTTTTAATCCCAGCATCATAGATCACTTTCATGAAACCGGTTTCATAAGACATGCCCAGGTTGGCAATGATGCAGCCAAAACCAATGGGCAGCAGCAGCACGGGTTCATATTCCTTGATGACCGCCAGGGCAATCAGAATGCCGCCAACCACAAGCATAACCGCGTTGCCCCAGTAAAATGAGGATAATCCCCGTGACAATTCCTGAAATAGCAGCGAGAAATCCATGCAGGTCTCCCTACGCCGAATAATCCATCAATGCCTGCCCATGAGAAACATGGTCGCCGGCCGAAATATGCACATCTGCAATCTTTCCATCACGAGATGCCCGGATGATATTCTTCATCTTCATGGCTTCCAGGATGCACAATTCCTGCCCGGCTTTGACCGCATCTCCCGGTTTAACCCCCACCGACAAAATGACACCCGGGATAGGCGCCGCCACCAATTTGGAAGAGACTGCCGCCGCCTGGACAGGCGCCGGTTTCGAATCGGGAATGCGCGGCTGGTCGGGCTGCGCCGCAGCGCTCGCCGCGGCTGCAGCGGCAACAACTGTTGAGCGATCTTCCTCTACCCACACTTCAAATTGCTCTCCATCCACCACAACCTGAACAGGTTGTTCGGTCAGGCTGCCCACCTCAACTTCAAATTTTTGTTCATCAATTTGCACATTCATTCTCATGACGATTTTCCTTGTGGTTTACGGAGAGAAAATTGGCACACGCTGCTCAACTGACTGGCGCGCATCACTGTCTGCCAGCCATGCGTTTCATCAGAATTGTTCCCAATAAATGCTGCTGTTTTCCCTTGCTGCATAGCCAGCGCAACCGAAACAGCCGCTGCGGCAACAGCTCTTTTCCGGTCTAAACCATCCCCGGGCGCGGGTACATCAACAATACTTTCAGTTGCAACCGGCTGGCGGTCAGATGTGGCGCGCACCAACCATTCCATCACCCCCCACAAAAGAAGAATGCCCACAAACACCAACGCCATGCCAATCAGAGAGATCAACAAGGATGTAGAAAGATTGTCCATAGAATAGTCTCCTGTGATCCTGTTGATTTACACAGGCATGTTGCCGTGTTTGCGCGGAAGCACGGCGACGTGTTTGTCGCACAGGGCAGCCAGGGCGGCAATGACACGCTCACGCGTTTCGCAAGGCTCGATCACCTCATCAATAAACCCCGCCTGGGCAGCGGCATAAGGATTGAGGAATTTTTGCCGGTATTCCTCGGTCAATCGTTCGCGTTCAGCCTTGGGATCGTCTGCCGAATCGATCTGTTTGCGATGCAGGATATTTGCCGCTCCTTCAGCGCCCATCACGGCAATTTCTGCCGAAGGCCAGGCAAAATGAATATCGCCCCCCATATACTTGCTGCTCATAACGACGTAGGCGCCGCCGTAAGCTTTGCGGGTCACAATGCAAATTTTAGGCACAGTCGCCTCGGAATAAGCGAACAGAATCTTTGCCCCGTGTCGGATGACGCCGCGGTGTTCCTGATCAACGCCGGGTAAAAATCCCGGCGAATCTACCAGTGTGAGGAGGGGAATATTGTAACAATCGCACAAACGTACAAAACGGGCAATTTTGTCCGACGAATCGATATCCAGCACGCCGGCCATCACACTGGGCTCCTGCGCCACAATTCCCACGCTGGCGCCGTTCATGCGGGCAAAACCAATGCGCGCATTGCAGGCAAAGGTTACTTGCAATTCCAGGAATGAACCTTCATCCACAATGCGTTGAATAACCTCCAGCATGCTGTAAGGGGTCTGCGGATCAAGCGGGACAATGGAATTTAAGGCTGCATCCGCAAGCGGTTGGTCGGCTTTGGGCGCCTGAATTGGCGGGTTTTCAACATTGTTTTGCGGCAAATAGCTTAAAGCCGTCCGGCACAGTTGTAAAGCCTGTTGCTCGTCTTTGGCCGAAAGATGCGCCAGCCCGCTGACGCCCAGGTGCACCGCGGCGCCTCCCAGGTTTTCAGCATCAATCACTTCTCCGGTAACAGAGCGAATCACCTCTGGCCCGGTCAGGAACATATATGAGGCTTTATCAACCATGATAATCAGATCAGTAACCGCCGGTGAGTAGGCCGCGCCGCCGGCGCAAGGCCCCATAATCACACTGATTTGCGGAACCACACCCGAATACCTGGCATTGCGTTGAAACACCTCGCCATAACCGCCCAGGCTGCGCACGCCTTCCTGAATGCGCGCCCCACCCGAATCGATCAAACCAACAATGGGCGACCCGCTTTGAACCGCCAGGTCCATCAACCGGCTAATTTTTCGCCCATGCACCTCTCCCAGCGAACCGCCCGAAATCGTAAAATCCTGGGCATATACATACACCATACGCCCGTTCACCAGTCCATAACCGGTTACCACACCGTCGCCGAAACAGAAATCGTCACTGCTGCCGTTTCCGGCAGAGCGCGCCGAACTATACGGTTCCAACTCGTGAAATGTAGCCTTATCCAGCAATAATTCGATGCGTTCACGTGCTGTGAATTTGCCTTTGGCATGTTGGGCTGCAACCCGTTTTTCACCACCGGCCTGCTGCACACGCGCCCGCATCTGTCGAAGTTCGAGAATCCGGGGATCTTCAGGCGACATAGGGCATCCTTTTTTTAAGATTTTTTTCTGACTGAATAAAAAACGCACTCGTTTCATTTTAACCCGAACCCGATAGAAAGAAAAGCAGCGTTAATTCATCGCACGGCATTCATTATTTCATCGCTGGTATAATTCATTCATCATCAGCTTTGGTGATGAAACTACACGCCAAGGAGCGCATTATGCAATATGCCGGTGTCATCGAGCGATACCGCTCTTATCTGGACGTCCCCGCCCACACTGCAACCGTGACATTATTGGAAGGAAATACCCCGCTCATTCCCATGCCGCGGCTGGCAGAAGAACTGGGCGGCGGTTTTGAATTGTATGTCAAATTTGAAGGGTTAAATCCCACCGGCTCCTTCAAAGACCGCGGCATGACCGTGGCCATCAGCGAGGCTGTCGGCCGCGGCGCCCGTGCTGTCATCTGCGCCTCCACCGGCAACACCGCCGCTTCTGCCGCCGCCTATGCCGCGCGCAGCGGGCTGCGCTGCATTGTGGTCATTCCGCAGGGCAAGGTAGCCACCGGTAAATTAGCCGGCGCCATTGCCTACGGAGCTGAGGTTTTTCAGGTGGAAGGCTCATTTGATGATGCCCTCAACATGGTCGTAAAACTCAGCGAGCGCACCCCCATTGCCCTGGTAAATTCCTTGAATCCATACCGTCTTGAAGGTCAAAAAACGGCTGCATTTGAAATTTGTGAAACCCTGGGCAGCGCCCCCGAACTGCTGTGCCTGCCGGTGGGCAACGCGGGCAACATCACCAGCTACTGGATGGGATTCCGCCAGTTCAATGATGAAAAACAAACCGGACTGCCGCAAATTTTAGGTGTGCAGGCTGCCGGTTCAGCCCCGCTTGTGCTCGGTCATCCAGTTGACCATCCCGAAACGGTGGCAACCGCCATCCGCATTGGCCGCCCGGCGCGCGGCGAACAAGCCCTGGCTGCCGCCGAAGAATCCAAAGGTCAAATCATTGCCGTAACCGATGAGCAAATTCTTGCCATGCAGCGCCGCCTGGCTGCCAGCGGTGTGTGGGTGGAACCGGCATCATCCGCCGGTCTGGCCGGCTTGCAGCACCAATTACAGAATAATCAAATCAATGTCAAAGGCAAACGTGTGGTCGCCATTTGCACCGGGCATGGATTGAAAGACCCCGACATCATTGCCAAAAGCCAGCCCAAACTGACCGTAATTCCCGCAAAAATTGAAGCGCTTGAACAGGCTGTAACAGGAGCATAAACCCCGGCATGAAATCAGTGACTGTCAACGTTCCTGCCACAACCGCCAACCTGGGCCCCGGTTTTGATTGCCTGGCCATGGCTCTGGATCTCTGGAATATCACCACCTTCACCCTGGGCGGCAAGGGACTAAAAATGGTGGTCAGCGGCGAAGGAGAAAACTGCCTGCCAGCCAACCGCAGCAACCTGCTGGTAAAAGCCTTTGATTCATTTTTCAAATCGCACGGGCAAGAACCCCCTCAAGACCTGTTTATTGAAAGTCACAACCACATTCCCCTCGGCTCCGGCCTGGGCTCCAGTGCAGCAGCCGTGTTAAGCGGATTAATCGCAGCCAACCTGCTCATGGGCAGCCCTGACAACGATCAGCAAATCTTGCAGACCGCCAACCAGTTTGAAGGCCACCCCGACAATATAACAGCCGCCCTGTTGGGCGGTCTGGTGATCGTGGTGGCTGACGCCGGCGCGCTCATCACGCGCAGCATTGAACCCGGCCGTTTTCAGGCTGCTGTTGCCGTGCCAGCCATTAATGTTTCCACCCACCAGGCGCGTTCCGTTTTACCGCAAACCATCAGTCTGCAAGATGCCGTGTTCAACCTGGGACACACCGCACTGGTGCTTGAAGCCATGCGTAACAATGACCTCGACCTGCTTTCTTGCGCCATGCACGACCGTTTGCACCAACCCTACCGGCTAAAACTCTTTCCGGGAAGCGAGCAAGCCATTGAAGCCGCCAAAGCTGCCGGGGCGGCGGCTGTTGCCATCTCTGGCGCAGGGCCCAGCATCATCGCCTTCACCGCCTTCAACGCCGAACAGATAGCCAATGACATGGCCGCTGCTTTTCAAAAAGCCGGGGTTTCAGCCCGCCCCTTTGCGCTGACCCCCACCGCTCGCGGCGCCCGCACCCGCATCAACCAGGCTGCGTAAAGAACCCCGACAATTATCCATGAATTAAACAAGACTTCCCGGCACAGGATAAACGGACCGGGAAGTTTTTTGAATAGACTCGATTTATTTATGGATCAGCCGCACAATCACATTCAGCACAACGGTCAGAACCAGGCTCAAAACAATGGAAGCCAAAACCGGGAAAACGCAGCTAAAGCCTGATCCCTCGATCCGAATTGTTCCGGGCAGATCCTTGCCGCCCCAGGGAATTTTGCCCAGCAGCCACACAATGCCGCCCATCGCCGTAATCACGATCCCTGCCAGCATTAGCCAGCGTCCCATATCGCTGAAATTGCCCATTACAAATTTCTGTCCTTTCTTGGGGTAACCGGTAAAAACAACAGACATAACAGGAACACAGCTATTAATACCACAGGATATTGATAACGAAAACTCTGCACTCGGTTAATTAAGAACATCACCCCCGAATGAGTTATGGTTGGAATGGCTATTAGAAAAATTTTCCAGTCGCGAAAAAGCTATACGCCTACCATTATTTATTTATTGATCATTGCCCTGAAAGAATTCGAAATTTACGAATTGGTGATCTTGAGGTTTTCTTCCTCATCATTATTCTCAAATTTCGGAAAACCGAACAACAAACCGCTGGCAAGTCCCAGAGCAACTTCTGCTGCCGTCCATAACACACGATGAACAGCAGCATAGGTCACAATCTGCTGAACAGGGAAGAAATTCCCCAACAAGGCCGTTAATACAATTTCACGAATTCCAATTCCACCAGGTGCAAAAACTGTGGAATATCCGATAGCCCAACTAACACTAAAAGCCCCAATCGCCAGCCCCATCGTTTCCAAATTCAATTCTGGGAACAGGAACCATAAGCTTATCCCCAAAAGCATCCAAACCATTATTTGCGCGGATAATATTTTAATCAGGCTAACGACGATTTGGCCTTTCCTATCCTGAAAGACAACTTTTTCAATTGCGGTTGCTAGCAAAATCCAGACTAGTGGTAATGCAATGCAAATCGCAATAATTAAACCCGGCTGACAAGGTATTCCAATAGTCTTATACATAATTTCATTATCAGATAAGAGGATTGTTGAAATTCCAATTGAAAAAGCTGAGCCTAATATCCACGCATTTTCGACAACTAAAGCTTTGGTGGTCTGTTCATTACTCATTCCTTTTGCCCTGTAAACGCCAAATTTCCCCACAAAATGCCAGATCCCCCCTGGAATATACTTGCCGAGTTGCGTTGTGGCATAAATTGGTAACATTTGCTTATATGTGGGAAACCACCCCAATCCATCCACAGAATATTTTGAAAGAAGCGCAAGGCATAATTTTCCGCACAACAACAGGAGTAATGTTACGAACAGCCTCCATACAGGAATGACAGAGAGATAAAAAGAAATTTCTTCAAGATGGTTTTTTATGTAGATTGAAGCAAACGCAAATACGGCAATAATCCAAAGCCATTTTAGAACCTGGATGAATTTGTTTCTACTGATTTTCAATTGATTAGACTCTCAAGATATTTAAATTGGATTTCTGACGCAGAAATCACATCAGTTAGTTTTGCCTGTAACTGATTGTGAATCACAGCCTGGTTTTCAAGGGCAGTGGTTACTTTTTCAGCTAAATCGTCAACAGGATTATTAAAATCAACAGAATATTGTTGCAAACCAAAATCAGACAAGGTCTCGGCATATTTGTGCCCCCACCCCAAAACCACTGTGGGAACTGCCAATGATAGCCCGGCAATCATGGCGTGATATCGAGAAGTGACCAACACATGCGCCTGAGAAATCACTTTTCGAATCGATTTTGTGTTGATGTCAAAATCAATCCATTCAATATTTTTCATAAGATCTTCGGAAAATTGTTCCATTGCGCGTTTGCGGATTTTCCGGATCGAAACGATGTCATTATTACGTCCTTTATCCGATCCTTCACGAGTTGCATTGGGAAGTATGACAAATTGACATGATTGATTACCGGGCATTCTAATTATATTTAAAATCTTGTCAATATAATCCATGCCTCGTTTGTTACTTTGTTCCAAAACCAGGGAACTGGGAGAAATTGCAATTATTTTTTTCTCAGCCATTCGAGCATTCAACAAATTTGTTACTACAGCATCCAGCCGAACTTCATTTTCGTTGGTCAAACTATATTCTGGTTTATACAGGAAGGCGACATCGGTTACACGATCCCACTTTTCGGTTTTTAACGGCAATTGTCCTAGATGATGAGCGGTTTTCTCACCACGCGCAAAGATGTGTTCACATTTCGGTAATAACAATTTTGCACAGATACGATTAATTGGGGAATCAAATGGACCAATTGCCTGGGCCAGTTTTATTACAGGCACTTTTAAAAACATGGACGGCAAAATTGTAACGATATTAAACGGCAGATAAACCTCACGTCCGTCAGAAAAAGTAATTCCACCGATATCCAGTAACATTCTCGCTTTACGTAAATTAAGAATTTCTTTGGTTAATAAAAAATCCGGTAGGTGAATTCCAAACAGGTTAAATACACCCTCCAAAAAAGCAAATGGAAAATGCTTCACCACGAGAGAAATTGGTTTTCCACTCAGTATTTTTATGTTGGGATCATTTACCAACTCGCGATCGCGTTTGGGATAATATGAATAAACCACAAATCGAGTTTTTGGATCTAGCTCGCGGATTTTCCCAATTGTTGTCACGAGCATTGCTTCTGCGCCCCGGTTGCCCCAAATTGTTCCCCCAATTATGGCTACTGAATTGATGGTTTCCATTTACAAACTCTCCAAAGCCTTAAAAAAATAAAGATAGAGTTTTATGATTATTCGCGGAGTTTTTTGAATAATATTCCACCCGATTCGTGATTGTGAAATTTTCTTGTTCAATAAAATAATAGAAGCAATTAAAAAGTTTACGATTCCAACCCGTTCATTTACTTCGTCTTTAATATTAAAGCCAAAAATTTTTCCCGCACGGGCACGGGCACTTACATTGTAGTGCGTTGGCATACCGCGAGCCTGCCCATCACATACTTTGGACATTGATGTCTCCGTGCCATTTATGATGGAATTCGCCAATGCCTCGCGAATAACCTTTTCACCAATCTCAGATCGTGAAATCAGTGCATTGTGTTTAATGGGATTTTTCATCATTTCAGCCGACCAAATATCCCCCACCGAAATATCACCATCATAACCTGTCTGGTCATGACATTGAAGACATTTCTCCTGGCAGTGAAAATATAAGTTCTGAAAATCTTTATAATAAGCCGTAGGTTTTACGATTTCCATTCCATTATCGAAACGCGCCCGCATCAAACCGCGTTTACTTCCATATCGAAAAGTAAATTCTTCCAGGTTCGCTTCGTCCGGGGTTATTTTTTTTATCAATGAGTTGATTAAGTTTGGATCAGTGTTGTGCCCACAAAAAAGAGCGAATATTATGACCACTTTTTCTGCTAAAGATTGATCTTTTTCACAATATTTTCTTAACAAATGCGCATCACATGGCAAAGAAACAACCGCTAATCGCCCATCAAAAGAACGAATGAGAGGTAAAGCTTCTTTTATAAAATTTACAGCAATGTACTTGCTTCCTTGAGCCCGAATCAGCTCTTCGGTGGTTGTAGCAACGAAAAACTTTGGAAAAACCTCGTTATTGGTAATTTCTAGATGACACACCAAAGCCCCGTTAATAATTCCTTGCTGAAGTAAATTACTCAACAAAGCGGTGGTACATCCACCTGAAGTCCCATGATCATATATTCTTTTGTCTTGAGCATAGCAAAAATAAGCTGATTTATATTTTCCAATATACTTGTCGATTTTTTGTTGATCCCACCGCTTTGAAAAAACCATGCAATACTCCTCCTCTGTTTATCAAAGGATAGAAATCATTCATTATTTTTTGTTTGTCGCAACTCTTCCAGTTTTTTGATTCGATAATCAATCTCTTCCAAGAGTTTTCTATTCACTGAAATCAAATCTGCAATTAAGCCTGTTACGGCCAGGAAACCTCCCATCGTCATTAACAAAGCCGCCAGGATAAGCGATTGAACATGCCCGGTTCCATTGCCAGTGATCAGGTAGAAATAAAGGAATCGGATGCCTAAAAAAAAGCCGAGTAAGAAGGAAATGATCCCAGGTGTTAAGAAAAACGAAAACGGTTGATATGTCATGAAAATTCGCAAAATGGTTAACACCGATTTTCGCAAATAAGCCGGAATGCTGTGGATCAGCCGCGAGGGACGCAAAAAAGCATTGGTGCGAATGGGAACAGAAGTGATCGCCATGCCTTTTTGACCAGCCTGGATGATCGTTTCAAGTGTATAGGTATATTCATTAAAGACATGCATCTTCATGGCGGCGTCCCGACTGATTGCCCTGAATCCGCTGGGAGCATCCAGAACATCGGTTCGGCTCACCATTCGCACAAACCAACTGCCGATTTTTTGCAGCAACTTTTTGACCGGCGAAAAGTGTTCTATTTCGGCAATAGGCCGAATACCAATCACTATCTCGGCTTTGCCATCCAAAATGGGTTGGATTAATTTTTGAATATCGCCGGCAAAATATTGATTATCTGCGTCGGTGTTCACAATAATATCGGCTCCCAGTTCAAGGCATGCGTTCAAACCCGTCATGAAACCACGCGCCAGTCCCTGGTTGCGTAAATGTTGCACCACATGATCCACACCGTTCTCTTTTGCCACTTCAACCGTGCGGTCTTTACTTCCATCATCAATAATCAACCATTCAATTTTGTCAATACCAGGGAGTTCCCGCGGTAATTCCCGCAGGGTAACCGCCAGGGTCTCTTCTTCGTTGTAGCAGGGTATCTGAATGATTAGTTTGGTCATTGAAAAAATTAGAACCTCTTAAAGCCTTTTTACAATCATTATCAATAGTCAATTTTACCTCATGTGCTAATTCCCCATAGCTGCAAATAAACCTGGCATGTTTTTTCTGATTTTGTCTAAAAATGCTTTGTTTAGATAATATCAAGTGTGAATTCAAGAGAACCAAAAAAATAAAATTTTAAAATAGGAAGTAATTCTTTTGCTAATCTTAGACATTCAAACAAAATTTTTGACCAACACCCCCTGAAAAAAGACAGGTATTTCTGATAAAATTAATCAATGTCTTCAAATAATCACAACAAAAATAGAATAACCATCAATCTTCTGTTTAGCCTGACAAGTCTAACCTGCTTGCTCAGTCTATATCAACTCTTTTCCATACCAGCCGATCCAAAGAACAGTGTATTGTTCGGGTTCAGCCTGCAACGGCTGCTTATGATTGGATTCATTTTTGCTGTCTTAGTTTTTTCTCTGCTTATGATTATTCTAAGCGGTTTTTATAGAAATTTTTTCTGTGCAAAATTTGATCGTTTTTTAGAAAATGGCATTTTTTTCTGGATCGTTTTTTCCCTTTGTCTTTTTCTGACAATCATAAGCATACCTTTACTTTTCCGGTCCCCTGAAAGTTTTGGCATACGAGCTGCTCTCTTTGTACGTTTTCGTCCAATCATTCAATTATTTAGTCTGCTTTCACTTGAAACCTTGGTGGCATTCTTCTTGATTAGATTGGAATTTTTTTCAAGCCTGTTTCACAAGATCCAGCATGGAAGAATGGCTCATCCACCGCTGAAACATATCTTTCGTCAAGTAACGATAAAACCATCATATTTATTAGGAATAACATTAGGTTTGGGATTAGTTTTAATCATTGCCATAATTCTCTGGCTGCCTTACCACCAGATTGGATACTGGCTCTTTTTAAAACATACATGGCTAGGATGGGGGTGTATTGTTTGTGGTGTCGTTCTCTTTTTTATTGGATCATTTTACAATCGCTTTATTTTTCGTTTGTTAAGCGCTCTCGCATTCTTAGCAATGGCTTGGGGCATCACTTCAAATATCAAGCAATTTAATCACATCAATTGGCATTCAGCACCGGGAATACCAATTGAACAATTAAGGTCGAACAACCTTTTCGATTTATTTTATCGAAATAGAAATTATCAGGTGGCACGTTACTCACTCTTCGCCATTATTGCAGAGAAATATCCGGGCTATTCCTTAACGATGGATGAAACCCTCTTTAATAATCAAGAATTTGAAATGGATACTTTTTATCGATTTGGACGCCTTAACGCAATGGAAGTAGTTGACTTGGAAGAATTAACGGAAAATCAGACCGAGTATTTATTATCCATGTGTCAAATTAATTACGAATTTTATATTAAGGAAAACATCCTTTTTCACCTCATCTCACCTAATTCAGCAACATTCCAAAATAAAACTATCACCTTACGTATGGCAAATGAGTCCGAAGTATTTATTTATCCGTCACAGATGGAGCAGCTATTGCCATGAATCAGGTTCTCTTCACTCTGTTTTTGTTCATAACAGGTATTGCTGTAGGACTCCCTCTAAAAAAACAAGTACCCTTTACATTTTTATGCATAAGTAGTTATTTGTGGGGAAGTCTTATTTGGGTCTTAGCAGTCTGTTTTTTGTTAATACTAAATCTTTATACTGCCCCATCCATATTTTTTTCTCTTATTGTAATCATAGCAATAGGTCTTTTCTTCTCTTACAAAAAACAAACCCTCCAGCTTTCAGTTAGAGAGATAAAATGGGGAACTTTTTGTTTGTTTTTGTTCATCTTTATTGCATTTATTACAGAAAAGTTCAATTTCTCAATCACTACAGTAGATGGAGCCGGGCGCATTCTTATTGGAAAAAGTCTGTTTTGGGATGGCTTTACCAGTCACAACCTGGCACAATTGGGTCACAACGGAATATTCACTGAAGCGCTTCAATCAGCTGCTGCAATCATAAGCGATGATTATCTCTATACTGTACAACCATTGTTCGCGCTTTCCCTGATTGGTATTTTCATTTTCCTTTCCAATGAGGTTTTAAATGAGATCAAAACGGGGAATCTTTATCTTCCCCGAAGCATCGTAGCTTTCTCATTTATGGGTAGCACTTATTTCATGATATTTCAGACATTCTATATTCATGATAATTTCGTGGTAGGCATTTTTACATTGATTGCTGTGTCCGCGTTCTGGCTGGCACATCAACAACAAAAATCTGGGTGGTTGTTTTTTGGATCATTAGCCACAATAGGAATGAGTTTATCCCGAGTTGAAGGACCCGTTTTTGCCTTAATCATATTGTCTCTTTCACTCAGTCAAGATCAATTTGCATATAGAAATCGACTTTGGACATATTTAATTCCTGCAACTACCGTTTCAGGTTGGTATTCAATAATTCTTACAGTTGTCAATCAAGATGTCTATTTTCTAAAAACTGACCGTGTCATTCTTGTCATTGGGGCCTTTTTGGGGCTGGCATTGTTAACAATTCTTTCAAATAATCATTGGATCAGAAAAATAATCTTTTCACGCATGCAAATTTTACTGACAATGGGCGTTATGCTGATTTTTATGGTCTTGGTGATACTGCAACCAGCGCATATGTGGACAAATATATCGATGATCGCAAGTAACATGTTCACAAACGGTCGCTGGGGAAGCTTTTGGTATTTCATTCTCCCACTATTATTTTTTACAATTCCTCTTCCGAAAATTCCCCGAGAACGATTAATTACAATTAATCTGGTTTCGTTTTTTTTATTATTGGTAGCCTTAGGCGGATTACGTAATCCCTATCGCCTTGGATGGTCCGATTCGGCCAACCGCATGTTGGTTCATATCGTACCAACCCTAATTCTTTACCTGGTTATTAAATACACTTCATCATGGAATATCTCAGAACAACAAATACGGGCTATCATTGGAAAAAATAGATTTGTTGGAATATTCATTTTTTCCACAGTAATCATTGTCTTGGGATTCTTTTTCTTTTTTAGTAGACCAATAAATTATGCAACTAGAGCGCAGGTGATTGAAGGCGCAGAATTTTTCAAGGATGAACAGCCAATTTCTTTGGCATTACGGAATATTGATGACGTATTGTACGCCGAAGCAAAAAACCCGGGCAATCTCACAGTAATTATTGATTTGGGAAAAGATATTCATGCCAATATCATTGAAATGATCGTGGAATCGGATAACACAAATGCCAGCGCTGAACGCGTGTTAACCGATATCGGTTGGGCTGTATCATCAAATAAGAATAACTGGTTTACAATTTATCAACCCCCAACAGCCAATACAACAACTGTGAGAAAAGTTCATACCAACAAATTTCAATATTCAGTTGAGCAAATTGAAGTTTTTCGATATTTGCGCTTAACTTACAAACCAGTCAATCCACAGGAACGTTTAAAAATTGAATTGATTAACGTCTGGTCTCATTCTCCCGATGGTTTTTATCCTGAATAAAACAGCCCGACCTTTTTATTTATTTCTGTAGTAAAGCATGACAAATATCGCTTAACAATTTCATTTCGACATCTGCGTTCAACTCTTTAGATGCACTTAATGAGGCTTTCTTCATCTCATCCCACTGTGCTGCAGTAGTACGATTGAGTGCTTCAGCAATATCGGCTGCTTCAAAAGACGGCGCAATAACCCCGCAGTGGAATTCATTGATAATTTCAGCCATTGATGGGGATGGGCCGATACAAACGGCCAGCCCCGCAGCAATGAATTCAAAAAATTTATTCGGTAAAGCAATCAAATTATTAAAATTTGTCGGTTTTATTGGATGAAAACCAATATCATATTTTTTAATATTCTGGACAATTTCCCGCGGAGCATATGGGGGGTAGAAGAATACACGGCCAGGTGCAATTTGATTTGCAAGGTGTTGTAAACTTTTCACATATGCCGACTGGTAATTTGTAAAAACAAGATGTAATTCATAACGATCATCAGATAATGCTAGTGTCCTGATCATTAAATCAGTCCGGCGTTCTTTTGATGCCACACCATGAGAAATCAGCCGAATATGTTTTTCATCTGTTTTCCTAAAAATATTTTTTTCGGCTGACAGCGCAGGAATATTTCGCAAAACAACTGGTTTAAGTCCAAATTCCTGGTGTTGATTAGCAATTTGCTGAACTACTGTAGTTGATGAATCTACATATTTTGCATATTTTCGAAACACATTTTTAATGATTCCCTCGCTCAAACCCCAATACCATGTGTCATAGGATTCATGGATATCCAAGACAAGTTTACTTCCATTTGCCCTGGCGGCAATGGCTGCAGCCGGAAGAGCATCCCAGTTGTTTGCGTGGTAAGCATCACACCGGTTTTCAATTGCGATTCGAGTTGCTGCATGAGTCATTGGGAATAATGGGATTTGTATCAACCTTGCTCCGACAGTATGAACTGTGCGCAATATCGGCTGTTTGGGAAGCTTAATTTCATTCCAGTGAATGTTCGCTCTATTGATAAGAAAGTCAGGGGCTTTGCCATAGCCAATCACCACCACGTCATAATCACGAGATAAATACTCAATTTGGCGCAAGACTCTACCGTCAGAAGCAATTTGGGATAACGAAATAATTCCTATGGTTTTTGGCATGTTCTTTTCTATCTCATTCCGAATTAAGAAAATAATGGATTAAAAATACCACAAAATCTCTTCTTGTTGTCCATATAACTCAAAACGGATCGGTAATTTTTCATTTTTTCGAATCATCAAAATTATAGTAGAATCTTATCCGTTATCCCGCAAGTCCATTCCAAAAAAATTCACTGATGAAATGAATAGCAAATGTATAAGGGAAAAACAATCGGAGTAGTTGTCCCAGCATATAATGAAGAGTTATTAATTGGCAGAGTGATTGAAACAATGCCTGATTTTGTGGATGTAATCGTCATCGTTGACGATTGCAGCACAGACAAAACATCAGTAATTGTTGAGCAATACCATAAAGAATCGCGAATCAGGGTTGAATTACTCAGACACCAGACCAATCAGGGTGTGGGGAAAGCAATTGCCACAGGATATATTTGGTGCCGAGATCAAAAAATTGACATTTCTGTCGTCATGGCGGGTGATGGGCAGATGGATCCAGCCGATCTTGAGAGTTTAATTTCGCCAGTGGTATCTGGTGAAATCGATTATGCCAAAGGAAACCGTCTAATTACTGGCGAAGCCTGGAAGAAGATACCCCATGTCCGCTATTTTGGAAACTCGATGTTATCCCTATTAACCAAAATAGCTTCTGGATACTGGCAGGTGGCTGATTCACAAACAGGTTATACAGCCGCAACATTAAAGGTACTTCAAACCATACCCCTTGAACAAATTTACCCTCGTTATGGTGTGCCTAACGATATCCTGGTTAAACTTAACGTCTATAACTTTCGCGTGCGTGACGTGGAAATCAAACCAATTTACGGCATTGGGGAAAAATCCGGGATTAAACCTATCCGCATGATTCCGCAGTTGAGCTGGTTAATGTGGAAATTATTCATCTGGCGCATGGTTCAAAAATATATTATCAGAGATTTTCATCCATTGGTATTCTTTTATATACTGTCTGGCTTTTTACTTGGTATCGCATCCCCAATTCTATTTATAAGGCTGATCTATTATTGGCTAACATTTGGTCATATTCCACCAATTAATGCCCTTGCTTTAATGTTAACAGCAATCACGGGGTTTCAGTTCTTACTATTTGCAATGTGGTTCGATATGGACTACAACCGAAATCTAAAATGAGAGAGTAGATGATCATTAGATGAATATTTTAATTGATGTGGGACACCCAGCGCATGTTCATCTATTCGCTAATGCAGCCAATATTTGGAAAGAAAGAAATCATCAGGTTTTATTTACAATCCGTAACCGGAAAATGATCCCTGAATTACTTCAGGCATTAAATTTCCAATACAAGATTGCATCAACACCACGCAGCGGCTTTATGGGATACGCTTGGGAATTAATTGAACATGACTGGAATGTCTTAAAAGCAACTATCCGATTTAAAGCAGACGTGCTACTTGGCACATCAGTTGCCATTGCACATGTTTCAAGAATCACGCGCGCCAAATCCATCGTCTTTTCTGAAGATGATGCGGATTATGTGCCGCTTTTTAGATATCTCTCTTATCCATTTGCCGATGGAATTGTTGTTCCCATTTGTTTAAGAGATAAAAAAACAGCCAAATATCACCCCTATAACGGGTATCAAGAATTGGCTTATCTTCATCCGAATCAGTTCACACCTGATCCAACCATAAAAAAAGAATTGGGATTAGCAGAAGGCGAAAAATTCTTTGTTCTTCGTTTGGTTTCATTTAAAGCTTATCATGATGTGGGTCATAGAGGCTTAAGTCGAGATGCACAACGTCGAATAATTAATTTGTTGTCGAGACATGGTAAAGTATTTATATCAGATGAAGGAGAAATCTCTGAAGAATTTCGTAAATATCAATTTCCCATCCCTCCTCACCGCATTCATCATGCCCTGTATTATGCCACGATACTTATCAGCGATGGGCAAACCATGACGGCTGAAGCCGCAGTTCTCGGCACACCGGCCATCCGATGCAATACTCATGTTGGTTACTTATCCATTATTGAAGAATTGGAAAAAAAATACGGAATAATCTATAGTTTTCTGCCAGATGATGAAGAAGCAATGATTTCGAAGATCAGTGAGATTCTTGATATGCCTGACGTGAAATTAGAATGGGCACGTCGCAGGGATAAAATGTTAATTGAAAAAATTGATGTAACCCCCTGGATGGTGAACCTGGTGGAGAATTTTGTCTAAAATTCTTCGTCTTTTCGTTGTGGAGAATAAGAAAGACCCTTTTCAAAAACGTGGGTCCCGCCCTAACGCGGAGTTCTACTGTTGAAAAATAAAAAATCATTATTAATCAGTTTACTAACAATTACTGGGCTGGGTGCAGTAATTAATATAATCCAGTTACTACGAATACCATCCGACCCCAAAAATGCTTTCATCTTGGGCTTCTCTTTACAACGAATGGCATTAATTTCCCTTGCCTTCATTGTGGGTATTATTTCTTTGTACCTTCTTATTAGGCTTAGAAAAAAACAAGAATTGTTCATTCAAAAAATTGAAACTGTCATATCAGACGATTCTTTTTGGGGTACTGTTCTCGTTCTGGACTTTCTTCTGAGCGTTTTTTGTTTATCGGCACTCCTCCGTTCTCCCAAAAGTTATGGTGAGCATGAAGCTTTATTTATTCGCTTACGCCCTACCATTCAACTTGTTTCGCTAATTTTCATAGAGATACTTATTCTCCTTATCACATTTCGATGGACAACAATTCAACGATTTTTTAACAACATATCTGCTTATCGGTTTAATTTTTTCCATCCCCAAATTGCTTTACAGCAAAGAACAGATAAATCCGACCATCTTTTAGGAATTTTTCTACTAGCAACAATATTTTCTATCAGTGCGACTCTTATCCTGTTGCCATACCGGCAAATTAGCTATTGGCTTTTCTTTGATGAAAGTTGGGTCGCCCAGGCAGGAATAATTTGCAGCGTCGTCTTGCTGATTAGTCTACTTTTTTATAATCGTTCATTAGTAAGATCAGCAAGCTATCTATTTTCGGTCGTTATACTAATCGGTATCATAATCAATATCAATCAATTCCCCAAGATAAACTGGTTTTCTCTACCAAATGATCCCATAGAACGTCTACCTTCAAACCAGCTTATCGATCTCTTATACAAAAACGAAATATACCAGGTAATGCAATACCCCCTGTACACAATACTGGCAGAATATTATCCACAAAGCAATCTAACAATTGATAATAACCTTATAAATAATGGGACTGTCATTGAAAAATCATTGAGGCGATTTGGTCGTATAAAATCGATTGAATCCAAACCACTCGATTTGCTAACTGATCCACAATCCGAATACCTCAAATCGATCAGTCAAATTAATAAAAAGATCATTATGAAAAGAAATGCACCGGCAGTGCGCTTCTACTTTATTTTACCCGAGCCTTCTCAGACAGCAGTCCAAAACATCACGATGCGTCGTCAAAAGGATAAAATAATTTTTATCTACCCCTCACAAATGGAAGAGGCGCTTCCATGAACCAGGTTTTTTTCAACGTTGCTTTGCTGCTGGTCGGCTTTTCCGTTAGCCTTCCCTTCATCAATCAAGTCCCTTACAGTTTTCTCTGCATGAGTGCTTACCTTTGGGGTAGTCTGGTGTGGGTTGTCTCTTGTTGTTTTTTATTAATCATCGGAGCTTACAACTTACAAGCCATAACAATCCTCATTGGCATCGTAATCATCCTATCCGTTTATTGGGCCGCTCGCCAAAAAACACTCCGTTTTTCCAGCAGTCATCTATATGGATTTTTAACTACACTGGCAGTGTTTATAATTATTTCGGTTCTATCAACTTATTTTAATTATTCGGTTGTAACGGTTGACAGCGCATCAAGAATTTTTATTGGTAAGAGCCTGGTTATGGATGGATTTACATTGGATACCCGTATCAACCTTGGAAGCTTCAACATCTTTGCCATGGCGATCCAGTCTGCCAGTGTTCTTCTGGGAGAACAGTATATTTATTCATTCCAACCACTTTTATTCTTCTCTCTAATCGGAATTTTCTTTAGCCTGACTTTACACAGTCTTTATTCATCTTTAAAGTTAAAAAGTTTCCATATAGCTTTCCTGTCAACCATTTTTCTTTGCAGTGTCTATTTTGTTGTGTTTCAAGCTTTTTATATACACGATCATTTATTCACAAGTCTTTTTTTTCTCATCAGCATATCATCATTTTGGCTGGCAAATCAAACCAATAACCCGGCATGGAACTTTTTCGGGGCTTTGGCAGCAATTGGATTAAGTCTCTCACGTGTTGAGGGACCAGTATTCCTGTTTGTCATTTTAATTCTGGCATTAATCCAGGATCAATTCCCCTATCGAACAAGACTATTAACATTCCTGCCGCCAATATTCGCTGTGATAGCCTGGAATCTAGCCATTGTTTCTTCAGCAAGTTCAGGCGTACACGCCATGAAACCAGAACGGGTTCTGATAATGGTTGCAGCCTACTTGGGACTGGCCGTTTTTGTGGTTTTTTCCAAATGGAATTTAGTTAAAAAATTATTTTCACATTTCAAATGGATGGTACCACTGGGACTGATTATTGTCTTCATCGGTTTTTTCGTGATTAAGCCATCGCATATTTGGACCAATGTCGTGATGATTGCCAGCAATATGTTCCATAATGGCCGGTGGGGGATGTTTTGGTATTTTGTGCTGTTACTTACATTTTTATCAATTCTATTACCGAAGATGCCCAATGAAGGCTTCTATACAAAAAACCTTTTGTCATTTTTTATTATATTAATCGATCTTGGTGGATTGCGGTCATCATTTCGGCTTGGTTGGTCCGATTCAGCCAACCGCATGTTGATTCATATTACCCCCTTGATAGTCTTCTATCTAACACTAAAATATGCAGCTGCCTGGCGAACGACACAAGAACAGATTCAAACTTTCATAAAAAAGAAAAGTTACTTTGCCTATCTAACAATACCCGTCTTAATACTTGTACTTATCGGCATTTTCTGGCTGACCAAACCAGTTAACTACGCAGCAGAAGCAAAAGCAATTCAAGGGGCTGACGCCTTTGCAGAAAACCACCCCTTTTCATCTGCCTTAAGGGAAGATAAAAATTCTCAGTATGCCGAAACCAAGAGCGCCGGCGAATTCACAGTCGTGATGGATCTACAAAAAGAAGTACACGCCAACATTATCGATTTTCGCGTTGAATCAGACAGCACCGACGCCAGCGCTGAACGTATGCTGAATGATATCAGTTGGGCAGTTTCATCAGACAACATCAACTGGACAGTCATCTACCAGCCCCCATCCAACAATACGACCGATGTCCGTCTGGTGCATAACAGCAGATTTCAATATCCCCTCAATCAGATCGAATCATTCCGTTATGTGAAAATGATTTTTAAGCCAGCAAACCCGGAAGAGCGACTGAAAATCAAAGAAATCAACATCTGGTCGCATTCTCCAGACGGCTATTATCCAGACAAATAAATTAGCGCGTTTCGCGTTTCTTCAGTGCCCACCCGCGCCAAAAGCCAGCCCGCACCGGTCGAATTTCTTCTGATGTGATGAAAGCCGTCTCATCCACCTCTTGCACAATGCGCTCGACCTCTTCCATATCCCGCCGCAATACATCGCAGTGTAAAATGGACACATCACCGTCTCTGCCTCGCCCGGGTATCTCAGTAACCGCATAGCCGTTCGTGCTCGAGGCGATCGGGATCGCCCGCGCCGCGGGTGTCCCGCTCCGGATCGC
>CAZOKH010000010.1:0-8041 GCA_964580315.1 uncultured Anaerolineaceae bacterium | reverse complement strand
TAACCGCATAGCCGTTCTCACGCAAATGTTCGGCGATTGCTTTTCCATGTAATGATGAAATGATGGTAAATTGTGCATGACCAACCGCCAGGCGGGTTTCGATCATCATTCCAATCACATTTCCCGTGGCAAATCCAGCCGCATAACTGATGATATTGAACCAATTATCTAGATCGGCCAATACTGAGCCGATCACCACCACAAATATCACCGTCTCGACAAACCCAAGCAGCCACACAATCAGCTTGCGGTCACGAATAACGTAGATAACCCGCAGCGTGTCCAACGCCATGTTTCCCAGGCGTAAAATAAACACCCCAATAGCGCCCAAAATCGCCTGGGGTGTTATGATAAATTCCATTTCAACTACCTCCTGGTAAGGACGGTAAATAATCGTAATCGGAATTATTTACCAGATGAGCCGTTCATTGCTGGAATATAAAACCGTTCTACATACTCTTTTACCATTCTACGTGTTGAGAACTGCGGAGATAGTGTGCGGATTGATTCTTTCATGCGTGCAATCCAGGCATTGGGAATACTGCCAGTTAAATAGCCCTGGTAGTACAGGGGGATAATCTCTTTTTCCAGCGTGTCATACAGGCTTGCCGAGTCAATCGCATCCTGCTGTTCAGGATCTGGATAATCCATATCTGAACCAATTGCCCAGCCGTTGCGGCCATTATAGGCTTCTCGCCACCAGCCGTCTAAAACCGAGAAGTTCAATACCCCGTTCAAAGCTGCTTTCATGCCTGATGTGCCCGATGCTTCATTGGGGCGGCGCGGGGTATTCAACCACACATCCACCCCTTGCACCAGGTAACGGGCTACATTCATGTCGTAATTTTCAAGGAAAACCAGCCGCCCGCCGCATTTTGCATCCTTCACCGCGCGGTAAACCTCCTGGATAACCAGTTTGCCGGGCTCATCGGACGGGTGTGCTTTGCCTGCAAAGATGATTTGTACGGGTTTTTCAGGGTTGTTTATTATTTTTAGCAATCTTTCAAAATCTCGCAGGATTAAATAAGCGCGTTTGTAGGTTGAAAAGCGTCTGGCAAACCCGATGGTTAATGCGTATTGATCCAGCAACACGCCACTGGCAATCACCTGAACAGGATGGAAACTGGTGGTCATCCATTGCTTTCGGGCACGCTGTGTGGCAAAAGAAATTAACTTCCTTTTCAAATGCTGGCGAACCGCCCAGATCTCACCGTCTGGAATATTGTCGATACAGCCCCACATTTCAGGATCATCAAGCCTGTCCTGCCAGCCCGCTCCAAAATGCCGCTCAAATAACAATCCCATGCGCCTTGCCAGCCAACTGCTGTGATGCACACCATTGGTTATATAGTCAATAGGGACATCTTCAACCGCTTTATTCGGCCACAAAAAACTCCACATGCGGCGGGAGACTTCACCATGCAACTCAGAAACGGCATTACGCTTCTCTGAAAGCCTCAAAGCCAAAATGGGCATGCTGAAATTATCACCCCAAGAATAGGTGTGCCGTGCCAGGTCAATAAACTGGTCATGACTTACCCCCAATTCTTGCCAAAATTTTGAGAAAAACTTTTCAATTAGATAAATGGGAAATTCATCGTTACCGGCAGGGACAGGCGTATGAGTTGTAAATGTATTACTATGACGAATTTGTTCCATTGCCTGATCAATATCCACACCTTGTGTGACCAGTTCACGCAATCGTTCAACGGTCAAAAAAGCTGAATGGCCTTCATTCATATGCCACACATCGGGTTGAAAACCCAGCAGGCGCAAAGCACGAACTCCGCCCACACCCAGCAAGAATTCCTGCGAAATGCGGGTTTCGACTTCACTGTTATACAGCCGGTTGGTTATCTGTCGATCTGCGAGACTATTCTTTTCCAGGTTTGTATCCAGCAGGAATAAACGAACCCGCCCCACCAAAACACACCAGACTCGTGCCTGAACATCCCTGTCTGGAAAATTCACGGTAATCAGTAAAGGATTGTTCTTGTCATCTACAACCGGTAACAGCGGTAATTCGTCTAGTTTTAAACTTTGACTGCGGTCTTCCTGCCAGCCGCTCTCGCTGATCGCTTGTGTAAAATAGCCTTCTCGATATACAAATCCCACTCCCACCAGGGGTAATCCCAGGTCACTGGCTTCTTTCACATGGTCGCCCGAAAGCACCCCCAACCCTCCCGCATAGATCGGAAAACTTTCATGCAGGCCAAATTCAAAAGAGAAGTAAGCAATTTGCTTTTCTTTGAGGTGGGGATAGGTTCGGTCAAACCACGTATCGTATGACACCAGGTAATGATCAAATTGTTCCATGACACTGTCATATCGTTCCAGGAAGAAACGGTCATTGGCAGCAGCATTTAAACTAGTGCGGTCCACTTTTCTTAAGAACGCAATAGCATTGTGCGATAACTCTTCCCACAGGGAAGAGTTGATATATTGGAACAACTTCTGCGCTTCAGGATGCCAGGTCCAGTATAGATTGTAGGCAAATTCAGACAGGCGCTGAATACGCACAGGAAGCTGAAAACTGTTGGGGGTAAGAATTTTGTAGTCAATCATCGAATCGGATAATTATTCCTTACTTTGTATAGATAGAACTGTCATCAATTTTACATGATTTCATAAGAATAGCATATTCCATAAATTAAATAACGCATAAAAACCGTCTCACTCATACCGGGCAATGGAATAAATGGTCCAATAAAGATCATGCGGCGTCAAAAGGAACGAACGCTGCAGCAATTCGCCGCCAATTAGAATATCCACAACCACAACTGCTTCGGCGGGATCATTGTTCACGGTCGCATTGCGTATGGCAAAACTATCCATCATCCCATTAAATTGCAGGTTTTCCACAATCGATTCCGGCGTCCATCCGCCAAACACACTCTGATCCAGGTATTGAAGCATCATTTGTGGTTCTTCTTGATAGGCAACCAGGAACGCCTGCACAACCCCCTCGGGCGAGGTTGGATATGCCTTTCCTGATTGCCAGGGAGTGGCCTTCTCAGAAGGAGCTGCACCGGCTGATTGTTGATTGGTTAATATGGAACAGGCAGTGACTGTGATCATGAAAAAAACAATAAGCAACCCGCAAAAAAAGAATTTCATTTTCTTGTCCTGGAAAAAGTTATCAACAAATGTGGGAACAAGTTTCATACCAGTTCGATCTACTTAACCGCTTCTGTTTTGAAACCATGTCATGATTTTTTCAGGTTCCCAGGTATTGATCACATGCCTGGCTTCCAACCAGGCGCGGCGCGCGGCAGAAATACCGTAAACCAGGTTATCCAGGCGTCCAATCCGGTGCGCATCACTGTTTATGGCAAGGGGAATGCCCATCTGTGCCGCCCGGCGCGCATAGGCTTCCGGTAAATCCAATCGATGCGGATTGGCATTGATTTCCAGTGCAATGCCGGTCTTTTGCGCTGTTTCCAATACAGCCGTCCAGTCCAGGTCTGCGCCTTCTCGGTTGGGCAACAAACGCGCGCTGGGGTGCCCCACGATGTCCGTATGCGGGTTGTTCATAGCCCTGATCAAACGAGCTGTAATTTCTTCTCCCGGCTGGCGCAGGCTGGTATGTAGTGAAATGATGACAATATCCAGTTCCGCCAGGATATCATCTGGGTAATCCAATGATCCATCAGCACGGATTTCAACTTCAGCTCCCTGAAGAATCCGAATGGATTCGCCCAGTTTTTGCTGAACAGCATCAATTTCTGCCCGCTGCATGCGAATATCATCAGGGCGCAAACCCCCTGCTATTCCCAATCCGCTAGAATGATCGGTAATTGCAATAATCTTATGTCCGTTTTCAATGGCTGACAAAGCCATCTCTTCAATGGTATTCCGGCCGTCGCTCCAGGTGGTGTGCATGTGAAAATCAGCATGCATATCTTCCAGCTTAATCAACTTTGGCAAACTGTGATTCTTAACAGCCTCAATTTCACCACGGTCTTCGCGCAATTCCGGTGGAATCCACTGCAAACCAATTGCTTCATAAACTTGTTGTTCCGTTTCACAATTTAGCCTCTGGCCGTCCTCTTCTCTCGCAAAGGCTTGCTCTGAAAGAGAAAGACCCTGACGCTGCGCCAGTTCACGCAGCCGCACATTGTGATCTTTTGAACCGGTGGCAAACTGCCACAGGCATCCAAAATTTTGAAGAGGTTGAATCCAGACTTGCAATGCAATGCCATTTTTCAGTTCGACACTGGTTTTGTTCTCACCGCGCCCCAGCACATTGACCACATCAGGATGTTGAATTATCGCCTCAACCACTCCGCCAGGATTATCGGATGCCACGACGAAATCGAGATCGCCAATGGTTTCACGCCAGCGGCGCAAACTGCCGGCGACTTCGGCGCGTTTCACATCAGGCAGTTCGCGAAGCCATTCGAGCCATTGATTGGCAAGCGCCCAGGCGTCATCCAAAACCATGCGCTTGCTGCGGCGCGCCACCATTTCAATTCCATCAAGAATGCGCTTTTCTGATTTTTCGCCCATGCCGGGCAAATTGCGCAGCAAACTGTTTTGTGCAGCAGATTTCAGTTGTGCCAGATTGATAATGCCAGCTTGTTTCCAAAATAATGCGGCTTTTTTGGGGCCGATGTCGGGCACTTCCAACAACTCAATCAAACTGGGAGGCACTTCCAGTTCCAATTTTTCCAGGAATTCCAACTTGCCGGTTGTCAATAATTCTTCAATCTTATCAGCAATAGCTTTTCCAACGCCGGGAATTTCCGTCAACCGGTTCTGTTCCCGGGTGGTTTGAATATCAACCGCCAGGTTGCGTAGATTATCCGCAGCCTTACGATAAGCCAGTGTTTTATAAATGATTTCGCCTTTTATCTCTAACAGGTCAGCCACCCGGTCAAAGACATCGGCCACTTGTTCATTATTCATCATAGGTTTTATGGGCAGGTTATACCGTCCTGCGGTGGCGAAGGATTTTTGGGAACCAGGATCTGTGTTCCAAAGACAGGCAAGGTTTCAACGGGTTCATAATAACATAACACCGGGATGGAAACCCATTTTACCCAGGCATCATTTTCATTACCAAATTCATAGGTGCCGCCCTGAAATTTTACTTGCAACGGTTCGCTTACAATCATCGAAAAACGATGTGTTTTCAGGTCGCGGTTAAAATTTTCAAAATAGGCACTGTTGTCTGCCATTGCCTCATCCATCATGCGTTTCTTTTCATAGGCGGGCACCAGGGGCACATCCTTAACATAACCAAAGGTGAGCAATTGTCGTTGGTCAATGAACAACACTTCACCTTCTGCATTTCCTTTGGCAACCCATTCCTGCACAGATTCCAACGCTTGCTGCGTTTCATCCCTGGGCGGCAAACTGAAAGGCTCGGCAGCCAACACCACATTTACTGCAGGGTATAAAACAGTGAGCAGCAGCAATCCATTCACCCAAAAGCTTCGCTGCGCTGGCTGCATCAGCCAGTCTTTTGCGCCGGCCTGCCAGGCAAGTGCTGCGGTAAACAGCAAACCGATGAGTAACATATCCAGGTTGTGCAGGTTGTTGCCGCCTCCAATCTTCACACTGACCACAATTCCCACTACAAGAAACGCAATCAGTCCACCCGACACTGCCAAAACCTGCCACATATCCAGCTTCCACTTCTTTCGAACAGCAAAAACAACCAACAAAACCATCAATGGACCGGCTGCCAGCAGCAGCATCATCACAATTCCAAGCGAATTCGTGGCATTGGGAAATAATCTCTCCCATAACAACGGCTGACGCCCCAACACATTGCTGACCCCTTCCACGCTCAACATGGAAGGTGATGTTGTCGATGGAGATGAAGCTTTCAAGAGCTTGATCAATCTCGATACCAGTAAACTGCCCGTGAGACCGGCAACCGCCAGTGAAATTGCCCTCGTCCAGCGTTGGCGGTCATTCAGGGGATAACCCAATCGTCCTTCAACCAGCGTGATCATACCCGCCCACATAGCTGGCGCAAACATCCAGGTGCTTCGACTGATCACCGCATAATAACCTGCCAACGCCACCAGGGGGAACGCTATCCAGCCCGGCATTCTTCTCACTCCGGCCACTAAAATTGCTGCCAATACCAGCGGGGTGTAAATTGGCCCTTGATTCAAGAATAAATATGCCCAGAACCCCAGGAAAACCCATTCCCAACCTTTTTGTTTCGGATTAAAGAAGAGTATCCATCCCAGAATAATATAGGGAACGCTGAAAACAAACGCACTCCAAAAACGTACCAGGGCAATGCTTACCTGAGGCAGCAAAAACGGCAATCCCCACAGGCTTTGCCGACCTTTGTCGATATATGCCGGGATGTTCTGATCGGCAGGATAGATATAAAATCTGCGGCCGTACAACACAGAATAATCCCAAATGCGGTTGCCTTCAGACCAACCAATTGAAAAAGGATAATTCACCGCACTCTGAAAGGATTCTCCAAGAGAAAACATTGTGCCTGTAATAATCAATGAGATGATCACACTATGAAAATCGATGCTTTTTTTCTCGTCAACGGTGGTTATCCAGGCTGCTGCCCCATAAATGGTCAACGCCAAAAACCAGCGCAAGTAGGTGCCGCTAAATATCTGGCTGTAACTGATCAGAAAAAATACGCTGCCCAGCAAACCAATCGCACCGGCGATCATCCAGCGCAGCCACCCCAAACGAGCCCTGTACCTACGAATCGGCAGCAGGATATTGGGCATCCAGGTTTCCAGCAAAACCAATAGCGTGAAGGCAAAAACAAACAATGAGACAGCAATCAATGAATAGGAAATGCGGGTTGCGCCCTCCAGTTGAGGTCGAAACCAGTTATTCATATCTTGTATGACGCCGGCCAGGAATACAGCCAGCGCTAATGTGATTAGGGCATTCAGCAGGTTTTTACGCTTGTTCTGTTCGATCATTGACAAACCTGTCCGTAGGTTCATGGGAACAATAATTGTTCATACTTCCGGCACATCGATTCAACGCTGTACTTTTCTGCAATAAGAAGTTTACCAGCCTGTGACAATTTTTGGCACTGATTTTCATCACTTAATAATTCAGCCATCACCGTTGCCATGATCACAGGGTCGTTGGGTGGAACCAGGCGACCGGTTTCACCATCTTTGATCACGGCAGGAATTCCACCAACCGCTGTACAAACCGTTGGAATCCCCATAGCAAGCGCTTCCAATAATGCCATGGGCAATCCTTCAGAATGAGATGGAAGGATGAATAAATCGGATGCAGCCAATAATTCTGGGATATTGTTGCGCACACCCAGAAAATGAATCCGGTCGCCGAATCCTCCAACGTGCGCCTGTGATTCTAATTCTTCTCTGAGCGCACCACCGCCGGCTAGAAGCAAATGCATCGCGGGAAATTTATCACCCAAAAAGTTAAAAGCCTTGATTAATACTGCATGCCCTTTCTCCGGGGCGAGCCTTCCCACCGAAATTAAACATCGCCCCTCTTCCGGGATACCCAATTCCGCACGTATCCGATCAGTGGTTTCGCGGGGCGCTTCGGTTACATCAACCCCATTAGTAATGGTCTCCACAAGTTCCGCCCGAATTCCTTCTTCCAATGCCGCCAAACGAGTTGGTTCAGTTACAGTCACAAATTTAGTCGCCATACCTGAATTAATCACCCAGGTATGAATCTTCTGCAAAGATCGGGGAAAGCTATGGATTCTTCCATGATGCGTGGCAATTCGCACGGGCACGCCGCACAGCCAGGCTAACGGAAGACCAATCAGGTTGCTGTGGTGCGTAAATGTTTCAATCGCATTAAATTTCCCGCTGCAAATCAAACGCCAGGCGCAAAAAAATCCATTGATTAGTTGTAAAAAATTTGTCGGGCCGCCAGCGCCAGGCCTGCGAGCATGCAAGTTGATGATCGGAAATGCAGCATTTTTTTGCCATTCAGCCTGAAGCATTTCTTTATCATAAAGAAATGCCACGGTGACCGCATAGCCATGTTCATGAAACCAGGCAGCCTGGTTGAGCAGAACACGCTGAGCACAGCCGGTTTACATCTGGCT
>CAZOKH010000009.1:0-53339 GCA_964580315.1 uncultured Anaerolineaceae bacterium | reverse complement strand
GACTCACCGCTTTTGTTAAGGTTCGCTATTTTACAGAAAGAATGTTACACCAACTAAGAAAAAATCTTCCACCGGCTTATTCGACATTTACTCATTGTTAATAATCTTCTGACATTTTTTTGATACTGCCTGATTAAAATCAGGTAATCAGCAACCCGATTCGCATGGAACCGGGTTAGTACTCTTGTTAAGATTACAAATATGCATTAGTATTGAGAATGGTCTCATCAGGATCACCTCACAACCAATGCAGTTTAGACAGGAAAACTATGGAATACAGAGATTACTATCAAATACTCGGTGTAGAGAAAACCGCCAGCCAGGATGACATTAAAAAAGCCTTCCGAAAATTGGCGCGCAAATATCATCCAGACGTCAATCATGACGATAAAAATGCCGAGGAAAAATTTAAAGAAATCAACGAAGCCAATGAGGTGCTCTCTGATCCTGAAAAGCGCAGAAAATACGATCAGTTTGGCGCCCAGTGGCAGCAATATACGCGCGGCGGCGGCCGGCCGGAAGATTTTGACTGGGCGCGCTGGACTGGTGCAGGTTCCACCGGCGGCAGAAGCTATCGCACCGTGAGCCCCGAGGAATTTGAGCAGATGTTCGGCGGCGGCCTGGGCGGATTTTCTGATTTCTTTGAAACCCTGTTTGGCGGGGGCATGCGCGGCAGATCGAGCGGTTTTGGCTTTGGCGCCGACCGCCAGCCCCGCACCTCAACCACCACCCGCACCCGCCGCAAATATGACAGTGAGCACAGGCTCCAGATCACCCTGGAAGAGGCGTTTAACGGCGCCGCGCGCACACTGCAATTTGAAGATGGGCGCAAAATTGAAGCCAAAATTCCGCGCGGTGTGCGCACTGGCTCAAAAGTGCGCCTCAGCGGCCAGGGCGGGCGCGCCTACGGCGGCGAAACTGGCGATCTCTACCTGCATATTGAGGTGCTTCCACACGCGCTCTTCCAACGCGATGGCGACGACCTGCGCATCAACCTGCCGGTGGATTTATACACCCTGCTGCTGGGCGGCGCCGCTGACGTTCCCACCCTCGAAAAGCCGGTGAAATTAACCATCCCTCCTGAAACTGCCAACGGCAAGTTGTTCCGCCTGCGCGGGCTGGGCATGCCCAACCTGCACAAACCCGATCAGCGCGGCGACCTGTATGCGCGGGTTGAAGTGCAGCTCCCGGCACGCCTGAGCGCCGAAGAAAAAGAATTGTTCAACCGCCTGCGTGCGCTGCAAGGCAGGTAGATACTTCACCCACTTAACGGCGCACAACGCTGTCAATTTAACTAACAGGGCGAGAATGAAAAACCAATTCTCGCCCTTTGTCTTTTTAACTTCTTTTTTATCTGCAGCCCTGCGGGAGGTTCTATCCTCCCAGTTCTGATTTGATTTGAATTCCACCTTCAAAAATCTTGTGAATGGGGCATTGACGCGACACCTGGAACAATTTTTTCCGTTCCTGTTCGGTCAGGTTTCCATGAAAAAAAATCTCCTCGCGAATTTGTTCACCAAATGTTTCCTCAGGGTCGCAATCTTTACAATCGTCATCAAAAATCCGGTCATACGCCAGGTGTATTTCCACTTCTTCCAACGGAATGTGATGATTCTGCGCATAGGAATTGATTAGAATGGAAGTACAGCCTGCCAGGCTTGCCAGCATCATGCCGTAAGGCGTCAATTCATGCAGTCCTTCGACTGGTTGAAATTCATCCGCTTCAGGATCATGTGGATCGACCGCAAAAAAACCAGTCCCAAAGTGATGATCCTGTCGAACCATCAATCGCTCTGACATTCTGCCTCCTTGTGAAAAGTAATACTATAATCATTAGAAGTATCCGTGTTTCCAATTCTTACCATTCGCCATTGCCTGTCAAATTGTCCTGAAACAGGCTGGAACATGAAAAAAGAAACAAATAAAATCTTACTGAGGTGAAGGATGCTCCCAGAATTGTCCGCCGATGAAATCGCGCGATACAAACGCCACACCATGATTCAAGAAGTGGGCGAAGACGGTCAGCGCAAACTCAAGGCCTCGTCGGCGCTGGTGGTTGGCGTTGGCGGCCTGGGTTCGCCCATCGCCCTCTACCTGGCGGCTGCCGGTGTGGGGCGGCTGGGTTTGATCGACGGCGACAAAGTGGATGTTTCCAACTTGCAGCGCCAGGTGCTGTACAGTACCGACCAGATCGGTAAATTGAAAACTGAACAGGCCCGCCAGCGCCTGCATGCTCTCAATCCGCACATTCAAATTGATTCTTATGCCGACACCTTCAATGTGGAAAACGCCCTTCAACTGGCCGGCGATTATGATGTCCTGGTGGACGGCTCCGACAATTTATATACACGCTATTTGTTAAATGATGCCGCCGTTCTGAAAGACAAACCTTATGTTTACGGCTCCATCTACCGCTTTGAAGGACAGGTGAGCGTTTTTCACGCCAGGCTCGGGCCCTGCTACCGCTGCCTGTTCTCCACCGAGCCCCCTCCCGGCGCGCTTCCCAACCCATCTGAAGTGGGGGTGTTTGGCGTGCTCCCCGGCACGGTGGGTACCTTGCAGGCTGCCGAGACACTCAAGCTGCTGTTGGGGATCGGCGCGCCCCTGATCGGCAAATTGTTGTTGTACGATGCGCTTGAAATGAGTGTTGAGGTGGTTTCTTTGCGCAAGAACAACGCCTGCCCCATTTGCGGTGCGAATTCCGGTTTTCACCGCCTGGAAGACGATCCATTTTTACATTTGAACCAACCCAAAAAATAAAGCCATCACAGGAAAGGGATTTCCAAAAAATATGAGAAGAACCGCAATTCCAATTTTGCCAATTCTAATAACCGGGCTGCTGATATCAGCATGTATTGGCGCTGCACCGGCTTCCACCAGCACGCCCCCGCCCACAATTCCACCGGCGCCCACCGTAACACCCACCCTTCCGCCGCAGCCTACGAACGATCTGTCACAGGAAAAAATCACCGATCACCTGGACAGTCAGAACAACCTGTCGGGATACACCATTGAAGCGGTTTATCCCAGGCTGGCAGGCGACGATGCCATTACGCAAGAATTCAACCAATCGACAAAGAATTTGGTTGAGCATGTCATTGGCTATTTTAAAGAAGACCTGGAGAATATGGGCGAATTGCCCCCCGACATGGTCAGCCATGAAAGCTCACTGGAAATTGATTATGAAATCATTCACGCTGAAAATGACCTGGTCAGCGTGTTGTTTGGAATCTCCATCTATTACGCAGGCGCGGCTCATCCCAGTCATTTCACCGAGGCCCTGAATTTTGACCTGGTCGACGGCACAATTGCAGACCTTTCCACCCTGTTTAAACCGGGCACCGATTATTTATTGTTCCTGTCAGATTATTGCCTGGATGACCTGAACAAGCAGGGCGTGTTGGAATGGGAAGACGGCGCCCTGCCCAAACCGGAGAATTACCGCGTGTGGAACATCAGCGCTGATGGGCTTCAAATCACATTCGACCCCTACGCTGTGGCGCCCTATGCCGACGGTCCGCAAAAAGTGGTCATCCCCTTCGATCAGTTGAGCGAAGTGCTTGAACCAGATGGTTTGCTGGGGCGTATCACAGCCTTAGAATAAGGAGTTACCCATTTCATTACTGTCGCACAACCAAGTCTTTTGACAAAAAAATTAGCAACAGCTTTCAATCTTTAATTTCAAAATAGACATAATCACAAGACCCCGTTCATCAGGTGGGCGATGAAAAGCATCGCCACACCTGATGGATTGTCTTCTATTCATCCCACTTGTAAACATACCAAAACTCTCTATAATCAAAGATACAGGGGGATTCTATGGTACTGGTATCTTTATTGTTTATCACTTCCACACAATAACACCAGCCTCTTCATTCTTTCACTATATCTCATCGCCTATACACCTGTTTGAATTTTTCGCCTGTTCAGGGTGCAATGGATGGATAAGCGACTCAAAATTATCCAAAAATCAAAAGACAACAGGGTGGTTATGCCCTGTTGTCTTTTTTTCTAAATTTCCATTTGAACATAAATACCCATAAAGGAGTCCATCTCATGAACAAACCGCTCATGAACCGCCACTTATTTTTTGCCACATTAGCGGCGCTGTGCGCTATTTTGGTATTTACCTCTCCTGTCTTTGCTGAAGGAGAAATCCCAGAGGCCGACGCTCCACCCGCAGAAGCGCCGCCTGCTGAGCCGGTCGAAACACAACCCACCGAATCCACAGAAACATCACTAACTGAGCCTGCCGAAGAAGAGCCGGCACTTCCCTCACCCGCTGAGACTGTGGAGCCAACACCCACCGATCCCCCGCCTTCTGAACCTATGGAGGCGACTCCTGTTGAAGAACAAACTGAAACGGCGCCATTAATCGAAACTCCGCCTGCCGAGGCAGCACCGATTGAGACTGAACCTATTGAGACTGAACCGATGGAAGCAGAAATTACCTCCTTCGCAACGGACCAGGAGATTGTTGCTCAGTACACAGGTTTTCTGGGTAATGTCTATTTCTATGATGCAGGATCGGGATTGCATGATAACTATACAAACATTGCTGATGCAATCGCTGCTTTTCCAGGTGTTGGAAAAGGTATGATTTACGTGTCTGATTCTGGATCGGCGTACACTCAGGCATTAGCCATCACTTCAATTGCCAACCTGACCGGCATTGTCTTCCTGGATTACTATCCTGCGGAAGCCGCAAAATACAATGCAGATCCTTTTGATCCTTATGACTCCTCTACCTGGCCTGAAATCAGCAATACCGTCAGTATCTATGACATGCCTACATTCAGCTTGCTTGGTTTTCGGATTTCATCCGGAGATGGAACTGCCACAGTATTAGTGGACAACGGATCCGGCACCAGCGGAACCCTTACCTTCTCCTATCTGGATATCGAAAACACCAGTAGCGGCACCGCTTTGCTGGTTGATGAGCATACTGGCGCGGTAAAGCTTAAAGAGGTCAAAGCAAATAGCACCAGTGGTAAAGGCGCCCAATTCGGCGATGGAAATCCAATAGCTGGTTCAGTCACCATCACCAACAGCAGCTTCAACCAGAATGGTTCAACCGGTTTAGAAATCTACAGCACAAACCTGGCAACACTCACCGGGGTATCTGCCAGCTACAATGCTGGTGACGGTTCATATCTTTACACGCGCGGTGCGTTGATTTATAACAGTGTTTTCAGCAACAATGATAGCAATGCCGGGAATTTCGGTCTGCACTATCTATCGAATGGAACCGGCAACTTGACCCTGGAGAATGCTCAACTGAATAATAATGACGCCATCGGACTTTATGCGCAACGGGTGGAAGGAAATGTTAGTTTGAAAAATGTTCGCGCTGACGAAAACGGTTCTTCCGGCGTGCACATCGATACCTGCAATTGGAATGGATCTGCCTGTCAAAATTCTGGCAGCGGAAAAATCACCATCATCAGCAGCCAGATGGAAGATAATGGAAATGAAACTGTGCGTCACGGATTGTATATTGTTGGCGCCAAGGGAAGTGTTACCCTGACATCAGTATGGGTTGGTAACTCCGGCGACGATGTAACAGCCAGCGGTGGTGCGTATATTGATAATCATTATTCACCTGCTGCCAGTCCCATAACCATCACAGATTCTGGTTTTATTGATAATCACTTCGGTGGGCTGCACGTCATCAGTAAGGGACTGATTACTTTAAAAAATGTCGATGTCAACAACAACCAGGGAACCTCCTTTGGCGCTTTGCTGATTAATGCGCAAACCGGTGCCACCGCAGGGATCAGTCTGCTCAATTCCACCGGGCGCAGTAATTACTTTAACAACAATACAGCCAGTACTGCAGGATTAATAATCAATACCCACGGCAGTGTGATAATGAACTCCACCTATGCCAACAATACCGTCGGCGGATTTGGCGTTGATATCAGCATCACGGCATCACCCTCAGCCGCCCCGGTTACCATCAACCGCGGTGGGTTTGATAACAATACCGACGGCGGACTGAATGTTTATTCGCTGGGCGCCATCACCGTCAACCTCACCGATGGCAGCGCCAGCAACAACAGCGGCGTCGGGGCACGCGGCATGAAACTGGAAAATTACGATGCGCTTACCCCCAAGCCGGTTACCGTGGACGGCGGCGCATATAACAACAACAGCGGCGGCGGGTTGGAAATTCAATCAGATGGCGTGATTACAGTTAAAAACATCGAAGCCGGCAGTAACCTGAATAACAACTCGGGCGTCTCGTTGAATAACAGCAACAGTCCGGTTAAAGCCAGCGTAACAGTAACCACCACCCGCCGTGATTACACATCTTCTTTTAACAGCAATACCGGTTATGGATTAAATATCAATTCGGCAGGTTCCATCACACTCAACCGTATCAATGCTGATGAAAACAACGGCAACGGCGCTCACCTGGTGAATACGCAAATCGGCTCTACGGGAGGTGTAACAGTTACCAATTCAAACTTCCGTACCAATAATATAAGTGCGGTGGGATATGGATTAAGTATTCAATCCTATGGAAATATTTCAATCAAAAGCGTCGAATCCGGAAACAACGGCGACAGCGACACTGCTGGCGGCGGCGCATTGATTGATAATCGGGAAGTTACCAATAAACCTGCCAGGACTGTCACAATTACCAACAGTAATTTTAACGATAACTGGTCCCTGGGATTGGACTTGTCTTCTTATGGCAAAATCAGTCTCAACGCTGTGCAAGCCAACAGTAATCTAACCGAGGACGGAGCCCATTTATATAACCATCAATCACTTACCCCGCAAATGGTCATTGTAACCAACAGTAATTTCGATCAGAATGCCTCAGATGGATTAATCATCTACTCAAAGGGTGCAGTGACTCTGACAAATGTGGATGCAAGCGACAATCACAGCAGCAATGGGATTGTGATCAACAATGCATTTACCGGTGCAGTGGGGGGAGTAAGTATTACCTGCACCACACGTAATTGTGAACTTTCACACAATGCCAAAGGCGGTGCCGGCGATGGTCTCAATATTAGCTCGGTTGGAGTGATCACACTTCGCGGATTGCATGCAAATAACAATAATGGCAACGGCGCCCTGATTGATAATTCAGGTTCAACCGCACTCACACCTCCGGTAATTTCCATCACAAATTGCAGCTTCAATGACAATGGGAATGGCTACGGTTTGCAGGCTCTCAGTAATGGCGCCATCACTCTCACCAACACAGATGCCGGTAACAACACCGCTTACGGCGCCTGGCTGAACAACCAGACCAGCCCCACGCACGCCGGGGTAACCATCAACGGTCAGGGTGACTGGGATTGGTTTGGAAACAATCAGGATTATGGGCTGCAAATTCTCACCGACGGAAGGGTGACCGTCAGCAAAATCAATGCCAATCAGAACTTCGAAACAGGCTTATGGATCGATACCAGCGGAAGCGGAGTCACCCAGACCGTAAGCATCACCAATGCCGAAATTAACCAGAATATGACGGAAGATGCCACAAATGATTACAGCTTGTACCTGCACGCTTCAGGAGCTGTCACACTTTCTAATGTATGGGTAAATCAAAGCGGCGATGGAGATACTCCAGTGAATGCAGCAGCCTACATCCATAGCGATAACAGCGGCATCACCATTACAAATGGTTATTTCAACGATAGCATTGGTGATGTTACATTGAATGGCAATGGCGCAACCATGATCGCGCATGGGGCGGTTACCATCAAGAACATCCAGGCATCCAATAATTCAGGTTATGGTGTCAGTGTAATCAATCAATATGCCGGAGTCACCGGGGGGGTCAGCCTGACACGCACAGGCAGCTTCGTTAACTGGATCAGTAACAATGGCGATCAAGGTCTGGATGTTACTACCAACGGTACGATAACCATTGCCAATTTAAATGCGGAAGAAAACGGAAATGAGGTTGGAGAAAGTAATGCAACTTTGAACAACACCGGTGATGCCGTTGCTTCAACTGTCAAAGTCAGCAACAGCCTGTTTAACGGCGCCGGTGACAGCGGCGTCGGAGACCACGGCTTGCACATCCTGGCAAAAGGCGCAGTCATCCTCACCAATGTAGAAGCCTCAAATAATAACCTGCACGGCATTTTCATTGAGAATGAACAAATTGCCGGTCAGTCTGTCACCCTCACGAATCTGGATGCTTTCAACAATGGCGATGTGGGTATCAATGTTTACAGTGGTGGAAATGTAATTGCGCGAGATTTGACTACCTGTGGAAACAGTTCTTATGGTGCCAATGTGTACACAACCGGCAACGTCACTCTAACCGGCGTCAACTATTTCAACAGCAACCAGGACTTTGGATTATATGTGGAGGCTGATGGAAACATCAATCTGGCTAACCTGACAGCCGATAGAAATGTTTCACAGGGAATATATGCATCTGTGAACACTGCCAGTGGCAAACTCACCATTAGCAATGCCAATGCCAATTACAACGGTGTGAATGGTATGTACTTGAATGCCAGTAATAACATCCTGGTAAATAAAGTGTACGCACTGAATAACGGCGCCGGCGGCGAAGGCGATGGAGCTCTCATTATTCAAAACAGCCTCACCGCAACAGTTACCGTGCAAAACAGCGCTTTCCACGGCAACACCAACAATGGATTGGAAATTGACAAAAATGGTGCGCCGGATCCGATTATTTCCAAGACAACCTATTATGGAAACGATTCAAATGGAACCGGCAGCACACCGGACATGTATATCCACAATTAATTTCGCAGAATAAACCACACAACAAGACGCCCTTCCGTGGGTAAAAAGACCTCACAGAATTTGAAATTCTGTGAGGTCTGGCTTTTTTCCTATGACCTTCCTGTCGTGTTTTAAGACACCACTTCGGCTTCCACCACCGGGGTAAAGGACAAGCCTTCGCCCTGGCGGTCAATCTTGATGGTTTCGCCGGGATGAAATTCACCGGACAGAATGTGCATGGACAGCGGGTCTTGCACCATGCGTTGAATGGTACGTTTGAGCGGGCGGGCGCCGAACTCCGAGCTGTAACCAACCTCAGCCAGATAGGCGCGCGCTTCGGACGTCATATCCAGCTTGAAGCCGCGCTCTTTCAGCAACGCTGCCAGGTGCTCAACTTGAATATCAACAATACCGGTCAAATCTTCACGGCTGAGCGGGCGGAACACCACAATCTCATCGATGCGGTTCAGGAACTCAGGACGGAAATGCGCCTGCAAAATGTGATTCAACTCTTCACGGGTTACACCCTGCCCACCGTTTAGCCATAGTTCACTGCCCAGGTTACTGGTCATAATGATCACGGTATTGCGGAAATCAACCGTACGGCCCTGCCCATCGGTCAGGCGGCCGTCATCCAGCAGTTGCAGCAGCACATTAAACACCTCGCTGTGCGCTTTTTCAATCTCGTCAAACAACACCACGCTGTAAGGGCGCCGCCGGACAGCCTCAGTTAATTGACCGCCCTCTTCATAGCCCACATAGCCGGGAGGTGCGCCGATCAACCGCGACACGGTGTGCTTCTCCTGGTATTCGCTCATGTCAATGCGCACCATGGCGCGCTCATCGTCAAAGAGGAACTGCGCCAGGGCGCGCGCCAGCTCGGTTTTGCCCACACCGGTGGGTCCCAGGAAAATAAAGGAGCCAATCGGTCGGTTGGGGTCTTGCAGCCCGGCGCGGGCGCGCCGCACCGCGTTGGAGACGGCGTGTACGGCTTCATCCTGACCAATCACGCGCTGATGCAGCCGTTCTTCCATGCGCACCAGTTTTTCCATCTCACCTTCCAGCAGACGCGAAACAGGTATGCCCGTCCACCTGGCAACGATCTGAGCGATCTCTTCTGCATCCACTTCCTCTTTCAACAATGCGCCCTCCGCCTGGAAATGGCGCAGTTGTTCTTCGGCTGCGTTGCGTTTAGTCTCCAACTCAGGGATTACGCCATAGCGCAAACGGGCAGCCTGCTCCAGGTTCGACTGGCGTTCTGCCTGCTCCACCTCGGTGTGCGCCTGTTCAATTTGCTGTTTCACCTCGCGCAGTTCGCTGATGGCTTTCTTTTCAGTTTGCCAGCGTGTCTGCAGCCGGGTGGAATTTTCGCGTAAATTCGCCAGTTCCTGTTCCAGTTTTGTCAGGCGTTCGCGTGATGCTTTGTCTTTTTCCTTTTGCAAAGCCTGGCGTTCAATTTCCAACTGCATCACCTGACGGTCCACTTCATCCAATGCCTGCGGCTTGGAATCAATTTCTGTGCGCAGCCGCGCCGCGGCTTCATCAATCAAGTCTATAGCCTTATCTGGCAAAAAGCGGTCGGTGATATAGCGATTGGACAGGGTTGCGGCAGCAATCACCGCCGGGTCGGTAATGCGTACCCCGTGATGCACCTCATAGCGCTGTTTCAAGCCGCGTAAAATGCTGATGGTGTCTTCAATGGATGGTTCCCCCACCACCACCGGTTGGAAGCGGCGCTCCAGCGCCGGGTCCTTTTCAATATACTTGCGATATTCATTCAGCGTGGTGGCGCCAATCAGGTGCAGCTCACCGCGCGCCAGCATGGGTTTGAGCATGTTGCTGGCGTCCATGGCGCCTTCGGCTGCGCCCGCGCCCACCACCGTGTGCATCTCATCCACAAACAGAATGATTTCTCCATCTGAAGCAGTGATCTCTTTTAGCACAGCTTTCAAGCGCTCTTCAAATTCGCCGCGATATTTAGCGCCGGCAATCAAGGCGCCCATGTCTAGCTGCACCAGGCGTTTGTGTTTCAGTCCTTCAGGCACATCGCCGTTCACAATGCGCTGCGCCAAACCTTCCACGATGGCTGTTTTACCCACACCCGGTTCACCGATCAGCGCCGGATTGTTCTTGGTGCGGCGCGACAAGATTTGAACCGTGCGCCGGATTTCTTCGTCGCGTCCGACCACCGGGTCGAGTTTTCCCTGGCGGGCGGCAGCGGTCAAATCGCGTCCATATTTTTCCAGAGATTGATAGGTGGTTTCCGGATTCTGCGATGTGACGCGCTGATTGCCGCGCACCTCAACCAGCGCCTTCAAAACGGCATCACGTGTCAAGCCAAATTGTTCAAGGCGTTTCTTTTCAGAACTCTCGGTCAACCCCAGCAAAATATGCTCGGCAGATACATATTCATCCTGCATACCTTTGGCAAAGCGTTCAGCCGCCGCAAGCACATCAGCCGCGGCGCGCGACAACCCCACCTGGGTGCTGGTCCCATACACCTTTGGCCTGTTCTGCAGGTCTTTTTCCAGTTCTTCGCGCAGCGCCTGTGTGCTGCCAGAAATTTTGGTAACCACAGCCGGTACTACGCCGTCTGGCTGAACAACCAATGCCAGCAGCAAATGCGCCGGCTCAATGGTTTGATGATTCAACTCCATAGCCATCTGCTGCGCAGACAGAACTGCTTCCTGTGCTTTTTGAGTAAATCGATCCAGGTTCATAATTTCACCCTCCATCAGTAATCGCGGCTTCCCCATGTTGCCGCTCAGGCAATATTGTAAATCCCCCGTATTGGAATTTGATTAAAGAATTATATATATAAAATAAACAATTCAGGTAGTCGTGGTAACTTCAACTCCAAGCAAACGGCTGAGCGACAACCGCAGCCCCCAGGTGGGCAAGCCAAGCGCAATGTGCAAAACCAGGCTGGTGCCAAAAACCAGGTTCAAACCTGAAAGCAGCACAGGAATTCCACTGGCAAGCTGTGCAGCCATCCATTGGGCAGCGCCCACCGCTGCCAATAAACCAAACAACACCGCCAACGCCAGTCCAATGGGCAGCCAGGCGCGCCGGTCAGAAGCCGATGGAAGCATGGTGCTGCTGATGGTAAAAGCCAGGTAAGCCCACAACCAGAAATCTGGCTGTTGCGGAAGTCCGGGCAAGGCATTCCAAAAATTTTGCCATTCGCCGGCCTGTACAAATTGTCCCAGGGTTAAAAACCCCAGGCGGTAAATGCCCAGGTAAATCAACGCTGCCCCACCACTGAAGAGCGGGGCAGCGCCGATAAGTGCATCTTTGATGATATTCGTCTGTGCGGTTTCCACATATCCCAGGCGCAGCCTGCCGTTGGGCAAACGCTGCGGCAGCACAGAAAACCTGCCCGTCTTCACTCCCAGCAAGCATGCCGTCAGATAGTGGCTGCCTTCGTGCAGCAGCACACCGGGCAAGAACAACAATGAAAACAGGCCAATCACCACATCTTGCCTGCCTGTGAGAATCAACAGCACAGCTTGAATCTCACGGTGCAGCCAGCGCTGCACCACCAGAAAAAACAGCAGGCAAACCAGCAGTGTGAGACTGGCTTTTAGCAGCGCCGCACTCACTTGGCAGCGGCAGCTACAATTTGTCCAAAGTCCTCAACCTTCAATGAAGCGCCGCCAACCAGGGCGCCGTCGATGTCGGGTTGACCAAAGTATTCGGCTGCATTGGCTCCCTTGACAGAGCCGCCGTACAACACACGCACAGCCTGTGAAATTTTCTCACCGTACATATCTTTGAGAGCCGGGCGGATGATGTCTTTCACCACGGCGTTGGCAATCTCGCCGTTGGCAGCTTTGCCAGTGCCGATGGCCCACACAGGTTCATAGGCAATCACCAACACCTCAGCCTGCTCGGGAGATAAGCCTTTGGCGCCTTCCAACACCTGGCGGCGCACAACTTCAGCGGTGCGTTTGGCTTCGTTTTCTTCCAGGGTTTCACCCACACACATAATGGGGGTTAAACCATTTTTGAAAGCGGCTTTGAGTTTTAAATTCACTGTTTCATCCGTTTCGGCAAAATAGGCGCGCCGCTCGGAATGGCCGATGATCACGTACTGGCAAAATTCTTTTACCATGCCAGGCGCCACTTCACCGGTGAATGCCCCTGATTCTTCCCAGTGCATATTCTGCGCGCCCAGGCCGATGCCGGTTTTTTCCAGCATGGCTGAGACGGCCATCAAGGAGGTGAAAGGAGGGCACATCACACGATCAACTGTCGGGTAAGACTGCAACACGGGCAGCATATCCTGCACCAGTTTGGCAGCTTCCTGGACGGTCTTGAACATCTTCCAATTGCCTGCAACCATAGGTTTACGCATTTTGAACCTCGTATATGAAAAGGATTTATTTCATTTTACCAGAAATGCAGCCGGTCATTTTGACCGGCCCGGGTTCATTCTGCAACCACTTTGGTGTAGGTGTTGAACTTAGGCGGAGATGCTAAATGTCGTTTAACTGAACACAACTCGGCTGTGTTTGCCAGCGCCTTGATGTACTTCTCTGGAAACGTTGGAGGAACCTGAATTTCCATTTCGATCAAATGCACCATACCTGATTGTTCATCACGGTGATCGCGCTGCACAATGCGAATACCTTCTGAAGAAATGCCGCGCTGGTCGCAAAAACGCTTTACATAAATTCCGGCACAGGTTCCCAGAGAAGCCAAAAATAGAGAAAACGGAGATGGAGCGCTTTGCTCGCCAGTCTCGCTGCGTTGATCAGTGTTCACTGTGAAACCTTTATAATGGGCGTCCACGCGGTCGCCGCCAGGAAATTCAACAATCATTTCCATGATTACCTCCAATTGGATATTTATAAAATTACAGATGCGTATTCTACAATGAAGTTACATTACATAATCCATTGCACGTCATAACACAACCTGTAAAATTGTCATAATCATAACATGCGAAATTTACTTTTTCAGAATGAGGATTGTCTCCACATTTAGGATATATGCCACTACTATCCAGCATGACGCATTGTTAACATTCTAATATGTGTAATCGCGATTATCTCAATTTATCCATTTTTCAAGGTCTGACGCAGGAACAATGCTGTCTGTTGGATCCATTAATTTCAACCTGTCAATTTCCCAAAGGGACCAAGATATTCGAACAGGGTGAAACCGCCGCATACCTTTATATCCTCTCAAAAGGTGAAGTGGTGGTGCAATACAAACCTTACGACGGGCCTTCACTGGTGGTTGCACACATTCCCGCCGGTGGTGTGTTTGGCTGGTCAACCATCCTGGGGCGACCGCAATATACCTCCGGCGCTTCAGCAGTTGAGGACTGCGAAGCATATCGACTGGATGGAAAACGACTGCGCGAAAGATTAGAACAATCTCCTGAAACCAGCGCAGTGCTGCTGGAGCGCCTGACGGCATCGGTTTCTGAACGCTTGCAAATCAGCCGCGATCAGGTGTTGGAGATATTAAATCACAATTTAGGGTAAGAAGAAGTTTACCCGCTGCGTTTCTCCCATTCTTGCGCCGCTTTGCGCAGCAAGGCGCGCACTTCCGGGTCGGGCACGCCGTCCACACCTGAGTAACACTGGCTGTCCACCCAAACCATCACACCCTGGTCAGGATCTTCGGTTAATTTGATTTTCTTATTTGCCAGGGGCGACAGGGATAAAAATTCCTGCAAAATTTCGTCAATCTGGGCTACGATACTCACAGGCATGACCGCGTCTTCCACCGGGGTTGCTGGCGGCGCCGGCCTGGCCTTAACCGGTTGAACGGCGACCTCTTCAAGTCTTACGGGCTGCGGCTCATCAGACCCAGGCATTGCCGGGGCATCAGGTTTCACCTGAGCCGTTTCACCACCCTCGTTTTCCGCCGGCGGCTGCGGTGCTTCTGGTGCGCCCAGCCATTTCAGCCAATCACGTCCAAAACGCACAAGGTTTTTTCGTTCCACATCGGTCAACTCTTGCGACCGGTGGTAAACCTTGCCGCGCATTTCCATCACCAACGCTCCATTATCGCGTTCGCGCACAAAGCGCAAAATTTCAATTTTGTCGCCTGGTTGTTCGGCGGCAGGTGGTTTTTCAACCGGTTTTTCCCTGCGTTTGGATCCCGATCTCCCTCCCAGCCACCAGCCGGCTGCCGCGCCAATCAAAAATGCAAAAATGGTGAATCCCCCCAGAAACATATACAGCACTTGAATATCAACCATGGGTTCCCTCCTGCCGTTGCGCGGCCAGTTGTTCCAACGGCTGGCACACCGGGCAGACATGCGTGCCGCGCTGTCCAACCACCATCCGTTTAATTATCGTCCCACAAACCGGGCACAATTGCCCGGTGCGTTGATAAACTCGAAATACGTTTTGGAATTCGCCGCCGCGGTACACCCAGTCAATGCTGGCGCCGTTGCGTTGGATGCCCTCAGATAGTACCTGGCGTATGGCCTGCAACAGACGGCTGCTCTGTTCGCGGTTCAGGCGGTTGGCAATTGCCAGGGGATGCAAACCTGCCAGGTGCAAAGATTCATCAGTATAGATATTCCCCATTCCAGCCAGGAATGTTTGATCAAGCAGCAGCGGTTTTAACTGCCGCCTATGCTGACTTAACCGCTGGTGAAACACTCCCTCATCCAACGCCGGGTCAAACGGTTCCAATCCCAGTTTTCCCAGCATCTCCTCCGGTTGATTGGTAAGCCACATGCGCCCGAATTTGCGGGGATCGTTAAAGACAAGCCGGATGCCGTCATCAAATGAGACCAGCACCCGGTCGTGAGTTTGATTCAATTGAATTTCATCCGGTTCAACACGCAAATCGCCGCTCATACGCAAGTGCACCAGCAAACTGTCCCGGTCGAGTTGAATGGTCAAGAATTTCCCCCGCCGCCCAACATTGTTGACCGTTTGTCCCTGCAGTTGCCGGGAAAATTCAACCGGTTGCGGTTGTGCAATGGCGCGATCCCATAACACGCTGGCAGTTTTTACCCGCCGTCCCAAAATAGACAGGTCAGTTCTTTTGCCAACCCCGCCGCTGCGCAGTGACCGGGCTATTGTTTCCACTTCCGGTAATTCAGGCAAGCAGCAACCTCCGTGTTTACTCGTTGAACAGTTCGCCCACGCTGCGCCCCTCATTGGTGCGCAAAATGACTTCTCCAATCAATTTCGAAACAGTCAAAATTTTCAGGCGGTCGCCCAATAAAGCAGCGCGTTCGCGTGGAATCGGAATGGTGTCGGTGGTGATGTACTGTGTCACAGGCAAATTGACCAGCCGGTCAATGGCATTGGCTGACAAAACCGGATGCACAAACACAATGTACACATTGCGTGCGCCATTTTGCTTCAGCAGGTTCACAGCTTCCACCATCGAACCGCCGGTGGAAATCTCGTCATCCACGATGATCACATCGTGGTCGCGCACTTCACCGATCACGGTCAGGGCTTCGGCGGTGGCATCGTTTGCCAAACGGCGCTTCTCAATGAACGCCAGCGGGGCATCAATGCGAGCGGCATAATTGCGCGCTTTTTTGGCAAAACCCAGGTCAGCGGTCACCACAACCGGGCGGTGCAATTGAGGCCGCAGCGTTGCCACATAATCGGAGAGGATGTGGAACGCGGTCAGCACATCACCAGGAATGGAGAAGAAACCCTGTATCTGACCGGCGTGCAGGTCCAGTGTGATGTAGCGGTCAGCGCCGGCCACTTCCAGCATATCGCACACCAGGCGCGCCGTAATGGGAACGCGCGGCTGATCTTTTTTATCTGAGCGCGCATAGGTGAGGTAGGGCACAACCGCGGTGACACGCGATGCAGAATCCAGGCGTAATGTTTGAATAAGAATCAATAATTCCATCAGGTTACGGTGCACCGGTGAACTGGTGGTCTGAATGACAAAACAGTCTTGCCCGCGCACACTGGATTGCAATTTGACAAAAATATTTTCATTGGGAAATGTAACGATATCCACGCCACACAGCGGCTTGTTGATATAGGCGGCAATTTTTTCTGCCAGTTCGGGGCAGGCTCGCCCGGCATAAATTTTGACATCGCCATACATCATTCGTTCATGCCGCGGACTTAAAGTAGGCATCAGGCTAACTCCTTCATATCCTGCTCTCTCCAATCTGAACGCAGGATGCTCATTAAATTTACATCTAAATATTCGCCATCGTGAAACTGCGCCTCACGCATGCGCCCTTCTTCAACAAAACCCAGCTTTTTATGCAGCAAATGGCGCGTGTGTTCTGGTCTATTACTCTCAATCGAATGGCGTGCAAATTAAGGTTATGAAAACCAATTTCACCGATGGGCAGCCAACCATCCCGATCCTTTACCTCAAGAAGAAATGGCTGGGCAGCCGGTTCTTTCTCTTGCTGCACTTTCAGCCATTTTTCTTCGTCTGATATGGATACTGGTAAATAAAAACTGAGATAGCGTCGGACATCAGGGTCATTCAACCAATCCGCCAGAAACGGCAGGTTGTCATGTTCAATCGGGCATAGTCGCACCCGTTTACCCAGGATCATCCGCTTTTCTCCAAACCTCTATTATGGATTTAACCGATTGGGTCCGCGGAACAAAAATACCGAATCGCGAATATTGCCCAACTGGAGCATAATCATCAGCAGGCGCGACAGCCCCAGGCCAAAGCCGCCGTGCGGCGGGCAGCCAAAGCGGAAGAAATCCAGGTAAAACTGGATCGTTTCCAGGGCGACACCCTTTTCCTGGGCTTGTTTCACCAGCACATCATAGCGGTGTTCGCGCTGCGCGCCGGTGGTAATTTCAAGGCCGTGGGCGATCAGGTCAAAGCTGCGGGTCAACTGCGAATTATCAGGATGGCGCATGTGATAGAAAGGCCGCACCGTGCTTGACCAATCGATTAGAAACACAAAATCGTGGTTGAATTTGCTTTTCACATAATCAGCCAGGGCGCGTTCGCCACCGGGATCAAGGTCATCTTTCTTGTCGCGGGGCAGCTCATAGCCCACTTCTTTCAAAATGCGGTGCGCTTCCTGCATGGGAATGCGCGGGAACGGCAGGCTGGGAACTTCCAACTCAAAGCCAAACAGTTCGGCTATTTGCGCGCCGTGCACGTCTTTCACCCGCTGGTAGGAATAGTTCAACCACTGCTCCATGAACGCCATCACATCTTCATGTGAGTCGATCCATGACATTTCCATGTCAATGCCGGTGAACTCGGTCATGTGACGTGAAGTAAAGGAAGGATCGGCGCGGAACACGGGGCCAATTTCAAACACACGTTCAAAACCGGCTGCCATGGCCATTTGTTTGTAAAACTGCGGAGACTGCGCCAGGTAGGCTTTCCGTTCAAAATAATCAATCTGGAATACCTCGGCGCCGCCTTCGCTGGCGGTACTGATGATTTTGGGCGTATGAATCTCGATGAAATTGTGTTTGACCCAAAATTCGCGCATGGCCATCTCAAGGGTGGTTTGAACCTCAAAGATGAGCAAGTTTTGTTTGCGGCGCAAATCCAGGTAGCGCCAGTCCAGGCGAAAATCTACCGCAGGCATGGCTTCACCAAATGGATCGAACGGCGTTTGAGGCTCTGCAGCGCTCTCGATCACCAGGTCTTCCAGTAGAATTTCCAGCCCGCCCAGTTTGACAATCGGATTGTCAATCACTTTACCGGTAATGGTCAGGGCGCTTTCGGCGCCCAGCAAAGAAATTTTCTCTGCCAGTTCAGGATGCGCCGCTTTTTCCACCGCAACCTGAACCAGCCCGGTGCGGTCACGCATAATCAAAAACTGCATCTTCTTCTGATCGCGCAGCGTTTGCAACCAGCCCTGAATTTTAACAGTTTGATCTATGGACTTCCGCAAATCGCCAATGAGAGTCCGCTCCATAATCTATTCTTCTCCTTAAAATTTGAGGGTGCAGTTTTGAAAACTGTCCTCTAATGAATTATACCCCACACACGCTTTCGATTCTCAATTATCCGCTTACAATTTTGTTGCTTCTGGCAATAATTTTTGAACAGCATCATGGATGGACAAATGCCGCTTCTTAACATCATCCAAAATGCTCAGCAGTTGTTGTTCAGGAACTTTCTCACGCCAGCGGGCTTCCAGCGTATCGCGCACGGTTTCAAACAGCATGCGCTGCAAACGATTCTGTTCTCTACGCTGCCACTCTCCACTGGTGTGCAAATAAGCCAGGTGCTCTTGCACCTCCTGAAAAAGCTGTTCCGTCCCGCCGGGTTGAACGGCAATCGCCGGCACAACCGGCACAGTCCAGCCCGCCTGTTGAATCTCAACCGATGCTTTTACTGTAACATCCAACACATGTTCACCGGCATACCCCGATCCCGGCCTGGAAAGTTCCAGCATGGCGCGCAGCGCGTGCACCGCTTTTTCAGCGCCGGGTAAATCAGCTTTGTTGACCACCAAAATATCGGCTATTTCCAAAATCCCGGCTTTGATTGCCTGAATATCATCTCCCAGCCCGGGGGCTTCAACCACCAGGGTGGTATGCGCCAGGCTGGCAATATCCACCTCTGCCTGCCCGGCGCCCACTGTTTCAATAATCACCACCTCGTAACCGGCGGCATCAAAAATCTGGGAAAATTCTATGGTTTTATGCGCCAGCCCGCCCATTGCCCCGCGCGACGCCATGGATCGGATAAAAACCCCGGGGTCGCCCGCCAGGTCGCGCATGCGAATGCGGTCGCCTAAAATGGCGCCGCCGCTGAAAGGGCTGGATGGATCGACCGCGATGATGGCCACACGCTGAGCCGCTTCGCTTGCAGCCGGGTGGCGGTACAGGGAAGCAAGTTGATTCACCAGCGATGATTTTCCTGTGCCCGGCCCGCCGGTGACGCCCACCAGGTGCGCCCGCCCGGTGTGCCTGAATAAAACATCCAGGGCATAACGACTGGCAGGCGTGTCATTTTCCACCTCGGTCAACACACGTGCCAGCGCAGCCCGGTCGCCTTTTAGAACAAGTTCCACCTGGTCATGAATTACGCTGGACAAGCCTTGCCCTCTACTGCCTGCCGGATATCTTCGATCGTTTTGGTTGTTGGAGCGCCGGGCCCATAAACCGCACACACTCCCGACTCCAACAATTTTTGCGCATCTGCCTCAGGAATGATGCCCCCCACAAATACCGGCACATTGCCCTGACCGTTCTGCCGCAGCATTTCCAACACGCGCGGAATCAGGGACATGTGCGCCCCCGACAGGATGGATAAGCCCACCGCATCCACATCTTCCTGCAGGGCGGCGTCAGCGATCATCTCCGCCGTCTGGCGCAAACCAGTGTAAATCACTTCCATGCCGGCATCGCGTAAAGCCCGCGCCACCACTTTCGCGCCGCGGTCGTGCCCATCTAAGCCAGGTTTGGCAATTAGTACCCTAATCTTTCGTTCCATACCGATACAGTCTCCAATTATTTCATTTTTGCGTGGGAAAAACCACCTGCTCTATTGATTATATTCTTGATCTTCTTCCAATAGAGCAAGAAACATGCTGACTACATTGGGGTCAAAATGTGATCCTGATTGAGAGAGAATATAGTCTCTCACCCGCTGTTCGTCCCACGCTGCGCGGTAAGGACGATCTGACCGCAAGGCATCCCAGACATCAATCACCGAGAAAATGCGCGCTGCCATGGGAATTTGTTCCCCTTTTAGGCCCCGCGGGTAACCGCTGCCGTCCCATTTTTCGTGATGGCAGTACGGAATATCCAGAGCCGGGTGGAGGAAAGTGATGGGCGACAGCAATTCATAGGCATACTTTGGATGCATGCGCATGATGTCCCATTCTTCCGCGGTCAACGGCCCGGGCTTGAGCAAGATTGAATCGGGAATTCCCATCTTGCCGATATCATGCAGCAGTGACCCCAGGCGAATGTGATTCAAATCACTACCCTGAACGCTCATGGCGCGCGCCAGCCGCAGGGTGGTTTCGGTCACACGCTGGGTGTGTCCCTCGGTCTCCCGATCCCGCAAATCAAGGGCTCGCGACCATCCCTCAATAGTTGCGTCATACGCGCGTGATAATTCGAGGTTGGACTGCTGCAAGTTTTCATACATACGAATATCTTCAATTGCCAGGGCGGCCTGCCCGGCCAGCGCTTCAAGATAATCAGACCATTCCTGATCGGGATTCAACAGCGTATGATGATACACTTCCAGCGATCCGATCGCCCTGCCTTTGCTAATCAGCGGAACGGCAATCCCGTCGGCAAATTGTTCCAGGTCAATCAATGGGTCATTCAATCGGCTGTTGGCATTCGCCAATGAATAGTGGATTTTTCTCCGCTGCATTAACGCCATCCCCCCCAGGCCGTTTCCGGGACGGATTTGCATGGTCTCCGCCCTTTCTGATTTGAACCCCATACCAGCGTAATAGTCCAGATATAATGTTGCCGGGTTAAGCAGGTGAATACAGCCCGCATCAATTTCCAATTCGCTCACCACGTGCTCAATCAACATTCGCAGCGTAAATTGAATGTCGAGGCTTGAGCTGATGGTGGTGTCAATGGAATGCAATACCGCCAACCGCCTCAAATTTCTTTGCGTGCGTTCCAACAGCGCCAGACGCTGCACGGTGTTGCCAACAATCTCAGCAATGGTCTCAAGCAGCCGGGTTTCCCACGCGGTAATCACGCGCGGCAATTCAACGGAAACATCGAACACGCCGATTATTTCTTGCCCGGTGCGAATGGGCGTAATGATGCCACCCCAGCGGGGCGGAACCACATTTTGGATCACCCGGGTGGTTAAGGGGTCGCTGGCAAACTCCTGGCTGATGTATGAATTTCCAGATGCTATCACCTTCCGCATAATACCATCCTGAATATCCACCTCAACATCTCTGGTGGCATCGTACCAACCGTGTGTGGCATTGAAATAAAGCCTGTTCGTATTCGGATCAATCATGGCGATTGCGCCGGATTCGGTCTGGAAAATCTCCAGCACTTCAGCCATCAACAGCGGGTACATCTCATCCAGGGTCTGAACGGTGCGCAGCGCCGCCGAAATGCGGCTGACGGCTTCCAACTCGCGGATGCGCTGTTGAATTTCCTCCTGCACCTGCTTGCGTTCGCTGATATCCTCAACAACCAGGACGAAGTGCGTAGGCGGAATCACATTGCCAAGCGCTGTAATGGTTCGCAATACCCACACCGGGTAGCCGTCTTTATGTATGAAACGCTTTTCAGAGGTGAATTCATTCAACTCACCCCGCATCACTTTTTCTACATCATCCTCATTGAGGTTCAAATCATCAGGATGGGTGAGCTCTTGAAAGGTTAACCGCCCTTCAATTTCCGCCCGTTCATATCCCAGGATCTCGCAGAACTTTTGATTGACGCGCACAAATTTGCCGCTCTGAATCTCTTCCAACACCACACCCACGCCGGCTTGCTCGAACACCGTGCGGAAGTTTGCTTCACTTTCTTTTAATGCTTCTTCAGCCCGCAGACGGGAAATTACGCTTCCCATCTGGGAGACCACTGAAACCAGGGCGCGCTTTTTATAATCGGGCATTTCAGAAAGATTTGAACTGATCACATTCATGCAGCCCAGGATTTCATCCTGGTGTCGAATGGGAATGACCGCCACTGCCCCTAAATCTCGAATTTCAGCCGGAAGTGCATCCGGTGGAAGTTCTAGCATATTTTGATAAACCGGTTCACCCGGCATAATCATGCTAGTAATGAGTGAATCGGGGGCATTGCTAAATACAATATCTGCCGTCTGTTCGGATAAGCCTGCATAAACTGCGAGATTCAACCAGCCGCTATCCCGATCAAACAGATAGATGCCGCCTGTATTTGTTCCACTAATCTTCATGGCCGTTTCCAGGCACAAATGCAGCCCCTGGCCCAGTTCCTGAACACTGTTTAACTTTTGCGACAAATCGTAACTGTGATGAATGATGTCTTCAGATAATCTTTGATCTTGCCTGGCGCGCAAGGTCTCAATTCCATAAGCCATATCTGACGCCAATTCCAGCAACAATTCAATTTCAAGAGGAGTGAAAGCATCCAGATCAGAAGTGTAGATATTTAATACGCCAATCACCCGCTTATTTCCCTGCAAGGGCAGCGAAACACTGGAGGCATTTTTCCACTGGGAAGTGACCTGCCGCCAGGGCTCAAATGAGGGATCGGTATGTGTTGAATGGACAATTTGTGGAGACCCGGAACGAATGGCTTTACCAGAAGGTCCCTGTCCAAATTCCGAGTCGTCCCAGCTAATCTTAATGTTATCGAAATAACCTTCGTCAAAACCATATTGAGCCACTGGGCGAATACTTTTTTCAGTATCATCTTCAGCCATGCCCACCCACACACGGTAATTGCCCCCCAGTTCTGCGATGATTCGGCAAATTCCTCCCAGAAGGTCTTCTTCCCTCTGAGTATGAACCATCAATTTATTACACTCGCTCACCGTGCGTAGAGCCAGGTTTAATCTTTCCAGTTCAACTTCAGCCTGTTTGCGGGCGGTTATGTCGCGCACAAAAGCAACCATCCTGCCGTCGCTGGAAGGCAAATAATTAACGCTGACCTCAACATCAAGTACATTTCCATTCTTGCAATGGTGCCGCGTCTCAAATCGATCCACACCTGATTTTTTTATTCGCTGGATACGTTCTTCGATTTGATTCATCGACTCCACTTCTTCAATATCCGCGATCTTTTTTGTTAACAATTCCTGGTGCGAATAACCCGAAAGGCGGCAGTAGGCGTCATTTACATCCAGGATGTCGCCTTTTAAATCCAGCAAAATATAGCCATCCATGGCAGTGCTGAGTACAGTTGTGTACAACTGTTCTTGCTGCTGCTGCAGGGTTATATCGCGTCCAACCCCCATGATAGCCGTCGGCTGGTCATTCTCATCCCGCAGCAAAGAGAGAATCTCATCAGCCAAAAAGATGCTTCCATCTTTCTTGTAATGCTCAAGTCGTAATTTTTTAAACGCCCGCCTGTCTAAATTTGGAATCACTTCAGGATTCAACCAGGCAGCAATTTCTTGCCTGGCTAACGCCAGCGATGAAGGTGTGATCTGTTTTTCGATGGGAAGAGATTGCAATTCCTCCAGGGTAAAGCCGGTCAGGCGCAGTAAAGAAGGGGAAACAAAAATGGGTTTTAATTCCAGGTCAACAATCCAGATCGTATCTTCAATATTCTCGGTAATCAAACGCAGGCGGGCTTCATTTTGCTGCAGCGCCTGCGCCGCTTTTTTTTGCTCAGTCATGTCACGCGAAAGCCACAGCAGGCGTTTTTCGCCTTTCTCCTCAAAAGCCACCACACGCGCTTCAAACCAGCGTTCGGCATTGTCCTGTGTAACCAGGGGATATTCAAAATTCTCAACGGTATGATCTCGGATGGCCTTTTCCATTGCAGCCAGGCTCAGCCGCACATTTTCTGCGGATATTTCATCCTGGATCTTTCTACCGATCAATTTTTCCCGCTTCTTAACCAGAAATTGTTCATTTGATGTGTGAATATCCAGGTAGGTGCCGTCTGGCGCCATGATGAGAATGACATCGGGTATGGTTGCCAGCAGTGATTGGTGATGGACTTTTTGTTCGCGCAGCACTTCTTCGACGTTCTTACGCATGCGAATCTCTGAAAGCATGTCGCTGATTAGCCTGCCAGCCACCACGGCTGAGATGCAGGGAATGATCAAAGCCAGCCGGACAAACGCCAGGTTTTCCTGTCCAACCATTGAGCCGTGATAGAAAAACGGAAACAGTTTGGGAACATAAATCACCAAAAACAAGATCCAGGAACTGACCAGGGTGGCCATGCCCATGCCAAAGCGCAGGGCAGCCCACAGGGCAAGTGGAGAATAAATTGCCCAGTATCGTTCAACAGGTAACAGCGTGCTGGAGAAAAAGAGGCTGATAAAAATTAACACCGCTTCCCATTCTGCCAGCCTGGTCTGGCGTTCTTTATGCAGCAGCGCTGGAAAAACCGCCCCGTGCGTCAAACTCCAGCCGCGTTTTTCCATAAACGCAGTTAGAAACACCCCCAACGGCAGGCAAAGGAACAGGAAATCAATGATCACAGCCAAAATTTCATTGCCGCTTTGCTGCAGGTAACCTTGCGGCTGGATGATGCCCCAATTTACCAGAAATCTGGATAATAAGGAGCCGTTGATCAGGCTGACAGGCAGCACGCCAAACAGGTTGAATAATGCCAGTTGTGAAATTTCAGGTAGCCAGCATTTTCCCTTCGCAACCCTGGTAAACAACCACCAGCCCACACTGACAGCCAGGATTTTGGGCAGTGCATACAGGAACCACTGCTGCGGTTGTGCTATTCCCCATAAATGGGCAGAGAAAACGGCGTTAAGGAAAAAGCCGATCAGGGCGCGCGGGCCCCACCAGCAGGTTAAAATAAATCCCAACGGCAGGGATAAATGTGAAAAGGAAATTCCAGGGGCGCTTTGAAAGTAGAGAGAGATGCGAGTGCCCAGGTGGCAGACAATAAAGGACACAACCCATGTCCACCAGGGCAACGGCCTTTGATTTCCTGCACGCTTAATAGAATTCAACGCAACTCCGGCACAAATAATTTTATGGCGCAGGTTCTCTTATATGCAATCTATCATTTCTAGTGTATATATTATAAGGGAAAACAATCAACCGATTTCAATGGATTACACATTTGTTAAGATATGAATTAGGCTGCGTCAGGAGAACCATCCCATTATCTCCCGCCTTGCGATAAAATTGAAACCTAACCCTGAGAGAGAGGGATTTAAAAAACATGAAACTGAATATTGCACTGGCGCAAATCAACACCCGCCTGGGAGATGTGCAGGCCAACCTGGAAAAACATCTTGCACTAATCAAAGAAGCTGGATCGAATGGAGCCGATTTACTGGTCTTTCCTGAATTATCTTTGACCGGCTATGTATTGCAAGACCTGACTCCCTGGGTGGCGCTGCGCCCCGATCATGACAACCCCGTTTTTCGGCCGCTTCTTGAAGCCAGTCAGAAACTTGACCTGGTGGTCAGTTTTGTTGAAGAAGACACCCGCAGCCGCTTTTTTATTTCAGCCGCCTATCTTTCACGGGGTGAGGTTGTGTATGTGCACCGCAAAGTGTACCTGCCCACCTACGGCCTGTTTGATGAAGGACGCTTCTTCGCCTGGGGCGACACCGTGAGCGCCTTTGACACCCGCTTTGGCCGGGTGGGTATGTTGATTTGCGAAGATTTCTGGCACGCCTCTCCACCCTACCTGCTGTGGCTTGACGGCGCAGACTTGTTTTTGTTCATCTCATCTTCTCCAGGCCGCGGGCTGACCGACCAACCCAACCTCGACACTTCACACTGGGTTGATCATATCAACCGCGCCTATGCCAGTTTGTTTACTTCGTATGTGGCTCACACCAACCGGGTGGGCTATGAAGACGGGCTTTCCTTCTGGGGCGGGGCTTCGGTTTACAATCCCGACGGCAAGTTGCTGGTCAGCGGGCCCACGCATGAAGAAGCACTCATTCAAACCGTGATTGACCTCAACCAGTTGCACCGCACACGCGCCCGTCTGCCCATGCTGCGCGACGAACGCACCGGCATGGTGCAGCGCGAATTAAACCGCATTCTCAACCGCGAAGGCAGCGCATCGGGGCGTTAAGGAGAGCCAACATGGAAAAAGCAAACATGCCCAACCTCAACATCAACACCGGACTGGCGCGCCAGATTTTAACCGGTTTTGTTCGCAGCGAAATCACCCGCACTGGTTTCTCACGGGCTGTCATTGGTCTGTCCGGCGGCATTGATTCTGCCCTGTCTTGCTACCTGGCGGCTGAAGCCCTGGGGCCCCAAAATGTGCTGGCCGTGCGCATGCCCTACAAATCATCCGTGGCTGAATCATACGAGCATGCCCAACTGGTGATTGACGACACCGGAGTCCAGGAATTGACCATCCCCGTCACCCCCATGGCAGACCCGCTGATCGAAATGACTCCCGACATCGACTCGGTGCGGCGCGGCAACATCCTGGCGCGCATGCGCATGATTGTGCTGTACGATCAGTCCTCGGCTTTCAAAGGGCTGGTGGTGGGCACCAGCAACAAAACCGAAATTCTGCTGGGTTACTCCACCCTGTACGGGGACTCCGCCTGCGCCATCAATCCGCTGGGCGACCTGTATAAAACCCAACTGCGCCAACTGGCGCGCGATTTGGGCATTCCGCAGCCCATTCTGGACAAAGCGCCCACTGCCGACTTATGGGCGGGTCAAACCGACGAAAAAGAACTTGGCTTCACCTACGCTGAAGCTGACCAAATGCTTTACCTGCTGGTTGACCAGCGTTACACTCCTGAAGAGTGCATTGAAGCCGGTTTTCCAGAACCGTTTGTGCGTGCCGTGGTACAGCGCGTGCGCCGCAATCAGTTCAAACGCATGCTGCCGCCGGTTGCCAAGCTCAGCCACCGCACCATTGGCTATGACTTTCTCTACCTGCGCGATTGGGGTACTTAAACCAACCATCCCCATCCGCAGCATCATCAACCAACATCCATTCCGCTGCAACCCGGCGGGAGGAGCCGTAATGAATCGACGATTATCAATAATTTCTTTCTTGCTTCTCGCCTTTTTACTGGGCGCATGCGCTGCCAACCCAACGGCTGTGCAAACTGCCGCCGCCGCCACACTGGCAGCCGAAACACCGCTGCCCTCGGCGACCTTTGCGCCCACTCACACCGCGCTGCCCACCCACACACCGCGCCCAACGCTCACACCCCTGATCGAGTATATTACCCCCACCCACGCCGCCGCTCCGCTGGGAACACCGGGCGTGGGCGTTGATCTGCCGTGCGCCGACATCTTTACAGTTAAAGTGCTGGAAAAGCCCTACTTCCAGGCGGAACTGTTCAATGCCAGGCCCGAAGGCAGGTTCCTGGTGGTGTTGATGCAGATCACCAACCACACCACAGCCCCCATTCAGAACATGGAAATGGCATCGTTTACACTGCACGCCAGCCTGGTTGGAAAAGATTTGAGCATTGAACCGCACAAGGTGTCTACCGAACGCCTGGTTTTTAACACCTTTGGCGATTACCGTAATCCTGCTGAGAGCGTCTTTCTGCCCGAATGGCCGGTGAAAATCCTGGTGGTATTTGACGTTGATCCACAGGCTGCTGACTGGTTGCTAACCTTTGCCCCGCAGGCCAGCGGTTTGCAAAGGAATTGTTCGGTTGAAATTCCCCTGGCTGTGCGCTGATGCGCCGACCATTGAAGAAAGCTGGAGTAATAAAATGAAGCGATTGATCCCGGCTGCACTGTTGATTGTAATCTTGCTGACCGCCTGTGCACCCTCGCGCAAAGCGGTGGCCACCGAGGTTGCGCTGCAGCGCTCGCAACAGACCCCCATCCCTACCGCCACCGTCTATCCCAAAGCAACTGATTACCCGACCGCCACGGCTTATCCCACTCAGACCGCCCGCGTGGTGGTGGTCACCTCTACAGCCACACCCACCCAGGCCCCGCTGCCCGGTGTGAAAGAAGTGGTCAAATGCGGCGATGCCTTCACCATTCAAGCCCTGCATGCGGCGCAGCAGCTTACTTTTATCTATGATCAGACCCCCAACGGAATATTCCTGTCTGTACCGTTGGAGATCACCAACACGGGCAGTGAAACGCTGCCCGAACTGCGGCCCGAATGGTTCACCCTCAGCGCCTACCTGGACAGCAAAATTTTGACCTTCCCCTATGAATGGGATGCCTCCTGGGGTGCTGCCTACCAGCGCAACCAGGCCAGCCTGGTATATGATTACAAATACCTGAATTCTGAATTTCTGCCCGGCAAACCCGTCAAAGTGATGGCCGTGTTCGATATCACCCCGCGCACCGAGGGATGGATCTTAACCTTTGCCCCGCAGTTCGCCGGTCAGTCAGCCCCTGCCTGCACCGCACAAATCATGCTGGGTGAAATGCCGAAATAACTTCCTCCATAGTTTTTATCATTCTTTTCTTCCCACGCCGTCATCAGGCTGCACCGGTGGATTGAATTCAGGAATTAAATAACTGAACAATTTCGTTCTGTCATTCCTTCTTGTCATTTTTCTACAAAAATGCTACAGTAGAATATATATTTTTCACACGAAAGGAGTGATTCAATCATGGGTGACAAAGACGACGACAAAAAGAAGAAAGACAAAGATGAAGAAGTGAAGAAAGCCAAGAAAGACAAAGGCGAAAAGAAGGATAAAAAGGAAAAGAAAGAGAAAAAAGAGAAAAAAGAAAAGAAGGAAAAGAAAGAGAAGAAAGAAAAAAAGGAAAAGAAGAAAGACGAGAAATAATCCACTCTCAATGAAATCGATAGCGAAATACAAGTTGTGGCGATTTCAGCCGAACACCCTCAGGACTGAAATCGCCACTTTTCTTTTAAGTACCACTCATTTCAAGCCGCTTGATACGGCAGTGTAACATTATCTTTCGTCAGTTGCCCGGCTGGCTTTTTGCGCTTGCTGCCATTCTTTCACCAGGAAATAACCCGCGCCCATGCCCAGCACATGCACAGCATAGACAAACGGCGAATCTGACAAACCAACCAGTTCAGCCACGCAAATGGTAATAGCCCATAAAGATACCAGGAACATGGGACGGTGATTTTTAATATCGTTGATGGTCTGGACCAGGATAATCGCTCCTGCCAGTAAACCCAGGTAAGGGAACACTCCTTTTACCAGCGAAAACCTGGGGGTTGAAAAGAAGAAATTAATCTTGCCTTCATCAGTGGGCATAATGACGCCTGCAAGTCCCACTAAAATTAACCACACACTCAAGAGAAAATTTCCGACGCTTTTCATGCCATCGTCTCCTGCCCACTGTCATCAATCGGTTCCATCTCGTCCCAGCGGCCTTTATCTGCCAGGCGCGCCTGGCGCGGCCATCCCGCAGAATTGATGCCCGCAAACTCGCCGCCTGCTTTCATTAGAATCTTCTTCAGGGTTTCCGGTTTGGTCTTCCCCAGTGTGACATAGGTTTTGATATTGGCCGCATTCAATACATCTGAAATTTCCGGTGTAATACCGGCAATCCGCGTCAAATCATCAGGTCGCACTTTACCAATATTTTTAACCGCATCAGGCACTGCCGATGCACCCGGCGCCGGAGCCGCTTCCTGAATCAGCAGCATCCCGGCTATGGCGCCTGCAATGTAAACAAACGGCGCCAAAATACCCAGGTTGAGGATCGCTACAATTCCAGCAAAAATAAGATAAATTCCCAGCACCAATTTGCCGGGCACCCGCTCTAATCCGGTCATAAATAATAACCTTTCTAAAGAGTGTGAATTGCCACAAATTATACCCTGATACTGGCAATCAATCGATTTTTTAATGCGGCTGCCCAGGCATTGATTTTTTGCCAGTCGCGCCGATCTTCTTCGGGAATATTAGCCTTTTTCAAAATAAAAGTCATCAGAAAACCCATGTTTTTCAAGGCAAATTTACCGGCGAACAAACCAATGTCCACCGGTTGGATGGCAGGGAATCTGCGCAACAGCCCATCCAGATAGCCCCTGGTTGCTTTACAATTTTCCGGCGTATCTTCATTCATCGTGCTGCAAACCACAAAATAAGCCACCGGCGCCTTTGCAAGCTGCCGGGCAAAGCGGTTGATAAAGCCCGGCATGGCTTTGTGCAAATTGCCAACCCGCACAGCCGATCCAAGCACCACAGCCTGATAGGGAGTGATGTCCTTCACCTGTGAAGCATCCAGCACATCCACTTCCAGGCTTTCATCGCGCAGTGCGGTGCCAATGGCTTCAGCCACTTCAGCCGTAGATCCCGCCCAACTGGCATAGGCAACTAGAATTTTCATAATTCCATTACTCCTTCAATAATCCGATCTTATAAAACGTCGAAATTGCAATAAAGTATTTTATCAAACAAAAAACGCACATCCACTGGCGTCGATGTGCGTTTCATCTTTTTATGGAAGCAGTTTAGCTGCTAGGTTCCTCATAACGAACGGTGACGTTGATGGTCTTTTCATCCAGCTGTAAGGTTTGCACCACCAGTTGTTTCCCGTTGGGTGAACCTTCAAAAACAAACTGGAACATATCCTCTTCGTCAAGCGTCAAGATTTCCTTTTCCGTCAAACCCTTCCCAGACAGTTCCTTACGGTAGAACTCAAAGGCATCTCCCAGGCTGGTTTTTGATTGGTACACGATGACACCCTGCATATCCTGAACATTTTCAGCGTCCGGGAGTAATGGAAAATCTGTTTCCACTTTGGGGGCGGCTTCCTCAACTGCTTCTTTCGGTTCACTTTCAGCAGCAGGCTCTTCCGCTTCGGGCTGCTCAACAGCCTCAGCCTGTTCTGGTTCACTGGCGGCGCCTTCTTCGGCTTGCTTGGTTTCAGCCGCACCGCAGGCCGAAAGCAGCATAGCCATAATCAGAACAAGCATTAACAGATGAAACTTCTTTATTTTCATGTTATCCCATCTCCTTTTTTGTTTTGAACGGCCCATTCCAATCAATAGGTCGTGCTTTCCCGATCCAATTTGGCGCCCTGCATGTTGGCTTCGAATAATATGACATCCTTCAAGATGGCGCCGCGCAAATCAGCATTTTTCAAATTGGCGCCTTTCAAATTAGCTTCTTTGAGGTTTGCTTTAGACAGAATTGCACCTTCCATATTGGCATTTTCAAGCCGTGCACCGCGCAAATAAGCATTCGAAAGGTTTGAACCTGTCATATTGGTATGGGTCAAATCAGCGCCCGAGAAATTTAGCCCCTGCAAATCCAGCCCCGACAGATCAACACCCGATAGGCGGGCGTGCTCTGTAACCGCCAGTATCTTTATCACATCCTGCCTGGTAAGGTCCATCTTTCCTCCTTAATCAAAACACCACCTAATTGACAAAAAACATTTTGATTGAATTGATGCCTAAGAAGTGAAATAATCAATTATCAGGAAGATGAGTGCAAAAATTTGAATGAAAAGACTATAGATTTGCCAGTTTCGCTGTACCCGCACGGTATCTTCGGGTTCTTTTGGCAGCCAGAACACAACCATCAGGATAATCGAACTGACAAGGCTTGCAATCGATGCCACAAAAATGGTTAGCCAGGCAATAAACTGGATATTCAGGATAAACCAGACCTTGGGAGCCAGTTCACCTGTCAGAGTCTCAAAATGAATGATGGGGAATTTGCCAGTTTGAAGAAAAAACAAGCGGTCAGTTGCAACTCGTCCAAAAATAACAGCGCTTGCAATTCCCACCAGGTTCAAAATAAAAAAAGGCCAGCCTTTTTGAATGTGCTTCAACAAATACTGGTTCCAGGGTAATTTCTCAGCGGCAACGACCGTCGGCTCAACCGCAAATGGTAAATCAACCGGGCAGGGCTCTTGCCGGGCGGGTTTTTCTGTCTGCAGTGTTGTTTCAGAATTCCGGTTTGGAAAAAGGATGGCCGGCATTGCAGAGGTGATTCTTTGCACCCCGATGAATGGCTTTTTGGCTGCCGGTTTATTTTTTGGCGCGTATTTACCGGCAGGTTTTCCACCTGGTTTGATTGGTTTGACCTGTTGCTTTTCTTTCATTGCCTCTCCACCAGCATAGACTCGAACAGGGCGTCTACTTTTGCCAGGCTGGGATTGAATTGTTCCGGTGCTTCAGCATCCATTCTTGCCTTCAAATCAGCAATATACGTTCCAAAATTCTCTTCAAACTGCATATAGTTATCCATATCCAGGGTAGATTCATCTGGCAGCAAGGGGCTGCTCATCGGCAGCACGGCCGCCACGTAATACTTTTGATCAGCCGTCAGTCCTTGAAAGGTGTAAAACAGCTCATGGTTGTTGATTTCATTGGTTGCCTGGCCAAACTGGGTGACATAGCGAAAACCGCTGCCGTTCTGAAAATCAAGATACTTGAACTGCGCCCTGATGAGCGCACCGGCATTAAACATTGGCAAAAAAGGAAGCCGGTCGGGGGTGTCGGAGCGTTCCGCAAGGGCTGTTTTCATCATATCAACCGTGGTTGCCGCTGATTCATTTACATCGACAAGTTCATCAACCGGATAGACCAGGATATAGGGCTCGTGGAAAGTGTCCTGGAGCGGATAACCTTTCAAATCAAACCGCACATGTTGTGGTTGAGCGTCCCACCAGGGGCCGCCCTCTTGCATGGGGGTGGCTTCAACGATCACCGGTGTAATTTCCTGCGCCAGAGAAGGATCATAAGAAAACTGGATGCCTTCAAAGTTCACACCGGGTAGTTCAGGTGTGGTGTTTTCAGGCTGCTCGGCTTGAATCAATTCTTCGGCTGGTATATCAACTTCCGGTTCCTGATCTTCGCCGGCTTCCTGCTCAGGTTGCTGCTGTTCAACGTCCTGCTGTTCTTCCACTTCCTCAGGCAGGCTGATCGTCTCCTCTTCGCCTTCGTCGGTATTGCGAAAAGGGCCATAACAGGCCAACATGCTGAACAGGGCTGCTAGCAGTAGTGCAGTTTTCAGTAATTGTTCTTTCCTTTTCATGCCACCTCTCTTCCGCCCTTGACTACTGCCGTTTATAAAGCCAGGGTACTATCGTTTTTAAATCCGAATGAAATTTGGAATTTCGGCAGGAACATCAACGCCAATTTCAACAAACCCTTTGTATTCACCATTCTCATACCAGGGCGACTGATAAATTAAACGCTTCTTTCCATTTTTCTCTGTGGTGTAAACATTCACACGCTGCTCCGCCATCATACTTTCCAGCTTAGACCGGGCTGGTTCGGGATGGCATTCAAGCACGTTGCTCCCCACCAATGATTCGCCGCCGCTTTGAATAAACACATTCGCGGCCGCATCATTCATTTCCAAAATAATGCCCCTTGTGTCACAAACCGTAACAGCGCCCTTAAACCCTTTTATCCATGAATGCGCCTGCATTGCACCTCCAAAGCCTTATGGGATGGATAATTCATCCATGATGGAACACCCCTCAATTTCATTTTAACATAAACGTTCTGGTGAATAAACCATCATTTTTGAAAACTGGACGTTTTCGTCTTAAAAGATGGGAATTTCTCACCCGATGGTCGCAAACTCACAGGGAATCACGGTCGCTCTTTTTTAAACTTTGCACCACCAACCGGTAAGAATTCTCAATCATTTCCAATAACAATGTTTCCGCCAGGCTGCCGTCCAACACAATCGTATTCCAGTGATTTTTATTCATGTAATAGCCCGGTAAAATGGACTGGGGATATTGTTCACGCAATTTCACAGCTTCTTGCGGATCACATTTCAAGTTAAACCGCAGCGGTTCTTCATCCCAGGCAATCATGGCAAAAATTTTACCTTTCACCTTATACACCAGCGTTTCAGGCCCAAAGGGAATTTCTTTGGTTGCTCCAGGTTTTTCAGCCAAGATTTTTTCCAGTTTTTCCAGGTCCATTTTTTTACCTCGCCCGCATGAACAAAATGTTTTTACAAGTGGTCCTTTCTCATATTATAGACTGTGAAAGGTTTCTGCTGTGGATGGGATGACCTTGACAAACCACGCCAGCACAGCAGCTTCTTCACACAATCTACGCATGCGCTCGCCCTCTTCATACTGGTGGGTTTGATCCAATGCCTTAATGTAATATCCCAGCAATCGCTTCACTTCGCTAACGTCATGGTGAGTGAGCGATTGAATCTCGACATGCGCACCCTGCGCCAGCCTGCGGTGCAGCGCCGCCAGGTCAAAGCCCATTTCAGGCATCAGCTTTTGATAAACCACACCGCCCGTCATGCCGGCAAAGGCATACGGGCCGGGGTCGCCCAAAATCAACACCTCACCCGATGTCATATATTCACAGGCGAAACCTTTCAGGTTGGCATGCGTGCCCATGCTGCCGGATGAATCATCCAGCGGTTGTTTAATTTCGCCAGCCAGCACCACTGATGCGCCCGAAAGCCGGATACAGGCCCGTGAATCAGCATCTCCCTGCACAATGAACACGCCTCCCTGCGCACCGTAGGCAAAGCTTTTTCCAACACTGCCGTCAATGCGCAGCCCTTCATGGTTCAAGCCTTTCATTACCGCCACACGCCCGCCAGATGCGCCTTTCGCCACCCCATCCTGCGCACCGCCTTCGATGAGAACATCCACCGGGTCGGTAACCCAGGCAGCAAAGCCGTTGCCCGCCACCGAAGATGGACCAAAACGTAAATGCAAACACTCCACTCCGCTGGTCATCTGCGGCCGGCGGGTCAACTCTCCCGCCAGGCGCGAACCCAGCGCCCGGTCATACGCCATCACTTCATCTTGATAGGTCACTTCGCGCTCATCATCTGAGATGGTATCCAGGATTAATTCGCTCATCAGGCGGGTAAGGCTGTTGCGCGGGCGCGTTAACAGGCGTCCCACACCTGGTTCCAAATCAAGGCGTTTATGCAGCGGCGCCGCTTGCAGCATGGCTGAAAGGTCAATTTTTTCCTGTGAACGCACCTGTTCCAGCAGATCAGCCTGTCCAACCAGGTCTTGCAAGTTCTCAACACCCAGCGAAGCGGTCAGCAGACGCACCTCCTGCGCCACCGCCTCAAAATAGGTTTGCAACCGCATCACCGCCGTGTCAAAATCCAGCGGGGTGAAATGACGCACACCTTTTTGCCGGGCTTCTTCTGCGGTTTTGATTTGTGTGGATATTCCCACCGGGCATTTTCCCTGGTTGCACCCGCGGCAGGTGATGCATCCAATGGCCGCCATGGCCATGCTGGCAAAACCCACCCGGTTGGCGCCCAGCAGCACCATTTTCAGCACGTCTTCACCGGTTTTCATACCGCCGTCGCACCACAATTCCACCTTGTTGCGAATACCGGCCTCAACCAGCGCGCGGTGAGTCTGAACCACGCCAATTTCAACCGGCAGCCCCACATGCTGCAAGGCATGTTTGCGCGCCGCGCCGGTGCCGGCGTCAAAGCCGCTCAAATCCAGGATATCCGCCCCGGCTTTGGCAATTCCCACCGCGATGACTCCGATGTTGGGCACCACCGGGCACTTGACCGAAATCTTTGCCCCGGGGTTCACCGTTTGCAGTTCTTCAATCAACTGCGCCAGGTCTTCAATCGAATACAGATCGTGGTTATTGGAAGGAGAAAGCAAGGTGACATACGGCGGGGTGTGCCGCGCCAGCGCCACGCGCGGAGAAACCTTCTCGGCGGGCAGCATGCCGCCCTCACCCGGTTTGGCGCCCTGGCCAATCTTGATCTCGATGACCGCTGCCCCGTTGAGAAAAGCCGCGTTGACGCCAAAGCGCGCCGAAGCCACCTGCTGACCGCGGTGACGGTTGTAATGCCCCAGCACGCCGGGCAGTTCGCCCCCCTCCCCATTGATACAGATCATGTCCAGGTTCGATGCAGCCTGAATGTAAGCATGATAGGCTGTTTCGCTTTGCGCGCCAAAAGACATGGCTGAAATGAAAATGGGCAGTCGATAACCGTCCACTTCCATGCAAACATCATCCGGGTTGATCGGCTGCCGGGAAGAAGTTTTGAAATCTAACAAATGGCGCAAAGAAACCGGCTGCTCGGCGCTCTGTTTCTGGAATGCTTCGCGCACATCACTGTAGGGCAGCTTTCCGGCGGTGAAATCATTCACCTTGCGGGCAAAACGCGGCAAAAAACGCGGTGATTGCGGCAGCTTTACATCAGAACGATTTTGAGCCAACTCTACACGGCGCTGCTCAGCCTGTCGGTTCAACCACTCCCATGTCACACCTGAGGTTTCACTGCCAAAGTGATTGGCGCTGCCCAGGGCTTTTGCCACGCTGCCTGCCAGCCCAATGGCGCTGCACACGCGCCCATAACCGCGCAGTTCGTGACAGCCCATGGTTGATATCACCTTCTCCAGACCAGATTGCAAGCAGTGCAGAATTTGGATCTGCCTTTTTACCGACTCTTCCTGTTCCAGGTGCGGTTGAGGCTGGTGCATCAACGAACTCACCGCCAGCAAAGCATAGGGATTTACTGCATCGGCGCCCAGGCCGCATAAGAGAATGATGTCATGCAAAGAACGCACCGCCGCACTGCGCACCACCAGCCCGGCCCGCCGGCGCAAATTGACGGCCGCCTGCCCCTGGCGCAGCGCCTCATCAACATAAGCCACTGCCAGGTGCGGATCCATCCAACCGGTTTTCCCTTCCTGCGCGCCGCTGTCATCCAAAACCAGGCACTGCGCCCCGTTGCAAACTGCTGAAATCGCTTCTCCCGCCAGGCGGTCGAGGGCTGACCTCACTTTTTCACCTTCGCGCACCCCCAGGGTCAACCAGGCTGTGCGGTCGGCAAACAATTGCAGCAATTGCTCCATGGTCAAGGTGCCCAGTTCACGGGCGACTTCCCGTGCAACGCGGTCTTCACCCGTCAGGTGATGACCGCCCGTTAACAACGGTGTTTGCAATTCCACCAGGATATCATCAGCCTTTGGTGTTTTGCCCACCGCCGGGCGCGCCCCAACCAGCACCGAAGTTGAAAATGTTTCGCCCTCTCGTCCGCGGTCAATGGCCGGGTTGGTAACAACCGCCACGGTTTCTTTAAAGAAATCAGCCAGGTTAACGCGATTGGGGTTTAGTACCGCCAGCGGCCCGTCATATCCCAATGAACCAACCGGGTCTTCGCCGTAGGCTGCCATGCTTTCAACATCGTCCAAATGCTCACGCTGCCAGCCGTTGGCGGCCAGCAAGCCGGTGTGAATGACTGCTGCTTTCTTTTCTCCACGCCAGGGAATATGCACCGGCTGATCATCCAGGCGCGCTATGTTGGGCTGTGGGCAGGTTTCATTAACAGTTTCCTGAACCGCCGTTGAAATGCCCCCGCCCGCTCTCCCCAGCAGATCAGGGGCGCGTTTTGGTTCCAGGCGAATGCTCTGCGCCTGCCATTCCATCCAATAACGCCTTGCAATTTGCGGCGCTTCGCGCTGGAAAGAAACGTTCATCACATGCTGGCGAATCTGGTTGTGATTGAGCAGTTCAATACCCTGCCCGCGCATCACGCGCAGCGCCACTTTTTCACCGGGCGCAAGGGCGCGTGTGCCCTCTACGCGGTTATCAAAAAGAATGGCGCCGCGTTCCGAGCTAAAGATGGTTTCTTTTTCCGTTTCCACGCACCACAGCGGGCGCAGTCCCAGCGCATCCACGCTGGCAACCGCCATGTCGCCGTAGCGCGCCAGGATTGCCGCCGGCCCCTGGGCAAAGGGACCAAATGACTGGCGCAAGCGCGTATAGACCGCGCGCAATTCTGGAGGCATCAAATCCATCTCATGTGGAACCGGGGGAAAAATAATTTCCATGGCTTCCATCAAATCAAGGTCCAGGTCAACGCACAGGGTTTGCAGCAGCCGGTCCACCATCTGTGAATCAGAGCCTTCGTGCGGCAGCGTCACGCCAATCTGGTGCGCTTCATTTTGAAAACGATTGATGGTGTTTATCTCGCCATTGTGCCCCAGCAGGGCAAACGGCTGAGCGCGCTCAAAGCTCGAAACCGTGTTGGTTGAATAACGCGCATGGCACAACACCATCGAGGTATCGTAATCGCGGTCCTGCATATCAGGGTAATAACGCGACAGGGCTTCCACCGATCCCTGGATTTTGTAAACCACCGCAAATGAACTGAGGGATGCAAAATGCACATGGAAAGACGCCTCGATCCGCTGTTGGGCAGCAAACAGGCGCTTTTCCACATCCCGAGCCTCGTAAAAGCCGGCCAACTGCCAGAAGGTCGGGGCTTTCATGCGGGCATTGCGTCCCAGCGCCTCGGGGCGGGTGCGGCCGGGCAAGTCTAGCAAAACATTCAACCCGGCCTCGTTGAAGCAGGCGCTGATGCCGTCGCGCAGCGCGGCAAAATCAACCCCGTTGGGCACAAACAAATGCCCCACCCAAAAACCTGGTTCAGCTGCCAGTGAAGCGCGCATGCCTGCCTGGCTGAGCTTTTTTGCCCACAGCCGGCGCGGCAAATCGGTCTGCACACCGGCTCCGTCGCCTTCGCCATTGACAAAACCAGTGCGGTGCCCCATTTGTCCCAACGCCCCCAGCGATCGTTTTAGTGTCCCAAAAGTGCTCTGCCCGTGTTTTCGGGCGCTCATATAAATGGCACAGGAATCCTGTTCCTGTCCATAGGGTGCATCAGGTGAAACATCCGTGCGAATGTTCTGGTATTTCATTTCCATCTCCTCTTCGGCGCTGCGCACCGTCGGGTTATCTCTCAAAGGGGGAAAGCAAAACTTGTGCTGTTTTGAACTTGAATATGATTCTATGGGACTCGCGCCGGTCTGAAAATAACCCGTTTGGGTAATTGGCGCAGTCCCTTCAATTCAGTACAATACAACCATCAGCAACAGAAAATCGCATACTTCAGCCAAAGGAAGCGGTTACGAGCAATTCCTCTCCCAGACGGTCGGTTAACGCCGACCGTCCTCCTTTAAATGACCCATTTGGGTAATAGCCCATTACCCGCATGGTTGCGATAATAAGCATATACAGGGGACTGCCTGATTGGCTGATCAGAATCCTGTGTTGTAGAAAAGGAGAGGAAGCAATGGCGATTACATTAAGTGCTGAATTGGATCAACTGCTGGTTCACGAACCGACTGGTTTTCCGAATACTTTCACAACCACACCGGCTCGCGAGCGCGTCGAAGAAGTTTACACCACGGTTGTACGGCGAAATCCTGGCGAACCAGAGTTTCATCAGGCGGTGCGCGAGGTGCTGGAATCATTAATCCCGGTAATCGAACGGCACCCCGAACTGGATGACCTGGCCATCCTGGAACGAATTGTCGAGCCGGAACGCCAGATCATCTTTCGCGTTCCCTGGCAGGATGATCAGGGGAAGATCCAGGTAAACCGCGGTTACCGCATTCAATTTAACAGCGCGCTGGGACCCTATAAGGGCGGTTTGCGGTTTCACCCCTCCGTTTATTCTGGCATTATCAAGTTTTTAGGTTTTGAACAGATCTTTAAAAACGCACTCACGGGCCTGGCAATGGGCGGCGCCAAAGGCGGCAGTGATTTCAATCCCAAAGGCAAATCAGATTTTGAAATCATGCGCTTTTGCCAGAGCTTTATGACCGAATTGCACCGCCATATTGGCGAAGAGACCGATGTTCCCGCCGGAGATATTGGCGTGGGCGGACGCGAAATTGGCTACCTGTTCGGGCAATACAAACGCCTGAATAACCGCTTTGAAGCCGGTGTGCTCACCGGGAAGGGCCTCGACTGGGGCGGCTCGCTGGGACGCACCCAGGCCACCGGTTATGGTGCGGTCTATTTTGTCAATGAAATGCTCAAGCGGCGCGGTGAAACAGTGGAAGGCAAAACCTGCCTGGTTTCTGGCAGCGGCAATGTGGCAATTTACACCATTGAAAAATTGCAGCAACTGGGTGCCCGCGTGGTGGCATGTTCCGATTCGAACGGCGTAATTTACGATGATAAGGGCATTGATGTTGGACTGGTCAAACAGATTAAAGAAGTGGAACGCCAGCGGATCAAAGTGTATGCCGATCGGCGCAGCAGCGCCCGCTACATGCCCGACGGAAACATCTGGCGCATTCCCTGCGAAATTGCCATGCCGTCGGCCACGCAAAACGAAATCAACGAACAGGACGCTCAAATCCTGGTGAATAACGGTTGCATTGCTGTGGGCGAGGGCGCCAACATGCCCACCACCCCTGCCGGTGTGCAAGTTTTTCTGCAAGCGGGAATTTGCTACGGGCCCGGAAAAGCCGTCAACGCGGGCGGGGTTGCCACTTCAGGACTGGAAATGGAACAAAACGCCTGTCGCACATCCTGGAGCTTCGACAAAGTGGATGAGAAACTCCACCAGATTATGGTAGGCATTCACGAACGCTGCTGGAATACCGCTGAAGAATACGGCATGCCGGGTAATTATGTCACCGGCGCTAACATAGCAGGGTTCTTACGAGTTGCGCAGGCGATGACTTGCATGGGGCTGGTTTAGTTGTCTGATTAAGAATTCATCAGGCCATCAGATCCCCGTCGCATTTCCAACCGCGGCGGGGTATTTTATTAAGTAACAGGTCATTATTTGCACGTATAATACACAGCAGCAGTATCTTATGTTTTTTCAGGAGGTGTGTCCTTGTCTCTCCAACCCGCACCGCAGTTTCAACCCGATGAAGCACTCAACGCGCTCACACGCCTCAACCAGGCCGCGGCCATCATTAACCATATCGGAATGAGTGAAACCGCCAGCCGCGAATCGATCTTGCAGCTCATTGTGCGCAGCGTTATTACCATTGTGCCCAACTGTTCGGCGGTGGTTTACATGTACGACCTGAGCCAGCGTGATTTCATCACCAGTTCGCGTGTGGCCGCCGGTGAAAAGGTTCCGCCCCTGGCCAATGACCACCCGCGGCCAAACGGCCTCGGCAGGCGTGCAGTCGATCAGCGCCGCAGGGTGGTTTCGTATGAAGAAACCGACCTGGAAATTTCTCCTTCTAAAAAAGCCGCCGGAGCGCATGCCGCAGCCGTGCTGCCGCTGATTGTAGCCAAGCGCATGGTGGGCGTGTTATATGTCTATCTGCACGAGCAGCGACGTTTTGCTTCGCTTGAATTGATGCTGCTGGATAATTTTGTCAACCAGTCAGCCATTGCCATTTATCACGCGCGCCTGGTCGACCGTGTGAAGCGCGACCTGGCTCGCAAGGAAGATGAAGCCAACCGCCTGCGCCGCGCCAGCGTGCTCATTTCATCCCGGCCGCGCCTGCAAGAAACACTGGAAACCATTCTACAAATGGCCATTGAGGTAACCAACGCCGAATATGGCAGCTTTCGCCTGGTTGATTCATCAGGCCGCAACCTCACTCCCGCCGCGGTTTCAGGTGAGCACCTCAACCGCGCCGCGCTCGACAATTTGCCCATCGAGTCAACCAGCGTGGTGGGCTGGGTGGCACAGCACCGCCAACCCCTGTGCATTCCCGATGTACAGGTTGAACCCTGGGCAAGCATCTATTCACCCCTCAACCGCGAATTGCAAATTCGCTCCGAGCTGGCCGTGCCGCTCATCAGCGCCAGCGGCCGCCTGGAAGGCGTGTTAAACCTGGAAAGCCCCACGCCCGGCATCTTCAGCGACGAAGACAACCTGCTGATGCAGGCTTTTGCCACCCAGGCTGTTACTGCCCTGCAGGAGATTAAGCTGCTCAACGCCCTGCAAGAGATATCAGAATTGCTGCTAACAGAAGCCCTGCCGCGTGTGCTCGACAGGCTGGCCGGGCTGGCCTGCGAATTGCTCAACGCTTCAACCAGCGCTGTGTGGCTTTTGGAAAACGAAACACTTGCCCTGGGTGCTGCCAGCAAGGGACACCAACACTGCGACCGTTTGCCGCTGCACAACAGCCTGATTGGTCAGGCAATCTTGCAATCGCGGCCGGTCATCTCCAACCGGCTGCCCGAAGAACCCCTTTTCAACCAGCCGGAACTGGCGCGCGCCCAGGGCTGGAAACGCGCCCTGATTGTGCCCCTGATGGTCAGTTCAAGCCAGGGGCAAACACCCACCCCGCTGGGCGCTTTCAGCGTTTACGGCACTGAACCCGACCCGGGGTTGTTCACCGAATCAGAATGGGATAAAAAGATTTTAACCATCCTGGCGCGCTATGCCGCGCTGGCCATTCAAAGCGCAGCCCGGCAGGAAGCCATGCGCAACGCGCAAGACCAGCACACCGTGAGCGAAACATTTGCCGCGCTGGGTGATGTGGCTGCGAATTTGCTGCACCAGATCAACAATAAATTTGGTTCCATCCCGGTGCGCATCGAAGGCATCCAGGACAAATGCGCAGCCGCCCTCCAGTCTGATGCGTACCTGGCAAACAACCTGGCGGAGATTGAAAAGAGCGCCCGCGAAGCCATGAATGCCGTGCGCGACAATCTCACCCTGCTGCACCCCATCCACCCTTCACCGGTGAACCTGGCTGTATGTGTGCAAGATGCCATTCAATCTTCTCACTTGCCAGCAGGTGTGCAGGTTAAAACCCTGCAATTGGAAAGCCTGCCGCCGGTATTTGCCGGTGAGCAAAGCCTGCGCATGGTCTTCACCAACCTGTTTGAGAATGCTTCAGCAGCCATGCAGGGACAGGGCGCCATCACCATCAGCGGTTCGGTGCAGTGCAACCAGGTTGAAATTTTGGTAAGCGACACCGGCCCGGGAATTTCACAGGAAAACCAGGGCAAAATCTTTGAACTGAACGATTCTGGCAATCTTTCTTCCCATCTCGGGTTTGGCCTGTGGTGGGTAAAAACATTAATGTCTCGCCTGGGCGGTTCTGTCAGCGTTGAAAGCGACGGTCAAAACGGCGCCACCTTCCGCCTGCTGCTGCCCACGGCATAAGTTCTGGTAAAGGAGCTTGGTGAAGTTTGACAGAACCCATTATGCTGCGCGGCCTGGTTGTGGATGATGATCCGTCATGGCAGCAGATTTTACGCGAACTCCTGCTCGATGCAGGCCTGGAAGAAGTTGAAACTGCCAGCAGTCTTGACGGAGCGGTGGCAATCATACGAAACTCACCGCACCGCATTAGTGTTGTTGATCTCTCGTTGGATGCCAGCGATCATCATAACCTGGAAGGGTTGCAAGTTTTAGACTCGATCAAGGAATATGACCCCGGCTGCATTTCCATTTTGTTGACAGGCTATGCCACGGTGCAAATTGCCGTCAGTTCTCTCACCGAACACGGCGCCAACACCTGCCTGCAAAAAGAAGCCTTCCAGCGCTCAGCTTTCAAGAAAATCATCCGCAGCGTCCTTGCCAGCGCCGCGCCCGCCAAAGATTCAGAAACCGCAAACGTACCGCTCACCTCAAAGGAAGAAACCGCCCATTCAGACAAAAACATGGGCAGCGCCATTGTGATTGACGATGACGCCGGCTGGCGCAGCCTGGTTGGCGAACTGCTCAACGAGGTGGGATACCAGGTTCGCACATGCAGCGGCTTTGGCGAAGCGCTGGGCGCATTGGGACGCGAGCGTTTTCAACTGGCAGTGGTTGACCTTTCTCTTTCCGGTTCATCAACCACCATGCGCCTGTCTGATAAATCGCGCCTGATTGACGAAAATTTTAAAGAATTGGACGGCGCGCGGTTGTTGAATAACACCCGTTCAGCCGGCGTACCCACCATCGTAGTATCCGGATTAAACGACCCTTCACAGGTCGAATCGATCTACCGCGACTATGGCATTTTTGCCTATCTGGAAAAACAAACCTTCAACCGGCGGGCGTTTTTGCAAACCGTCGCCGAAACCAACCGGATTCGTACGACATTAAGCAACGAACTGAGCAGCCTTACCGACCGTGAACGCCAGGTTTTAAGCCTGCTGGCACGCGGCATGACCAACAAAGAAATTGCCGATGTGATGGTTATTTCCACCAACACCGTCAAACGTCACATGAAAGCTGTTTTTGAGAAACTGGGTGTGCACACCCGCGCCAATGCCGTTGCCATTGCCGTCAATGCCGGGCTGGCAGGCAAAAGCTAACGCCTATTTGTAATCGTCGCGCACCGGGTAGAAAACATCGATCAAACGGCAGTCTGTAATCGTCTTGCCCGAATGCACACCGTTTGGCGGGATCACCACCAGCATCCCGGGGCCAAGCACACGGGTTTCGCCATCCAGCGTAAACTCCATCTGTCCCTCTTCGATACTGGTCAACTGTTCGTGCGGATGCGAATGTTCGGGCAACGTAGAACCAGCATCCAGCTTCCAATCAACGTAGGTGAAGTGATCCGTAGAAACCATCTTGCCGTGAAAACCTGGCAGTGTGTCGCGTGTTTTAATTTCGTCTTTGTGAATGAACGGCATTGTTCCTCCTCAGGGAATATCTTCCAGCTCGCGCAGGTTCTTATACAGTCTCTCAGCACGCAGCCGCATAATGATATTGGGATGTTCTTTCAGCTCTTCCAACACTTTGAGGCCGCGCAAATGCAAAACTCGCTCCTTGCGCGACAGCCGCGCCAACGCCTCCATGCTGTACATGCGCACCACCTCATTTTCATCCTGCAAGTATAGATCAAAAATCTCAAATATGGAATCGTAATCTTCAGGTACCAGCCACAGGCGCGGCAGCAGCAGCACCACCTGCCAGCGCAGGGCATGGTCTTTTGCCTCATGCGCCAGTTTTAACAAATCCAGCTTGAACGGTTCCAGCAATTCGGGTTGAATGGCAGTCACCCGCTCAATGACATCGGCGCAGCGCACGCTCAAATCTGGATGATTCACAAACATGCCCGCGAACACTTCCCGAAACATCTCGGGGTCTTGAAGGACAGCATCAGCCACTTCGCTGATTCTGCCGATTGGATATCCCTGACCGCCCAACAGTTTTTTGATAATCGCAGACATGGACAATATCCCTTTCAAAGATTTGAAGAGGATGCTACTTTTTCCGTTGCCAGCCTTGCTTGCAGGCACAAAAAGAACCAGGCTGGCATCAACAGTCTGCCTGCCGCTATTAAGATAATCGTCCATCCAGGCCAGGAGTTTAGTCGGTTATGGAAAGTTTTTCCTGAAAAAACGGGGGTGTTGCGCTGTTTATTCATTAACCCAATCCCCGGTCTCGCCAATTTCAGGCAACACGGGCAGCAGCCGAAAAACCTCCAGTGGTTCTTTCCTGCCCACAACCCGGTGAGCCCCCAGCGGCTCTATGATGAATTCATTGCTGGTTGTCTCGCTCAAAATCTGTACAACAATTTCATCAATGAGAATGGCAGAGGTTTTAAACAACTCGCGTGTTAACCCTTGCAGTTGTTGAACCGTGTTAACTGCCTCACCAATGATTGTGAAATGCAGCCGGTCGGCATTGCCCAATCCACCGGCCACCACTTCGCCGGTTGAAACCGCAATGCCGGTCACCAGCGGCACCAGTCCGGCCTTGCTGCGGCGCCAATTAATTTGTTCTACCGCATGCAAAATACCCACCGCAGCCCGGCAGGCAGCCACTACACTTACTTCCTGGGGCAATTGGCGCGGCAATATGCCAAAATAAGCCAGCATGGCATCACCGTCAAATTTATTCACCACCCCGTTCTGCCCGGTGACAATGGGCACCAGCATACCAAAATACTCATTCAGCCACTCAAACACCTGCTCGGGTTCGGCTTGCTGAGTAATGGTGGTGAACATGCGAATGTCGGTGTAGAGAACGCTTGCCTGCAAGTGTTGACCTGCCAGATGTAAATCACCGGATGTGAAGGATTCGCGCAAATGTTCACGGGTTTCAGGTGAGACAGATCGGCCCATCAGATCACGGTAGATCAATCCCTCTTGCAATCCTGTAATCATAGTGTTGATGCTTTGTCCAAGACGCGCAATTTCATCTTCGCCGTCAAGTGAAACTTTCACATCCAGGTTCCCGTTGGAAACCGCACCCAGCAGCGACATCATTTTTTGCAATGGCCGCGTAATTTTTCTTCCCAGCCATCCCCCCATCCAGATCACCAGGGTAATGCACACAATGAAGACCAAGGCAATTTGCCTGCGGGTTGTCTGGCTGGTGCTAACAACAAAAGATTGCGCCTGGGCTGTTCCCATCAATCCAATCACAGTTCCATTGCAAACCTCCCACGGCACAACCAGTTCAGTATAGTCCTGGTTGGAAATCTGAACCGGGCGGTAAAGCGTGTTGCTTTGCTGTTCAGAAAGGAGATATTTAACCTGATGATTGGGCAAGTTGGGAGACAGGCTAAGAGTCGAAGTCAGCGGCTGGCCCGATGGGTCATATAACGTCACTTCTGTCAGGTTGTCCAGGCGCATGCTGCCAGCCAGGCTGTTCAAAGACCGACCTGCCAGAACCGCGCCCACCACATCGCCGTCCGCATCATAAACAGGGCTGCCCAGGTAAAAAAAGGCCTCTTCACCCACCTGAACAATACCAGCCTGTTGCTCACATTGCTCGTCAAACTTACCGGCCAACAAGTCGCGCACCATGGCAGAGCGCTTAAAGATCGTTTCGCCCTGCGAGAATGTGGAGCTTTCGCTTTCATCACGGCGGGCTGAAAACAGGCTGACTCCCTGCTGGTTGATCACATCCAGCGCCTCATCACCTGATTTTTCCCACAGCGGCTGCACAACATCACCCACCTGCCCGGCATTGTTTGCCTCAATCGCCTGCGCCATCTCTTTCAAGTCGGCAGCCAGGCGCACAGTGGTCAGCATTTTTTCCTCTTGCACAGCAGCCAGGTTCACATTTTGCATGCTTGAAGCCGCCAGTTGGGTCATAAACTGCTCTTCAACTGATTCTTTCACAACACGCGCCAGGATGAAAACACCCAAAACCGAGAAGAACAACCACAACACCAGGTAGGGTAGAATGACCTGGAAATGCAGCGGATTGCGCACACGCATATCCTCCGCGGAGAGCGACTTCATTGCCGGGCGCAGTTGCGTGGTTTCCCCCTGATCCAATTGCTTTAACGCCCGTTCAATCCACACCGGTTGATAGGGATGGCGCAGAAAAACCCGCACACCCTGCTGCTGGGCAAAAATTTCGCGCTGCAAATTGGGGCGCTGGCTGGTTACAATGATTTTCAACTGGGGATAGGTTTGCCGGATGCGGTTTAAAAACGGCAGCCAGCTTTCACTGGAAAGATGGATATCCAAAAACAACAATTGGGGATCAACCAGTTCAATCAGCGCTTCAGCATGTTCAAGCGCCGCACTACGCCACACTTGATCACCGCGCGCTTTAAAGTAACTTTGCAGGGTTTGCGCAGATTTTCCATCACTGTGAAGTATTACAATGCGCAAACCACTACCTCCTTAAACCAAAAGATTAAGATAGATATTCTTTAAGATAGCGGCTGCGGGTGGGATGGCGTAATTTTCGCAATGCCTTGGCCTCAATTTGTCGAATTCGCTCGCGGGTAACGTTGAAGTAGCGGCTCACCTCTTCCAGGGTGTGATCTTTGCCGTCCACCAACCCAAAACGCAGTTCCAGCACCTGGCGTTCGCGTTCCGAAATGGCCGCCAGTGCATCTTGCACTTGCTCGCGCAGCATTTCGCGCGCAGCCGCGTCCATCGGCTCCAGGGCTTCATCATCTTCAATGAAGTCGCCCAGTTGACTGCTGTCTTCATCGCCAACCGGCCGTTCCAGTGAAATGGGTTCTTCAGCCGCCTGTAAAATGCGCTGCACCTTGGCGGTTGCCCACGACCAGCGGCGCTGCACTGCCGGGTCAACCGGCTCATTGTTGCTCATGGCGTTGCGAATGGCATCCACATCGTCCTGCGACAGATATTCAGCCTGAAGCGCCAATTCTTCAATGTTGGGCTCGCGTCCCAGTTGCTGCACCAAAACACGCTGCAATCGCAGCAGGCGTGTAATAGCTTCAAAAAGATGCACTGGAATGCGGATGGTGCGGGCCTGTTCGGCAATGTAGCGGCTGATGGATTGGCGAATCCACCAGGTGGCATAGGTGCTGAATTTGAACCCGCGGGTGGGGTCAAACTTGTTCACCGCGCGCAGCAAACCCAGGTTGCCCTCCTGGATCAAATCCAAAAATGAAATGCCTCTGCCCAGGTATCGTTTGGCAATGCTCACCACCAGGCGCAAATTGGAACGAATGAGCGCCTGGTTGGCTTCATCGGTACGCCAGCGTAACGCTTCATATTCCTTTTGAAGGGTTTCTTCATCGGGAGTATGGTCAGCAAAAAAGTTGCTGTCGGGCATGTCAGAATTCTGCTGCAACCGTGTCAGCATCGCTTCAGCCACGCTGCCAGGCAGCATATACAAACCCAGGAAAACGTTAAACACCTGGCGCACCAGTCCATCCCAGATTTCGTCTTTACCCCACACGCCGTTATCCAGGTAGGAGCGCATATATGACGGCTGGTCATTTTGCCACTGCAAATGCAGCATTTGTGCTTCGGTCACTACCAGGCCAAGGTCAGGAGGATCGCCCTGCTTGAGACGAGCGGTGTCTTCCAGGAAACGCTGCCAGTTGGTGACCATCTGGTCTGCTGCGGCTTGAAAGACCGCCTGCCAGTGTCCCGGTTGACCTTTGGGAATTTCAACGTGTTTTTCCAAAAGAGTCAAAACGCGCTCCGATTCAATGCGCGCCGCCAGGCGGAACTCACATTCAGCATCCAGCAGGTTGATCTGGCCGATTTCTTTCAGATAAAGACGCACCGGGTCTTCTGAAAGTTCAACTGCTAAAATCGGGTCTTCCAGAATCTCCAGTGGATCTTCCAGCACCACATCGTTCAAATCTTCTTCTTCCACCAAAGGCTCTTTGTCATCGATGCCGTTTGGAAAAAGTTTCTTCCCGTCTACCGATAGATTACCGTCAATTTCCGCCGACAACAAATCGGATCGTTTTTTCTTTTCACGATCGTTTGGCTTTGTGGTGGCTCGCGGCTTGGCCGCCGGTTTTGTTCTTGTCCGGCTGCTGGATTGTGAGGAGGATTTTTTAATAGGAGGCATAAATTAAATTATATCCCAATTGAAAAAAATCTTATTCCAATAACACCGGCTTGCTTAACGCCAGGTCAAGCCGGGAACCGGCCAGCGTATATTGCATGACCAGCTCACGATATGGTTGCAGTTCCGTATCACCCTGTTCCTGCAAGTCTTGCTGCATCTGTCGAATTTGCGCCAGTTGTTCCATAATCCGGGTTTTGCGCAAACGCAGCAGTGTGCGCGCCAGGTCTTCACCCAGGCGGTTCTCCGAAGGTTCGCCCAGGGGCAGCGGTTCCAAGTAATTGTTCAAGATCTCTTTGAGTTCAGGGGGAACATTTTCGTTGATATATTGCTTGGGATCAGCCTGAATCTGTTCCAGTGATTGTTGAATGAGGCGCAGCAAGCCCTGGTGGTCAGTGTGATCAAATTCCTGCAATGTCACACGGTTGAGTGCGTGGTTTTGCAGGTAACGATCCAGGTTATTCAATAAATCGGGATTACGCAGCAAGAATCGCAGAAACTCCGTTTCCAGGCGGTATATCAACAACCGTTTAGAATCAACTGCGATTGTTTCTTTCACGGTTGGCGGGGCAGCCGGCTGCGCTGCGGCACGGCGCTGCTGCGGGCGCTGGCGGGCAGGCTGGCTGGTAAGCAAGGATCGTTCATCCACACGCAGCAAACGCGCCAGGCGCTGGCGGTAGGCATCGCGTTCCACCGGGTTGGCCACATCCTCAATCAACGGCAGCACTTGGTCAGCCACCTCGGCTTTGGCCTTGGGGTCATCCAAATCATGCGCCGCCGCCAGGGTTTCCATCACATGCACCACAATGGGTTTGGCAGCATCCACCAACTGCTGCCATTCCTGCGGGTCGCGCAGCACCACTTCATCGGGGTCCATGCCGGGCGGCAGGGTGGTCACGCGCAAGTCGGCTTGCAGGCGGGCTTCATGCCGCAACAAACCGCGCGGGTCAAAACTTAACTCTTCCGTGCGATCAAGCGTCTGGCGGGCAACTTCCAGCCCGCGCAAAGTGGCTTTTTCACCGGCCGCGTCAGCATCCAGCGCCAAAATGATGCGCTTTGAAAAGCGCTTCAACAAATGCAATTGCGCCTCGGTAAGCGCCGTGCCCATGGGAGAGACGATATTGGTAAAACCCTCCTGATGCGGCACCACCACATCCATGTAACCTTCCACAATGATGGCCTGATCTTTGGCGCGGATGGCTTTTCGGGCAGCATCCAATCCATAGAGCAGCCGCCCTTTATCAAACAGTTCGGTTTGGGGCGAATTCAGGAATTTTGGCTCGTCTTCCGGGTCCAGGCGGCGGGCGCCAAATCCTGCCATTTTTCCATTCATTTCGCGAATGGGAAACAGGATACGGTGCCGAAAACGGTCATAAACACCGCCGCCCTCCTGCCGTTCAACGACCAGCCCGGCATTCACCAGGTCTTCCGCTGTATATCCTTTGGCGATGAAATGCTGCAGGGTGGTATCCCAGCCGGGCGGAGCGTAACCAATACCAAAAGATTCCATTGTTTCAGGTTTTAACCCGCGTTTCTGCAAATAGTTTTGGGCTTCCTGGGCCGCCGAATGGTGCAGCAAGTGATGCCGGTAGAAAATTACAGCTTCTTCCAACAAATCGCGCAGCCGCTGATGGGTCTCTTCCTCTTCTTTTTTCTGCGGCGTCACCGGCTCCAGTTTCACACCGGCCCGGTCTGCCAGCATGCGCAGCGCCTCGGCAAAATCGACGCCTTCTTTTTTCATCACAAAGCGAAAGATATCGCCGCCTTCGTTACATTCACCAAAACAACGCCAGGTGCCCGAATCGGGAAACACCACGAAAGCCGGGGTGCGCGTGTTGGCGTGGAACGGGCAAAAACCAATGAAATTTTTTCCCGTCCGCCGCAGGTTCACTGTTTCAGATACCAGGTCGACAATATCGACCCGGTTCTTGATCTCATCAATTGCAGTCATTCTTCATTACCGTAACAGAATTTGTCATGGGGAGTAAGGGTATTATAGATGCATGCTCATTGAAAGGCAAGCCGGGCATTTTTACAGTTTTTTTGTGGCTTCGCAAGAAAGTTCATATTATACTGATAATGATATGCTTGAATATCTTTCCTCGCACCCGCTATGAGTTGCAAGTTTAAAAAGGTAGTGAAGACAATGAAAAAGAACACCAGACATCTGCTCATCAATTCCATTTTGATTGGTACATTTATCGGTATGCTGGCTTGCGCTGGATTACCCGGCTCGGTTCCCGCCCAACCCGAATCGCAAGCCACCGAAGCGCCAACCGAAACACTGGCGAGCATGAACCCGGCCCCGGCTTTGCAGCTTCCCACACTGGCGCCGCTTGTCCCTTCACAACCTGCTTCAACCCCCACTCCGGCCGACAGCCAGGTGTTGTGGACCACCAATGCCATGGATCATACCGTTCTGGCCATTGATTCCGGTTCACTGGAGATTTTGGACAGCATTTCACTGGGAGGCAAGCCGGGAGCGCTGGTGGTGGATGATGACGCCGTGTGGGTGATTGACCAGGATAACAGCAGCGTGGCACGCATCGACCCGCAAAGCCGCCAGATGGTGGCAACCATCCCCATTGAAGGCTTTAAATTGCTTGCCATCGCTTCCGGTGAAGGCAGCATCTGGGTGGGAGCAGAAGACACCCTGGAAAGCAGCGTAGATGCCACCAACCAGAGTCCGCTGGGCGGTGTGCTGCGCATCGACCCGGTAAAAAACGAGGTGGTTCATTACATCGAAACCGGCGCGCCGGTTTCGGATTTTGCCGTTGTCCCCGGCGCGGTGTGGATTGTGATTGACGGCGCCGGTTTTACCCACGTGAGCCAGCTTGACCCGCGTACCGATGTGGTCACCTCAGACGGCGAATATGCCATCTGGGAAGAACGCACCCGCATCGCTTCCAACAGCGCCGGCGTGTGGATGATCAATGAAATTGCCGAAGAAAACCTATACCTGATTGACCCCTCCAGCAAAACGCTGATCAATTCAGCCGACCTGACGCGCGTGCCCGGCAAACCGGTTGACCTGGTTGTGAATGAATCGACCGCGTGGGTACTGTTTGACAACGGCACCGTGGCGCGTATTGACCCTGCCACTTTCCAGGTGTTTTCCATCATCCCGGTCAGCCTTTTCCCCGACACCCTGTTCATTCAGGCAGGAGCGTTGTGGGTGGGCAGCCAGGCCGAAGCCACCCTCTACCGGGTGGACCTGGCACAAAACCGTGTGCTGGGTGAAGCCGCCACCGGATCGCAGATGCCCACTCCCAGCCCGCAGCCGTCGGCTACCAAACCCATCTGGGATGCCTGCAAAGACACTTATCAAACCCGCCTGCACATTGGCGATGAAGCCTCGGTTTCCACCAACCCGTGGATGAACAACCGGGTGCGTGAAAACCCCAGCACCGATGGAAAAGTCACTGGCTACCTGGCTCCCGGCGAACGTATGCGCATTTTGGAAGGCCCGGTTTGCGCCAACAAGTGGGTGTGGTGGAAAGTGCGCTCACTCAAGACCGGCCTGGAAGGCTGGACATCCGAAGGCGACAGTAGTAGCTACTGGCTGGTTCCTGCCACGCCGCAAGCGCCGTAACAACTTCAATATCCGTTGATTAAGGATGTGTGTTTTCTTACACATCCTTTTTTTATTGTGTGATTCAAAGATATAATCGTCCAATCCAATCAGACTGTTCAGGGATTATTCAAATCAAATCCAGAGAAAGAAATCCATCCGATGCCAGAAAATCCACCTCATTCCACCCTCCCGGCTCGCGGATTTTTCATCGCCCTGGTTAGTTCGCTATTTCTTTCAACCACTGCCATCTTCATCCGCTATCTCACCCAGACTTTTGCCCTGCCGGCATTGATCCTGGCATTCTGGCGAGATTTTTTCGTGGCCCTCACGCTCATCCCGGCCCTGGCAATCCTACGCCCCGCCCTGCTGCGAGTTGAACGTTCACACCTGGCTTACCTGGCAGTTTACGGCCTGGTGCTGGCGTGTTTCAATTCTTTCTGGACGCTTTCCGTAGCGCTCAACGGGGCTGCGGTTGCCACTGTGCTGGTGTATTGCTCAGCCGGGTTCACGGTGCTGCTGGGCTGGCGGCTGCTGAAAGAACAAATTAGCCTGGCAAAAATTGCCGCCGTGGTGGTCAGCCTGTTCGGCTGCGTGCTGGTGGCTGATGCGCTCAACCCCTCTGCCTGGGGCGCCAACTTGATGGGCATTTTCACCGGCGTGC
>CAZOKH010000008.1:0-53651 GCA_964580315.1 uncultured Anaerolineaceae bacterium | reverse complement strand
ACAGGGATACCTGGAATTGGGAAAGACCTATCAGAACCGGCGCGACTACATGAAAGCTTTACAAACCTATCAACGGGCAATGGTTGCCAAACCGGTGGATTATCGTCCGTATTACCAGGCTGGACTTGTGCTGCGTGAGACCAAGAATTACGCAGAAGCAGAATCGATGCTGCGAAAAGCGGTTGACCTCAATCCGCAGGATGTAAACATACGCAGGCAATTAGGTGCAATTGTGGCTTTAAATCTCGTTCATAACAAAGAGGAGGCAAGAGTTGCTCAATGATGCCATCCAATCCTTATCAATTTAACTCCCGCAGTTCCATATCCCGATCGTCGCTGATAACGATATTAAATGCAGCGCTTGAAACATCTGCATTTCGATTTGCCCGCCAATCTGCCATGAGCTGGCTGGCGATCTATCCAGGCGATCTTGAAATCAGCCTGTTGTTGGCAGAGGCGATATCGGGCGAGGGCAAGACTATTCAAGCTCTAGAAATTGTTGAACGCTTGATATTGTCTGACCCAGAATTTGTTGAAGCGCATTTCATCCTTTATGACCTGTACAAGAAAATGGGAAATGAGGATTACAAAAAAGAAGAAGCCATTCTGTATGGCCTGGGATGGGATGCCTCAGGAGAGATTGAGGGGTTAAAGGAATGGGCGCATTCCTTGAGAAATGCCAACGAGGCCATTCAAAAGGGAATGATTCAGAAGGCAGTTGAGTTTTTCCCAATGGTATTAACAGAGAGCGAGATCAGTGCGCTGCCCGCCATTTTGCATCTCAAATCTGTGATGGCAACCCAGGATGTGCACAGCCTGAAAAATCTGGCTGAAATTTATCATGCCCGCTGGAAAGAATGTTTGCAGTTTCAATTGTGCCTGGCAAAGACACGCCTGGAAACAGGTGATGAAACCGGTGCTCTGGCTTTACTGCATGACTGCGTGTCAAAAGACGCTACTGCACAGGTAGCCAAACGGCTGTGGGGTAAAGATTTCCCTTTCAAACCGCTGTGGCCACAGCATTTTGAAATCCGGTTCGATATTCCCATCCCGGCTGAAGTAGCCTCAATCCTGGGATGGAATATCCTTGCGGGTGGGGCGGTTACTCCCCAGCCGCCGGTTGAATCAGCCACCGTTGATCTACCGGTTGTTCGCATGGAGGAAACAAATCTGACCGGCAGCACGGATGAAACTGTTGAACCAGGTATTCAAGAAAGCGAAACTCTCCCTGTTGAGAATCAAGTTGATGCGGCTGTTTTGGAAGAAGCCGGCCTGGAAGAAGCGGTTGTCGAAAACAACGCCGATGACAATTTTGATGAAGAGCAATTTGAAGAATCTGTTCAAGAGTTGGTAGCAGAAATGGTCAACGAATCGGTGCCCGAACCTGATTGGCTGCCTGCGGCGCCGAGTTGGGATCAGCAAACTGAAATGGTTGCATTGGAAGAATCGCAACCCGAATTACAAGATGTTGAGCCTGTTGAAACTGCAACCGTTGGATTTGATGTGCAGCCTGCTGTTGTTGAAAAAAAGAAACTGCCCGAAGATTTAAAACCCATTCAGGATGCTTTTGACCGCCTGGCTTCCAAATATGACAAAACATCGCCCAAAAGCACTTCAACAGACAACCGTTTCCCGATGTATGTGGTGTTTTCATCAGCCGTTGGCCTTGAGAAAGTGTACGGTTTGCAGACAAAGGCAGTTATTGACACAGAAATGAAAAGACTGGCAGATGCCTTACGTCAGCGCACGGGTTGGGGAGCGATGGTTTATTATCCCGATGACATTGATTCAACCAACAAAATTGGGTTGACCACAACCGAAACTCAAGACCCTTGGAAATATAAACTGGCATTAAGCGATTTGGATAAAGCGCTGGCCAAAAAGGGTGCCATGATTGGTGCTTTACTGATCGTTGGTGGAGATGATGTGGTTCCTTTCCACCGCCTGCCCAATCCAACGGAGGACAGCGACGAAGAAATCCTGTCTGATAATCCGTATGGAGCGCTTGATTCGAACTATTTTATTGGGGAATGGCCGGTGGGGCGTATTCCCGGCGGAACTGGATCGGATGCCGGTTTGATTTTGGAGCAATTGCGCAACTTCACCCGTTATCATTCAAGAAGTAAGGGGAAACCCAAGGGAAATATTACGGTTTTTACGTCCATTTTTGAATGGTTGTTAAGCCTGTTGAAGATCAACAATTCGTTTAAGAAATCGCTGGGGATTGGATATACGGCATCCGTCTGGCGGCAGGCATCAGAAGCTGTATTTAAACCAATCGGGCAGTCATCTGACTTGTTGGTTTCGCCGCCGCAGTTTTCCGGCAGTTTTGAAATGAAGAAGATCTTAAATGCAGGTCTGGGGTATTTCAACTTACATGGGCTGGTAGATACTTCCGACTGGTACGGTCAGAGAGATGTCACTGAACCTTACACCGGGCCCGATTATCCCATAGCGATCAGCCCGAAAGACTTGTTGGATAACGGCAGCGCCCCACAAATTGTTTTTAGTGAAGCTTGTTACGGTGCCCATATCATAAAGAAGAATGAAGATCAATCTTTGGCTTTGAAGTTCCTGTCCATTGGAACCCAGGCGTTTATCGGATGTACATGCACGTCGTATGGATCAGTCAACACACCGTTGATTGGCGCTGATTTGCTGGGATACCTGTTTTGGAAGTACGTGCGGGAAGGCTATGCTGCCGGCGAGGCTTTAAAACAGGCAAAAGTGGAATTTATCCAGGTGATGAATAAACGCCAGGGATACCTGGACAGCGAGGATCAAAAAGCCCTTATCTCCTTTGTGTTCTACGGCGATCCTTTGACCTTTGCTGATAAAGCGGCCAACCAGGCAAAACATCCGCGGCGTACGGCATTTACAACCCAGGTAAAAATGGTCAGCGAGAAACAGGACGAAAGAAGCGTTACGCATGTCCAGGTGTCCAATGAGGTGATTCGCGATGTAAAGCAAATGGTGGAAGTTTATTTGCCAGGGCTGGACAATGCACACGTGGTGATCAGTAAGCAAAGGCTGGTTAACGGCGTTCATTCCAACAATTCAGAAGAAAAATCGAGGCAGGGCAGCACAGGCAAGGTGGTTGTTACCATGACAAAAACCGTCCAGACCGCCCGGCATATTCATCATCATTATGCCCGCGCTACGGTAGATAGTCACGGCAAGGTGGTGAAACTGGCCATTTCCCGATAACCTCTGATTGATTAAAAAAATACTCTGTGGTTACGTTCCACAGAGTATTTTTCTTGTAAATAAGAATTTTTGTGAGTGAATGGATTTCGCTTATAATTCAGGGCGCAATCATTGTAAATAAGGAAAATCTTCAGGAGTAATCATGACCGGCAAAATTAGTGGATCAAGTGTTCGGCAGTCATTTATCGATTTTTTTGTGAAAAAGAAGGCGCATACGTTTGTTCCATCGTCTTCCCTGGTTCCGGGGGGCGACCAAACCCTCCTGTTCACCAATGCGGGCATGGTGCAGTTCAAAGACGTTTTTTTGGGCACGGATTTGCGTCCCTATAATCGGGCTGTAAATTCTCAGAAATGTATGCGCGTAGCAGGCAAGCACAATGACCTGGATGACGTAGGGCGCGACGATACACATCACACCTTTTTTGAAATGCTGGGCAACTGGTCGTTTGGCGATTATTACAAAAAAGAAGCCATCACCTGGGCGTGGGAGCTGTTGACTGAAGAGTGGGGACTTGACAAAACACGTCTATGGACGACCTGCTTTAAAGATGACAAGGGAAATATCCCCGCAGATGATGATGCCGCAAATATTTGGCGGCAGCAGCCGGGAATTAACCCCGACCAAGTTTTATATTTTGGTCGGAAAGAAAATTTCTGGGAAATGGCAGACACCGGCCCGTGCGGTCCTTGCAGTGAAATCCATATTGATCTGGGTGAGGAGTTTTGTGATAAAAAGGGCGAACCGGGACACGTTTGCCATGTGAATGGCGATTGCAAGCGTTTCCTGGAATTGTGGAACCTGGTTTTTATCCAATACAACCGCCTGGGGCCAGATCATCTTGAACCCTTAAAAGCCTGTCATGTCGATACCGGTATGGGCCTGGAGCGCATAGTCGCGGTCATGCAGGGTGTACATTCCAACTACAAAACTGATTTGCTATTCCCCCTGATGCAAAAGGTGCAGAAACTCACTGGAAAAACCGATGCGGAACGGGAGGCGGATATTACACCTTATCGCGTTATAGCTGATCACAGCCGGGCTGCGGCGTTTTTGATTGCTGATGGTGTGGTTCCCGGCAATACCGGGCGAAATTATATTTGCCGTATGATCATTCGCCGGGCATCGCGCTTTGGTGGAAAACTGGGATTAAACGAACCCTTCCTGGCGCAAATTTCCGAAGAGGTAATCCACCATTACGGTGATGCCTATCCGGAGTTGAAAAAGAACCAGAAAACCATACTTGCCAGTATCACTGCCGAAGAAGAACGCTTCCATAAGACGCTAGAATCGGGATTGACTTATCTCAACGAATTGCTGGAAGATTTAAAGAGCCGTCGCCAGACCACCCTGGATGGAAAAGCTGCCTTTGATTTGTATGCCACGCATGGGCTGCCGCTGGAGATTTCCCGCGATATTGCCCGCGAACAAAACATGGATGTCGATGAAGCTGGATTCCGCGAAGCCATGGAAGAGCACCGTTTGAGTTCTGGCGGGGGCAAGGCTTTTGGTCCGCTGGGTGGCGAAGATGCTGACTTTTTCAAGGATATCTTCAACGGGTTGATAAAGGACAAAAAGCTTGATGAAAAAGGTGTGCTTTACGACCCCTATTACAGCCAGAATATCGAAGGGGAAGTGCTGGGGATTATTTGCAACAGCAGCCTGGTTGAATCGGCGCAGCCCGGCGACGATGTGGAAATCATCCTTCCCCGCACCAATTTCTATGTTGAATCGGGCGGCCAGGTTTCCGATTCAGGGGTGATCCAATCCACAAATAAAGGCGAATGGCTAGTGGAGGTTTCAGAAGTCCGCAAACCATCTGCCGGAATTGTCACGCATATTGGCAAGGTAGTCAAAGGGACGCCAAAAGTTGGCGACAAAACAGTCGCCCAGGTGAACTGGCAGCGGCGCAAAGATACCCAGCGCAACCACACTGCAACACATTTATTGCACGCTCAACTTCATAAAGTGCTGGGGGAACATGCCCGCCAGGCCGGATCACTGGTGTCGCCGGAACGTTTACGTTTTGACTTCAATCATCCAGAAGCTATCACTGCGGAACAATTGGCAAAAATTGAAGAAGGCGTCAACCTGGATATCCTGGATCATTATGACTTGAATGTGGTCACAAAATCACTTAATGAGGCGATTGCTGAAGGCGCCACAGCTTTGTTTGGAGAAAAATATGGCGAAACGGTGCGCACCATCACCATTGGCCCTGATGCGCCCATCTCATATGAATTGTGCGGCGGCACGCACGTGGAGAACACTTCGGATATTGGTTTGTTCATTATAACCAGTGAAGGTAGTGCAGCGGCCGGTGTGCGGCGTATTGAGGCTGTAACCGGGCGCGAAGCCTATAAATTGGTTCAAAAGAGGATGAAGGCGTTGAATGCGGCAGCCGGGTTGCTGGGCGGTTCACAGGAAGACCTGCCTGCCCAGGTGGAAGCCTTGAAGGAAAAATTAGACCTGGCGACCAAGGAAATTGCAGAATTACGCCAGAAAATGGCATTCTCTTCCCTAAAAGATCAACTTGAGAATGTGCCGGTACTACACGGCGTGCCTGTTTTGATAACCCAGTTGCCTGAAGCAGATGCCAGCATTCTGCGGCAAATGACCGACCGTTTCCGGGAAAAATATTCCTCGGGCGTGGCGGTAGTTGGCAGCGTGTTTGAGGGCAAACCCACCATCATTGCCTCGGTGACAGATGACTTAACCCAAAAGGGCATTCATGCAGGCGAGTTGGTGAAAGCGGCAGCCCAGGAGATGGACGGCAGCGGCGGCGGCCGGCCAAACCTGGCCCAGGCGGGCGGCAAGAATGCCGAAGGATTGCCTGCTGCATTGAAAAAAGCCAATGCATGGTTGACGGAGAAACTGGCTAAAGGATGAGAAAATGAAAATCGCGCCCGAAAAATGGCGCGATTTTTTCTTAACCAATTTCCCAAAGGCAAATTTCGGGTGGGCACAAAAATCGAACCCTCGGCGCCCCTGCGCCCTCCAATCCAATACCGCGTAAGATGTAAAGTGTAAGATGATTCATTTGCATGCGGCCGTGTTGGAAATTTCGCCCAAATAATGAGCCGGTAAAAAATGGCCCGTAGAACGGCAGGCAAATTTGTCCGCCATGTGTGTGCCCGGAAAATTGCAGGTCAATTCCTATCGAATCAGCGTAATACGACAAATCGGGCGAGTGGTATAAAAGAATGGAAAGATCAGTGTTATCGCCTGGGCGATATGTTTGGTTTAGTTTCTCGATATCATAAAGGGGATTGTGCGTACAGGAACAACCGGTAATTACAATTTTTTGTCCATGCCAGTCGAAGGTAACTCTCTCGTTATCAAGAAGTTTTACTGGTAAACCGGCGTAAATATGAGGCAAAATTTCGGGCAGGTCAACTGCCGGGCTCCCGCTGACACAGTAAACTCCCATCGGCGCGGTGAGTTGGGCAAGAAAATCTCGGGCGTCTTTAAGGGCAAGAGGATCATGCAAACACGAAATATTTAACACATCACCACTAAAAAGAATAATATCGGGTTTCCATTCTTTTAAAGCCTTAAGAATTTTTGTTTCTCGCGGTGTCCGGCGCTCCATGTGCAAGTCACCCAGGTGAGCTAATTTTAGTTTTTGTGCTGGCCGGAAGCGCTTATTTTGATACGTTAGTCTTGAAATGATTAACCGCTGGGGTTCGATGAAGAAACCATATAACACCAATGCAGTGCCTATTCCTTCAAACGCCAGGAAGGCTGGAAAAGGCAACAGGGCAAAGGGCAGCCGCATAACAGCCAGCATCAATGCTGGTGGTTTGGCAGGCCCAAAGGATATGCGTAATCTGGGTAAGAGTAACAGAAGGATGTAATCAGCGAGGGAAAAAGAGAACAGGATAAGCGCTTTTTCCCAGCTTCCTATGGCAGCCGGCAAAGAAATGAGCGCCAGGAGTAGCACAACAAAAATCGCCGGGATTTTTTCAAGTTTTTCAGCCCCTCGCAAGACAATATCAAAAGGATTGCCCTCCGTTCCCGGAAATTTTTTGCGTTCGATGAATTTTTCGTAATAATGCATTTGGAGCCTCGGTTGTGGAGCGGTTGAGTGAATGGAAGAAACGATAAATGGATTATGCCAGATTTTCCATTTCAGGGATACCTTTAAGCAGGGCGCGGCAAAAATATTGGAACAGGTTGGTAGAAGATAGTTGTTGTTAATAAACCCCGCTAAACCACCATCCCTATAAACATATCCAATAAATGAAAAAACCTGCTCAAAAAGCAGGTTTTTCTATTATGGCGGGAGCGACGGGGTTCGAACCCGCGGTCTCGGCCTTGACAGGGCCGCATGTTAGCCACTACACCACGCCCCCACAACGATACATAGTTTATCACAGCCAAAGGCGCTTTGTCAAGGAATCCATTTGGGCTGTTGTCGGCTATTTACCATCAGTCATTGACATCATCAAATCATAAATGCGCTGTAAGCCATCATTTAACAAGGCTGGTTCCATGCCGTAACTGATTCGCAGGTGGTTGTCCAGGCCAAAATGGTCGCCGGGCACCACATACGCCTTTTTCAATTCAATCAACTTTTCAACGAATTTTGAGGAGTTGACCGCAAAGTTATAGCGCGGGAAAACAATGGCGGCCGCTTCAGGTGGTACGACTGTGAAGAAACCGGGATGTTGACTGCACCAGTCTTCAAAGGCCTGGTAACCATTGCGTACGTGCTTGCGGGTGCGCTCAATAATTCGCTCGCGGATGCCGGGTGTGAGGGCATGAGCTGCCAGATGATTGGAAAGCATGGTGGTGCAGATGGTGATGTAATCCTGCCGCGCCCAGATATCATCGGCAATTTTTCCGGGTGAAACCACCCAGCCAATGCGCAAACCGGGCAGAGCATAAGCTTTTGACATGCTTCCGATTGCCAAAACTTTATCATAGTCATTCCACATGGAGGGCGTGAATTCATCCGTGAGGCGTTCTGCGCCGGCATATACTTCGTCAGACAAAATCCATGCCCCGCTGCGTGAGGCAGCCGCAACAATGGCGGCTCTTTCTTCAGCGGTAAGAATGTGCCCGGTGGGATTGTCGGGGTTGCAAACCGCAATCATTTTCGTTTTCGGTGTTACCACCCGGTTTAATTCCTGAATATCCAGTCCCCAGTTTAATTCTTCTCGCAATGAAAAGGTCTTGACGTTAAGCCCCATGTTTTTTGCCACACCCCACAGCAGCATGTAATTGGGAATCATGACAGCAATTTCATCGCCGGGCTGCATCAGGCTGTGCAGCGTGGTGAATTCGGCCTGTGCGGCGCCGATGGTTACCACAACCTGACTGGCGGTTGCCCCTGGATACAGGCTGGCGACTTTTTCGCGCAATTCAACAGTACCATTGGTTTGAGGATATCCCTGGTTGGTATTGAGAATTTTTTCCATAAAGGCATGATCGTCACCGACCAGTTCGCGGATACTTAGGGGATGTACGCCGCTTTCCGATACATTAATTTCAACCTGGTTTTCCCAGATGGACATAAAACGTTCAAGTTCAAAAGGCACAAAGGCAGAGGTCATAATCTTACTCCTATGGATATTCTGTGAATTTCATTCAGTTCTCGAATACGAAGCCAGCATTGGCTGCTAGCAATTTTTGGGCTGCAAAAAGAGCAATCTGGGTGTCTTGAACACCGACGCCGGTCAAATCACAAAGGGTAATTTGATCATCAGTCTGGCGTCCAGCGTGTTTACCTGACAATATCTCGCCCAGTTCAATCACTTGGGATTCGTGTATCAATTTGGCATCAATTGCGTGATGCAGTTCTCCCAGATGTAAACTTTGCTTGCGGTAATCGCAAGCGATAATTTGCGCTCTGGCAGCAACTTCGGTGAATAATTCCTGCTTTTCCGCAGCGTCGGCTCCCATGGCGGTGATATGAAGTCCCGGGTGCAGCCAGTCAGCTTGCAAAAAGGGATTGTGCGATGGTGTGGCGGTAATCACCAGGTCACTGTGGATGACCGCATCGGCAGGTTCCCTGGCCGCCGTTACCGGGCAATTTAACTCGTGGCTCAACTCGTCAACATATTTCTTCGTTTCAGATTCATCTATACCAAATACGATGACTTTTTCAAAGGACAGCACCAGTTTCAATGCCCGAACCTGATAACGCGCCTGCGTGCCTGAACCAAATACGCCAACCGTTTGGATCTTTGCTTTGGCCAGTTGCCGGGCAGCTATGGCTCCGGCAAGGGCGGTGCGCAAATTGGTTAGATAGCCATTATCCAGTAAAAATGCTTCTGGAAAACCAGTCAGCGAATTGATCAACATCATCATGCCTACACTGGCAGGTAATCCCAGTTTGGGATTGTTGTAAAAACCGCCGGCGACTTTGATGGCAAACTGGCTTAGTCCTTGGATATAAGCGCTCTTTACGTCAACTTCTCCATCGTTTTCAGGGATCACGATTTGCATAATGGGCGGGATGGTCGCTTCGCCCGCAGAGAGTTTGACAAACCCATTCGCAACCGCGTCGAGAGCATCCAATGAAAGCGAGACATGTTTCCGAATTTCTTCTTCTTTGTAAATTTGAACTTTCATCAGCCACCTCTATTATGCATAATAACGTGAGTATATTTCCATTAGACGGGGTATGGTGACATTTGATCCGCTGATGATGACAACGTTGTTTTCTCCCAAGCTGGATACTTTGTCGTGCATCACTGCGGCCAAGCCAACCGCTCCGGCTCCTTCAACCACCAGATGGTGTTCATGCAGCATGTAAGCCATGGCACGGCCAATTTCTTCTTCTGAAACCGTGACGGCCTCATCAATTAACTGTTGAACCAATTGAAAAGTAAATTTATTGGGGTTGCCAATGCCGCCAGCCAGGCCGTCGGCAAGGGTGGTTTCTTCCGGGAGGTAGATTACTTTTCCGGCTTCCAGGCTGCGGATCATCACTGGCGCGCGCTCCATGGTGACGCCCACAATCTTCACTTTCGGATTGGTTGTTTTGACAGCCAGGGCTATGCCTGACAGCAATGAACCGCCCGATAGGGGGGTGATTATCGTATCAACTGAAGGCAGATCTTCTAACAATTCCAGACCAATGGTACCCTGACCAGCAATCACCTGGAGATCATCAAAAGAAGACACCATGACCAGGCCTTGTTTTTCAGCCAGCTCATAAGCATAGTCTATGGCTTCATCCTGTGTGCGGCCAGCCATGATGATTTCACCGCCCAGGCGGGTTATTGCATCTCTTTTCACTTGGGGACAACCTTCTGAGAGGCAAATAACAGCCCTGACACCCAGTTGTCCTGCAACGTACGACAGGGCGCGTCCATGGTTGCCGCTGGAAACCGTCACCAGTCCGAGTTTTTTTTCTTCATCGGTGAGAGTAAACACTTTATTAGCGGCGCCGCGTAATTTAAACGCCCCGGTTTTTTGCAGGTTTTCAAGTTTTAGGTGGATTTTGCATTGTTTGCTATCAGAAAGCACGCCGTCCATTTGAAGCGGCGTTCGGCGGATGATGTATTGAATACGTTTCCGGGCTAAAAACACGTCTTGTAGTGTGAGGAGTGATGCGTTCATCAGGTTTTTTTATCTTTGCTGGGCTTCCAATTTAAATCCTGGTATTTGTAGATTCTTCTCTGCCAGATCCAGGAAAATATTTAATACATACACCAATACAAGATAAACTACAGCTACTGCCAGGTAGGTGCCAATGGGATCGTAAGTTTTTACCACAATGGCTTTCGCTGTGGTCATTAAATCAGGAACAGCGATTAAAAAAGCAACGGATGAAGCCTTGAGGAGCGAAATGGGTTCATTTGACCAGGCCGGGATTACCAACCGCAATGCCTGGGGGAGAATGATGTGCCGTATGGCTTTATAGCGGCTCATTCCAATTGCCCGGGCAGCCATCATTTGACCGCCGCTCACTGCCTGTATGGCTCCGCGGAAATATTCGGCCTGGTAGGCGCCGCTGTTCAGACCCATGGCAAGGATGGCGGCCCCCATGCGCGACATGGTAATCCCAAGATCAGGCAGACCAAAGTAGATGACAAACAATTGGACCAATATGGGGGTACCGCGGAATAACTCGATATAGGCAATCGCCAGCCAGGAAATTTTTTTCCCGCCATAAACGCGCAGCACGGCAGCCGGCAGGCCGATGAAAAGACCAAGCAGCAAACCCCCAAAAGTGAGCTGCAGTGTTACCTCTGCACCCTGGATAAAATTGGGAAGGATACTCTGAAAGAATTCAAACCATTCTTTCATTGAACTTCACTCCCTTGATCTTCATGTTTTCCGTATAGCTCTGTGATCTTCCATAAGAATTCACGGGTACGTTCATGCTTGGGATGATAGAACATATCGTTTGGCGAGCCTTCTTCCTGAATTAAGCCGTGTTCCATAAAAATTATACGGTCGGCTACTTCACGCGCAAACCCCATCTCATGAGTCACGACCAGCATGGTCATACCTTCGTTTGCCAGCCTTTTCATCACTTCCAGAACCTCGCCAATCAATTCTGGGTCGAGGGCAGATGTGGGTTCGTCAAACAGCATGATGCGGGGATCCATGGCAAGGGCGCGAGCAATGGCGACCCTTTGTTTTTGCCCGCCTGATAATTGACCGGGATAATGATTGGCTTTATCTTTCAGCCCAACTCGTTCCAATTCTTGCAGGGCTTTTTCGCGGGCTTCCGTCGGGGTTTTTCCCAGCACTTTAATCGGACCGATCATTACGTTATCAATGGCGGTCAGATGATTGAACAATAGAAAGTCTTGAAATACCATGCCAATGTGCTGGCGAACTTTATCTTCCGAAACCCCTGGAGCTGTAATCTCTTTCTGATCCAAAAAAATCTTTCCCCCGTCGATTTTGGTTAGCAGGTTTATACACCTTAATAAAGTGCTTTTCCCCGTCCCGCTGGGGCCAATAATGACAATGGTATCGCCTTCATCGACTTTCAAAGAAATGTCTTTCAGGACTACCGAATTTCCATAAACTTTTGAGAGGTTTTCAATTTCAAGAATGGAATTTTTCACAGGATTAATCCTTGATTCTGAATGGGTTGATGGTTATTGCTGCAAACCCGGTATGCTGAGACGGCGTTCCAAAGCGCACAGCAATTGGCTCATCAAAAAAACCAGGATGAAGTAAATGGCGGCAGCGATGGCAAATGCGATAAATGGCCTATAGGTGCTGGCTGACATAAATTGTGCGCGGCGAAGAATTTCTGGTACCCCCAGCGCATAGACAAGCGACGAATCTTTTAAGACGATGGATGCTTCATTTGACCAGGGTGGAATAGCCAGGCGTAGCGCCTGTGGAAGAATGATATTTTGGATTGCCTGAATTTTTGTCATCCCTATAGCCCTGGCTGCCATCATTTGCCCGCTGCCCACTGATAAAACTGCGCCGCGTAAGATTTCCATTTGGTAGGCGCTGCTGACGATTCCCAGAGAAATTGATCCTGCCCAGAAGGGAGAGATATTGATTGCGCCGGCAATAATGAAGTAGAGGACAAACAAAAGAACAATAACCGGCACACCTCGCATGCCCGTGCTGTATATTGAAACAATTGTCGAGGATATTTTCCCTCCAAATACCCGCGTAACGGCCAGCACCAGACCCAAAATGAAACCCAGGGGCAAGGCAACCAGAGTGACGCCAATCGTTACAAAAGTTCCTCCCAGAATAAACTGGATTACTTTCAATAATTGAGATAATTCCATGCGTAACGCTGTCCTCCCGGCAATTCTTACGAAATGTCAAAGCATCCTGATTCCTTCCAAGATGAAAGAAATCAGGATGCTGTTTTATTTAGGACGGGTCTGCGTCGGGGAAAATCTTGGAGATTGTGCTTTCATGTTTTCTGCCAAGCACAATACAAACCGAAAATTCCATTGATTTCCCTTGACTTTTTCATTGTGTTATTCACAAAACAGTCTATTTGAAATACTGTTCTGCAAATTTATCAATGGTTCCGTCGTCAATCATGGATTTGATTTGCTTGTTAAGTTCAGCCTGCAATTCTTTGGCGCCGTCAGGAATGATCATGCCGATGGGAGCGGGTTCGGTGAGACCATTTTAGATTACTTTCAAGCCACCAATCTGGGCGGCCAGGGCATTTGCAGGAACGCAGTCAGCCATGTAGATATCCAGGCGTCCTGATTTGACATCCATTGCACCCTGATCCTGGCGGTCATAGCGGAAGTATTTATCGGCAGGAACTTTACCAGCATCAATCAGGTTTTCAGTCAACCAGCCATCTTCGGTGGTTCCGGTCTGGGCTCCAATGGCGAGGGGAGCCAGGTCATCAACCGCAGCTATGGTGACGTCAGAATCTTCGGGCAGGATGAAGCAGTCAGCGGAAGAGTAGTAAAAATCGGTGAAGTCCACTTTCTTGTCGCGTTCTTCGTCGTAGTTGAAGGCGGCAATAGACATATCGATTTTGCCTTCTTGCACCGCTGCAACCAGGCTGTCGAACGGCATATCGACCATTTCGATTTCAACACCCATACGGGTTCCAAGTTCGTTGATCACGGCAATGTCAAAGCCGTCCATCTTGCCGTTTTCGTCGACTGATTCGAAAGGCGGATAATCGGCGGATGTGCCAACAACCAGCTTGCCGGCCTGTTTCACGGCTTCAAGCTTGTTGGCGGGGGCTTTTGGCCCGCAGGCGACCAGCAACGATGCGATCACCAGGATTGAAAGAATTACGATAGATGCACGCTTCATGTTTCTTCTCCTCCAGTTAAATAAATTTGAATAGGCGAAAACCTGCTGATGTTTATTTGCGTTCAAATTACCCAGCAGGTCAAATTCATTATACTATATTCCTCTGAAGGAAGATTTTTGATACTTTCCGAATTTCTTAGCTATTCATCTATACCAATAAGCTTATTCTTCCATTTCTAATATTGGGGACCAACGATAACTCAATTTGTATGAGTGGGAAATCATCAACATTTCTGTTGATTGAATATAGGGCAAGGTTTGAATTCGTTGTGTGATTAGTTCTGTTAGATGCGCCAAATCTTTGCACAGGACTTCAACGTTTAGATCAAACGATCCCAGGGTCATGATTAGATAGCTAACCTCGGGTAATTCTGCGATCTTGTGTGCCACAAAGTCGGCCTTACCAGGGGCGACTTTAACGTTGATCAGGGCGGGGGCCTGAAATCCAAGCACGGCGGGGTCCACAATTCCCACCGTATGCACAACTCCCTTTTCAACCAGGTTCTGATAACGGTTTCGAATGGTTGTTTCAGAAACCCCAACCTGGCGTGCAATTTCTGTAAAAGATGTGCGCCCATCAGATTGCAATGTCTGTAAGATTATTCGATCGACATTGTCAATATCATACGAGGCGTGTTCGGGTTGGGCTTTGCTCATGGATCAATTTTTTAGCCAGACAAGATTTTTGATTGATTTATTATAGCACGATATTCAAAGAATACTATCTGTGATTGTTTGGTTTTCGGATAAAAAATTGACATTTAGTTCGAAACAGATTATTATTTTAATAAATCTGTTGTTTTCCTTTTTTGGGCTATTTTCAGCAAAATCAATTTATTGAAGAAGGAGCGCTTGTGAAAACACGAGAATACATTGAACTAGAAGACCGCTACAATGCTCATAACTATAAACCACTGGACGTTGTATTGGAGAGGGGTGAGGGAATTTGGGTTTGGGATGTGGAAGGGAATCGGTATCTCGATTTTCTGAGCGCCTATTCAGCAATCAATCAGGGTCACGCGCACCCAAGAATTCTTAAGAAAATGATTGAACAGGCGTCCAAATTGCCTTTGACCTCGCGGGCATTTCGCAACGACCAGTTGCCCTTGCTTGCCAGGGAATTGTGTGAACTGACAGGATATGAAAAAATACTCCCGATGAATGCCGGCGTGGAAGCGGTTGAAACTGCTTTGAAAGCTGCACGCAAGTGGGGGTATAAAGTGAAAGGTGTTCCTGATAATAAAGGCGAGATTATTACTTGCGATGGAAATTTTCACGGGCGTACCATCACTGTAGTGGGTTTTTCAACGCATGAACCCTATCGTGAAGGATTTGGGCCTTTCACGGAAGGGTTTGTGACCATTCCTTATGGCGATATCGAGGCGCTGGAGAAAGCGATCAACAAGAACACGATTGGATTTTTGGTTGAACCCATTCAGGGCGAGGGCGGGGTAATCATTCCACCTGATGGATATTTGAAAAAGGTTCGTGAAGTTTGTACACGGAACAATGTTCTCATGATTGCGGATGAAATTCAAACAGGGCTGGGACGAACCGGGCAATGGTTTGCCTGCGACTGGGAAGGAGTGCGCCCCGATGTGATGATCATCGGCAAAGCGTTGTCAGGAGGGTTCTACCCGGTTTCGAGTGTGTTGAGCAGCGCTGCTGTGCTGGATGTTTTTAATCCGGGTGAACACGGCTCAACCTTTGGCGGCAATCCCTTGGCCTGTGCAGTAGCGCGTGAGGCCCTAAAAGTCCTCAAGGAAGAGAAACTCATCGAGAATGCACGTGAACAGGGCGAATATTTCCGCGGAAAATTGGCGAGAATTGAAAGTGAGCACATTGCAGAGGTGCGAGGCAAGGGGCTGTTGATTGGCGTTGAATTAAAGCCTTCTGCTGGTGGAGCACGACGTTTCGCTGAAATGCTCATGAAGGAAGGCCTGTTGTGTAAAGAGACTCACGAAAATGTGATTCGTTTTGCCCCGCCGTTGGTGATCAATCGCCAGGATTTGGACTGGGCGCTGCAAAGAATTGAAAAAGTACTAATGATGCCGTAAGGCAGAATTGAATAAACTTAACAGGAGATCAATAAATGACCGATAAGACACGCGTACTCATTATGGGGGCCGCTGGCCGGGATTTTCACAACTTCAATGTCTATTTTCGCAATAACGCGGATTATGAAGTTGTCGCCTTCACAGCCACACAAATTCCCAATATTGAAGGCCGTCTATACCCTGCTGAATTGGCGGGACCGTTATACCCCAAAGGTATCAAAATTTATCCCGAATCAGATCTGGTAAAACTGATCCATGAAATGAAAGTGGATCAGGTGGTATTCGCTTACAGCGACTCACCACACGCTTACGTCATGCATAAGGCATCCACGGTGTTGGCGGCCGGCGCAGATTTTCGACTGATGGGAACCAACACAACCCAGGTAAAATCGGTTAAACCGGTCGTATCAGTTTGCGCAGTGCGCACTGGTTCAGGCAAAAGCCAGACCACTCGGCGTGTATCTCAAATCTTGCGCCAAATGGGTTACAAAGTTGCGGCTATTCGCCATCCCATGCCTTATGGTGATCTCGTCAAGCAGGCTGTGCAGCGTTTTGAGACCTACAAAGACCTTGATAAGCATGAATGCACGATTGAAGAGCGCGAGGAATATGAACCTCATTTGGATAACGGCGTGATCGTATATGCCGGCGTTGATTATGAAGCTATTTTGCGCCAGGCTGAAAAAGAAGTGGATATTGTGCTGTGGGACGGCGGAAACAACGACCTGCCTTTCTATGTGCCCGATCTGCAAATTGTGGTTGCTGACCCTCACCGCCCCGGCCATGAGAGTTCATATCATCCCGGCGAAGCCAATGTGCGGGCTGCCGATGTGTTTGTGATCAACAAAGTTGACACTGCTGACCCCAATGCGGTAATCCAGGTGCGCGAGAACTTGCACAGCATGAACCCCAATGCGATTGTGATTGAAGGCGCTTCACCATTGTTTGTGGATAACCCAGAAGCCATCCGCGGCAAACGCGTGTTGGTGGTGGAAGACGGTCCGACCCTGACACACGGCGAAATGGCCTACGGCGCGGGGTGGGTGGCTGCCCGTCGTTTTGGCGCGGCGGAAATTGTTGACCCGCGTCCCTATGCAGTCGGTTCCATTCTTGAAACCTATAAGAAATATCCAACCACGGGTAATGTGCTGCCTGCCATGGGCTACGGCGACAAACAGGTGCGCGAGTTAGAAAAAACCATTAAAAACGCAGATGTTGACATGGTGATCATTGGCACGCCCATCGACCTGACGCGGGTGATGAAAATTGACAAACCTTCACAACGCGTTCGCTATGAATTGCAGGAAATTGGCAAACCAACCCTGGAAGATATCTTAAAGGCTAAATTTAAGAAATAACCGTTCTTCTGACAATTTCTGGCATGACTACCCACCAGTGGATTTGTGTGATTTCCGCTGGTGGGTTTGTTATTAACCAAAGATTTATCTCGAAAACTCAACCGGTAATTGACTTTAATACCTGAAAATGCTATACTATATTAACCTTATTAATCATATTAATCAGATTAATATATTTGATGGCAAACACTCAAAAATCTGAATTCCTGAATTATTTGACCACCATCGCCAATGATAATAATGGCGGCCGGCTACCATCTCTGGCGGCAATGAGTGCAGAGTTGGGGGTTAGCGTGGCCAGTTTGCGCGAGCAAATGGAAGTGGCAAGGGCGATGGGGTTGATTGAGGCGAAACCCAAGACGGGGATTCGCCTGTTGCCGTATCAATTTAGCACGGCGGTCACCCAGAGTCTAAAATTTGGTGTCTCCATCAACCCGTCTTTGTTTCAACAATATTATGACTTACGAAAAAAATTAGAGGCTGCTTATTGGTATGAGGCGGTTGAGCGGTTAAAACCTCAAGACATTGAAGAATTATTGCGGTTGCTCAACCTGGCTGAGGGTAAGTTGAAACGGTCACCAATTCAAATCCCGCATGAAGAACACAAAAAATTCCATCTGACAATCTACCGGCGATTAGACAATCCATTCGTGCAGGGCTTGCTTGAATCCTATTGGGATTTGTATGATGCCGTCGGATATGGGCAATATAACGACGAAGAATACATCAAAAGAGTCTGGCAGTATCACCGGAAGATCGTTGAAGCTATTCGTTCTGGAGATTTTGAAGTGGGGTACCAAATTTTGCGTGAACATATGGCTCTGCTTTTTCAGAGAAATAATCTTCAAAAACCTTCCCATCTATTTGAATGACGAGAGAGAATATTCAATGGAAGAAATTACCGACGATCAAAAAATTAAACAACCGGCTCAAAAAACGATTACCAACAATTTTTCCATGACAATCAGCACAATAAATGGCTCGGGAAGCGGCACTTCAAATAAGACGCTTCATCGGGCTATTTTTAGAATGGGGGTGCCTGTCTGTGGAAAGAATATTATCCCATCCAACATCAAAGGGTTGCCAACCTGGTATTCAATTCGGGTAAATGAAGATGGCTATCTTTCCCGGCGGGAACAAGATGACATTCTTGTTACGATGCAGGCATCTAGCTTTGCGAAAGACATAGCCGCCTTGAAGCCTGGTGGGGTCCTCTTCTATAACCAGGACTTGGAGAAATATATCCAGCGAACCGATATTCACTGTTATCCCATGCCGATTAAAGAATTAACGAAAGAGTTTGAAGTCCCTTCTGAATTACGTGATTATGTTGAAAACATGGTTTATGTGGGAGTTGTCGCCCAAATGCTGCGTATAGATTTCCAGGCGATTAAACAGGCTTTGGTTTATCACTTTAACGGCAAAGAAAAACCCATTGAATCCAACTTTGCAATCATCAAATATGCGGCTGATTGGGCGGAAGCCAACCTGGTTAAGACTGATCCGTATGAAATCCAACCTATGGACAAAAACAGGGGAATGATCATGGTTGACGGCAATACTGCCGGAGCGATGGGCGCCATCTATGGAGGCGTCCAATTTTGCGGTTGGTACCCAATTACGCCGTCCACCAGTATGATTGAAACCTTGCGAGAACAAATTGCAGATTTGCGCCGAGATCCGCAGACCGGTAAAAGCACATATGCCATCGTTCAGGCCGAAGATGAACTGGCGGCTATTGGAATGGTGCTGGGGGCTGGCTGGGCGGGTTTGCGTGCAATGACATCAACCTCTGGGCCGGGTTTAAGCCTGATGGCTGAATACCTGGGGCTGGCTTATTTTGCCGAAGTTCCCCTGGTCGTTTGGGATGTTCAACGGGTGGGACCGAGTACAGGGTTGCCAACTCGCACTGGCCAGAATGATTTGCGTTTTGCTGCCAATATTTCACATGGTGATACTCAGTTTGTCTTGTTGGCGCCAGGAACGGTGCAGGAATGCTTTGAAGATGGCTGGAAGGCGTTCGATATTGCTGAACGCTTGCAAACCCCGGTCATTGTTCTCAGTGATTTGGACCTGGGGATGAATGAGTGGAGTTCAGCTCCATTTGAATTCCCTGATGTACCAATGGATCGCGGCAAAATCGTGTGGGAAGACGGTATGGATGAAATAATTGAGAGAATGGGGGGGAAATGGGGACGTTATCTCGACATAGATGGGGATGGAGTGCCCTACCGAACGGTTCAGGGAAATCTTGATACTCGCAGTGCCTATTTTGCACGCGGAACCGGCCACGACGAATTTGCGGGTTACAGCGAAGAACCGCAAGATTGGGAAGAGTTGCTGAACAGGCTGTTGAAGAAATCTGAAACCGCAAAGCAGTTTGTTCCTGCGCCAATTATTCATAATCTCCAGGATGCCCGAATTGGGGTAATCTGTTGGGGTTCAACTCATGAAGCGGTTTTGGAAACACAGTCCATTTTGGCAAAGCGGAATTTGCCGGTTGACTTTATGCGTGTGAGGGCGATTCCATTTCGAGATGAAGTTGCTGATTTCATACACTCACATGATTATTGCTATGTGATTGAGCTCAACCGCGATGGGCATTTACGGCAGCTTTTACTCTTAGAGTTTCCTGAAAATGCAACCAATCTCATTCAAATAGCTCACATTGACGGACAACCATTAAGTGCAGAGTGGGTCGTTGAACAAATTGTAGCCAGAGAAGGCAGGTAAATCATGGTTAATGGGATTATGGAAGGCGAAACAAAGAATAAGACCAACGCTATTGGGTTGACGAGAGCGGATTACCGTGGCGCCCCAAGCACCTTGTGCCCTGGCTGTGGTCACACCTCAATTGCCGGACAGATTATTGCCGCCTGTTTTGAACTGGGTATATTGCCGGAAAAAATTGTCAAATTCAGTGGAATCGGCTGTTCCAGTAAAAGCCCCACCTATTTCTTGAGCCGTTCATTTGGTTTTAATGGCTTACATGGGCGGATGCCCTCGTTGGCGTTGGGCGCATTGTTTGCAGATACGAGCATGCATGGCATTGGCGTCAGCGGTGATGGCGATACAGCTAGCATTGGTTTTGGGCAATTTAAACACCTGGTACGCCGAAACTTGCCTATGGTCTATATTGTGGAAAATAACGGCGTCTACGGGCTCACCAAGGGGCAGTTTTCGGCCACTGCTGAAAAAGGGCAAAGCATGAAGCACCAGGGAACCAATCCCTTTTTCCCTGTTGATATTTGCATGGAGGCTCTTGCGACCAATGCGACCTTTGTTGCCCGGTCATTTGCCGGTGATCCGAAGCAAGTGCGCGAATTAATTAAGGCGGCGCTTTTGCACAATGGTATTGCCGTGTTGGATATTATTAGTCCGTGCGTCAGTTTCAATAATAAAGACAATTTTATGCATTCTTATTCCTGGGGACGCGAGCATGAAATCCCTCTGAATGAACTCTCTTTTGTGCCAACCAAAGATGAAATCAAACTCGAGAATTTTGAAGAGGGCTCCATGCGTGAAGTCACTTTACATGACGGATCGGTGCTTATGCTAAAAAAACTGGAAAAAGGCTACGATCCAACTGTGCGCTGGCAGGCTTTTTCCATGCTTGAAAAAGCTGAGAAAGATCACTTGATGGTGACAGGGTTGATCTACCTGGACGTGGAAACGCCCAATCTATTCGAGTTTTACGATTTGCCCGAAACGCCATTAAACCGTCTTTTGCCAGAACAGATTCGTCCATCTCGCGAAAGCCTGGACGGGGTAAATCAAAAACTTTTCTCTAATTAACAACATCTAAACCATTCTTTTGTATAATAAGAAATAGTCCTAACCCTACTCCTACACAGAGGTGGGATGAAGTTGTATGTATTTATGCCTGATGCACTGGAGAGTGATGTGATGAAAAAGAATCGCATGCAATGGCTTTTTGTTTTAACTGCAATATCAATCATAATTCTGGCCTGTGCTACCCCCCAGATAGTAGATCAAGAAAGCGTTGTCGCCACAAAAGTGGCTGCCACCTTGGCGGCAGTACAGGCTGAAGACTCTAAAGCTTTGGAGCCATCTGTTGAAATGATAACCGCCACGCCTGAAGTTGTTGATGAGGCTGCTGATTCAGGCTCCAATGAAAACAAGAAACTGGTTGTGGCTTACACCGATTCCAATAAGAATATTTTCATACGCGATGCCCAGAAAAACACCCGACAACTCATCACATCTGGTGATGTCTATGACATTGGACTTTCTGAAGACGGTGAATGGCTGGCTTTTGTCAGGCTGCACGATGATTTTAAATACAGTTTCTGGGTAATTAAACCGGATGGAACAGGCGAAAAACAACTGGTTAGTGAGAGCCAGTTTGATTCCATGAAGAATAATGAAGATGCCGTTGGCGGTATGCCGTATGTGTTTACCTGGCGGCCCGGCACACATGAATTGGCGTTTGTTAGCGCGCCGGTGTTTGACGGCCCCGGGATGTTTGTAAATGATGACCTCTGGATTGTGAACGCAGACAGCGGTGAATTAAAACAAACGCAAACTCCCGGCAATGGTGGAATCTTTTACTATTCTCCAGACGGTACGCAGCTCGCCCTGGTTACCCCTGAAAAAATCAGCCTGATTAATGCGGATGGTTCAAACCGCAGGGATGGTGTTCTTACCTTCCCTAAAGTCAACACCTATTCTGAATTTTATTATTACCCGGCGCCAAAATGGTCAGCGCAGGGAGATAAATTATTGGTTATCATACCTCCCGAAGACCCCTACATTTCACCATTGCAGCCTTCTGCAATCTGGCAAATTACGGTTGGCACCGCTTCCTCTGCAAAACTGGGAGATCTTAATGTGTCGCCTTTTGCCGCAGCAGAGTTCTCGCCTGACCAGGCCAAACTGGCATATCTTGAAGATGGTGAGAAAACAGGCGATACCGAATACGAGTTGTATATTCTCACCTTGAACGGAATGTCCAAAACGATTTACGAAAAAGGGTTGGTGACATTCAGCGCCTGGTCGCCTGATTCCACCCGGTTTATTTTTGCGGCGGGAACCGGAGACAATGCCCAGTTAGGACAGGTCGGTGGAGGGTATAAACCTTTAATGAACACCGGGCCGGCTGATTTTGTCAACTGGGTTGATGGTGAGCAGTTCCTGTATCTTGAGAGAAGTACCCTGGGGTGGAAAGTTTACCTGGAAAACCTGGAAGGATATCTGGAACTGGTGGCTGATTTGCGCGGCGATCCTGCCACATTCTTCCCGACATACGATTTCATTCTTCAATAACCGGATTGGTCACGATTAAAAAGCCGCCAGCGCATAAATGTGCGCTGGCGGCTTTTGCTAGCAAGCAATGAACTTACTCAAAAACTGCAAAAGCGGTCATATTCCATTTCAAGCGCTCATCAGGATCCAGTAATTTTATATAAACGGTGTAGGTGATATCTCCCTGGTTGTTTTCACCATAGGATTTAATCCCTGTCACTTCGCCTTCCATGGAAAGCCCGGGCACGGCGTCGACCGATACCGAAACAGGGTCGCCTACCTGGATGTCAATGATATTCAATTCGGTTAAGTCAGTGGTTTCAACTTGCCATTCAGACAGATCGCCATATGCAACCAACTGGCCGCCAGGTGTCACATATTCGCCAACTTCCAGGTCGTTGGAGACCACTTTTCCATCAAAGGGCGCTTTTAAAGCCAGGTTATCCAAAGCGGATTTTGCTGCGGTAAGCTGTGCTTCGGCATTTTGAACAGCCGCTTCGGCCAGTTCAAGCTCGTCTGGATCAGGGCCGTCTTTTACTGCGTCGTAATCTTTTTGAGCTTTTTCGAGGTTTGCCTGCGCCACAGAAACATTCGCATTCGCCTCGGCAATCTCTTCTGGATCGTAGTAATTTGAAGCGTAATCCAGGTTGTATTTGGCAATGTCGCGTGCTTTGCGGGCATTGACCAGGATGGTGAGGAAATATGCGCGTTGTGGGTCGTCTTCTTCCCGGTCTTCAAAATAGCTAAAATCTTCTTCAGCCTCATCCACTGCATCTTGCGCCAGGATATATTGGGCTTTAATACCATCCAGTGTATTCTGATTCACCCGGATGTAATCCCGTTTTTCACGCTCTTCATTGGCATCTTCCAAAGTTTTTTGAGCTTCGGCCAGAGCCAGTTCTTTGGATGCCTTTTCCAGTGCGGCGTTTTCAATCAAGTCATCGAGCGCCTGCTGAGCAGCAGTCAGTTGTGCCTCAGCAGCGGCGATGGAGGCTTCGGCATTTTCTTTCCCATTCAGCCAGGCAATAATTTCCCCTTTTCGAAGTTGGCTGCCTTCATCTTTTACAACTTCAGCTACAACTCCCGGCGCCGGAAAGCTTAATATGGCATTTTTCACTGGAACAACTTTTCCCTCAGCCATGACAGCATAACTTGCTGCCACCGGCGTCTGGATGGTCGCATCAACATCGGCTGGCTGGCCTGTTTCGGCATTGGCTCCGCACCCCACAAGGAAAGCCATCAACAGAATTGCTGTAATCAAAAAAAATAAATTTCGAGCCCCGGTTCTATTTATCATTAATCTCTCCATCAAACTTATGTCATTCATGAAGGGATATGAATTGCTGCGGTCATATTCCAGAATAGCGGTTTATCAATTTGTTCGAAAATAATTATGGCTTTATAGACGATATCGCCCTGTTTATCTTTTCCAAATGTTTGGATTTGATCCACGGTGCCAAAGAATTCAAGGTCAGGATACGCATCAATTGTGATCAAAACCCGGTCGCCTATATTTACCCCACTGATTTCATCTTCCTTGAGGTCAGTGGTTTCAATTTGCCATTCGGTGGTATCGCCAATCGCCACCTGCGATGTTTCAGGAGAGGTGAATTGGCCAATTTTTAATCCATTGGAAGCAACCAGACCATTGAAAGGGGCCTTGATGGTGATGTCTTGCGAGCCGGCTTCGGTTGATTTCAGATTTGCCTCAGCAGCTGTCAAATTAGACTGGGCTAATTTTAACTGGTCGGGATCGGGTCCATCTTTCACTTTCTCATAATCCAACTGCGCTTTGTCGACCAGCGCCTGTGCCCTGGCTACTTCTGCATCTGCTTTTGCAACTTCCTGCGGGTCGGGGCGCGACAAGACCTTATTCAAATTGTCTAAAGCGCGATCGCTTAATTTTCGCGCTTCAGCCAGGCGATTGAGTGCTTTTGCTTTATCGATGTCAAAATCCGGTTTGTCTTTGTAGCCCTGGTAATAGTCTTCAGCGTTTTTCAATTCATCTTGGGCGAGGATGTAATCAGCACGCAGGCCTTCAAGGGTGTTTTTGGATACTTGCTGATAGTCTTTGCTTTCGCGTGCATCTTTGGCATTTTTTAACAACAGTTGTGCTTCTGCAAGCGCCTGTTCAGCCCGGGCTTTTGAAAGCTCTGCCTCATCATACAAGGCATCTAACTCCTGTTTGGCTTGCAGCACTTCAAATTTTGCCTGTGCAATTGCCGCCGTGAGGCTTTCACTTCCTTCCAGCCGGGCGATCAAATCACCTTCCTTCACCAATTCGCCTTCAGAAACAAACGTCTCTTCAACGACACCACTAATGGCAAAACTTAACAAGGCTTTGCGCACCGGCGCCACTTTTGATTCAATCGAAGTGAAGGTACTCTCAGGTGTGGGAGTCTGCACGGCATCGGATTGTTTATTTTCAGAATCGTTGGTTGATGCCCCCTGGCAACCAGCAAGAATGAATACCATAAGGGACATTAAGATAATCCAGGAATAGCTGTGCTGTTTTTTCACAAACGGCTCCAGAGATAGAAAAAATTCACTAATAAAATATATCACAAACTTGATAAATTATTCATAGGCCAGGATTTCGCGAATGGTTAGGCGGGTAGCGTTTCGCGCCGGCAGCAGACTGGAAAGGTAGGAGATGACGACCACCAGCACCAGCCAGATTAAAATCCCATTGGCGGAATAGATAAACTTCATGGGTGTGGTGATAAAGGCAATGCCAACCACATAGTCTAAAAGAAGTGTGATGGGAACGGCGACAATCATTCCAATTGTCCAACTGAGCATTCCAATTAGTATGCCTTCTTGAATGATCAGCTTAAATACTTCCACATCCCTGGCGCCGATAGCTCGCATCACGCCAATTTCACGAGTTCTTTCCAGTACATTCATGCTCATTGTGCCCATGAGCCCCAGGCCGCCCACAAATGCAATTAATATGGCCATGATTAGCAAGAAATAGATCAGGATGTTAATCACAGCCGCGTTTTGTTGAATGATTTCTGATCCGGTCAAGACTTCAACCGCCTGAATGCCGGCTGTTTCGTAACCGGCTTTTAATGCATTCGCCACCAATTGCTGACCTCGAGCGGTTTTGTCGGTGGTTACCACGCGAATGTTGTCAACCATATCGACGGTGTTTTGCAGCCTGGCAATATATTCATAATTTGCGTACACCATGGGGGTGAGCGTGTTGCCCGCCATGTGGTAAATCCCCACCACATTCCATTGATATTCTTTCCCGTTGATTTTTAGCATGACCTGACTGCCGACCTTGAGGTCGGGCCGAACCTTTATTAAGTGATTGCCAATCACAATGGAATTTTCATCATCCGGGCGCAGCCATCTCCCGGCGGTCAGGACAGGTTTAATTAAAGTCGATTGCGCCGGTGGTGCAAGAATGGATATTTCAGTACTGGTATCCGATCCGCTATAAAGCAGTTCTGCTGATGCAGCGCCCCAACCCTCAACCATGATTACGCCCGGAACTGACCGGGCAATCGATTGCAGCCTCTGAATGCGGTGAGGGCGCGAGAAGGCAATGTTAACATCAGAAAGAATATAACCAATTGTCTGGTCAATTTCTTTCATAAATGAGGATTGCACATTTAAGACACTGATGAAAATTGCTCCGGCTAAGGTAAGTGTCGAGAGCGTGAGGAATAGCCTGGTTTTTCGACGAAAAGTATTTTTCATCGATATGATTTGGGGGCGAGGGAGGTTGTGAAATTGATTGATAATTTTGTCAATTACAGAAACCGCGGCTTTTTTGCTGCTTAACCCATAATCACTGATAGCTTCGCGGATGCTTATGCGTGTGCCTTTAAAAACCGGGAACAGAGCGGAAACCAGCGGGATGAGAATTGCAACCACAAGCTCCAGGATTAGTGTGCTGGTTGGAATTCGAAAACCTGCGACCTGGAAGTTTAAATATGCGCCGATACCCCTGGCGACCACATAGCCGGCTGCCGCTGCAATCGGAGCAGCAATCAGAAATGCCAGGAAACCAAATGCCATTACCATAACCAGGTACATGGAAATAATCTGCCCGGTTGTCCCGCCAATGGATTTCATAATCCCAATTTGCCGCGTATGTTGTGCCAGCAGGGCGTTAATTGTATTGATTACCAGAAATCCACTTAATAGAACAGAAAATGCCCCAAGCAGGCTCATCACTGCGCCAAGCGCCGAGGTGATGTCGGCCGCAAAATGCTGCCCGGGCCTATAGACAAAAGATCCATAGACCTGGCGTCCGCTTTTGCTGATTTTGTCTGAAACTGTACTGGCGACCTGTTTGACAAATTCTTCGTCAGTTTTCTTATCCCGAACCGTAAAATATAGTTGAGTGTAGTCGCTTGAGCCACTGAGCCATTCCATCGTCGATTTATCAACATAGGCTGCGACCTGGTTTGAAAACAAATAGGAGGGATTGCCGGGGTCGTGAACAATTGAAGTGACCAGCAGGTCTCTGATTTTTTCCCCTTGAATTTCGATGGTAAGGGTATCGCCGGGTTGAACACCTAAAACCTGGGCGCCAGATTTTTCTAGCGATATGTAGTGGTGTGAATTCTGCCTGGATAAGCTGATGGGAAACCTTGAATCCAGGACGAACATTTTATCTATGGTTTGCCGGCTGCTTTCGGGCAAGGCAGTTATGGCTAATGCTATGGTTTTCCCGGTTGGATCTTTAGCCTGGGCGGCAATTGACCTGCGTCCCTGCATTTCAGCAATTTCAGGAATATCATTCAACGATTCGACGAAGCTCTCATTGAATGGCTCGCAATAGATAATTGCCGAATGCGGATTGGAAGACTGATAGTCTTTATCCATGTCTCCCAATATGATGTTAAAAGAGGTGGATACAAAACCCACTGCAAATACACCAACCGCAATGGAAAGAATCACCAGTATGGTGCGAATTTTATTTCCCCAGAGGTCTTGAATAACCTTGTGCCAGCGCGGAGCCAATTTCATAATAAATCCTGACGGGCACTGCGATTCTCGTTCAGGCGCTGATTGACGATGTATTCGACCGCCTTGCGAGTAGACTCAGATTCTTCCAGCAGCTTGAGAAAAGTTTCGCGGTTTAACGACAGCACGCTAACCGGTAGTTCGGCAGCGCGCACGGTTGCAATAGCCCGGTCGCCATGCAATACTTCAATTTCACCCACGTATTGACCTGCTCCCATACGGGAAACCACAACATCACTGCCGTGCGGACGCTTTAGAGCGATTTCTACAAAGCCTTCGGTGATAATGAAGAAGCGATCACCAATTTGTCCCTGTTGAATGATTTCTTCACCCGGCTTGAAGGTTAAGATTTCCATTTTCTTGGTTGCGGTTAACATCTGTTGGTGTGTCAATGTCGGGAGTGTGCGGAAAACCCATTCATTCACCAGCTCGCCATCAGCGATGAGCACAGTACGAGACACTCTCTTGGCAAGCGATGTATCGTGGGTGACCATGACAATGGTTTTTCCCCGTTCAACCAGGTTGGCAAACATGGCAAACACCGAATCGGCGGTTTTTGAATCCAGGTTTCCGGTGGGTTCATCAGCTATTAAAATCGGCGGATCATTCGCAAGTGCGCGTGCAATGGCAACACGCTGCTGCTGTCCGCCAGAAATGGCGCCGGGTGATTTGTGGGCATGTTCTTCCATTTCAACCAGGCGAAGCAATTCCATGGCTTTTGTTTCCCGCTCAGCCGGGTCATAAATATTGCAAAAGTCCATGGGCAGCATCACATTTTCCAGCAACGACAGCATGGGAAGCAATTGAAAAAATTGAAAAACAATGCCCAGATTGTGACCTCGCCAGATTGCCATTTCACTTTCGGTCAGCGTGTGAACCGGGGTTCCGGCAATGATCACCTCGCCCGATGTGGGGTGATCAATACCCGTGATCATATTGATCAGTGTGGATTTACCACTTCCTGATTTGCCAATTACGCCCACAAATTCCCCTTTATTGAAACAGGCATTCACGTTTTTTAAAACAGTGAAATCACCAGCCGCATTGGAATAAGTTTTGACAATATCCCGCAACTCAATGATTGGTTCACCGATCGGTACTTCAATCTTTTGTGGAATGAACTGGGCATTCTTTTCGGATTCTTTTTTGATTGCAAACAGCTTGTTAAACATCCAACCTCCAGCGAGCTAGGAAACACTCCTGTTATTGATGATCGCACATTATTTTATACGAAGAATTTGCGAAAAAGATGCAGATTTATACCAAAGGTTCCTCATGGCGAATGAAGGGAGCAAATCCGACACCTCCGCTTGCCATGGCTTCAATTTCGTCACGGTCGTCAACAATGGATGCCAGTTCGCCGTCCATCATTTGGTAAACCTTGTCAACATACTTTACCATGCGCAAATCGTGTGTGACCATGATGCCGGCTTTTTGTTGTTCATGAATCAGGTCGGAAAAAATTTGAACAACCTGGAAGGCACGTTCCGTGTCTAGGCTTGCGGTTGGTTCATCTGCCAGGACAACACTTGGCCGGTGGATCAGCGAACGTGCAATTGCCACGCGCTGCATTTGTCCTCCGGAAAGTTGCCCGGGAAGGTTTTTTAATCTTTCCCCCATACCCAGTCTTTTCAACAATTGCACAGCTCTATCCTGGCTCTCAGTATTCCAGGTACCATTCAAACGCAGCATAAGTTCCACATTTTCCAGGACATTTAAGTAGGGAACCAGGTTATTGGCCTGGAAGGTGAAGCCAATTCTTTCCCGTCGAAATTTCACCCGCTCATTTTCTGGGATATCCTGTAAATTGCGACCGTCGATAATGACATTGCCCTGTGAGGGAGCAAGTAACGCGGCTAAAATGGCAAGCATGGTGGTTTTTCCAGAACCGCTGGGGCCAACCAATGCCACAAATTCACCGGCGTTTATTTCCAACGAAACGTCTTTCACGGCGTTTACCAGCAAATCACCTGTTTTGTATATTTTTGATACTGCTTCGGTTTTAATCACTGCCTCTGTCATATTCCACGCACCTATTTCTATGCTGATAAACCTAAAGCAGTTAAGGGTTCGACTTTTATTGCCGATCTAACCGCAACCAGGCCTCCAATGGGGCCGATCAGAATCAACAATGCAATGTCAAGTATTAATGACCGTGTTGAAAACACAATGGGAATCCCATCTGGCAAACCCAGAGATAGCAAAATTGTAACAAACGCTCCCATGAAAACGCCAAAGGTTGTTACCAGGACGATTTGTAAAACCACGGCGCTGGCAATCACTTTGTTGGGGGCGCCTATGGCTTTCAAGACTCCTATCTGGGGGATTTTTTGAAGGGTTTGAATCTGGAAGAAACCACCAATAACCAATACGCCAATGAGAAGCGTGAAGGTTTGCTGCGTGTTCAATGTGGTTTGTTGCACGCTATACCCCGGGATTGATTCATAGGCAGTTTTGACATCGACAACATCAACCCCTTCGACCTGTGATTTTATGTTTCCCGCTACAAGATCAGGATCAACCCCTGGTTTCACCCGTATTGCTACAATGTTTGTGGTTAATTCAACCAGCGAGCCGCCGCGCATGGCTTTTGGTCGAACACGGTCCCAGGTGAGATAGGGCGTAAAAATGGAAGGATTATATAGAAACTGGCGCGGTTCGGTGATTCCGACAACTTTTAGCTGGTAGTATTGTTCTTTTGAGTCTTGCAAAGACTGAATGATGATGGTTTGGCCAACTTTTATTCCATTCTGGGATGCAACAATTTCATCAATCACCGTCTCGTCACCGCGGTTGGTTTGGATGGGACGGCCTTCAAGTACCGTGGGTGCGCCCGGGCTGTCTGGTTCAACGCCAATGATGGACACGTCAAACAATTTCTCCTGATCTGAAAGCAGAATTTTTGCTGAGGACAGACCAATGGGGCCAATTTTCTCAATCCCTTCCACCCGGCGGATGTCATTCAATTTTGATCTGCCAATCTGGCTGCTGGTCGCAGAGAGCTCCACTTTGTCTTGAAAGAGGATCAATTGGGCATCAATTTTTTCCAAATACTGCTTATTGGCCTGTGCCAGCCCTTCCGACAGGGCGGCAATAAATAAAACCAGGGTGGTGATGAGTGCAATAACAAGGCTGAAGAGGAAAAATCTACTTCTGTTTCTAATAACTTCCTTTGCTGCAAGAAAAAACCCCATGATGATCAGTCTCCGAGGAATGAAATGTAAGCCCTATGTATTTAATAGATTGATTTTTGTTATAAAAGTTTCAAACTCTTCCAAAAACCGCCGCGGCGAATCGATTGTCAGTAGATTTCGATAGCTTTCTCTTGAGATATTCAAAGTATTCATATATGCACAAAAGTGTTTTCGAAAACGCTTGATACCGGTTTCCACACCGTAAAAAGATAATTCGAGGCTTAGGTGTTTCAAAATGGTATTAATGATACCTGCGGGTGTGATTTGCTTCGCCGATTGCGCAGAAAAAATCCAGGGATTCCCAATTGCGGCGCGACCAATCATCACCCCGTCACAACCGGTTATCTTCAACATTTGTTCGGCTTCAAGTGTTGTTTTAACATCGCCGTTTCCGATGACGGGGATGTTTACATGGGCTTTGATCTCACCTATGGCATCCCAATCGACATGCCCACTGAAATGCTGATCGCGGGTGCGGGCATGAACAGCAATCATTTTAACGCCATTATCTTCCAGAATACGGCTAATTTGCAAATAATTACGGTTATCCGCATCCCATCCCAGCCTGATTTTCGCACTTATGGGAATTTTGACGGCTTTTGACAGACCCATAAATAGCCTGGCCACCTTGTCGGCGTCTCGCAGCAATCCGGCGCCAGCATCCCGGTTGATTGTTTTCACCGAGCAGCCCATATTCACATCAATGCCGTCGGGGCCCAATTGCTCCAGATTTTGAGCCGCAATAATTAAACGCTCAATATTCTCACCGAACAATTGAATGATGACAGGTCTTTCAATGGATTTGAAAATAATCCGGCGGTCAGACGTGAAATTTTTGTTTACAACGTCACTTGCAGGGATAAATTCTGTATAGGATAATGCCGAACCGCATTCCCGGCAGACAACCCGAAACGGCATGTCGGAATACCCATCCATGGGCGCCAGGATATATTTCCCATGAACTGGAATATGACCGTAGTAGAATGGTGTATCATTAATCATGTTGTGTTTTTATCATACTTATCATTGTTGAACCGAAATGTTGCTTATCGGGTTATTTATTTTAAAGCATGATAATCATTCTTGTGGAAAGTAACCTATCGAGGAATAATTAAATGGCGCAAATCACAGGTGTCCAACCGAAATCCAGCCAGCGAGTTCGCTGGTCCTGGTATTTATACGACTTCGGAAATTCGGCTTATGCTGCGGTGGTTTTACTGGCTGTTTTTTCGGCCTATTTCAAACAACAGGTGGTGGGAGGCGCACGCGGCTCATGGCTGTGGGGGTTGTCGCTTGGCATCGCCATGCTGGTGGTGGCCATTATTTCACCCATTTTGGGCACAATCGCTGATTACTCCGGCACCAAAAAACGAAATCTATTCTTTTTTACTGTGATGTCTTGCTTTTTTACAGCGATGCTCTTTTTTGTTCAAAAAGGCGATATTGCCCTGGGAATGATTTTTTTCATCCTGGCTGAAATCGGATATCGCAGCGCCCAAGTTTTTTACAATGCGCTTTTGCCTGAAATTGCCTCTGAAGAGGAAATGGGACATGTTTCGGGCAATGGATGGGCGGTAGGCTCTGCTGGCGGAATTGTGTGTTTGCTGATCGTTTTGCCGTTGATTGTATTTATCGGCGGAACATTTGTGGTGCGGTTGTCGCTGGTGATTACAGCGATATTCTTTCTCCTTTCTACAATTCCATTATTCTTGTGGGTGAAGGAAACAAAATCCAAAACTCCCATTCCTGAGGGACGCAATGTTTTTGGTTTTGCTTTCAGCCGCTTGTGGAAAACTTTCCGCGAAGTTCGCAGTTATAAAGAGTATGTAAAATTCCTGGTTTCATTCTTGATCTTCAATGATGGTATTTTAATGACCCTGGATTTCGCCGCAATTCTGGGCGCAGTGCTGTTCGGCATGAATCAACAGCAATTAATAATCTTTATGATCATTGTTCAGGTCACAAGCGTGATTGGCGCCTATGTATCCGGCAAATTTGCTGATCGTTACGGCGCAAAAATCACACTGGTGGTTTCGCTAATTTTGATGATCATAACCATTTTGATTTTGATTTTTCTGGTCAAGGACTTATATGGTTTCTTTGGAGTGGGCGCCCTGGCGGGGTTTGCCCTGACCGGTGTGCAATCGGTCAGCCGAACAATGGTGGCTCAAATGAGCCCGGAAGAAAAATCAGCCGAATTCTACGGCTTATTTGCTGTGGCAGGACGGACATCTTCTTCCATAGGTCCAACGCTATTTGGTTTGTTGGCGGCACAGGGGGCCCTTTGGTTTGAGCGGGAGGGAATGGCTGTAATGGAAGCCGAAAAAGCCGGGCAAAGGGTTGGGTTATTTTCCATTGTCGCTTTCCTGGCAATTGGTTTGAGCATACTTTTGTTTGTGCGTGACAAGAGTTATGAAAAACGCCATAAACAAATGGCATAACGGGTCAAGAAATTCTATGATACACAAGCCCAGAAGACGGTTTATCCGAACGCTATTGCGTCAATTTATCAATTCGGCCTTCAGGTTGATTTGTGATTTTGAATTGACCGGCGCCGAAAATTTTCCGGGCCGGGGGCCGCTGCTGGTGGCAGGTAATCATTTCAGTTTTTTAGATCCGGTGGCGTTAATTGGCATCACTCCCAGACAGATTGAATTCGTGGGCGGAACAAACATGCCCAATGCGCCGGCCTATTTGACATGGTTGACCAAAATCTACGGGTATTATCCTGTACATCGCGGGGGCGTATCTCGAGATGCCCTGCTGGCTGCAAGGAAGGTATTAAAACGAGGGGGTGTGTTGGGAATTTTTCCTGAGGCGGGCAGTTGGGCGCAAGTGTTACGGCCTCCACGCCCCGGGCTGGCTTACCTGGCAGCGACATCGGGGGCACCGGTTTTGCCAGTTGGTTTAAACAACTTCCCCGCCATTTTTCGCGAACTGCGTAAAGGAAAGCGCGCGCATGTGCAGGCAAACATTGGCAAGCCCTTTCATTTATTTCCGCCTTTAGAGGAGAGAAGACCAGATCGTGCTGAATTAAATGAGGCGGGGCACCGCATTATGCGTGCCATAGCTGAATTGATCCCTTCGGACAGGCGAGGATACTATTCCGATGATCCCCAGATCAGGGAGCTGGCAAGAGGGACAGAAATTTACCCCTGGGAAAACGAACCCGAAATCTAAAGTAAGAAAGCCCGTTGAGCAAAACGGGCTTTCTTTTAGGTAAATTTCAAACTTACTCTGCCAATAATTGCCTGGCAGTTGCCACGGCGCGGCTGGCATCTGGCGCAAAACCATCAGCGCCAATTTCGTTGGCGTATTCAGGGGTTAGGGGGGCGCCGCCAACCATAACTTTGACGTTTTGCCGCAAACCGGCTGCTTTAAGCGCTTCGATGGTATCTTTCATGCTGGGCATGGTGGTGGTCAACAGGGCAGACATGGCAACAATTTGTGCGCCTGTTTCACGCACTGCCTCAACAAATTTTTCCGGGCTTACATCTGTTCCCAGGTCAATAATTTCAAAAGCTGCGCCTTCCAGCATCATGGTTACCAGGTTTTTGCCAATATCGTGCAAGTCGCCTTTGACTGTCCCGGCCACTACTTTTCCTGATGATTTTACGTCGGCTTCCACCAGGCGGGGTTTTAGAATCCCCAGACCGGCTTGCATGGCGCGTGCAGCGATCAGCATCTCAGGGACAAAATACTCTCCCTCTTCAAACAGTTTACCAACTTGCCCCATTGCTTCGATCATGGCCCTGTTTAATATATCGGCAGGCGGGATATTTTGCGCCAATGCCTGAGTAACCCCATCGGTTACCATGCCCTGATCGCCATCCAAAATTCCTTGATAGATATCTTGCAGTGGTTGTTCCATTCTTACTCCTCAGATGAAGTTGTGCTATGTTTTGCTATCATTACCACAATATTGCTTTCACTATTGGTTGAACTGGCGTCCAGCCCTGATAAAGGCCGCAATATTATCCAACGGCGTTTCGGGAGGCAGATCACAGCCAGTGCTCAGAATAAAATTCTGGTGTCCTTTCATCCTGGTTAACAGGTGGTGCACCGCTTTTTCAACTCCTTTGGGTGTTTCATAGACCATGACTCGCACCGGGTCGATGTTGCCAATCAGAACCATATCGGAAGGAATTTTTTGTATTGTATCGTTAAAATCAATGGGAGCGTCCAAACTCAAACCCTGAGCGCCCGTTTCGCACATGGCTGAAATGAGATGCTTTGTGTCTCCGCAAATATGCAGAACCGGCATGGTTTCAATTGAACGGATGATTTTTTCGACATACTGCCCGGAAAACTTTTTGAAGGCTTTTGGAGAAATGAATGTGGCGGTAGGTTCCAAAATCACAATCATATCTGCGCCCGCTTCAATCAGCGCCCTGGAATATCGGATGATGATTTCCGTGGCAAATTCCGCGGCGGCGTGAACAAGTTCAGGATTGTCAATGGTGGCCATGGCCAGTTCGGTGGCGCCCATCATCAAACCCGCCAGGGTGAATGGCCCAATCACGTAGGCACCTTTAGGAATGTTCAGGCTGGTGGACATACGCTGCATGACATCAAGATACGTTTTCACGCGGGCATCATGCAAAATATCCACGATCTTCAATTGCTCAAGGTCTTGAATATCTTTCACGAGATGCGATCGAACAGTGGGGGATCCATCCACCGGGAATAAAACCGGTAAACCAATTGCGCCGGCTTCCACGGCGAGGTCCATGATGTAGAAGATGGCATCAGGTTCAAAACGCTCGACCAGTGCCTGGACGCTGCGAAATTGTAGTTCAGAATTGAATTCATTTTGCCAGATGGACGAGTGGGTCAACTGTGTTCCCGGGAATCCCATCAAAGGAACAACCAGCGGATTTTGTTTTTCAGTGCAGAGATCAATTAGTCTTTTCCTGGTCATTGGTTCGCCTATCTCAAGTGGAGTTCGTACATTGCCATAATGTTTGCCAGTGGTGTGCCCGCCTGGATATGATGAGAACTTGCCATAACATACCCGCCATCTTTTCCCAGAATGCGAATATTCTCGCGGACTTCCCCGCGGACATCTTCCTCGCTGCCGGAAGGCAAAGTTTTCACAATATCGATACCGCCGTGGAAGGATAGCGCATTGCCAAATTCATTTTTCAAACGGTCAAATTCCATACCTTTTACGCGCGGCTGCACTGGGTTGAGAACATCAACGCCCATATCGATCAATTCAGGAATGATTTTATAAGCGGCACCATCGGTGTGATACATAACCGGGATACCCCATTTTTTAGCAGCTTCAATTATCCTGGCCTGACGTGGGCGAATGGTGCTGCGCCACATTTTTACTGAAAGGAGCAAATTTTCCTGTGAGGCCAAATCGTCGTACAAATATACCATGTCAAAACGGCCTTTACCTAATTCCAGCACTCGTTTCGTGTTCTCTACATAAACATCTGCCAGGCGATCCATGATATACAGCGGGATTTCTGGTTGGGTTGTCAGATCAACCATAAACTGCTCCATGCCGCGCAACTGCCAGGCGATTTCGAAAACGGAGCCAATGCGGAAACGAATGTGCCGTTCGTTTTCCATATCCAATTTCTTCAATACATCCGGGATGGGTGAGAAATCAAACCAATCTGGTTCCGGCCAGGGATGATTTCTCAAATCGGCGGTGGTTTGTGCATTCGCCAGTGGAAAATCTGCCAGTTCTTCAAAATGCCCAGCGGGGGTTGCCACTGCCTTAAACTTTCTCCCCCAGATATCTGAAAGCACCCCGTTTTGATGCATCTGTCTCCACATTCTGCCGGGGGTTGAACGACCAAATGAGCCCCACCAGTCAATGCTTGAGCCTGCAGATCGGATTTTGTCCGGCGGAGCGCAGAATTGGTCATAGGAAACAACCTGGCAATCCACATCCAGTAGGTCCAAGATTCTTTCCCAGGCTGGATCGAAATAGATTGCATCATTTCTTTCAGTAGGAACCAAAGAAAAATGCTGGATTAATTGATCCCAAATTTCTGGAGTGGCCAGAAAATCGACGGGGGTGCGATCTGGCTGCTGGTGACTGAGTGCCCGATTTACGCGCTGTCGTGAAGTTGTCATGCTGGTTCAATGTCCTATTATTTTTATTTTAGTTCGATATGGACGGGGTCAAAGTTGTGACTGCCTTTGCGCTTAAGGTCAATACTTAACTTAAACCGATCGCCTCTAAACCAGACGTCAGATATTTCAATCGGTTTGCCGTCTGCCAGGTAAACAATTTGCTCCAGATACATGACAGCGGAACCGGTTTCAACCCCCAAACGTTCTGCGATGATTTTGGGGCACAAACGTGCTTCAAACGTACGGCGTCCCCATTTCAAAGACAAGTGGAATTCGTTCTCCAGCGCCTCGAAGAGGCGCATTTTGGAAAAGTCGATTTTTTCTATTCCAACGCAAAACTGGTAATTGACGTAATTGTGGAGGTAGATCAAGGATTGATTTTGGACTTTTCTGACGCGTTCGAGAAATAAAACCCGTTTTTCTGGTGGGAGCGAAAGGTGCTGTGCAATGCGTGGTTGTGGGATTGCGACCCGCTGGGTGAGGACAATGGTTTCGTAGTTGATCCCTTTTTCGATCAGTTCTTCCGATGTTCCCACCAGCTCCGTGGCCAAAGTATGTCCAATACTTTCAGCATCAGAGACAAATGTGCCGCGGCCGTGGCTGCGAATTAGCAATCCTTCAGAAATCAATTCTTCCACGGCTTTTCGAACGGTTCCTCTGCTCAATTCCAATTGATCGGCGAGCTCAATTTCTGAATCCAATTTGAAATTAACCGCCCATTCCTGGTTGGTAATTTTTTCGCGAAACCACTCGGCTAACTGGATGTAAACCGGAACAGGGGAATTACGATCGAGAGATGGTCTGTCCATTTCACACTTCCCTTACATGAGATTTATAGACATCCATAGACAACATTATAACAAATTAACTGGTTCCTGTGTTGAAAAATCGTTTTTGTTCTTAATCTTGCTCTTCAGTTTGCGCCGGAGGCGCCAGGGTGACCGATTCGGGGGAGGGTTCTGAAGGTGTGATATTAACAATAACAGCTTCACCTTCGCGCACAGGTTCGTATAGTATTGTTCTTACCTGCCAAATTCCCTGTCCTGCGGGCAGCGAGAATTTTCCCAGGCTGTCAGAGACTGTAAAGGAGCGGGCGCCGTCTGTTCTGCGCGCATCCACCCGAATGCTTACCGGTTTCCCATCGGCATCTGTGACAACACCTTCAATTTTTGCAGTTGCTTTTTCGTAGAGAAACAAGATGGGGTGTTGAGAGGGCAGGGTTGTTTCAACGAATTCATTGTAGATGAAATGCGTCTCAAGATTGCAATTGGAATTAACAATTTTACTCTGGCAGTTAATGCCAATTATTTGAATGTTGGCTGCTCCAACGGCCTGGGACGGAAGAAAGATGAAAAATTCGCCGTTTTCATCACTGATTGTGGCGATTTGAAATTCTGGAGCGAAATAATTCTGTCCCAGGGCGAGCTGAATTCCTTCAATTGGCTCTCCACTGGAATCGATAATTTTTCCGGTAACCACCTGGGCTTCTGTCACGGCTGCCAGTGGGATCTGTTTGATATCACCCTGAAGTGTGAGATAAGCAGCCGACATCCAACCCGTTTTTCCATCCTGCAGTTCAACGCGCAGCCATTCGCTTCCCGGCGCTCGTCCCAGAACTTTGATTTCGGTTTCGTTGGGATATGATCCCAGGAAGGTGAAAGCAACGCCCGGGCCGGACCGCAAATTGAGATATCCCGTGGAAATAACAGCCTGAATTGTGCCCTGCGGGGTGGGAACCAATTCTGCTGTTTCCGGTGTTTCTTCCAGCGCTTCTTCGGTATTTTGAGTTTCTTTTATGATTTCAGGGGGTTGCAGCGTTTTGGCCGGGGTGGATTGTGCGCCAACGTTTTGAGATGTTTGATCTTGTGCAGGGGTGTTGCAGGCTGACAGTAGGATCAAAAGAAAGGCAACAACCAATTTCCATTTGAACTTGTTCATTTTTTAGCTCCCTCGATTGTTCTATTTGACCAAACGACGAGTTCAAGCTTAATCATCATTATACCGATTTTTCCTGCTCAGATTGGTCTTCTTCGAATACTTTCCAGTAGCCCTGGTCAAGTTCATTGTCAGACAAATGCGCATAGCGTTGTGTGACGGCAATATTTTTGTGCCTGGCCAATTCCTGCGCCAGTTTCAAGTTGCCGGAACTTTGCAAGACACGTGTTACAAAATAATGCCTGAACGAGTGGGGGGTAATGTGACCTTCGGCCGACGGTCCCAGGGCTTCGATGGTGCGTTCATTTACAATGTTTCGGCCGGTGGCGGTTGTGATTGGTTTGATTTTTTTCCCGGCTCCGCGATCATGCCGCGCAAAAAGCGGCAAAGAGCTGAGGGGTCTTCCAGAAGCGCCATCAATTGGCGCGCGGGCTGCGAAGTAATCACGCAGAGCGATTTGTGCACGTCTTGAAAACCGCACAACTGCCTGCCGGTTGCCTTTTCCAATAATGATCGCACGGCCTTCGTTCCATTCCAGATCGCCGCGGCGCATGTTGCAGGCCTCATGCACGCGCAGCCCGGTGTCGGCCAGGATGATCAGGAATGCACGGTCGCGCAAATTGCGCAAGCGAACTTCAGGGCTTTCAACTGGTTTGCTGGCCAATGTGTCGGCATATTCCAGCACCAATTCGATGTTGTCTTTGGGAAATTGCGGCAGTCGTTGACCCGGCCGGCGGGCGCGCTGGTGAATTAACATGCGGATGCGGGGCAAGTTTACCTGCGACAGGTTTTCGGCAGACACGTACTCAAAAAAGCCGGCTGTGGCAGTCAGATAGAGCCTTTCAGTGGTTGCAGAATAATCTTTCAGGGCGCTGATCATCCAGGCAACCGAATCTTCTCCAAGTTCTTGAATGGGAGTTTCGTCTATTTTGAGCCCGTGGTCATTTAGAACAGCCAGAAAAACACTCAGCGCATTGCTGTAGGTGCGCGCAGTATTTGCAGAGCGCGCTAATTCAACTGTATTGAGGTAGGATAATACAACTTGATTAATAGTTTGCGTGAAATTTCCGGGGTATCCAGCAGGCACAGTCATCGTGGTAACACCTTTATTTGCATATAGTCAGCGCATTTTGGCAACTGAGTAGAGCCTCATAAGAACAACTTCTTGCTTCAAATTCACTGTGTGAATGACTTTAATTATGTTAGTGATAATGATACTTATCAAAAGCATGAATTTATTATATCCACTAATCTCCCTTTTTTCAAGTGGTTGCCTGGATAAGGCAAAACAATGGAGAACCGAATTTAAAAAATAGGGCTTTATAAGAATAAACATAAATAGCACAACACCAATTTGTTAAACAAAGATGTCATTCTCCCCCACTGCCGAGTTATCTATTTGAGGCAAAGGATTGGTTGATTGTTCCTATACCGCCCTAATATCCAGTTCAGACGGTAAAATTGTGGTGGTAAAAGATGTTTTAAAACGACAGAGTTAAAGGTTGCCTTTTTATGCAAAGATTCGATTTACCCTATGGAAAAACCGTGCAAAGCCTGGAAATTCCACACCAGATGAGACCTGCATTGATACTTCCCAATGAAATACCCGCTCATGAACATCCTGATACGCTGGTTGCGCAGGCGCTGGAAAATCCTATAGGTGAATTCAATTTTTCGGCATTTCAAAACGCACGCTCGGTGGCAATTGCCATCAATGACAAAACCAGGCCGGTCCCGAATTCAATTCTCATTCCCCCACTCCTCAGAAAACTGGCATCGCTTGGTATTTCAAAAAGTTCAATTACATTTTTTATAGCCACTGGCACCCACCTCCCCATGACGCCGGATGAATTTCACCTGGTCTTACCTGAAGAAATCCTCCTTGACTATGTTGTGGTTAGCCATGATTGTGACCAACTGGAGAACCTGATTGCGTTGGGAAAGACCGAAACAGGAACAAGTGTTCTATGCAATAAAGCGTTTTATGAATCAGACTTGAAAATTGTGGTGGGAAATATTGAACCCCATCACTTCATGGGGTTTTCGGGCGGCGTGAAGAGCGCAGCCATTGGGCTGGCTGGTAGAAGCACGATTAACCAAAATCATGCCATGCTGACCCATCCCCAGGCACGCACCGGTTTATTTGCCGAGAATCCAATGCGCCAGGACGTGGAAGAAATTGGCAAACTGATGGGAGTTCACCTGGCGTTGAATACCGTGTTGAATGGCAACGGCAAAATTATCCATGTGCTTGCCGGGAAGCCGCTTGAGGTGATGTTGAATGGGATACCCATCACCCAAAAGGTTTGCCAGGTTGAGGTTTCACAAAAATATGATCTGGTGATTGCTTCCGTGGGAGGTCATCCGAAAGATATCAACCTTTATCAATCGCAAAAAGCGCTTACCCAGGCTTCAATGATCACGCGAGACGGAGGTGTGGTTATTTTAGCGGCAGCCTGCCCGGAAGGCAGCGGCAGCAAAGGATTTGAGGACTTCATCAGAGACATTGAGAATCCAAGGGATGTTTTTCCAAAATTTGAACGGGAGGGTTTCCAAATTGGCCCGCACAAGGCTTTCCAGTTTGCGCGTGAGTTGATTCGGATTAAAGTCATCATGGTTTCAGAAATGTCTCCAGATTTTGTGCGCGGGTTATTTCTCATTCCGGCAAATGATGTTCAGGCTGCATTTCAAAATGCCATTGACATGTTGCCCCCCATTGACTCTCTGGCGGTCATGCCGCATGCAATCCATACCACTCCCCTGGTCAATTTCTAAATTGACAAACTGTATCTTTTATGATCTTTCGGGTTATAATCAATAACAATATGAAATTGGAGATGACATGAAAGAAAATCCATCTACCATGGGAAAAACTACGATCGCCCCAGATGTACTGGTGACAATTGCGCGATTAACCGCCCTGGGTGTTCAGGGTGTAAGCCGGCTGTACCCCATTCCCGGGGGACTGAACCGCCTGTTTTCGCGCGGCGCTAATGAGGGAGTGAGGATACTGGTTGAAAATAACACGGTTTATACCGACCTTTACGTTGTTTTAAAGGGCGACGTAAATGTTCGCAATGTTTGCCGCACAATCCAACAGCGCATTGCACGCGCAGTTTCAGAAATGGTCGGCATGGAAGTTGGGAAAATTAATATTCACGTCGAAGACATGGATTACCAACAATTGGAGACGGCTACTTAAAACTGATGAAATCCAGAACAAAGGCACGCAGTGTTGCCTTGCAAGTACTTTACGAAGTCGATATAGCGGGACATCTTCCTGGAGATGTCTTGGTTCAACGCCTGGAAGAAGCGCCGCTTAATGGGGGCCTGGAAGAATTCTCGCGCGAGATTATCTTTGGAGTCTATCCACTCATCAATTCATTGGATAACATCATTGCTCAGCATGCCCCTGAGTGGCCTTTAGATCAGGTTGCAATCATTGACCGCAACATACTCCGCATGGCGTTGTGGGAATTTGCAGTGGCTGAGTGTACGCCGGTGAAAGTGGCTATCAACGAGGCAATTGAACTGGCGAAAGACTTTGGCTCAGACAGCACGCCCCGTTTTGTAAATGGTGTGTTGGGCAGCCTGGCTGCCAAACAAAACGAAATTCTGCAGGCTATACAAAAAATAGATCGAAATTCACCTACTCTTGAATAGTAACGCAAATAATTCCTAGATCGATATGATATCAACGCGTGACCGCAGGGTGTCCATCATCTTTTTTGTATGTATTTGCATGGCATTCCTGGCAGGATGTTTGCCTGTCGCCCCCCAACCCGAATCAAATTTAAACCAGGCTACCCCGGTACCCACTCCACTCCCGCAGGCTGAAGTAATTTTCCTTGCAAATATCCCGGAAAACACCCCCAAAAATAAAGCTGTCCATTTTGAAGTCGTTGATGAAATTACCGGCATACCCTTCAATTCTCAACGCTATGCAACAAAACGAATTGATGATGCGCATGTCATGGTACACATGCCGCTCCAACTGGGTGATGTCGTAAAGTATCGTTATTCACTGGAGGGCTCACCGGTTCAGTACGAACACGGTGCAGATGGATCGGTGATCCGTTATCGGACCGTCCTCATTCCCGGATTGAATACTTATCTGGACCAGGTTGTTTCGTGGGATGGAGAGATGAGTACCTCGCAAACCACAGGGAAAATATTTGGAACGGTCAAAGATGCCCGCAGCCAGCAACCAATTGCAGATGCAATGGTCTCCATCAATGGCATGCAAACGATCAGCGGAGCAAATGGTGTATTTGTGCTGGAAAACCTGCCAACAGGAAAACACCGCATTGTTATCCAGGAAATCAATGGATGGCATGTTCCCTTTCAGCAAGAAGTGGTCATTGCAGATGGCGCCATCACTCCAGTGGAAGTGTTTTTAACGCCACGCGAAAAAGTGAAAATTACTTTTCACCTGACAGTTCCCGGTAATATGAAAAACCTTCCTGTTCGTCTGATTGGCGACACTTATGCACTGGGGAATTTGTTATCAGATCAGGCCGCCGGGATGAGTGTTTCATCAGCCAGGGCTCCATTTTTGGTTAGCGACGAAAATGGGAAATATCATCTGACGCTGGATTTGCCGGCAGGCATGATTTTGCGTTACAAGTACAGTCTGGGAGATGGCTTTTGGAATGCCGAACACACGCAAAAAGGCGATTACCGCATTCGTCAGATTCTTGTCCCGACTAAGGATGCCGAAATTGTAGATTCTGTAGAGCAATGGAGCATTGGATCAAAACCACCAGTGACCTTTCTGGTTCATGTTCCTTCAAACACACCCACGACCGATTCGATATCCATTCAGTTTAAGCCATTCATCTGGATGCCTCCCCTGCCTATGTGGTCTCTGGGCGGTGGGAATTGGATGTACATGCTCTACAGCCCTCTGGAATGGTTCAAAGAGATGGAATATCGTTACTGCCGAAACGATCAGTGCGATGATTCATTCGCATCCACACCTCAGAAGTTTGCACTAGAGAGGGAAGGTGAAATTAAAGATGATTTAACGCTGTGGAATGACTGGTCATCGGCGGAAGCGGAATCCGTGGAAAAAAATTTGGATATTGACTCCATTACAGTGCGTCCAGACAGTTTTGTCCGCGGGGTGGCTTTATCCTCAGAATACATACCAGGCTGGCAGCCATTTATCAATAATGGATTTAAAAATCTAACGGAAGATCATGCCAACTGGGTATTTCTAACTCCCACCTGGACAATTGATGATTTATACCACCCTGTTCTGGAACCAGTCGCCGGATCCGATCCGTTAACCTTCGACCAATACCAGATGGCGGATTGGGCGAAAGTCAACAAGCTGCATATCGCCGTTTACCCGCAAGTGGTTTACAGCATGAAAAGCCTGGAAAAATGGCTGCCTGAAGAAACGGACACAGGATGGTGGGAAAGATGGTTCAATCGCTACCAATCCTTCCTGGTGCACAATGCCATTGTCGCATCGCGATCTGGCGCCGAAGCCATAATCCTTTCCGATCCTCTGCGAAATTCACCGGATTTATTGTCCAGGATACCGCAAGACCTATATCAAACCAAATGGATGGAAGCTGTTCAATTGGTTCGCGATAATTTTCAGGGAAAAATTATCTGGGCAGAAACCTACAAATCGTCCTTGAACTTTCCTGCATTTGTCAACCAGTTGGATTTTATTTATGTTTCATACAATGGAACTGAAAAGTTGTTTGATATCACCGATAAGGATATGGTCAAACAGGTAAAAAAGATTCTGGATAACGGGATTTTTAAAGCAATGGAAGATACCGGCAAACCGGTCATCCTGGGGTTATCCATCCCATCCGGGACGAGCGAAAAACAACTGATGCAGTCTCAGGCAAAATTTTATGCTGCGTTCCTGGGAGCTGTCAACAGCAGGGAATGGATTGCAGGAGTTGTAAGTGAAGGATATCATCCTGCCATTGAATCTCAGGCCGTCTCCACTTCTGTTCGCGCCAAACCCGCCGAAGAGGTGGTCAAAATGTATTTTTCCAGTTTCCAGGCTGAAAATCCTTGATTAAACAACAAAAAGAAGGATGGAAGCGCCGATCAGCAGAAATGGTGCGTAAGGCATTGCTGTAAATGGCTGATAGTTTTTTTGGATTTTTCCCATAACCAGCATAATTCCGGCAAATAAACCGCCCAGCAAAATTGCCAACAACAGGGCATAGGCTATTCCGGGGAAGCCAAGCGCTAAACCCAGTACCCCGCTTAACGTTACATCACCGTATCCTAATGCGACTTCATCAATTTCCGTATTGCGGATTCTTCCCAAAATATGGTTGAAGCCAATACCCATCCAATACAGGGCAAACATTATGGCGTAACCGGCCGCCCCTCCCCACAGGGTTCTGGATATTCCATGCAATTTCCAGCCGCAGGAAAAACAGATAACACCGCCGATAATGGTAATCACTGTGTATATTTCACGATGTTCGACATCAATAACGAAAACAATGGCAAAAAAAAGGATCAACAGGCTGCTAACGCCAAACCCAAGCGGACTGGGAGAAAATAAATAGACATATTCAAACAACAGCGGGATGGTAATCAACACAAGCCATGCTCGAATGCCTGGATTATTGTGACAAAAAGAACATGGTCTCAACAGTACAACATCCAGAAAAGATTGCTGTGCACCGCAAGTTTTGCAAACTGGAGCCGATATCCTGCCATTTTGCGGAAGAGAATCTGAAATGTAATTTATAATGCCAGCACATAGCCAACCAGCGAAACAAACCGCAATTGTTTTGCTGATGTTGATAATCTGGTTCCATTCCATGTTAGAGAATATATCACACTCTACAATGATTTTGAAAAATTTTTGAGTGGAAATCAATCAATGAGCGTTAAAAACTTGCTGTCAGACTGGATGCGCAATCCGCTTCTTCGAAACGATATTGCTTACTCTCACGATTTTCCTCTTCGTGAGGCGCAATACGATGATTTTCCGGGTGGAGTCCACCCTGCACTGGTTAATGCTCTGCGCGATATGTCAATCGATAGTCTCTATTCACATCAGTTTGCAAGTTGGCGTTTTATCAAGGATGGCAAGAATGTGGTGATCAGTTCGGGCACGGCCAGCGGGAAAACCCTGTGCTATAACTTGCCAATAGTAGACACGTTGTTGAGACAAAGCGAAACCACCGCCCTGTACCTGTTTCCCACCAAAGCATTAACCCAAGATCAGAGAAACCAGTTATCCATTTTGCTGGAGATGGTTCAAAACCATTCACCTCTCGATTCCTTGCAGTATGTTTTTCCCGCGATCTATGATGGGGATACTTCTGCAGCAGCCAGGCAATCCATTCGCACAAAAAACCGAGTTTTATTCACGAATCCCGATATGCTTCACGTTGGCATATTGCCGCATCATGCCAGTTGGAACCAGTTTTTTCGCAATCTCAAGTTTGTTGTTATTGATGAATTGCACATCTATCGGGGAATTTTTGGGGCGCATGTTGCGAATGTTCTTCGCAGGTTGTCCCGGATCTTGGATTTTTATGGAGCAAAACCGCAATTCATCTTAACCTCGGCTACCACAGCTAATCCACTGGAACACGCCACGGCATTGTGCAACCGGGAATTTGAATGGGTCAGCGAAGATGGTTCACCGCATGGGCGAAAACATTTTCTTTTTGTCAATCCCCCGGTGATTGATCCACAATTGAATATTCGCCGATCAGCACTACATGAGACAATCGCACTGGGAGGCGAAATCCTTTCACACGGTGTGCAGTGTGTTGCATTTACCCGCGCCCGGAAAACGGTTGAAATCTTATTAACCGAAATGCGAACAACCTATCCAGAATTTGCGCCATTTATTCATGGATACCGCAGCGGTTACATGCCGGCAGAACGGCGCGCCATTGAACAGCAATTGAAAAACAACACGGCGAAATTTGTTTGCGCAACCAATGCGCTTGAACTGGGTATGGATATCGGCGGGCTGGATTCGGTTTGCATGGTAGGCTATCCGGGTTCCATCTCATCCGTGCGGCAGCAGGCTGGGCGGGCGGGACGCAGGATGAACAGCTCGCTGGCAATTTTAGTGGCAACCGGCAGCCCACTGGATCAATACCTTGTCCGTCATCCCGAATTCATCTTTGATAAATCACCTGAACATGCGCGTATTGACCCTGACAACCTGCTAATCCTCTTGCATCACTTGCAGTGCGCCGCATTTGAACTACCGTTTCGGGAAGGCGAAGCCTTTGGTAATGCCCCCGTTGAATTAATCCAATCTCTTTTAAATGTTCTCAGCGAAAACGGTGTTCTGTTTTCTTCACGAAACCGTTTTACGTACACATCCAACCAGTATCCAGCCAACGAAATTTCGCTTCGCAGCGCCACCACTGACACCATCGTTTTACAGAAAAGTGTTGAGGATCAAAAGCCGCAAATCATAGGAACCGTCGATGCGCTGTCTGCCCCCTCACTGGTACACCCCCGGGCAATATATTTGCATGAAGGCGAAACCTACCAGGTTGAGACGTTAGACCTTGAGAACAAGGTTGCGCATCTGAGTGTTACGCAAACAGAATACTACACGCAACCAATTCATCAAATGACCATCAATATCCAGGGTAACTTGAAGATGCAACCCGTGCCCGCAGGAAAAAAGGGGTACAGCGAACTGGTGGTGAATGACCAGATTACCGGTTACAAAATGATCCGCTGGCTTTCACATGAAGTTATTGGCGCGAATGAACTCACACTTCCGGCTAACACGCTGCAAACCGTTGGTTACTGGGTGGCGATCGATGATGCCGTTGTTCAGCGTCTTTCTGAGGAAGGACTTTGGACAAATAATCAAAACAAATATGGCAAAATGTGGGATGAAATTCGCAGCCGAGTTCGGCGTAGGGATTCATTCACCTGCCAGATGTGCGGTGCTGTTGAAACAGATCGACCGCATCATGTCCATCACAAAATACCGTTTCGAAATTTTCAAAATCCTGAAGAGGCGCATCGGCTAGAAAACCTGGTGACACTTTGTCCGTCATGTCATCGGCGCGCCGAAACTGTGGTAAAAATGCGCAGCGGGCTAAGCGGCTTGAGGTATGTGTTACACCAACTCGCCCCCCTGTTTCTCATGTGTGACATTTCGGATCTCGGCTCGCATTCAGACCCGGTTGGGATAGAAGGTCCCATGGTAATGATTTATGACCAGGTTCCTGCCGGCATTGGCCTGTCTGAAGAGCTTTATTCGCTTCATCATGAGTTGCTGCAAGGAGCCCTGGAGCTGGTTGAAAATTGTGAGTGTCAGGACGGCTGCCCTTCCTGTGTCGGTCCGCCGGGAGAACTGGGCAGTGGTGGTAAACTTGAAACCCTGGCCCTGTTAAAACAACTGGTTTATACAAAATGACCGATTTGCTCAATGGTTTAAGCGATAAATTGCGCTTGCTGGGTGTGCAGGTGGGGGCAAACAACCTGCTGCGTACCCCGGCCAAAATCCCGCACCGGGATATTGAATCCATTTTCCCGGATGGCGAATGGATCAATACACCAGTTGGTGATGCTTTTTCGTTGATTCGCAAATATCCACTTGATCACACGCAAGGAATCAGTTCGTTAAAACCACCTTCTCATATCACCCCCTTTAAACGCTGGATGAAAATCGCTTCAACCGAAAGCCAATTTTCCCCGGAAAAGCTGCTTTTTCTGGATGCCGAAACCAGTGGTCTGTCAGGCGGTACGGGAACTTTTGCTTTTCTCCTGGGGTTAGGATTCTTCAACGCAGACGAATTTCATGTTCAACAACTTTTCATTCGAAATCCTGCCGACGAACCCGGTATGTTGTCCGTTTTAGAAGATATAGTTGCCCGCTTTGATACATTTGTAACATTTAATGGAAAAGCCTTTGATATTCCACTGCTGCGCACGCGCTGTGTTCTTAACCAATTTCCCGATTATTTCGTAGATAAAATGCACATGGATATGCTGCGTGCAGCCAGAAGGTTATGGAATAAACGACTTGCCAGCAAATCACTATCCACGCTGGAAATCGAAATCTTGCGTTTTAACCGTACACAGGATGAAGTGCCCGGTTGGATGGTGCCTGAAATATATTTTGACTATTTGCACAATCAGGATGCTAGACCATTACAAGGCGTCTTCTATCACAATGAAATGGATATCGTATCAATGGCAGCCTTGTTTAAACTGGTGAACGACTTTCTAAACAACCCTTTGTCGACACCAGAAATGCCCGGGATGGATCTGGCGGAGGCAGCACGAATTTTTCATGAGATTAACGATATCGAAACCGCCATTACACTCTACCGCAAGAGTATCCATGAGGTGCTGCCGCAACCGTTTATGATCCAGACTCTTGACAAATTTGCCCGATTATCCAGAAACCAGGGAAAGATGGAAAAAGCGCTTGAGCTTTGGGAGTTGGCAGCCAATTGTGATCAAATTAACGCTTGCATTGAATTGGCAAAGTACTATGAACACAAGACCAGAAATATATCTGCTGCCATGCACTGGACGGAACAGGCCGCTAAATGTATTGGTAAACCGCAATACCTTACTCCTAACTTACCTCGTTCAGTGATCAAGCAAGAAATTGAACATCGCTTGAATCGATTAATTAAGAAAGCTGACAAAATTGAGAATTTCCAATGAATTCATTATCCATTAACGAAACTAAAGTGTGGAATTTACGTTACAAAACCCCTGGAGAAGTTCTTTCGAGAGGACCAAACCAGTTGTTATTAGACCATCTTCATCTCTTGCCTGTTCCGGGTTCAGCGGTGGATTTTGCCATGGGATTGGGTTGGAATGCTGAAGTTCTCGTAAAACGAAATTGGGATGTTGTTGGGGTTGATGTTGCCTACAATGCTGTAAAAATGGCCAGGGATCGTGTGCCGGGGATAAAAGCCTTTGTGGCTGATCTTACTCAATTCTCATTATTGGATAGAAAATTCGACCTTGTGATGAATTTTAATTACCTGCAGAGAGATTTATTTGTGAACTTTAAAAAGATGCTGAAACCTCGTGGTATGATCATGGTTGAAACCTTATGCGTGTTGCCTGTAATGAAGCAAGAGGATCGAGATTTTTCACGTGAGCATTACCTTGAACCGGGAGAGTTGAAAAGTTTGTTTCAAGATTGGGATATTCTTTTGTATATTGAACGTGAGCATGAGGTGAATGGCAAACCGCGTGGAAAATCTGGTTTAATCGCTCGTTTACCGGGATGATTGGTGAGGTTATTGAAATGAACAGACACGAATCGATATATGTAGCCCACGGCGCTTTGGACGCAGAGATGATGCGGGCATTCCTGGAATCAAATGGGATCAGGGCATTCATCATGCAAGAAAGTGTTGGTCTCACATACGGCCTGACAATTGGACCGCTGGGAGAATGTAGGATTTACGTTGAGCCCAAAAATGTGGCAGCAGCGCAAGAGTTAATTGCGCTCTATGAGGCTGGTGAGATCACTCCAGCCGAATTTGATTCGGATGAATCAGGAGAGTTGGGAATTGACGATTCCGACGACTAAATGTGCTGAATCTCGCTCTCAACCCGTTTGGTATAACGATTGAGTAGCAGAAGAGAGATTTTTCCCGGTTTTCCATCGCCAATTGTGTTTTCGTCAATTTTCACAACGGGCAAAACTGCCCGACTGGAACTTGTAATGAAAGCCTCATCCAGTTCACCTATCTCGGAAGTTTTCACTGATTCATAGTGCATGACCAGGTTCTCAGCTAGGGCTTCTTCCATGACAATTTTCCTGGTAATTCCGGATAAAACATCCCTGTCATTCGTCCAGATTTCACCATTCTTAATGGCAAAGAAGTTGCTGCTGATTCCTTCCAAAATATAGCCTTGCTGATCAACCATCAAGGACTCGTTGATGTCACCCGGGTATTTGTTGCGAAGGGTTGCCGATTGCCCAATAAACGAAGTGGCTTTTGCCTTTGGGTTGGATCGGGACAATGCCACGGTGATGGTTTTCACTCCATTGGAATACATGTTTGCGGTGGGAACAGCCAGCGGTTCCACCATGATATAAAGATCACCCGGAAATTTGACCAGGTCCAGCGTCAAGCGGATACGAAGTTCACTAATTTCTTCATATTGTTGTAGCAATTGTTTTAAAACGATGCGGATGTTGTCTTTGTCAACGGATTGTTTGCCATTAATGAGTTCTGATGTCTCTTCCAGGCGACGAAAGTGATCGTCAAGGTGAAGTGCATTCCAGTGATTAAATGTGCGAAAAGTTGTGTATGCTCCACCGGGAATACTTAGTGAGCATTCGTCCAGAGAAGAATTGCACGGCATCTCAATTTCTTTTAACCTGGGGGTTACGTTATTGTTGGATATTCTCCATAATCCTAAAACAGTCATTTTTTTCCTTGTTATACCTGTATTGTGATTGATAATGAGTGATTATACACAGTTTATGAACCTACAGGTCATAAATTGTGATAATCTGCCAGCGTATCAATATCCGTGAATATTTCAACCGGGTAGTCATCCAGCCAGGTAACCGGGTATTTGGAAAGCAATGTTCTCCCCCCTTGATCGCCGGTAATTCCAGTGATTAACTCCTCAAAATATTGCCGCGCGAATAGAACAGGCGTGGAGGGGTGGTTATCCATGCGCGGCGCCACCAGTGAAGCATGATGATTGAGAAATAGGTCGATTTCATTTTCAAGCAGTTCAACTGAAACGAGCGGTTGATCTGCCAGCATGATTATTGCGGCTTCCACATCGCCGGGAAGCGCCAAAACCCCTGTTTTTAGTGATGTGCTTTGACCATTTTGCCATGCCGGGTTTTCAACTATGGTGACGCCAAACTCAGAAATTTCATGCACGGCCGGTTGCATAACTGCGCCAAGAACAACCATCACCGGGTCCAGGCCAGCCTGCCTGGCTTTGTGAACGGCATGCCAGATGAGCGGTTTCCCTTTCCAGTCCAACAAAATCTTGGGCTGTCCCATTCGCACTGACCCACCGGCGGCTAATATGATCCCCGCAACCATTCTTTTCTGCTTCTGTTTTTTTATTTGTGTGTTCAAAATACTCATTTCCATAAATAATGCCCCTGTTTCTATTTCAGGGGCATTGTATTTTTTATTCGTGCGGGCGCTTACTTCTTATTTTCAATCCCCATGAGCACACGCTCTGGCGTTAATGGAAACTGATCAAACCAGACACCCGTTGCATCATGCACTGCCTGTATCACCGCCGGCGCCATTGGCAAGAAAGGCATCTCCGACATACCGCGCGCGCCCCAGGGGCCAATGGGATCGGGATATTCAAGGATGAGCGACTCTACTTTGTCTGGAATGTCTAAAACAGTCGGTATTAAGTAAGTCGATAAGGTTCGTGTCAAAGGCCGGCCGCCCTGCTGAACAAAATTTTCCATGATGGAATAGCCAGCAGCCTGTACAATACATCCTTCAATTTGCCCGCGCACCTGTTCGGGATTGATTGCCTTGCCCACATCATCTGCGCACAAAACATTGGTCAGGTGTATTTGGCCGGTTTCAACATCGACTTCAGCTTCAACATATTCAGCCACGTAGCCATAGGTGAAATTGGGAAATGATTTGCCGGTTTCTGGATCAAGCGGAGTGGTTTTGGGCGGTGTGTATTGGTATTTTCCAATGGCTGGACGTTCTTCTTTATTCCAGGCATCCAGCGCCAGTTTAGCGGCGCCCACAATGGAATTGCCCGCCATCAGGGTCATTCGTGAAGCTGATGTGCTGCCAGCATTATCTGATGTGGCAGTATCCTGAATGACCAATTCCACTTTATCAATGGAAATGCCCAATGCTGAAGCCGCCATTTGTTTGAAAACAGTGTGCGCTCCCTGCCCTACATCTGTTCCTGCATGATATAAGATTGCTTTATCGATGGTCTTGTTGCCGATCAACTCGATGGTTGCCCAGCATTCCTCGGGAAAACCAAAGGAAAAGCCAACATTCTTCAACGCACAGGCGAACCCTGAACCACGTTTGATATAGGGCTTTCCCGGGACTTCTTTACCTGGTTTTTGCTTTTGGGACCAACCTTTGGGGGTCTTCTCCCAACCGGCACTCAGGGCGCACTGCTCAATTACGCTTTCTATTGTTACCCCTGGAGGCAGTGGTGTTCCTGTTGCGGTGTCTGAACCTTCTTTCAGCACATTGCACAGTCGGATTTCGACTGGATCAATGTTTAATACTTCTGCCAGTTTGTTTATCTGCATTTCACTGGCAAAAGCTGCCTGTGGGCCGCCAAACCCCCGAAAAGCTGCGCCGGGAATATTGTTGGTGTAGTATGCAGCGCCATCCACATTTACATTGGGAATATCGTATGGCGTTGTACTCATGACAACCGCATTGCCAAGGACTGAAGTGGATGTGTAATTATATGCGCCGCCATCAGCCACTATTTTGTGTTCAGCAGCAATAATTTTTCCATCCCTGGTTGCTCCCCAGCGGGCATGGATTGTGTAAGCGTGGCGTTTTGCATGGCCAATGATTGATTCTTCACGGCTCCAAATGATTTTTACCGGCCGCGGAGTGCCACGTTCATTCAACTTCATGGCTGCCAGGGCCAAAATGATTTGCACAGAAATATCTTCCCGACCGCCAAAGGCACCGCCAATAGCCGGGTAAATCACTCGCACCTTTTCCCTGGGGATACCCAGCGCATGGGCAATTTCTTTTTGTTCTTCATGCACCCATTGTCCAGAGACGACCACGGTTATCCGGTCCTCATCGTCTATATAGGAAATTCCTGCTTCTGGTTGCAGATAGGCGTGCTCCTGTACCGGGCTGTCATATATTCC
>CAZOKH010000007.1:0-54051 GCA_964580315.1 uncultured Anaerolineaceae bacterium | reverse complement strand
GGATAGGCGCGAAAGGGCGCCAGGGATGTGCGCAAAGGCAGGTACCGCAAAGCCGACAGATCAGCGCCAAAATCAAGAAATTTTGCTTTAAACGTGGTCAGGTAATAAAAATAACGCTCGCCAAAGAACACGTTACCCAGACCCTCGTCCCAGGTCAGGCCGTAGTGACGCAGGGTGGCCACCCCAACAGCAAGGTAGAGCAGCGCAAAGCCCGCCATCAGCCAGCGGTCGCGGGCGCTGATCCAGGCCAGCACGCGCTGCAATGGTGTTTGAGATGGAGAGGCGGAAATTGGCTGCGGCATAGGCGGGGGTTCTTTCAACGGCGCACAATGGCGTCTGTCATGCGGGCAACCCGCAGCATGGCGTTCACGTCGTGCACTCGCACCACATCGGCGCCGCGCGCAATGCCTACCGCCACCGCGGCGGCTGTTCCTTCCACGCGCTGATCGGGCGGCAAATCGAGGGTGTAACCGATGAAGGATTTACGTGAGGGGCCCAGCAGCACCGGGTAACCCAGTGCGCGGATCTCACCCAGGCGGTCGATCAATTCCATGTTTTGCTCCACCGTCTTGCCAAACCCAATGCCGGGGTCGAGCAAAATGTGCTCATCGGGAATGCCCGCCGCCTGCGCCAGTTGCAGGCTGAGGCGCAGCTCGGCAATCACGTCTTGCATCAGGTCCTCATACTGCACACCCACATAGCGTCCGCCCAGGCGCGCCTGCAAATCGGCGTCCGCCGGGCGGCTGCGGTTGTGCATCAACACCGCCCAGGCGCCGGCGCGGGCGATCACCTCGCCCAACTGCGGGTCGGCGCGCAGCCCCCACACGTCATTAATCCAGTGCGCTCCGGCCTCCAGCGCCGCCTGCGCCGTGGATGCCCGGTAGGTATCAATGGAAATCAGCACGCCCGGGTCAGCCTTCACCAGGGCTTGCAGCACCGGCAGCAGGCGCTGCTGCTCCTCATCAGCCGTCACGGCTTGCGCGCCGGGGCGCGTGCTTTCAGCGCCCAGGTCCAAAATATCGACCCCGGCCTGCACAAACTGCTGTGCCTGCTGCAAAGCAGCCATCACCGGTTCGGTTTCATTTAACAACCCGTCGCCCGAAAAACTGTCGGGGGTCAGGTTGACAATACCCATAACGTAGGTGCGTTTGCCCCATTGCGGCGCAAAGAGTTTTTTCGTCATGGTCAAACTCCGAAGGGGATTACTCCCCCGGCGTCGATTTCGCTCAACAATTGCGCCATGCTCTTGAGCAATTGCGGGTGCAGCAAATCGGGCGAAAGTTCAGCCAGGGGTGCCAGCACAAAGGCGCGTTCAGCCAGGCGCGGGTGCGGCACCTGCAAAAAGGGGTTTTCAATGACCTGGTCTTCATACAACAGGATATCCAGGTCAATGATTCGCGGGCCGTAGCGGAAGGTGGGCAGGCGCCCCATGTGCCGTTCAATGCCTTTCAGGTATGCCAGCAACTGCATGGGATCCAGCGTGGTTTCAGCTTCAATCACCTGGTTCAAGAACTTCGGCTGATCGACATACCCCCACGGCTCGGTTTCATAAATCAAAGAAGCACGCAAAACGGTCACCGCCGGTGAAAGTTCAGCTGCTGCCTTGTGCAGGGCAGTCAACCGGTCGCCCTGGTTGGCGCCCAGTCCCAGATAAATGCGGTGATGATCAAGAAATCCCATCCGTCCAATCCTTCAGGCTACACGCCGCGCAGGATATTCAACAAATCTGCCAGCATGCCGTATGCGGTGGTCTCCGGGCTGGGGTCATTTTCCAGCACGCCCAGGCCGGGCAGCACATCGGTTTCAAATTCCACATAAGAACTGGTGCCATTGACGCTGTACAACGGCGAGCGCGGGCTAACCCGCTGCGGCTGCACGCTGGCGTCCACGCCGTCTGGTGTGCGCGCCGCCCGGCATACCAGCTTCCAACGTTCACCGTCGCCAAGCGCTGCCTGCATCATTTGCGTTGAAATGCCGCCAATGCCCTCCCGCCGCACCTGCTGCGGGGTGAGCGGAACCCCCAGCACAGCCGTGCTCAAGGCCGCCACTTTGATAGCCGCATCCCATCCGTCCACATCAGCGGTGGGGTCGGTCTCCGCAATGCCAATCTGCTGGGCATAGTCCACCGCCGCTTCAAAATCATCGCCGCTTTCCATGCGTTCCAGAATCAAATTGGTGCAGGAATTGAGTATCCCGTGAAAACCGTGCACCTCCGCCCCGGGCAGCGCCGCCCGAATGAGCGAAAAGATGGGCGCGCCATCCATCACGGTCGATTCATACAGAAAACGCAGTCCGTTCTGCTGCGCCAGGCTATTGAGTTCCTGAAATGCGTGCACCACCGGCCCCTTGTTGGCTGTAACGGCGTGCTTGCCGCTGAGTAATGCGGCGCGCAGGTGGTCAATGGCCGGCTGCCCGGTTTGATGGTTGACCGGGGTGGTTTCGAATACCGCGTCCGCCGGGCAGGTGCGAATGAATTCGCAGTTATCCTGTGGAGCTTTGTGATAACTCAACGCATCCAGCGATTTCCCCTGCTGCTTCAAGTTCAGCGCGGCTTCCAGGTCCAGCCCGCGCGGATCAATGGCGCGGCCGTGCCGCCCGGTGGTAATTCCACTCACCTTTACCCGCAGCTGAAATTGATCTTCCAGCGCCGGGCTTTTGCGCAAAATCAGACGCGCCACCGCCTGTCCCACATTTCCAAACCCCATCAGGATCAAGGATACTTTACGCATAGCTTCTCCGTGCGAACTTTAATCTGGTTCCATTTTACCGCAAAGGAGCAGGCAGTCGATTTGCAACCCGCTAATCCTGTGGTTATAATTTAAACGAAACCACAGATGGACACAGATCAACACAGATATTTTTAAAAATCAGGTTTCCTCTGTGTTGACCTGTGGTCTGATTTTGTGCAAATATGGAAATAAACCATGATAAACAGAACTGTCCGTATCACCCTGTATATTAGCATGCTTCTGCTGGCGTTAAGCGCCTGCCAGTCTGCTCCCGCCGCCGTTGAAAGCCCGGCCGCTCCGGCAGAAGAATTAGCCACACCCCAGGAGGTACCAAGCATGTCCTTCCAATTAACCAGTTCAGCTTTCAGCGCCGGAAACGCCATCCCGGCGGTCTATTCCTGCAAAGGCAAAGATATTTCGCCCCCACTGGCGTGGAGCCAGCCGCCCGCCGGAACCGCCAGCCTGGTTTTGATTATGGACGACCCCGACGCCCCGATAGGCACCTGGGATCACTGGGTGGTGTTTAACCTGCCCGCCAGCCTGACCGAGCTGAAAGAAGGCGCCAGCACCGCCCTGCCCGCCGAAGCCGTGACCGGGCGCAACAGTTGGAAACGCTCCGATTACGGCGGGCCTTGCCCGCCCATGGGCACGCACCGCTATTTCTTCAAACTGTACGCCCTGGATACCACCCTCAACCTGACCGACAAAGACAGCAAAAAGAATGTGGAATCCGCCATGAGCGGGCACATTCTTTCACAAACCGAGTTGATAGGCACGTTCAGCAAGTAGCCGTCTGCCGTTTCTGTCATTTCGAGACCCACTTTGTGCTGCCCGGTTGATCACTGAAGGCTGAAAGGGTCGAGAAATCTTTCGTTTGGATTTCTCCTTGCGCACATTGCTTTCTGTCAAAAGCAATTCTTTGCGCTCGTCAAAATGACAAAATTGGCAATTGCAAATAATGTTACGAAGCCGGCGGATAACGCCAGGACACGCCCATCCAATCTTCATCCAGGCGCAGACCCGGCGCCTGCAAAATTTGCGCACTGCCGCCGTCCAAAGCGGTGATATAAAGATGGAACAGTCCATCCTGCGCCGCTTCGATCAACAGGCGGCTGCCGTCAGGACTGAACACGATGTTGGTCACGTCGCCGCCGCTGTATACCTGGCGCAGGTCACTGCCGTCCGGTCGGATGACATACACCTGGCTGCCGTTGTCATACACCGAAAAGGCGACCCAATGACTGTCTGGCGACCAAGCCCAGGCGCCAATGCTGGCGTTTTGAAAACTCGCCAGGGTGACCGGGTTCTCTCCGGCAGCATCCAGGCGCAGAAGAGCGTCGCCGCTGGTGCGTTCCACCGTCACCATCATTTTTCCATCGGGCGAGGGAAAAAACATCACATCATTCCGTTCCACCACCTTCAATTGAACCGGTTCCGCCTGTGGATAGACGCCGAAAATGCGGCTGGAAGAACGGTTGGAGACGGTGAAAATGAGTTGGTCGCCGCGCCAGCCGCCCAAAAACAAATGCTGAAAATCCTGATCCATGTCCGATTCTGCCACAGTTTGCGCCTGCGAGCCGTCTGGCCGGGTGATCAGCAAACGCTGCACATTCTCGTTATCCTGTGTCACTACTGCCAGCCACTGGCTGTTGGTTGACCAGGCAGTTTCATTAATGATGGGCGCTTCGGTCAGGGTCACCCAGCTCCCGTCAGCCGGATTGTAGCGGTAGAGCGCAGTCATATTGTTACCGGAAGTTGCCAGGTAGGGCACCACCGCCAGGCTGCCGTCGGGCGCCCACTTCAGAGGAAGAATGCTTTGATCGCGGTTGGGATAACCGGGCACCTCTTGCAACACCGGCATTCCGATCCATTCGTCAGGCAGGCGGCTGACATACGCACCAGGCGCATGTTGAGCGTTCCATTGTCATTCCTCATCAATGTAAAATACAGCTCGCCGCCCTCCGGAGCTGTGCTGTGCTGCTCCACCGGCGCGCTGGCAACCTGCTGAGTTTCAGACGGATTGGACAATTTCGGTTGAGTAGCGCCGCCTGGCTGAGCTGGCTGTTGCCCTTCAGATGTTGCACCGGGGGCCGGGCTGGTTTCGGCAATTTGCGCCGCACTGCTGTCGATGACGAAATGCGGCGGCTCGCCAATTTGCAGGTTGAAGAGTGCCTCATCCAGCGCCGGGTTAATCTCCACCGCCGTCAGGGTGATGTCGCTGACCGGCTGGTCGCCGCCCGGTTTGCCAAATTTTTGCCAGCGCAGCAAAATGCCGGTTTGTGAATCAATCCAGAAGCGGTCTACCAGCACATCAGCTTCGCGCCGCCATTCCACCACCAGCGCCTCGCGCCCGGCTGCAAATTCCATGCGCACCGGGGTGAAAGTTCCGCTGCGCTGCCCCAGGCCGCTGGAAAAAATCATATCCGAAAGCGGGGTGCGCAGTGCGCCGCTCAGCGGGTGCGGATAAACCGTGTCGCTCACCACCACAGGCGGCTCATATTTTTTAACATCCCGCGCATACGGCGAAAGGTCAGACCGTTCGATTTCACCGCTTTGCAAATTCATAAACACGTCCTGGCTGCCGTCTGAAACCTGAACATACTTTGGACTGCCGTCCAGGTCCCCGGTCAGCACGCGGTAATGCAGGCGATTGGGTTCAACCCATATCTGCGTGCGAAAGCGCTCTGTTGGCTCGCCGCCGGGGTTCTCGGGGTTGTAATACAGGGTTTCGGCATTTGCCCACAGGCTTTGCCAGGTGGTGTAGCTAAACAACAGTCGTTGTCGAATGGTCTCCGAATCAGATTGCAGGTTTAGCGACGGAGTGAGCGTTTCCAGGGCAGGCGTCTGTTCAAGCGGTTGTTCTTCAGCCGGTTTATCTGGTTGCTGCACTGCAATCTGAATATTGCCGCAGCCGGTCAACGCTGCCAGGCTGATAATTGCTATAAAAAACATGAAGAGAATGCGTTTCACTAAATCCTCCATCCATTTGAAGGTCATCCAACAGATTTGAAAACAATTCATTCTATTCTGTCACTTCGAGCGCAGTGAGAAATCTTTTTTCTGGCTTTCAGATTTCTCCTCGCGCGCATTGCCGCATTTGCACATCAATCCTATGCGTTCGTCGAAGTGACAAATGATTGGTTTTCTATCCGAAATAACCTCCGAGATTTTTTCAGCCATCAGCTTATCACCCCATTGTTACACGCCTATGACAAACCTGTTACCGTTTGGTAACACCGCCGACAACCGGCAAGCGCACGGTGAACAACACCCCGCGCTGACCGTCGCGCCGGCTTTGCACGCTCACCTCGCCGCCGTGCAGGGTCACCACGCGCTGCACCAGCGCCAGTCCCAACCCGCTGCCTTCGCTGCCACGGGCATTGGCGCCGCGGAACAGCTCTTCAAACACGCGCGGCAGGTCGTCCAGCTCGATGCCCGCTCCATTGTCAGCCACCTCAACCACCACGGCGCGGTTGGCTTCTGCGGCGCGCACTTCCACCACATCTTCCGGTCGGCTGAACTTGAGCGCATTGTTCACCAGGTTGTAAAACGCCAGCATCAGCAGGTCGCGGTCGCCGGTGACGGGCGGCAAGCGCCAGGGCACTTCAGCAATGCTGCATTTCAACTGGCGTCCGGCATTTTCCGGCTGACTGAGCATGGTATCAACAACTTCGTTTAGCAGTTCAGGGATATCCACCTGCTCTTGTTCTAATGGACGATCATCCAATTCCGCCAGTTTACGCAAATCTCCAGCAAGGCGGCTCAGGCGTTCCGCCTGGCGGCGGGCATCCTGTGCCAGGGCGTGGCGTTCCTCCGGCAAAGCGGCATCTTCCAGGTTTACCAGCAGGGCACGCAGGGCAGTCAGCGGATTCTTCATCTCATGGTCCAGGCGATGCAAAAAGCGCCGGTGAGCTTCTTCCTGTTCGCGTTGCTGTTGATCTAATCGCTGTTTAAAACGCCTTCCAGCCAGCCGGCGAGCCAGCCACAGGCTCAGCAGCCATGTGGTGAACAACGCACTCGCCAACCACGTCAGGCTGCTCAGGTCAAATTGCAGTTGATAGATCGTCAGCGGCTGCGCCCAGGCGTAAATACCCACCGACAACACAACGCCTGCCAGCAAGGGAATGAAAGCCAGAAAAATGCCTTTGTGAGAAGATTTCATGGCAACGGCTGTACTGGAGCAATAAAGCGGTAACCTTCACCGGGTAATGTCTCGATGTATTGTGGATGATCAGCGTCGTCCAGCAGGGCGCGGCGCAATTCGGCAACGCGCGTATCAACGGTACGTGTGCCGGTCGGGTAGTCCCAACCCCACACGGCATCGAGCAGGCGATCGCGGGTCAGCAGTTCATCGGGGTGCAACAGAAAATATTCGAGCAGGGCATAGGCTTTTGGGGTAAGGGAAATTGCCTGTTCATGCAGCCAAACCCGGCGGGCGCGGCGGTCAATCTTCAACTCACCCGCAGCAAGCTGCCAGGCAGATGCCAGGGAAGGCTGCCCGGGGTGGGCGCGGCGCAGCACAGCGCGCAGGCGCGCCAGCAGTTCATGAGGATCAAACGGCTTGTTCAGGTAGTCATCTGCGCCTTCTTCCAGCGCCAGGGCGCGCTCGGTTGATTCGCCCACCTGTGTCAGTAAAATCACCGGCGTCCAGTTGCCCGCCTGGCGCAGTTGGCGCAGTACGGCGCGCCCATCCAACAACGGCATCAGCACATCCAGGATCAGTGCATCCACCTTTTCGGATTCTAACCGCTGCAGCGCCTGCTGCCCATTGGCGGCGGTCACCACCCGGTAACCCGCGCGTTCAAACAACGGTTCCAGGCTGCCGGTGATAGCCTCTTCGTCATCAACCAGTAGGATGGTCAGCATAGGTTGTAATTCTGTCCTGAATTATCACGTTTTTTTAACGAAACTTTCACATTTGTTAATGGGCATTCATTTTCATTTATACTATACTGAATTATAGTATGTCATTCATCAATTTTTTGTAGAGAGGCTTCTCAACATGAACGTAGAAATTTCTTTTCGTCCTTCCTATTCGCTTGCCACCATCAAATTGAATCCAAACGAGCGCATTCGCGCTGAATCCGGTGCCATGGTGGGGATGACTCCCGATGTGACCATTGAAACAAAAGCCGAAGGCGGCCTGTTCAAGTCGCTGGGGCGCTCGCTGCTGGGCGGCGAAAGCTTTTTCCAAAACTTCTACCAGGCGGGTCCCAACGGCGGTGAAATTGCTGTAGCCCCCGAACTGCCCGGTGATGTGTTTGTGGTGGATGTGACCGAACCCATGCTGGTGCAGTCGGGTTCTTACCTGGCTTCTGAAACCACCGTGGAAGTCAACACCAAGCTCAGCAGCAAAGCTTTCCTGTCGGGCGAAGGCATTTCCATGCTGCAAATGACCGGCTCAGGCAAACTGCTGCTGTCTTCCTACGGCGCCATCCTGGAAAAAACCCTGGCAGCCGGCGAGAAATATATCGTGGATACCAGCCACCTGGTGGCCTTCAACGAATCAATGAGCGTTGAAACCAAGAGTGTGGGCGGTTTCAAATCCACCGTGCTTAGCGGTGAAGGCCTGGTGGTGCACATCACCGGTCCCGGCAAACTCTATATGCAAACCCGTTCACCGCACGCCTTCGTGCAGTGGTTGATTCCACAAATCCCAAGCAAATCATCCTAAGATCAGAAAAACTTCGAGATTCTTCTTTCTCCACTTTCCACCCTCCTTGTGCGCATATGCCCTCATAAAAACTCTTGCGCTGTTATAAGGAGGGTGAAACATGGTAAGAAAGTACTCTAATTCCACCTAATCAATAAGGATCCAATGAAAAAACTATGAACAACAAATTTTTCAACATCCTGCTGGCATTCGTTTTCGCGCTAAGTTTTTTGTTAAGTGCATGCAGCAGTGAAGCATCTGCTGAAGACCTGGCTGAAGAACAACCCAAGGGTGAAGCAAGCACCTGGCTGGTAATGCTCTACCAGGATGCCGACGACGAAACCCTGGAAAAAGACATCTTCATCGACCTGAACGAAGCCGAAATGGTCGGCTCCGGTGACGCGGTGACCATCGTCTCGCAGATTGACCGCCTGGACGGCGGCTATGACGGCGGCGACGATTTCACCACCGCCAAACGCTTCCTGGTTCAATATGATGAAAGCGGCGAGATGGAAGAACTCGTTTCTGAAGAACTGGAAGACCTGGGCGAAGTGGACATGGGCAGCAGCCAGACCCTGGTTGAATTTGCCAAATGGGCAATCAGCAATTACCCGGCTGAAAAATACGTGCTGATCCTTTCAGATCACGGCATGGGCTGGCCCGGTGGCTGGAGCGACAACGATCCCACCGAATTCAGCGAGATGACCATGGACAAAATTGACGAAGCCCTGGCGCAAATTGTGGCCGATACCGGCATTGGTCAATTTGAAGTGGTTGGTTTCGACGCCTGCCTGATGGCGCAGGTTGAATCCATCAGCGCTGTGGCGCCCTACGCCAAATACACCGTGGCTTCTGAAGAGACCGAACCGGCGCTGGGCTGGGCGTACTCCAGTTTCCTGCAAGCCCTGACCGACGATCCCTCCATGGACAGCGCTGAACTGGCGCAGGCCATCGTGGACAGCTATATCGAACAGGACGGGCGCATCACCGATGACCGCGCCCGCGCCGATTTGGTGGCTGAAACCCTGGAAACCACCGGTGAACCCACCGCTGAGCAAGTTGCCGAGGTTTTTGGCAACAACATCACCCTGACGGCGGTCGATTCAAGCACCGTTGGCGACCTCAACGCCGCCATCAACGAACTGGTGGTTGCATTAGCCGCCGTTGATCAATCTGACGTGGCTGAAGCGCGCGCCCGCGCCCAGGCCTACACCAGCATTTTTGGCAAAGAAAGCCAGCAGCCGTATATCGACCTGGGGCACTTTGCCGCCTTGCTGCAAGAAACCATTGACGACCCCGCTGTGCAAACCGCCGCCAGCGGCGTCATTGATGCCGTTGCCGCCTCAGCCGTCAACGAGAAACACGGCCCCGAACGCCCCGGCTCGACCGGTTTTACCATCTATTTCCCCAACTCCGGCCTGTATGAACAGACCATCGACTCGGAATGGTTGTCCTATATCAAAACAGCCGGACGTTTTTCGGCTGCATCTCTGTGGGATGATTTCCTGACTTTTCATTACACTGGCAAGAAAATCGATCCAACTGCGGTTGATCTGACTGTGGTGGAAGCCGAATCGACTGTTGAAGACTTCACCGAAATTGCCGAAGCCTCAGCCCCTGAAGCCAGTGCAACCGTAACTGCCCCCGGCGCCGGTGAAATCACCTTCAATTCCCTCACCGCCTCCGCCGAAGAGATTTCCGTATCCGATACACTGGATATTGACCTGTCGCTGGAAGGCGAGAATATCGGGTACATCTATATTTACACCCTGTACTATGACGAAGAATCTGAATCCTACGTGACCGTGGATACCGATTTCATCGCCTCTGAAGAGAACGAGGAAGTAGGCGGAGTTACCTATCCGGTTTGGAGCGATGATTCAAGTATTGAATTCGCAGTCGAATGGTCTCCGACCATTTACATGGTCAGCGACGGCGTCACCGAAGAATTTGCAGCGGTAGTGCCAGACACCTACGGTATCACTGCTGAAGACACTTACTATACCCTGTGGGGTACTTACACCTTTGCCGGCGACCAGGAAGGTCGCGAAGCCTTCCTGGTGTTTGACGCCAACGGCGCCTTTGTGGAAGCCTACGTCTTTAGTGAATCAAATGAAGAAGATACCGGTAAAGCTCCCGATGTGATTTATCCCGAAGATGGCGATAGTTTCACCATCGAAGAAGAATGGCTGGAATTCGATAAAGACCCTGAGGGCGAATTTGTTTACTATGACGGCGGCACCATCACCTTTGGGGAGCAGGGTTTTGAACTGGTTCCTTACGAAGGCATGGCTGGCGATTATGTTGTAGGCATCATCGCTGAAGACCTGGACGGCAACAGCTACGAAGACTTTGTGGAAGTAACCGTCACCGAATAACAAGCTATTGAACACAGAAACAAATTAGCTTCCGTGTTCATCTGTGGCAAAAAAAGAAGGGCTGCTCTGGCGAGGGCAGCCCTTCTCGTTTGGAGTTCTCGGTCACGTTCAGGGAGTTGTGACTGAGAAATAATCGAAGCGCACTACCACCGGCATCACATCGGCTGACATGGCGCCCAAACCCACCAGGCCGCCCTCTTTCAGGTCAGCGTTTTGCTCGGTGACCACCGGTTCGCCATTCATTTCCAGCGTCAGGGTGGTATCTTTGCACATCACGCGCATCACGTTTTCCTTCATCGGTTTAATGGTATCTGTAACGCCCTTCTCCAGTTGAACATAAGGGTTCTTATCATCATCCTTCAATGCCTGATCATAGCGGTAGATGGCATAATCACCGGTGCTGGATACGCGGAACTCATACCAGGCCGAATAATCAGTAGCCGCGCGGCACACCAGGGCGACGCCGTTTTGCAATTGCCCGCCGGCCTGGAACCTGGCTTCCACCAACACATTGGCATCCGTCGGACGCTGGTTAAATTGATAAATGTAGGTTTCCTTGTCAAAAAATTCAAAACTCAACCACCCATCGTCATAGCTGATTTTGGATTGTTCTTTTCCGGGCAGCGCCTGGGTGGTCAGCCACATGGGCTCGGTCCACTCGGGAGCCATAATGTCAAAATTGTCCAGAAACTCGTTCTGTTGAGCCAGATACGGAGTCGCCGAAGGTTCCGCTGTGGGCGCTTGCCCCACACCGCTCACTTTGGAAGTGGGCATGACCGGCTCAGAACTTTCTTCGATTGTTTCAGTTTTCCCGATGGTATAGCCCATGAAACTGCAAGCAAGCGACGTTAATAACACCATCAACATCACGATTAACAGTTGACGCTTCATTCTTCACCTCTCTATTGTGGTTGAAACGGTAGAGCCACATTTGCCGGATTTTGCAGATTACGTTTCCCCAGTAGGCTGAGTTGAAAGCCAGCCAGCCGCGGCATCGATCAGGTTCTACCCTGTGACAATTTCATCTCCAGCACCGTGAAGGGTGTAACGCCCTGAAGGGTGTAACACCCTGAAAGGTGCAGACAATCAAACGATTGTGTTGAAGTTACTATAATAAAAACCGCCTGACTCGTCAAGCGGTTTCGTTTTAACATTTCGTCCGATTTTTAGGACAATTGAGGACACAATCCTGATTGTGCGAATGAGAAGCGGTTTTTATTCCCGGGGAGATTCAGGCGGTTGGGAGTTGGCGTTATCACTCTCGTGGGTTACGTCGCGGTATTCGCCGTCAATCACGGTGTCTTCAGGCGGAATGTCGCGCAGTGCGTTGGAAGAGCCGCTTTTCAAAGTACGCATGTGTTCTTCCACAATCTGCGGCGGGCACAATTCAACGAATAAATACATTCCCAGGCCGATCACTGCCGCATCGTCCAGCGGGGTGGGCAGGTCAATGGGGTTAAGCAGGTACACCAGCGTGCCGATGGGCAGCGCTTTCAACAGCGGGTGCACCCGCCGGTCCAGCATCAATTTGCCAATCAACTTCAGGCGCAGCGCCAGTTCGTTGAACATGCCGCCTGAGGGAGTGAGGTCTTTGGGGGATTGATTCGCCATGGGCTTATTCTCCTTGACTGTATTATATCGCAACCATACACAGCCCGCGGCCAACAGATGAATGGAGGAAAAAATGGAATGAGCGTGAAAGATTAAATAAATGGCGGTCAACCCTGTGATGAAAAGTTGACCGCCAGTCTATCAGACTGCAAATATTCCCATGTGATTGTGCATTGAAGGGGCTTTTCATAATGAAGTTCGTCAGGGTAGTTCAAGCCCTTTATGCAGTCTGTTAGCAAGGACACACAGACTAAAATCTCCGCAATTTGTTTTGTGGGGAATGATGGGAAGACCAGCAGTGTGATCCTTTCGCTATTTATACCACAGTTTGACTTATTTTGGTCTATTTTTGGTTTAGATTTGGTCAATATTTTATTGATAATAGCAGGAAATTAGCGAAAAAACATGCTGAGCAGGCCGGCTGCCGCACCACCCAGCACCAACAGTGTTGAATTGACCTTAAAGCGGAACAAAGCTACAGCCGCCGCCAGCGCCAGGATGATAGTGAAAGGATCGATTAATGACGCGCGGCCAATCTGCCAGGTGACGGCCGCCATTAAACCAATCGAAGCCGCGTTGATACCGTCCATAAAGCTGCCAACCCATTTTGAATCGCGTATGCGAGGAATCAACGGACTGGTGATGATGGACAGGATAAAGGAAGGCAGCAGGATGCCCACCGTAGCAATGACTGCGCCCGTATAACCGCTTAAAAAATAGCCAATGAAAGTGGCTGTGGAGAAAAAGGGCCCGGGGTTAAGCTGCCCAATCGCAATTGCATCCAGAAGCTGCTGCTCGGTCAGCCAGCCCAGGCGCATCACAAAGTCAGAACGCAAAAAAGCCAGCAAAACATACCCGCTGCCGTACAAGACTGCGCCAATCTTGAAAAACGTGAGAAACATTAATTGCAATGAGAACGGAACAGAGGATGCGGCAGCAGCAGCAGAAACGGTTAACGCTTTTAAGCCGGCAAAAGGTGTAAGGAAGATCGCCCCCGCCGCCATTGTTCGCAAATCATGAATGTTGATAATGAACATATAAAGCAGTGCGCCTGTGAACAGCAGCAAGATTTCATTAACGCCCAAAAAATAAAGCCCCAGCACACCAGCAGCGAGAACAGCCAGCAGTTTGCTGTTGACTGCTTTTTGTCCCAGGCCGAGAAGCGCTTTAAAAATGACCGCCACCACCACCGGCTTGATGCCGTAAAGCAGCATACCAACCTCAGGGATTTTTTCAAAACGCACATACGCCCACGCCAGGGCCAACACAATGATAAACGCGGGTAGGAAAAAACTGACCCCAGCCACCAGCATTCCCCACTTTCCGGCGCGTTTATAGCCAATGTGGATAGCCATTTCTGTGGAATTGGAGCCCGGGATTAGATTGGTGGCGCCAATCATGTCCAAAAATTCCTGGTCGGTCAGCCATTTGCGGCGCAGCACGGTTTCATCATACATCATGGCAATCAGCGAGGCTGGTCCGCCAAAGGCGGTGGCGCCAATGCGAAAGAAAAGTTTGGCCATATCCCACAGGCGAGCCGCTGTTGAATCTTGTTGATCTGTTACTGTGATTTCATCCATTGTTTTTGAGTATACGCAAGTAGGGAAAATCGGTCAACACTGCCGGTAAATTTTGCTTGACTTAATCGGGCAAAACCCGTATAGTTAACTCAAACCCCACCCCCTATGGGGGGGGTGATAAACAGGAGATATTTATGCACCACGATCGAACCGATGCCATTCAACGGCTGAAAACCACCGAGGGCCACCTGCGCGGCATTCAGCGCATGTTGGAAGAAGATGCTTACTGCATTGACATCATCCGCCAGATTCAGGCGGTGCAGGCAGCTTTAAATAAGATCAGCACACTCATCCTCGACCAACACCTCAACTCGTGCCTGATCGCCGCCGTGCGCGGCGAAGATCCCGACGAGCGCGAGCAAAAACTGCGCGAGATTGTGGACGTGTTTGAAGCAGCCTCGCGCACTTAAAACTTATTAAAGGAAACCCAATTATGACTACTGTCACTTACAAAATTCCGAATATCAATTGCATGCACTGTGTGCATACCATCAAGAGCGAACTGAGCGAATTGCAAGGCGTGACCGCCGTGGAAGCCAGCGCCGAAACCAAACAGGCCACCGTCACCTTTGGCGCCCCCGCCAGCGAAGAGCAAATTGTGGCAACTTTGAACGAGATTAACTACCCGCCTGAAAAATAAGAAGAGACCTTTGTCATTTCGGCAAGCGGCGTTGCGGATGAATCGTAGGTTGGGTTGAAGGCGGATGAGAACAATGCCATTTCACCATCTGGAGCGCCTGAAACCCAACACACCAATGTCAAATGAAATCAATACGTTGGGTTTCGAGCGGCAAAAATTGTTTTCTATTTCGATGACAGCGCTCTCAACCCAACCTACCCGAATGATTATTGGTACTATTTTATGGAATTTGGAGCAACCCTATGGCTGACAACAAACTGCTCACCCTGCCCATCACCGGCATGACCTGCGCCAACTGTGTGGCAGCGGTGGAACGCAACCTGAAGAAAGTGGACGGCGTTGCCACCGCCAACGTCAACCTGTCGTCAGAGCGCGCCACGGTGGAGTTCGACCCCGCCCGCGCCGCCCTGCCCGACCTGGTGGCGCGCGTCGAACGCGCCGGCTACGGCGTAGCTGCCGGTGAAGCCGATCTGATGATTCAACGCCTGAGCGACGACAACGACGCCCGCCGCCTGGAAAAAGCCCTGTCCGTCATGGAAGGTGTGCTGGAGGCGCAGGTCAGTTTTGCCGCCGAGCGCGCCCGTGTGCGCTACATCCCCACCATCCTCAGCCAGGCTGATCTGCGCAAAGTCATCGCCTCGGCTGGTTTTGAAGCCCTGGAGACCGGCGGCGAGGCCGAAGACGCCGAAGCCGTCGCCCGCCAGAAAGAAATCGACCAGCAGCGCCGCCTGCTGACAGTGGGGCTGTTGTTCACCGTGCCGCTGTTCGTCCTCTCCATGGCACGCGACTTCGGTCTGCTACCCATGAGCATCGCCCACGCCTGGTGGATTCACTGGCTGTTTTTCGCCCTGGCCACCCCGGTGCAGTTCTACGTGGGCTGGCAGTACTACGTGGGCGCCTACAAATCGCTGCGCAACGGATCAGCCAACATGGACGTGCTGGTGGCTATGGGCAGCAGCGTGGCTTACCTGTATTCCATCCCGGTGGTGCTGGGCTGGCTGGAGGGTCACACCTACTTCGAAACCTCCGCCACCATCATCACCCTCATCAAAGTCGGCAAGTTCCTCGAGGCGCGCGCCAAAGGCCGCACCAGTGAAGCCATCAAAAAGCTGATGGGCTTGCGCGCCAAAACCGCCCGCATCATCCGCGGCGGTGAAGAGCTGGAAGTGCCCATCGATGATGTGAAGGTCGGCGATGTGGTGCTGGTGCGCCCCGGCGAAAAAATCGCCGTGGACGGCGTGGTGGTCGAAGGGCGCTCTTCGGTGGATGAATCGATGTTGACCGGTGAATCGCTGCCGGTGGAGAAAAGCCCCGGTGCACCCGTCATCGGCGCAACCATCAACAAGTTGGGCAGCTTCAAATTTGAAGCCACCAAAATTGGCAAAGAAACCGCCCTGGCGCAAATCGTCCGCCTGGTGGAAGAAGCCCAGGGTTCCAAGGCGCCCATTCAAAAGCTGGCTGATCAAATCTCCGCCATCTTCGTCCCGGCAGTGATTGCCATTGCCCTGCTGACCTTCGCCGGGTGGATGCTGTGGGGTCCGCCGCTGCCGGTCAATGCCGACATCACCCCCTTCACCCGCGCGCTGATCACCATGGTGGCGGTTCTGGTCATCGCCTGCCCGTGCGCCATGGGGCTGGCCACGCCCACCGCGGTGATGGTGGGCACCGGCAAGGGCGCCGAGATGGGTATTTTACTGAAGTCCTCCGAAGTGCTGGAGCGCGCCGGGCGCGTGCAGGTGGTTGTGCTCGACAAAACCGGCACCATCACCCGCGGGCAGCCCGCCGTGACCGACATTGTGATCAACGATTTTGCCGCCGGTGAGGACGAATTGCTGCGCCTGGCCGCCTCGGTTGAAAAAGATTCTGAACACCCCCTGGGTGAAGCCGTGCTGGCTGAAGCCGGCAACCGCGAGCTGCAACTCTCGACGGCGCTCGGTTTTACCGCCGACGCCGGTCACGGCGTGCAGGCTGAAGTGGACGGCGTGCAGGTTCTGGTGGGCAGCCCGCGCATGTTTGACGAGCGCGGCATCGACACCAGCGCCCTCAGCCAGGCCATCGACCGTTTGCAAAGCGAAGGCAAGACCACCGTGCTGGTGGCCGTCAACGGGCAGGCCGCCGGCGCCATTGCCATTGCCGACACGGTGAAACCCGACTCAGCCGCAGCCATTCAGCGCCTGCACAGCATGGGCGTCAAAGTGGCCATGCTCACCGGTGACAACCGGCAAACCGCGCAAGCCATTGCCCGCCAGGTGGGCATTGATCAGGTATTTGCCGAGGTGCTGCCCGGCGACAAAGCCGCCCAGGTGAAGCAGTTGCAAGCCAAAGGGCTGGTGACCGCCATGGTTGGCGACGGCGTCAACGACGCCCCCGCCCTGGCGCAGGCCGATGTGGGCATTGCCATCGGCACCGGCGCCGATGTGGCCATGGCATCCGCCCCGGTGGTGCTCATCAGTGGCGACCTACGCGGCGTTCCGCGCGCCATTCAGCTCTCGCGCGCCACCCTGCGCACAATTAAAGAAAACCTGTTCTGGGCGTTCTTCTACAACGTGGTGCTCATCCCTGCCGCCGCGCTGGGCTACCTGGTGCCGGTGCTGGCTGCCGGAGCCATGGCCTTCAGCAGCGTGTTCGTGGTCAGCAACAGCCTGCGCCTGCGCAGCAAAAAAATCGAATAAAAACATAGACCCTAAAGGTTTCACATAAACCTTTAGGGTCTAACAACAATCAGTTCCCGCCAATTTTCAGGATGAAAATGGGGGAGGTACGAGGGGGTAAAAGTCGCGGTCAGGATATAATTCCCTGCATCAACCTGAACCAGGAGAGTAGCCCATGCCCGCCTTTGACCTGATTGGCTTTGACGCCGACGACACCCTGTGGCACACTGAACGAATGTATGTGGACGTCCAGCAGCGCTTCACGCAGCTCCTGGCAGACTATCATGACCCCGACTGGATCAACGAGCGACTCTACCAGACCGAAAGCCGCAATATGCAGCACTACGGCTACGGCATCAAAGCCTTCACCCTGTCGCTAATCGAAACCGCCCTGGAACTGACCGAGGGGCGCGTCTCCACCGGTGAAATTCAAGTGATCGTGGGCTGGGCGAAAGAGATGATCAACGCCGATGTGGAACTGCTGCCGCACGTGAGCCAGGTTGTGCCGCAACTGGCCAGCCGCTTTCCCCTGATGCTGATCACCAAGGGCGACATCCTCGACCAGGAGAGCAAGATCGAACGCTCCGGTCTGGCGGCCTGTTTCCGGCAGGTTGAAATTGTCAGCGACAAAACGCCCGAACGCTACGCCCAACTGCTGCAGCGTCACGGCATTTCCCCCCAACGATTTTTGATGATCGGCAACTCGCTGCGCTCCGACGTGCTGCCCGTGCTGCACATCGGCGCCAGCGCCGTGCATGTGCCCTACGAACTGACCTGGCAGCATGAAATGGCAGACCAGCCGCCGGCCGGTCAACCGGGCTTCTATGCCATCGCCCACCTTGGCGAGCTGCCCGCGCTGCTGCAACGAATTTCTTAACGAATTTCAACCACGAAAAACGCGAAATGTGTGAAACGGGGGAAATGGGTTGATGTGAGAACAACCCGTTAAATTCTGGGCTGTCGAAACCTGCACCGACAGGTGTTTCTCCCCTATTTTCGTTTTTTTGAAAATGGGGGAGATATAAGAGGGGGTGAACTGCTGACCGATTAAAAACTGCTTCGTTTGCCAAAGAGACCCACTGATTTTGCCCGGGGCTGTACTTCGATGCCGCGTTTTCTTCCCCACTTTCCGTCCAAACCCCACCCCAACCCTCCCCAAAATGCAAAAGACAGCATTTTTGGGAGGGAGTCCTGCAACTGCGGGTGTTTCTCCCCCATTTTCATAAAACGGAAAATGGGGGAGAAGCAAGAGGGGGTGCTTTTCGTGTATGATTAATAATATATCCAGTCTCCATAAATCCATTCGTTCCATTTTCACAGGCAGGGGGGACACATGACACACCGCAGAACCAGCCTCAAAACCTTCACCAACGCCCAACAGTTGCGCCACAACCCCACCGACGCCGAGATCAAGCTGTGGCAAATTCTGCGCATGCATCAGTTGGCTGATGTGCACTTCCGCCGGCAGCACGCCATCGGCGCCTATGTGGTCGATTTCTGCGCCCCGCGCCTCAGGCTGGTGATCGAGCTGGACGGCGGGCAGCACCAGGAGCAGCAGGACTATGACGCCCGGCGCACGGCGTTTCTCGCCTTCAAAGGCTACCGCGTGCTGCGCTTCTGGAATGACGAGGTGATGAAAAACCCGGATGGGGTGTACTTGAAGATTCTGGAAATCCTGGAAGGCAATGATGAGACCCCCTCCTGACCTCCCCCAAAATCCAAAAACCGGATTTTAGGGGAGGAAAATGCGTTTTTTCTTCCCCAGGAGCCCTGCAGCAGCAGGTTTTTCTCCCCTATTTTCCGTCTTTTGAAAATGGGGGAGATGCAAGAGGGGGTGGCAGTTGCATCGCTTGCGGGGTGTTATATAATGATGAGAGTTGGAGAAATATCAGATTGGTCCCAACGGAAAGCAGACAAGAGCAGCAGGCGGGGTGAATTGCGGAAGGAATACCCCAAACACCCATAGGATTTTCAAAACCTATTAGGTTTGACTTGGCAGCAAGGCAAGTATTATTTTCGGGTTCTGCCTCAACAATCTGAAGCATTACTAGCCTATAAACTTTCATTTTTTTTCTATGAACTCTATTCGGTGAATTGCCATGTTTGATTTAAGATTTGAAAAGGAATCAATTATTAAATGGGCTCGACGGTACCCGATTGACGAAGATAAAAAAATTGAAAATGAGATTATCCCGAAAGTTCGATCAAGAGGATTTTTTAACCGGACAGACTTTCTGGATTTGTGCTATTGGAAAACACCGCGCAGCCAACCACTTGTTAAGAGTAATAAAGATGGATTCATAGTAGAAGTCACTCGCATTGCTCTATCAACACCAGATGAACAGTTGCGCATAGAAATATTGACCTTACTCAAAGGGGTAAGTTGGCCTACTGCCTCAGTTCTACTTCATTTTGGACACTCTGATCCTTACCCGATAATTGATTTCCGAACATTATGGTCAGTAGGCATAGAAAAACCCTTGCAAAAATATGATTTTGATTTCTGGTGGCAATACGTCCAATTTTGTCGCCAACTGGTGGCTGAAATAGGACTAAGCATACGTGAAATTGATCGCGCACTGTGGCAATATTCAAAAGAATCCCAAAGATAATATATGAATTTGAATAGCGAACCATTGAACATTCATTTTATACAGAAAAAATAATGGACTGTTAAAATTGCAAGGAATAAAAATAGATCCTTCCAACTTGGATGAAAACAAAAAAGTTTGCTACTTGTTGTTAAAAATTGGCATTCCATCAAGAAGGATTCCAATTAATTCTCGTAGGGATCTGTATACATTGGCATCTGCGAGAAGCGCGGGGAAAATATTAGGTATAAAAATATCTAGTATTCAGGTTAGATGGGGGAAGAGACAATCTGTAAGTATGTATTATTTTTATTTTCCGAAATATGAGTGTTTAAATGAAAAAGCTATGTTGATAGGAGATTCATTCTTACTGGCAATGCGTTTGTTTTGTGGTCCATACCTCGATGAATATAATCCCTCTGTTTTTAGGATACCCCATGTTCAATTGGAAAGAAAGGATTTTATTGATGGGGAAGTTCTTATAAATTTTGAGGAAAAAAGAGAATCTAACGATAGAGTTACTTCTTATCCAATAACTACCTTTGGAATATCACCTGTTTTTTACGAAAGGTATTACGAACACGCTTGGGATATAACGCCCGTACTATATAAAGATGACAAATTGCGAAATGCTGTTAGATTTTTTTGTATAAGCCAAGAAAATTATTATGTAAATTCAGAAAATCTAGATAATATTCTTGATCATTATGAAGATTATCCAAAAACCTTCGCTGAATTCAGTAGATTTGAAACGGCACTACTTAATTCCTTCAAAGCAGTGGAGGCAATTATTGGTGAACCACCAAAAGATGATAGAAAATTATTTTCCCGATTATTGTCAATAGGGCTAGACCCTAATGAAATGGTTGGATACAAACAAAAAAAGAAATTGTTTGAACTAATCCGTGAAATGAATGAAGCAAGAGATAAAAAAACAGCACATGGAAGTACTCCCGTTAATAACAAAATCAAATTAGGAGAATTGCTTGAGTTTCAAAAACTAAGTCAATATTTTGTATATTCAGCAATTCGAATTAGCAAGAATTTTGAATCATAATGTGGAATATTATTGATTTCTAAAAATACATCAAAATATATTAAATGATAATTAATAAAACTAGTCACTCAACTCAGTAAAACTTCAAATTATTACTTTAGTCGTGGGATTGGACTGCATTTGACCACCCCCCACCGCAACACCCGCAGCGCCCGCAGCGTATTCCACCGGCTGGGCGCGCCCAACTTCTCCATCTCGAAAAACGTCTTGCCGGCTTGGCGGTTCTCCAGCTTCCAGGCGCCGTCGGGCAGGCGCTTGTGCAGCAGCAGGTCCAGCGCGTCCTGCATGCGCTCGTCGTAGGGCGCGCGGCACCACTGGAAGTAGTCCAGCGCGCGCAGCACGTCGTAGCGCCAGCGCGTGGGGAAACTGAACTTGAGCATCTTCTCATCCACCACCGCGCCCGTGCGGTGCGAGCGGAACAGGCGGTGCTGCAGCAAAAACTCCTCGCCGGCGCGGCGGGCGGTTTGCATGTTGCCCACACGCAGCCCGGCAAGCTCACATTCGTAGAAGGCTTCCAGCACGCTGAGCGTGGTGTGAAACGAGCTGTGGGTGTTCTCGCCGCGAAACCAGTTGCAGTTCCAGCCGCCGTCGGGCAGTTGGTGTGCCAGGGTGTGATCGATCAGTCCTTCGATTTGCGGGCAGTCCAGTTGAAAATACACCAGCATCATCAGCAGCATGGCGTCCACGCAGATGTCGCTGAACTTCACCGTGACCCACAGGTTGTAACCCCCATCGTTGAAATTGCCGTACGCCAGCATTTGCTCCAGTCCGCGCAGCGCCTGCGGGTGGCGCGGCGGCAGGCCCATTTGGCGCAGCAGCAGCAGGGTGTAGTGGGTGGAGGTCCACTTGGGGTTATAGACCTTGCCGCCCCACTTTCCGTCGGCGTCTTGCAGCGCCAGAAACTGCGCGCCCCAGCCATCCACGGCCACGCGCTGGCGTTCCTGCCCCACCTGCTGAGGCGGGGCATCCGTCAGGTCACGCAGGGTTTGCCAGCGAATGGCCGGGTCGCCCTGCAGCAGCCAGTCCAACAGTTCAGAATGATCCATCAGTATCCCCTGTGAGGGATGAACTTAACGCGTTTCGGTCACCTTCTTCAAGCCGCGCGGGGTGTTGGCGTCAAAGCCCTTCTCGCAGGTCAGGTGATAGGCGAACAACTGCGCCGGGATGATGCTGATCAGCGGGGTCAGCCATTCGGGAATGCCCGCAGGCAGTTCCACCGGGGTGCGCGCGGTGCGCAGCGCCTCGGCCTGGTCAGAGATCACCATCAATTCAGCCTGGTGATGGTCGGCCAGCAGGTGCAGCAGGTTGAGCATGTCGGCGAACACAGCGCCCTGCGGCGCCACCGCCATGGCTGGGAAGCCGCGCTCGATGACCGCGATGGGGCCGTGCAAAAAGTCTGCCGAGGAGTAAGGTTCAGCCATGATATAGGTCATTTCTTTGAGCTTGAGCGACCATTCAAAAGCCGTGGCGTAGTTGTAACCGCGCCCCAGCACCACGCACTGCTCCATGTAGCGGTAGCGAATGGCGGCGCTGTGCATCAATTCATCGGTTTTTAGCGCCTGCGCCATCCAGCCCGGCACGGCTTGCAGCGCGCGCAGGCGTTCTTCGTCCTGCGCCACCGCCGCCGAAAGCAGCGCCACCGCCATCAACTGGGCGGTGTACGATTTGGTGGCTGCCACAGCGCGCTCTTCACCGGCGCGCACGTTGATCACCCGGTCAGCCGCCTTGGCCAGCGGCGAGTTCACGTCGTTGGTGATGGCCAGCGTGGGGCAGCCCTGTTTGCGCCCCTCTTCCAGCACGCTGACGATGTCGGGCGACTGCCCCGACTGCGACACACCCAGCACCAACGCGCCCTTCAACAGCGGCGGGCGTTGATACAGGCTGAACAGCGAAGGGGTGGCCAGCGCCACCGGCAGGCGGTTGAACGCTCCGTACAGGTAATTGGCATATCGCCCGGCGTTGTCTGAGGTACCGCGCGCCGCCAGGAAGGCATATTGATATGAGCTGCCGCGCAGCCAACTGGCAATCTCCAGGATATTGTCAGTTTCTTGGTCCAGTAAACGTTGAGCGGCTTCCGGTTGTTCGAAGATTTCTTTTTTGACGGTCATGGAATTGTTCCTCTCATTATATGATAACTACAGATAAAAATATTTTTGTGTTCATCTGTGTTGATTTATAGTTTCATCTATCATCCGTTTTCATTTACAACCCTGTCTATTATAAATCCGACCGGGAGAATCAAAGCGCATCTTTCATCAGAACGTTTTTTCTCTTGTCTGCAGGTCAATCTGTAACAACCTGCCCGGCAAGCTGAACACGGGCGTGTTCATGCGCGCTGACAGCCAGGTGCCCCACTGACAGCACGGCTGCGGCGATGACCAGCGGCATGGAGCGCAGCGCTGCGCTGGCGGCAAACAAAAAGAGCAGCGGGAAAACAGCCATGGGCAACGCGATGCCCCACAACGGAGCATATAACCACCGGTAGCGGCGCCCGCGTAGGAAAAAGCGCGCCCAGCAAAGGTAATACATCCCCAGGACAGCCGCCATGCAAACCAGGGCAATTTTTCCAACCGGGTTTTCGGTCTGAAAATCATAAAAAAACGGCAGCAAGAATGACCCCGCCTGCCCTACTCGTTCCAGTTTTTCCATGAGCTGCATACGCCTGCCTTTACCGGTTTCTTCGGGCAGTGCATCCACCGGTTTAAAAATCACAAACAAAGCATTGGGCAATAAGAGCAAGAAAGTAACCAACCAACCTGATCCAATGTGCATAACACATTTTCCTTTTTACTTAAATGATTTAATTATTTTAAGTGAAAAGCGCGGATCATAACATCTGATCCGCGCTTTTTGGAGCTTAATGGGTAATGTCTCTTACGGTCTTGATTTATTCAGTTGTCTCAAGGTCAGCGATCATATCATATGTTTTTAACATGCCCTGGTAGGCTTCTAGAAAGATTTGGTATTTCTTATCGTAAAACGCTTTCCATGAGGGATCCGGCTGATATTCTTTCTCAATGGTGATCAATTTCTTCACCTCATGAAAATCTTTGTATAAGCCGACGCCCACACCGGCGCATTGCGCGGCGGCGAAGCTGTTGGCTTCCTGCTGAAGGCTACTGGTGGTAATGCGGCGTCCGGTAATGTCTGCAATCAACTGCATCCAGAAAGGATTACGCGATCCGCCGCCTACAATGTTGAGGGTTGGCAGCGGCTGCTTGCGGAACGTTTCGAAGCGGGTCTGGAACAGGCGAATATTGAAGGCAACCCCTTCCAGGGTGGCGCGGAAAAGATGTTCGGGGCCGTGATTCAATCCCACACCCGTAAACACACCGCGTGCGTTCATGTTGTTATAGGGTGCGCCGCCCGCCCGCATGTAGGGCAGAAATATCAGGGCGTCATCCTTCTTTTCAATCTTACGAGCCAGGTCGCTGGCTTTTTTATACAGGTCTTCACCCTCTCTGGGCTCACCGAAGAAAGTTTCCACCGCCCACTGCTGGGCAATTGCACCGGTGTACATCACGTACTGTGAATGATTCAATCCCGGAACCAGGTGATTGTGCACAATGACTTTGGTTTCAAAATCGCCAATTGGCGCAGTTTCAATGGTGCCACCCCAGCACGCCGATCCAATGTAGAAATAAGCATCACCCGGTTCCAACGCAGCCGAACCCGCCGCAGCAGCAGGTCCATCTCCGGCTCCAACAATGACCGGGATACCTTCCACCAGGCCAGTTTCTTTAGCCGCTTTGGCGGTCACCGTACCCATAATATCGATGGATTCATGCAACTCTGGGAACAAATCTTTCGAGATTTTCTCCCCGGCTGCGGCAAACATCTCATCCGACCAGGTTCTTTTTTTCATATCGAGCGTGGCGCCCAACGCCTGATCGGTATAGTCGGTGGCAAATTTACCGGTCAATTTGTTGGCAATGAATTCTTTCGAATGCAAGAATTTATAGGTTTTGTTAAAAACCTCAGGCAGGTGGTCCCGAATCCACATCACGCGGAACAGTGCATACAATTGTGGATTGTGACCCTGCATGGTAATTTCATAGAATTTCTTATAGCCGCCCAATCTGCCAAACAGGGTTTCCACCTGTTCTCCAGCGCGCCCGTCAGACCAGATGGGAACTCTTTCCATGAGCAGGTTGCCGTCTTTATCCACCGGCACCTGTCCCATCATTTGCCCGCTGAAAGAAATGCCTGCAATTTCATTAGGATCAACGCCTGTTTGCTCAATCAATTCACGTGTCGCCCCGGCAACTGCATTCCACCAGTCATTGGGTGACTGCTCAGTCCATCCCGGTTTTGGGAAGAACGTATCATATTGTTTGTAGGTGCTTGCTACAATCGTTGCATCTTTCCTGAAAAGCGCCGCTTTTGCACCCGTTGTTCCAATGTCATAAGCCAATAGCAATTCCTTCATTTGTCGCCTCCTGAAAAAGATTGAATTCACATTATGATGAAAAATGTTTATTGGACAACATCCCGTACTTGCATTCGACAGGCTTGCATCACTTCACGCACTGATGTGGTGAGAATTTTCTTCGCACCTGCCTGCAAATAAGCAATGATCTCTTGCAAATTGGTCTGGTACCTCATGGCATGGATATCAATTACGCCTCCCATTGTCTGAACCAATTGCTGCACACACTCTGGGTCTAATTCAGAGAAACCTCCCCGATCAAAACCGGTGGAGGTAACCACTGTTTTAATGCCGGCATCGGCTACCAGCCGGCAGATATGCACCTGCTGTTCAACAGTTATTGCATTGGCTTCGATCATTAATCGTCCAGTCATGGTTGCAGGCAAACCGGCAAGAATATCCAATTCTGCTCGAATATCCTCAAACAAACCATCCTTAAAACTGCCTACTGCCATCAGCATGGTAATGCCTGTTGCCCCATTCTCAATGGCATCCTGAATTTCAAATTGCTTAATCTGCGGTGGGTATGCCCCTATTGGATAAGCAATGATGGCATCCGTTTTTATCCCTGTTCCGCGTAAATGGTTAACCGTCTCAGAAACATTGACGGGGTTTACCAGGACCGAGCCTATCTCAAATTTTTCAGCTTCAGCACACATCATGCGAAGGTCATTACTTCTGGCATGCGCATCCAGGCAGGCATACTCCAGATAACCTGCAATTTGATCGATGAATTCATCATGAGATTTGTTTTCAAGATGCATAAACCGGCGCTCCCTGATTACGCAAGGCAATATATTCATCAATAATGTCAAAACATGCCAGGCTGTGTATATTCTGCACGCCCAGTTCCAGAAATTGTTGAACCTGCTTCAACGTTTTGATATTCCCGGAAGGGTGAATATCAAAGTTGTAGCCAAACACACGTCGGATCAAAGCCACTTCTTCCGGCGATGTTCCCCACCGATAACCTGTATTCACCTTGATTCGTCTACTCCCGCCATTCTGAATAGCGCGGCAGACATCAATGATTTCGTCATCGGTTAAAAGCGTTGCCTGAATCACATAGGCAAGGTCCGTGAATGCGCCAAATCGGCCTTCAATCTGGCGCACCTCATCTTCCACTTCATCATACTGATGATTCAAGATGGCGCCGTAATTGAGGCAAACACAATCTTCGTCTGTTTGCAAAACCTGCACGCAATATTCCAAATCCTTCATCTTTTTCTTCAGCGTCATGTTTCCCATCGGGTAGCTGATGGGCACGTGCAAACGCATGCGTCCCTGAAGAATATCTTTAGAATACTGCGCCAAATTCATCTCGGTGTTCCAGGCTTTGAATTGAAAACCGCTTGCCAGAACCTTTTCCAGTGTTTCACGTACATCGCGGGTGGTCTTTTCAATTCCTAAAACACCATAATGAAAAAGGCTGGCAAAATCCTTTACTTCTTTGCTTTCTCTGGAAATTGATGTCATCCATGAATCCTGGTTTTGTGAAAATATGTATTAGGTTGATTCCCTAAACGACAGGTGCTTTGGGAAAACCCGGATGATCGATAACCTCAACATTTCCTTCGCGTTTTACAACGCACTTATGAAAATTCTCTTTTCCCACACCGATGAAGGAGTAATCGCGCACGGCATCAGCGGTGTAAATGCCCAAAAAGACCAGCGGTTCATCTCCGGTGTTGATTGAACGATGCGCCCACCCCGAAGGAATGTAATTTAACTCTCCCGGAACCATATCCAGGACAGAAGTTTCACCGTCAACGGTTTGCATCACAAGAAGTCCCTGCCCCTTGAGGGTTATATAAACTTCTGGCGCATTTTCGAAGTCTGTGTGAATATGTCCCATGGTCATATAACATTCATCGCCCACTGTACCCGGATAAACAATGGTCATCAAGCTCATAAAATGACCATGTTCAGCCGGGACTGGCGCCATATAAACATCCACTATCGGTTTATCGGCGAGGGTCAGTTGTTCATCCACTGCCTTTTGATCATAGAACGCGTCCCGCATTTGCGACAAGGTGCGCTTGATGATCAGGTCATTGGGCGCAAAACTGGGTGGATTTGCCGAGTATTTTATATTTATAGGAAGAAACTTAGATTTCATAGAATCTCTTACTGGACAGTTTCATTAAATTCAATTTTTTCGCCATGCGGACCGCGAATAAAGAAATACTTGACGCCTTTTTCGTAAATGGGCATATCAACCACTGCATCATTTAGAACCTCCAAGCCGCCGGCTTTCATTTCATTAAATGCTTTCTGACAGTCCAGCACTTCAAGCGCGATATGGTCAACAAAGCCGTCTTTTCTGGTGAGGATTTCATCACGGTCTTTTCCAACCAGTTGATAGAATTCCAGGATGAATCCATTCTTCTCCACCATTTTAATAATGATGGCCTCATCACCGACGGGAATATCAACATGCATCACAAGCTTAAAACCAAATTTTTGATAGAACTCCACCGCTTTTTCGACATCATAAACAGGAATCCCTAAATGTGCCCAGCCGCCCAGGTTCTCTTTTCGTCGATTAGGATCGAGTCCCAGTCTTTGATTGAGTTCAACTTTTTCACCGTTGGGAGATTTTAAGAACACATATCGACACCCATCAGGCGGCCACGAAGGATTGGGTACTGGTCCATCAGGTGTGTCTGCATCCAACCTGGCGCCTTTTTGCAGCGCATCTCGCATGGCTTTTTCAACATCCAAAACATCAATGGTGAAATGATCAATATGTCCATTGGTGCGTGTCTTTACTTCCTCACGATCCTTGCCATACAACTGGTATAACTCAACGGTCATATCTCCGAGCTGAAGAAAAGCGAGTTTCACCTCACCATTTGAATCTCTTAAAACAGGCTCATAGGTAGATTTAAAACCCAGTTTTTCAACATACCAATCCCGTGTGGTCTCAATATCATAAACCGGTATACCCACATGTTTTACACCTTGCAGGTTGTTTTCCAAAAACATGATCTTTTCCTCCTTTTCTAAAGACTCGATGAATGCAATTTGGTCTAAATATCGTTTACTGAATAAACCTTTTAATCTGTTATCTATCTCTGGCCACGCTGCCGCAATTGATCGATAACCACTGCCACAGTCAGTAACGCACCCTGGACTATTTGCATCACAAAAGGATCAATTTTCAAATGAACACCTGCATTTGTAATCAAGGTCATTAGGATAGTTCCCAGCACCGTACCAGGAACAGAACCCATCGCACCGCTCAAACTGGCACCACCAATTACAGCCGAAGCAATGGCTGTCATTTCATATCCGCTACCACCGGTTGGAATGGCAGCTGAGAGGCGAGACGTAAGCAAAATACCCGCGATGGATGCCAATAATGCTGCAAGTATATAAATTCCATACATGTTTAATCGCATGCGAATACCGCTTAACCGGGCGACTTCCTGACTACTGCCAATAACATAAATATTTCGTCCAAATGGCGTGTAATTTAAAACAATGTGGATAGCCACTGCCACAATAATCCAGACAATCAACAAATTCGATACACCGAAAAAATTTCCATTGGCAAAAGATGTGAGACTTTCGGGCAGTTTTGCAATGGTTTGCGCCTGGCTCACATATTTCATCACCCCAGAAAGCACAAGCATACTTCCCAGGGTGGCAATGAAAGGCGGTAAACGCACTTCATGGATAATAAAACCGTGATAAACGCCTACCAATGATCCGGCTAGAATTGAAAGGATTACGGATGGTAGAACAGGTAATCCTAACCTTGATTGGCTGGTACATACAGCAACAAGCATAGCCACTGTTCCAACCAAAGACCCCACACTCAAATCAATTCCTGCTGAGATAATGACAATGGTCGACGCAATCGCAACAATCCCAATGATTGAAGCCTGTTTAAACAGATTGGTGATGTTATAAGCTGTAAAGAAGCTGTCTGTAGCAAAAGCCATAACTGCCATAATCACCACAATGATTAATAGAAGCGTTATTTCGGTGGTAATTTTGATCCCCTTTTTACCATTTTGCTTTTCTTCCGGTCTGTTTTGTTTGGACTGTTCGCTAATTTTTTTATTCATTGCAAGTGCATCCCATTGAATTATTTTGAGTTCACAATTCCATTGTTATGAACACGAACTTTTGAAGCCATACTAACCAATAGTTCTTCATTGGCTTCTTGGCGGGGAACAATACCCATTACTTCTCCCTCAGCCAATACCATAATTCGATCTGCCAGGCCGATCACTTCAGGCAAGTAAGAAGAACATACAATAACAGCTTTGTCCTGTTTAATTAATGACTCTATTAAGCGATAGATTTCAATTTTTGCGCCGATATCTACACCGGTAGTGGGCTCATCCAACAACAAAATATCGACATTTTTTGACAGCCATTTTGCAATGGAGACTTTTTGCTGGTTTCCCCCACTCAATTGATTAACTATTTTCTCAATTGACGGCGTTCTAATATTTAATTCGTGCACAAATTTTTCGCTTCGTGAACGCTCTTCCTGTAATTTAATAAACCCAAATTGTGAAATATCAGGATAGGAAGATATATTAATGTTGTGTCTTATGGTCAATGGAGTAGCTAAACCCTGAATTTTGCGCTCTTCTGGTACCAATCCAATTCCCATACGCATAGCACAATTTGTTGAATTTATATTGCACGGTTTCCCGTTAATAATAATCTCCCCTTCATCAATGGGGTTTGCGCCAAATATTGAGCGCAACAATGCAGATCTGCCCGCTCCGATCAGTCCATACAAACCCAAGACTTCGCCTTTTCTCAATTTAAAATCGACATTGCGAAAATTGGGTTCATGGGTCAAATTGCGAACCTCAAGTGCAACTTCACCGGGGGGCATATGCTCAACAGCATACATTTCTTCCAGATTTCTACCCACCATCAAAGAAACAAGCCGGTTTTCGTCAACTTCTTTAATATCCAATGTGGTTACTTTTTTGCCGTCACGAAACACAGTTACACGGTCACAAATTTCAAAGATCTCTTCCATACGGTGTGAAATATAGATGATCGCCAAGTCCTGGGATTTTAACCTCTTGATTAATGTAAACAGAGTTTCCGTTTCCTCACTTGTTAACCTGGCAGTCGGTTCATCAAAAATCACCAGATTAGCTTTATCTCTGACCACTTTAGCTATAGCCACCATTGCCTGGTCGCCAAAGGATAAATCCACAATAGTTGCCCGTGGATCGATATGGTTCAATCCCAGCGAATCTAATGTTTTCCTGCTTTCTTCAAAAATTCGTTTCCAATCAACAAATCCAAATTTGGTATGTGGAATTTTCCCAATGAAAAAATTTTCTCCAACGGTCAGTTTTTCAGCAATTATCACATCCTGATACATTGCTGAAAGTCCGAGTTGACGCGCCTCTAAAGGATTTTTAATTTCAACTTCTTTTCCATTGAAAACAATCACACCTTCATCTTTTTGATACACCCCCATTAGTATCTTTATAAAAGTAGATTTTCCCGCACCATTTTCACCCACCAGGCCGTGAATTTCTCCTTTTCTGATTGAGAAATCAACCTGGTTAAGTGCTTTCACCCCCGGAAAATGTTTTGATACACCTTCAACCTGAATCAACACGTCCTGAGTCAAATCCATCACGGGTTTCCTCTTGCAGGTGTAATCCAAAGTGGTCTGGGAATTCCAGACCACTTTGGTAATAGGATGATTGTTTGTTTTTACTTTTCCTTCTTAAGCAGGGTAGGATCCAACAATGCCTGCATTTCAGGTGTGTCCATATTATCAGGGGTAACTACAGAGGCTGGCATGTTCATCATATCTTCGCTTTCTTTGCCATCGATCACAAATTCAGCGATACCCATGGTTGCATTGTAAGCCTGATCGTAGGGAGTCTGCACAACCAATGCATCCAAAAAGCCTTTCTGCATGCCTTCAATTTCAACTGGATCCGAATCAACAGCGATTCCAACCAGTTTATCTGCGCGTCCACTTCCTTCGATGACTTTCACAATTGCATCGCCAGTAACGTTGTTACCGCCAAAGAAACCAACCAGCTTGTCGCCATAGGTAGCCAGCTGGGTTTCCATCAGACCGATACCATTGTTCACATCATTCTCATTGTACTGGGTTTCAAGAATTTCCATTTCTGGAGCCAATTCTTGCAAAGTGGAGACAAACTTATTAATTTTCTCTTCCAAGACTGGAACAACCACTGACATATGAACACCTGTTACACCGTCCAGCGGCAATCCTTTGGCTTTCAATGCTTCAACATAAGCTTTTGCAGCTAATTCGCCCTGTTCAGGTTGATCACAATAATACAGTGAACCATATTCACTGCCATCAAGATCAACGCCAATACTAACCAGGTTAACACGAATTCCCATTTCAGTAGCCTGTTTCACCAGCGGAGCTACTGATTCGGGGACCAGTTGGCCCATAACAATACCATCGGGCTGCTGTGCAATGATTGATTCCAAAGTAGCTAAGTATTCAGCAGTATCAGCTTCAGCTACAGGGCCGGCATAAGTGTAATTAACTTTTGCGCTATATTTTTCTTCGATGTCCAAGATGGCATTTTCAACGCCAATACGGACATACTCGCCCCAGTAACCTGATTCAGTCGAGGGTGTAAGGTAAACGATATCCAATTCTTTTACTTCTTCGGCGGCAGGTTCTTCAGCCACTGGTTCTTCTGCAGCCGGTTCTTCAGCCACAGGAGCTTCTGCAGCCGGTGCCTCGGCGGCAGGTGCAGCCGCTGGTGCACACGCAGCCATCATACTCACAACCAAAACCAAAATAATAGAAAGCGGGACGATACTTTTTTTCATTTTTTCTCCTCTTCTTTCTGAACAAATGGGGTTTTCGGCTAGAACAGCCACGATTAGCATCAAGCAAAAAGTCCATTTATATATTAAATCCACACTGTAGTGGGATATTGCTTGATTTTATTATTTTAACGATAGTATTAAAAAAGTCAAGGGGTTATTAACAATTTTTTTCAATTTACCAATAAAATGTTAATTTATATTAATAGTTACAAAAATTCCTTCATGTTTAATACTTCTTGTGACACGGCTTTCTTAAAATTCAAACACAAATTCCATTAGCTATAAGCTCTAACCTGAAATATTTGGCTGTTTTATAAAAAAATTCTTATTAGATTGGGGATTGCTGCAAAGAAAAAACTTCGTCGAAATACTTCAAAAGCGAGTTTTCGAATTTAAATTTTTAGTCACACTTTTTTTATTCTTAGAATACTATACCTTAAAACACCTCCTATTTCAAACCCGACGTTGGTAGGGTTATTATAAAAAATTCACAACACGAACATTAACCCAATCTTAAAACAACTTTGATCAACACTTAAACAAAATCAGATATTCTTAGTCTGGATATCAAATATGTTCTCTTTAACGATTTGAGGTAATCATGGAAAAAAAGCGCGTTCTGTTCCTGTGCACCGGCAACTCAGCCCGCAGCCAGATGGCTGAAGCCTTCCTGCGCCGCCTGGGCGGCGACCAGTTCGAAGCCTTCAGCGCCGGGCTGGAACCCAAGGGCATCAATCCCTACACGCTGCGCGTCATGGCCGAAAAAGGCTATGATATGGCCGGGCACTACTCCAAACCGCTGGATGATTACATGGGCAAGGTGCACTTCAGTTACATGATCACCGTGTGCGGCCATGCTGACCAGCACTGCCCGTCGGTTTTTCCGGGCATGGGGCAGCGCATGCACTGGCATTTCGACGACCCGGCAGCCGCCACCGGCAGCGAAGAGGAAATTCTCGCCATCTTCCGCCAGGTGCGCGACCAGATTGAAGCCCGCATTCAAGCCTGGCTGGCTGAACAATAACCCCTTCCATTCCAGGCATCCAGTCCATACCACAAGGGCAGCCAGGGGGATAGCGCCCTTTTTTCCATTATTAACCGAATCCCATGCTGATCTGCGCATATTGACACATGATATAATCGTTGTGCCTGTTGTATCAATACAATTAACGGGCAGGAGGCGCCAATCGAAATCCTCTGGGAAGGTATCAGGCAAGGATTCTGGCTGCTGCTCAGCGGTGATCCCGGTTTATGGGAGATCATCTGGCTGTCAGCCCGCGTCAGCGGCATTGCCCTGGTCATCAGCGCTGTGCTGGGCGTCCCACTGGGAGCCTTTTTTGGGCTGGTGCATTTTCGCGGGCGGCGGCTGGCTTATGCATTAATCTACACCGGCATGGGCCTGCCCCCGGTGGTGGTCGGCCTATCGGTTTACATTCTGCTCTCCAATAACGGCATCCTGGGGCCGCTGCACATCTCCTGGATTCCCAAGTTGTTCACCGTGCCGGCCATGGTTATTGCCCAGGTGATCATCGCCACGCCGCTGGTGGTGGGCTACACCATGTCGGCCGTCTCCGAGGTGGACCCCAACCTGCGCACCCAGGTGAAAGCACTGGGCGCCACCGATTTTCAAATCACCCTGGCGGTGCTGCGTGAAGCCCGCATGGGAGTGCTGGTGGCGCTGGTGGGCGGCCTGGGCAGCATCATCTCCGAGGTCGGCTCGGTGATGATGGTGGGCGGCAACATTCAACATTCCACCCGCGTGCTCACCACCGCCATCATGCTCGAAACCCGCCAGGGCAAATATGATATGGCCATTGGGCTGGGCATGGTGCTGCTGATGCTGGCTTTTGGCATCAACCTGTCCATCACCCTGCTGCAAAGGAAAACTTCCAAACCATGACCGTCATTTACGAACTGCGCAATGTGCGTAAAGCCTACGGTCAGCGCTGGGCGTTGAACCTGGAAGAAGGACTGGATATTTATGCCGGTGAAGTGCTGGCCATTGTTGGCCCCAGCGGCGCCGGAAAATCGACCCTGCTGCGCATGTTAAATTTCCTCGAATTTCCAGACAGCGGCAGCATCACGTTTGAAGGTCACACCATGACCGCTAATGACTTGCCGCTGCCCTTGCGCCGCAAAGTGACCACCGTCTTTCAGCGTCCGGCGCTGCTTTCCACCAGCGTCTATCAAAACATTCTCTACGGCCTGCAATTGCGCGGCAAAACCGACGGCAAAGCCGCCATCCAGCCCCTGCTGCAGCGGTTGGGACTGGCCGACCTGGCCAACGCCCAGGCGCGCACCCTGTCGGGCGGCGAGGCGCAGCGTGTGGCGCTGGCGCGCGCCCTGGTGCTGAATCCTGATGTGCTGCTGATGGATGAACCTACCGCCAACCTCGACCCCTACAACGCCCTGCTCATCGAAGAGGTCATCCGCGAGATCAACCAAGAACGTCAAACCACCATCGTGCTGGTAACTCACAACATCTTTCAGGCCAAGCGCCTGGCTCACCGCGTGGGTCTGATTTTGAACGGCAGTTTTATTGAAATTGATCACAACCCGGCATTTTTTGAAGCGCCGCGTGATGCACGCACCCGCGCCTTTGTGAATGGTGAAATGGTTTATTAATTTCGGTCGTCCAAGCTGCGTTGCTTTCGCAGCTTTTAAAAAATGTATTAAAAATCGATATGGAGGATGGTATGAGAAAGTCTGTTTTGCTGAAGTTCTTACTGGTTTTGACCCTGTTGTCGCTGGCGTTGAGCGCCTGCACCGCTCCCGCCACCCCGGCAGCCCCCGCTGAAGCTGAAGAACCCGCCGCCGCCGAAGCCGAAGAGCCTGCTGCCGTTGAACCCGCGGAGGCTGAACCTGCCGAAGCCGAGCCCGCTGCTGAAGAAGAACCCGCAGCGGCTGCCGAAGGCAAAACTTTGATCCTGGCCACCACCACCAGCACCCAGGACTCCGGACTGCTGGATTATCTGCTGCCCATGTACACCGAAGAAACCGGCGTGAAGGTAAGCGTGCTGGCGGTTGGCACCGGTGAAGCCCTCAAACTGGGCGAAGACGGCAATGCCGATGTGCTACTGGTGCATGCCCGCGCCAAAGAAGACGCCTTCATGGAAGCCAAACACGGCGTGCGCCGCGATGATGTGATGTACAACGACTTCATCATCGTTGGGCCCGAAAGCGACCCGGCCGGCATTAAAGGCCTTTCCGCTGTGGATGCCTTCAAGAAGATTGCCGAAAGCCAGTCCAAGTTTGTTTCGCGCGGCGATGAATCTGGCACCCACACCAAGGAAAAAGGCATCTGGGCCAAAGCTGAAATTGAACCCGCTGGCGACTGGTACATTTCAGCTGGCGACGGCATGGGCGCTGTGCTGACCATGTCGAACGAACAGGGCGCCTACACCCTCAGCGACCGCGCCACCTACCTGGCGCGCACCAAAGAAGGCCTTGCCCTGGCCATCCTGTCGGAAGGTGATGCCTCACTGCTCAACCCCTACGGTGTGATTGCGGTCAACCCCGAAAAAGGACCCCAGATCCAGAATGACCTCGCTGTCCAGTTCATGGACTGGCTCATCTCCGTACCCACCCAGGAAAAAATCGCTGAATTTGGCAAAGCAGAATTTGGCAACTCGTTGTTCTTCCCCGATTCACAGGCCTGGAAAGACGCCCAGCCCAAATAAACTGATTAATTTGACCCCATCAATCTGCTGACAATGCATGGGTTCAGCAGAATTAAAAAAGCGGTGGATGGAGAACATTCTCCATCCACCGCTCTTCATTTATCCCTGCAAAACAACATTGCTCCGCTTTGGAACCTTCAAAAAACTCGCCATGGCATTACATTTGGCCTGCAGCAGGAAAAACATGCGTGCATCGCTTTGATTGAGCGACTCGAAATTTCCCATACCCTTGAGAATGATCACAGGTGCGGTTCGGAAGAGATTTAGAAATTCCGGGCTGCTGTGATCGAGCACAATGCCCACCGAGTCGTAGCCCGTGGTGATAATCTCGGCCACCTGGTCAAGCCCGGCTTCCAGGGCATCCTGCACGGTGGCGTCATTGGAAGCCGGACCGCCCTTAACCACATACTTCACCGGTTTGGGAGCAATCTGCTCAATCAGCAGCCGGTCAAACACCGTTTCGCCGGCGTTATCAGCCAGGTATAAAACCCAATCAGCCTGTTCGATGGCCCGCTTCAACAGGGCAACATGGTCAATTGCCAGCGGTTCGCGCAGCGCCTGGTTAATATTCTCTTCCAGGTCAATATTTTTCAATAAAGCCAGGTCCAGGATATTCCCGGCAATGGCCAGCCGCACCGCAGTTTCAAACGGGTTGGTTGAATTTTTCACCAGTTGTTTCAGATGCGGATACAACGCCAGAGCCTCTTGCGTGGCGCGCTGTTTAGCTTCGTGAAACGGATCAGCCGCACCGGTTTCCTGGCGGGTGAAACGGTGGGCAAAATCGGCGATCACCGCCGGGGTGCTGTCGGGATCAAAATCCACCAGTTCTTTCAACACGCGGTTTACAATACGAAACTGGGTGGGTTCGTCAGCCTGCACCTGGCGTGCGGCATTAATCGCTTGCTCCATCAAGCAGATATAACAATCGATACTGGCTCTCATCGGATTTAATTCTCCAGGCTGGATTGAATACCATTAGGTAGAACAGGTAAACTGTTTCCCATTATACCTGTAGAAATGACGGCAAATTCACAATTCTTGATAATCATCAGAATTTGTTATAATATCGTTTAACGTTATCGAAACACGATATAAAAAGGAGCAAACATGCCAGACCGAATGCTGCGTGATTTTTTCCTGGGATTCATCCGCCTGCACATTTTGCATCATGCCAGCCTTGAACCCATTTTTGGATTGGATATGATTCGTGAACTGCAACACCACGGTTATCAGCTCAGCCCCGGCACGCTCTACCCCATTCTGCACACCCTGGAACGCGAAGGCTACCTGGCATCAGATAAAAGCCTGGTGGCTGGCAAGGTAAGAAAATATTACCGTTCAACATCACTGGGAGTCGAGGCATTGAAACACGCCGTAATAAAAGGGAATGAGCTGTTGAAAGAAATTACACAGGCGCACTTAGAGGCAAAACCGTGATTCAACTACTCAACGTCCATTCGGGATAAGCTGATTTGTCTTTGCTCGCTGCGCTCACTCACAATGACAGCTTAATGATCCCGAACTCACGTTAGTGATTCAAAATGGATTGTACAGGTTTAGAACGTATTGGGAGCCAATGAACATGTCCGAAAAATCATCACCCGCTTCAAAAAAAATCAAATTAAGCGAACTGCCGCGCAACCTTTGGGCGGTCAGCCTGACCAGTTTTTTCATGGATGTATCCAGCGAGATGGTCATCAACATCCTGCCGCTATTTCTTTCCAACGTGCTGGGCGTAAAAACCAATCTCATCGGCGTTATTGAAGGAGTGGCGGAAGCCACCGCCAGCCTGTTGAAGGTTTTTTCAGGGTGGCTTTCTGATAAGTTGAAAGCACGCAAGTGGCTGGCAGTGACCGGCTATGCGCTCTCGGCATTCTCCAAACCCTTTTTCTATTTTGCCAACAGTTGGGGACTGGTGGCCGGCGTGCGCTGGGCTGACCGGGTGGGCAAGGGCATTCGCACCGCCCCGCGCGACGCCCTGGTGGCCGATTCAACCGGCGAAGAGCAGCGCGGCCTGGCTTTTGGCATTCACCGCGCCGCCGACACTGCCGGCGCCATGCTGGGGATTTTAATTGCCGTGTTGGTGATCTGGCTGGCGCAGTCAAACAGCACCACTTTGCAGGCCAGCACTTTTCGCACCGTGGTGCTCATCAGCCTGATTCCAGCCGCGTTGGCGGTGCTTTCGCTGGCGTTGGGCGCGCGCGATGTGCCCGTTAAGGGGCAGCGCGAAATGCCGCGTTTTGCATTTAAAGCGCTGGGTAAACCCTTCATGGTTTTTATGATCATTGTGGGCATTTTTGACATTGGCAATTCTTCCGATGCCTTCCTGGTGCTGCGCGCCCAGGAACGCGGCGTGAGCGTGATCGGCATTCTGCTCATGCTGGCCGCTTTTAACCTGGTCTATGCCCTCATTTCCGCGCCCGCCGGTTCCCTCTCCGACAAAGTGGGGCGCAAACGCCTCATCATTGGCGGGTGGCTGGTGTATGCCGCCATCTACCTGGGATTCGGCCTGGCGCAGGCTGCCTGGCATGTGATTGTGCTGTATATCGTGTACGGGTTCTACTACGGGTTAACCTACGGCACCACCAAAGCCATGCTGGCCGACCTGGTGCCCGAACGCCTGCGCGGCACCGCCTACGGCACCTTCAATGCCGTACTGGGCATACTGGATTTCCCGGCATCGGTGATTGCCGGCGTGCTGTGGCAGGGCGCGGGGAACTGGAACGGCTGGGGAGCCTCGGCGCCGTTTCTGTTTGGCGCAGGTGCAGCCCTGCTGGCAGCCGTCCTGCTGATGGTGTGGAATCCTTCTGCGAAAAAACAGGCTGAAGTGTAAATTAAAGGCGCAAGAGACGCCCATGGGGGAGGCGTCTCTTGCATCCAGGGGCACATCACAGGGAGGGATTTTGCCCGAATACTGGTAAAAGAGATATTCTTTTTTGTTGCTTCTGATATATATGACGCAATAAAACTGATTAAGATACGGTTAATTCATGATCAAATGATCACGTTGTTCAATTCTTGCCTTTCTGATTGGTATCACCATTGTCAGAATCACTTCCAGGCTGGCTGCCATCAGGGTTGCCGCTTTGCATGTTAGACGAGTCGCCCTGGTTTTGCGGCTGCACCGAATCAGGCTGCCCGGTGGCTGGCGCCACAGGCGTACAATCTTGAAGCTGATCCTGCGCCTTTAAGGGAGCTGGGGCTTGATCTCCTCCATGACCCTGGTCAGGAGAATCCACTTCAACGCTGCCGTCATCATCGGCTGGAGCATCCTGTTCAGGTACCACTTCGTCTTCCTGGTTAACACGTTCCTGCACCTGAACCTTTTCATGAATTTGCTGGTGCAACTGCTGCATTTCCGGGCTGGCTTCAGATGTTCCAAATTGCTCAAGGTTTTGAACCTGTGTTCGAACCCGTTCGTTTAACTTTTGCTGTGCTTCAGGGTTATCAGCATACAGGCGGGCGCCAAGCTGAAGAGATGTTTCGAGGTGATTGTACATTCCTTTGAGGGTTTCTTCGGGTATTTCACGATTGACCAGTTTAGCCTGTTCCATCTCAAACAAACGTTCTTGCGCCATTTCCAGGTTTAATTCAAGCTGCTGCTCCGGTTCAGCAGTCCAGTCAAGTTGAATATCTTCGCTCAATAATTTCACCGGGTAGAGAAAATCGCCGGGAATGCTGGATTGAGAAGCATAGACCGCCCCCGCACTCCCGCCGCCCAGAACTGAAAGCGCAATCAGAACTGCCAAAACAATTTGTGTAAACATAGGTGAAAACTCCTTTCCAAACCAACGAAAACCTGTTTTAACTTCTTTCTGTTGGATATGACGCAGATTGGAGTTTTTTATGACGTTTTTTCGACAAATCGAATCCATCTCTTCCAGGAAACGAACACGCGCTTTGCGGGTTAGCTCAAGATCACGCGGCGGGATGCTTTTAAGAATATCCAGATCGCGATACAGTACCCGGTCGAATTCATCAGATAGAGAATCTGGTTTCATATCCATCTTCATGGTCAAAATCCTCTCCATGCAGCAGGCTGCGCAGTTTCACCACAGCCCGATGCAGCACCGCCCGAACAGCGCCCACAGGTTTCTCTAACACATGGGCAATATCTTCCATATCCCACTCCTCCAGGTAGCGCAGCACAACCACCTGGCGTTGTTCTGCTTTGAGCTGCGCCAATGCCCGCCGGATACGCTTTTGCTGAAATTCCATTTCTACTGCGTGCGTCAGCATATCATGCGATCCATCTGACAGCCTGTATTCATCCAGTTCAACCAGGATCGGACTGCGGCGGTAATAATCGGTGATCCAGTTGTGTGCAATTCGATAGAGGTATGCCTGCAAGTTATCACGCGGTCCATTTCCGGCGCTTATTGCTGCCAGAAAGCGGCTGAAGGTTTCAGCCACACAGTCTTCTGCCTGGTCACTCAACCCTGTCAGGCGCATGGCGTAACGATAGATACCCGGGCTGTAACGATCATAAACTTCTGTGATCGCAGCGGGGTCAAACGAATATACTTTACGTAACAATTCCGCATCGTTTTTATTGTTCAATTTTCTTCTTGTTAATTACGACGCCGAATCGAAGCAAATGTTACGATTCTCCCCCCCAAAAAAACAGCGCCTCATGCAAGGCGCCGTGAAATTCCTGTTTAAATGAAAAATGGGTACAAACTGCTATTTCTTTTTGCCGCCCTTATTGTTGTTCGAACTGTTCCCCGAATTATTGCTGGAACTGCTGTTATTCGAGTTATTACTATTTGAGTTATTGCTGGAATCATTACTATTCGAGCTGTTGCTCGAATTATCGTTTGCGCTGCTTGGATTCTCTTTGTCGTTATCGTCGTCTGTATCGTCGTCGTCTTTGTCTTCTTTGTCTTTGTCGTCGTCGTCTGTATCGTCGTCGTCTTTGTCTTCTTTGTCCTTATCGTCGTCGCCGGTATCGTCGTCGTCTTTGTCTTCTTTGTCCTTATCGTCATCGCCGATATCGTCGTCGTCTTTGTCTTCTTTGTCCTTGTCGTCGTCGCCGGTATCGTCGTCGTCTTTGTCTTCTTTGTCCTTATCGTCATCGCCGGTATCAGGAACGTCTTCTTCCGTGGTCGTTTCCTCATCATCATCTGAAGGAGGTTCCGGATCGGCTTTTTTCAACTCTTTCAACTGATCACGTAATTCTTTGCGCAATTCCTGCAATTCCTGGATGATGGCGGAAGGGTTCATATCTTCCAGCATCAGCAACTGCTGTTCAATTTGCGCCGTAATCTGCGCCAGCATTTCAGGGTCATCAGCATAAAGCTGCTGCGCCAACAGCAGGGCTTCATCCAGGTGTTTATAGATGCCCGCATAGGCCTGTTCGGATGCGGGAATTTCTTTTTCACCTGTTGGCTGGTTTCGAGTTTGCTGCAAGGTCTGCACATACTGCATTTCCTGCAGGCGCTCCGCGGCAATTTGAATTTCCAAATCCAATTGCTCGGCCGGGTCGGCAGTCAAATCAATACGCAGGTCGTCACCCCACAGCTTCACCGGGTACATCCAATCACCCGGCAGGCTGGACTGCGAAGCAAACACCACCCCCGCCGTCCCGCCAATCACCACCACCAGCGCAATTCCAAAAGCCAATGCCGCCCTGGCAAAAGAGGGGAACAGACCCGACCACCATTTGGCAACCGGATTGGTTTGTGCTTTTGATGAATCGGCATCCTGATAAAAAGCCTGCCGGGCTTTTTCAGCATCTTTTAAGAACCTGGCGCGGGCTGCTGAAGCAGCGAGCGGATGGCGTTCATAGGATATATTCCGTACGATTTCCAGTTGACTTTCCAAACAGGCATCCATTTCTTCAGGTAAGTCATTCATCATTATTCTGTTCCTCCTTTCCCTGCATCAACTTGCGCAGTCTTGCCAGCGCGCGGTGCTGCAGTGCTTTGATGGCGCCAGGAGGTTTCTCCATCGCCCGGGCCACTTCCTCAATCTCCCAACCTTCCAAAAATCGCAGCGCAATTACCTGGTGTTGGTCCGATGTCAGTTGTGCCAGTGCATTCAACATGGCACGTCCCTCAATCTTTTTCTCCACATCCTGTGGCAGAGAAACGTGGTCCTTATCGATTAGGTCGCCTTCCAATTCCTGGATTAAATGAGGTTTTCTGCGGTAATAATCGGTAATCCAGTTATGCGCTGTTCGGAACAGGTAAGCCCGTAAATAATCTTCCGGCCCTTTGCCATTGCGTAAGGCTGATAAAAAGCGGCTGAATGTTTCAGATACACAGTCTTCGCCAAGCTGGCTGGAATCGAGCATGCGAGCAGCGTACCGAAAAAGAGCCGGGCTGTAACTATCGTAAATATATGCGAGCGTTTCCATGTCAAACGCACGCGCACCCAGAAGCAAGTCCTTTTCGGAAGGAGGAGATTCCATTCAATTGTCACTTATTAAGACGAAATTTTTGAATATTCGATACGATTTCGGCAAAAAATCGGTCATTTCCCTGTGATTGCTTCTTTCTTTTCACCGAAAAGAGCATGTCACCCGTTCACCAGTCCGCCTCAAACCAATAAATTGTCGGGGTTCTGACAACACTCATTTCAGCGTATTTTTAAATACGGGTAAAAATTGCCATTCATGCTTTTGGGTCAATACATTTCACCCTGGCAATTATGAATATTATCGGCAATACCCACAAATTATTAAATCCGGTGAGAATCACCGGTCAGTAAGGGTATTATATGCCGAAATAGAAAATGGCTTAATAAAAAACCAGGTCTTATTCCAGGTTCTCATAAAACTGCGCGGGCTGCAATTCAGCATACCGGCCGCTTTTCAACAGGCTGCGGCGCACATCCACGCACAGGTGGCACTTGCCAGCATAGCCCTCCGCGCGTTCCACATAGCCCGCCTCGCGCTGCGCCAGTTCGAACAACGCAAACGGGCCGCCCTCGATCAACGCAGCGATCAGCGGCGGGTAATCTGCGTGAAGATAGCGTTCAATCAGGGCGGGCAGGTTATGCCAGTCGCCCAGCGACAGCCCGCCGCAAAAACCGGGCAAGAAATTGCCGTACAGGTCGAAATGCGAGTGCGGCGCCGCCAGCAGCTCGGCGCGGCAGCGCAGTCCTTCAAAGGCCGCCGCCGGTTGTGTTGCGACGTAATCAGCCAGATGGTAACCGGCGCGCCCCCCGGCAATCAGGCCGTAATCTTGCCAGAACAACTTGCCAGACCGGCGCACGCCGTATTCCGCCACATAGGCTTCCAGCGGCACAGGCTGCTCCACACCCCAACGGGTAATCTCATCCAGGTATTGCGCCCGGTAGGCCAACACACGCTGCACGCCAAACACCTCAACCGCACAGCGAATGGCCCGCAACGTGCGTTTGGGCGGGATGGAAGCGGCATGGAAAGGAGAAATGCTGATTAGAACCGCCAGCAGTCCGGCATCTTTCAATTCGGCAAAGCGGCGCTCCACAATTTCATCATTCACACACCAGCCGGCGTTGGTCTCCAGGTAGCAGGCCAACCCCAGATCTGATGCCGTGCGCACGGCATGCAGCAGCAGCGGGTAATTCAAAAACACCTCGCCGCCGCTGATGTGCACCTGCGGGGCGGGCTGCCAGGCAGCCATTTGCCCCAGCGCGTGCTCCACCTGCTGCGGTTCCATCCAATCTTTCCAGGCGGGCCCGCAGTTGTAGATGCAGTGTGCGCAGGCACTCTGGCACTGGTAGGAAAGAATCAAACCCACATCGGATGGATGCAGCATGTTGGAAAAGGGGAAATGGTTCGCTTTGTCGAGCGGCATGGCCACATTTTAAACGGACACAACTTTGCTGGCAAGCACATTTTTTTCGCCCTGGCAGGCGTTAGCGTTGGGTATTGCCCACCGCCTGCTGCGCAAGACGCAGCACCTGGTCAAAATTCTCAGCAGTGCATTGAACCAGCATCAGCGCGCGTTTCCCGCGCCGCAGGACAATTTCTTTCTTTTCGGCATTAAAATCCAGCCGGTCCACATCTTTCCATTTCACCAGTTCGCTCTGGCGCGATTCCGCCAGCAAACCAGCCCCGGCCGGTCCGGGGCGCCCCGACAGGAGTAAAAGCCAATTGATGATCGCGTTTTTCCTGCGGGTTCCGCCCACTGTTTGTGCTTTAACCCCCACCTCATCCACAGTGAACTGGTAATCATATTTGTTCCCATAAATCACCAGCATGACCAGCGCCGCCAGAAATAACAGCCCTCCCAGAACCAGCAGGGTAATCCATAGATATTTCCAGGCCGCTTGCAGGGTCAGATGACCTTCAAAAGCCTCCAGCGAGAGGGCAAAGACCAGAACAAATAGAACGGAAAGCGCCAAGACAACAAATAATTGTCTGAGGATGACCGCATTCTTTAAAAGCGTGAGGGAAGCCTGCCAGGTGATGGCGGCTCGAGGAGTTTCAAAATCAGATGATGTGGGGTTGGTAGCATTCATAAGGTTATTATCACCCATAAATGCCTTTTTGGTTAGCCGTTGCTGACAAGAACCATCCAAAAATTTCCTGTGGCTGTAAAAAAATCTCCCATTTTTCCAAAAAATGGGAGATAAGGGATGAGCAGAGACGTTACTTCGAGCCTGCCGGGCGGGTGGCCTTGAGCGGCGCCCGGTTGAGCTGCCAGTTCTGCAGCAGGTTGGCAAACGCCACGTAGGAAAAACCGCTCACATACACCAGCACCCAGGGGATGATGCCCCAGCCAAAGTGCGGCGTCAGGAAGAACAATGCCACCAGGGAATACAGCGCCAGGGCCAGTTCCCCCAGCACCATGGGACTAAGGGTCATGGTGTAAGAATTGCGGGTCAGTTCACCCGACTGGTTGGTGAGGTTCATTTTGGGCGTGCGCACAAAGGTGCCGGTCTCGCTGCTGAACAAACCTTGCAGCACCGCCAGGCTGTTGTTCAATGACAGGCCAAAGCCGATGATGACCAGCATGGGCAGCAGGCGCAGGCGGTCCACCAGGCGCGGAACATACTCGGTGTTGGTCACCAGGTAGAGCAGCGGGGGACCAAATGAAGCCACCATCGACCAGGAAAACAGGCGCATATACTGCGGCGCCAACAGACCGATGGGCAGCATCAGCAGCAAAATCAGCAGCATCAACGGCGCCACCAGGTAGCCGGTGATGTGGATAACGCCCAGCAAACGCACATGCTCGGGAATATCAGCATTGAACAGGGCAGGCACCAGCTTGCGGGCGGTTTGAATGCTGCCCTTTGCCCAGCGAAACTGCTGGCGTTTGAAAGCCTCAATTTGCGCCGGAATTTCAGCCGGGACGACCACCTCGGGCATGTAGCCCACCCGCCAGCCGCGCATCTGCGCGCGGTAGCTGAGGTCCAGGTCTTCGGTGAGGGTGTCGGCTTTCCAGCCGCCGGCATCTTCAATGCAGGCGCGCCGCCACAGGCCGGCTGTGCCGTTGAAGTTGAGGAACAAATTGCTGCGCGATCGGGCAGTTTGCTCAACCATAAAGTGACCGTCAATGCCCAGCGCCACCGCCCGGGTGAACAGGCTGTATTTTTGATTGAGATGCCCCCAGCGGGTTTGCAGGCAGCCCAGGTTCAAATCAGCAAACTGGGGCACGGTGCGTTTCAACCAGTCGGGCGCAGGGAAGAAATCGGCGTCGAACACAGCGATCAGGTCGCCGGTGGCGGTTTTCAGGCCGTTATCGAGCGCCCCGGCTTTGAAACCCGAGCGGTCGGTGCGGTGAATCAGTTCGATATCCAATCCCTGGGCGTGGTACTGATCGACCAGGCGGCGCAGCGACAGGGTGGTGTCATCAGTCGAATCATCCAGCACCTGCACCTGCAAGTGGTCTCGCGGGTAGTCAAACTGCGCCACGGCGCCGATCAGGCGTTCAACGGTGTAATACTCATTGTAAACAGGGAGTTGGACGGTGACGCGCTGCCAGGTTTTGGGCTGCGGTACCTCTGGTGAGGCAACCTGCCCGCGCTTACGCGCAACCAGGTACAAAATGGTGGTCAGCAAATTGTTGAACCCGTAAATTGCCAGACCCAGTAATGCCAACAGGTAAACAAACTCAAGCAATACAGTGATTGCGTGCGACATAACAGCTTCTTCTCCTCATAACTATAAAACAATAAAATATGTACCGGCAAGACAAACACCGCCAATTTCGGCGGTGCCTCGGCGAGTCCTGCGTACAAGGGCGCTATTATACACCCGCCAGCCGTTAATTGGGAATAATGGCTATTCCTGTAACGGCTGGCGGGGTGTTTTTCCTTACAATTTATTCCTGCTCAACAGCAGGTGGAACTGCCACAAAATCCTCATATTTGCGCGTGGTGAAGTTTTCAGCGTTATACCCGGAAATGCGTACATAGTAAGCGGAACCGTCATATTTGGCGTAATAATCGCCGCTTTCGGTCTCTTCAGCGCCGATCAGCAAGGTGTGCTCCTCGACCTGGCCGGTCGCCGGGTCAGTCACCGTTACTTTCACGGTTGTGGCTGCCGGCTGCGACAGGCCGTAGGCGGGCTTTTCCTGTTTTCCAAGCGGCGCGGTCATGCGCAGCGAGGTGAGGCTGGCCAGCGCCGAATCCAGGTAGGAGGTCGAAAGCAGATCGCCTTCCTTGAGCTGCTGCAGCGTCCAGTTGCCCGTCTCATCTCTGGCAAAATCGAGACTGCCGTTGGCATTTTGAATGGAAACAGCGGTGATATTTTGCTGGTTCAGCGCAACATACTGCGTATCGATCCACTTGTTGAAATCGGCCGCCAGGTCAAAACTGGAAACCTTGTTGGTCAAATACACTTCGTCAGAGCCGTCTTTGCGGATGTGGGTGGCGCCAGTTGCCGGAGCCGTGCCCACGTAGAAGCGCACCTGGCTGCCGTCTTTCAGGGTCAGGTCAACCCGGCGCAAGAAAGCGTCATCAGCCACCTGCAATTGCCTGTGGCTATCCACCGTGCGCGTCACCAGGCGCGTGGTGAGCACCTGCGGGATGGCTTCGAGCGCCTTGGACACCCTGTCAGCATCACAGGGATAGTCGTCAGCAGCCGGGATGACCCAGCTCTCGCCCGATTTTTTCAATTCGATGGACTGGTTCTCATTATCCTGAATGGTTACGGCGGTGATATCTTCAGCTTTCAAAGCACCAAACAGGTTTTCGCTGCCTCCGGCGGCCTTTTGATGCGGCAAATACAACCACACCGCCAGGACAACTTGAACCGCCAGCACACCCAGTAGAATTTTTTGCAATTTATTCATGGCGCCCTCCTCAGTCCTTTTTCACCGGTAATAGCTCAATGGGCTGCTGCTGCCTGCGAATTTGCCACAGGGAATAAACCACCGCCAGCAGCGCCAGCGTGGCCAGGTAGCTGAGCACTTCCCAGAAGGTGCTCTGCTGTTCGGTGAGCGGGCGCAAAATGTGTGTGGCTGAACCGCGCGAGCGGATGGCCAGCAGGTCTTCATCTTCCACTGCCCAGTTGACCGCGTTTTGCACCAGGCGCAGATTGTTCATGTAATAGTCTTGCGACAGGTTGGCTGAAAGCTGCAGGGCAAAATCTTCCAAAAATTCCACGCTGCCAATCACCACCAGGCGGGCGTTGTCTGGCGATTTTTCCAGCACAGACAGCGGCTGCGATTCGCCCTGGGCGGGCTGCCCGGCTGCCGCCGGGTCGGCCGCGGGGGTGGGCGCAGCCTGGCCCTTGAAGGCGCTCTCAAAGGCGCCCTGCAGCGAGTAACCCAGCGCATAAGACTTCAGGTCTTGCCCGATTGCAAAGCCTGTTTCGGGGTAATTTTCAAAATCGGGTTGGATATCCAGGCTGCTGGTTATCCAGGAGTTGCTGCTGGAATGAAACAACTCCACCACTTCGCGTTCAGCGTTCTTTTCAGCATCCACGCTCACCGGTGAAGCCCAGTTCAGGCTCAACGCCGCCAGGTTGGCGGTGATCATGCTCTTGTCATTCATGCCGTCCGGGCGAATATCGGGGAAGAAGGGGTAATTGACCGCCTGCACTTCCTGCACCTGGAAACCTCCCAGGTCGCGGTTCACCGCCACCGGGAAAGCGGCATTTTGCAAATCCATCACCACTGAATTGTCAATGGTGACGCCGTAGCTTTCCAACAGAGGCGTAATGCCGGTGTCAACGCTGGCCAGCGCCAGTGTGCCGGTCATCTGATCCACATCCAATTTATAGGGGCTGGCAGCCAGGATGACCGGGGTGCCGCGCATCAAAAACTGGTCAATCGCGAAGCGCTCCATGTCCGTAAAGTTCTGCGGAGCCACCACCAGCAGGGCGTCCACCGTGTTATCAACCTGCCCGCTTGACAGGTCAACATCCACCACCCTGTATTCCTGGCTGAGCTGCTGGCGCAGCAATTGATAGGTGGTTAACGGCTGCTGCGCATTGCCAAACATATCCTGGGTGGGCTGTTCGCTGGGCGACCACACCCCCACCACCTTCAGGAAGCCGGCCGAAGTGCGCTTGACGGCCGATTCAATCGCCGTGCGCACGTCAGCCTCGGCCGGATTCTCATCCGTCGGCGGGTAAATCACCTGTGATTCCTGTCCGTTGGTCAGCAACAGGTGGAAGAAGAAACTCTCTTGCGAGAACAAGGACAGCGGATAGGGGGTGAGACCGTAGGTTTCCTGCAATTGCTGCGCGGTCAACGGGCTGCCCTGGGCGGTCGGGTCCACTTCGTTGTAAACAAAATTGCCGTCTGATGCGGCTTGAATTTCTCCGGCAACTTTGTTCACCAGGTCATGGCTGGCCTGCAGCGCCTGTGGAAAAGTGGACGGGGTGATAAACAGGGTCAATGTAACCGGTTCATCCAGGGTTGACAATACGGCATCCATACTCTGAAAACCGTACACCACCTTTTTGATGGCGCGCGTCAGGTCATACTCCAGGTTTTTCAAACGCAGGCTGACGCTTTGTGCGCTTTGTTCCACTTCAATCAGGTCGTTGAGCGACAACACCATCGACTGGTCGCCGTAACGCACCAGGATGTCAAAATAAGAATTGATGACCGAGGCTTCCTGCCGGCCGGTGATGCGAAACGGTGTGGGTCGAATGCCGTAGCTCTGGTTGGCTTCCAATTCCACTTCTTCATCTTGAATGGGGTCAACCACCTCGGCCTGCACCTTGCCGCCGGAAGCAATTTCATATTCGCGCAGCATGTCGCGCACCTGCGGCGTCAGCGGCGCCAGCAGCGGATGGGTGCGTTCACTGATATAGCCGCGAATGAGCAGCGGTTCATCCAGGTTTTGGATCAGGTCTTTGGTGGTCTGAGAAATGGTGAACTCGCGCTGGGCAGTGATGTCAGCGCGCAGGCCTTGCAGCGGGTACAGCCAGACGTTGAGCAAAATCAGGTTCACGCCGATCAACGCGGCGGTGCGCGTCTGGTTCCATTTATAGGCGGTCTGTTTGGCGCTCCAGCGCAGCGCATCCAGTGAAATGGTGTTCAGCATCAGGAAGAGAGCGGTAAGCGAAAGATAATACACCAGGTCGCGCAGGTCAATCACGCCGCGCTCAATGCTTTCAAAGCGGCTGCCGGTGCCGAGCGACCATAAAATCTCGCTGACCGGGCCGCTGACAAAGTTGGTCACGCCGCTGGAACCCACCAGGTAGAACACGCCGCCCAGCAGCACCGTGCTGATCAGCGCCACAATCTGATTGTCGGTGCGCGAGGACACGAACAACCCAATGGCAGCGTAGGCAGCAGCCATCAGCACGGCAGCCAGGTAGCCTCCCACCACGGGGCCCCAGTCGAGGTTGCCCAGCGCCGCCACAATGATGGGCAGCGGCAGGGTCATGGCCAGGGCAATCAAAATCATGGTCATCACAGCCAGGAACTTGCCCAGCACCAGTTGCAGGTTGCTCACCGGCAGGGTCAGCAGCACTTCCAGCGTGCCGCTGCGTTGTTCCTCGCTCCACTGGCGCATGGTGAGCGCCGCCAGCAGGAAGATGAGCAGCACCGGCATCCACTGGAACATGGGACGCACGTCGGCAATGCCGCGTGCAAAGAAGGTTTCAACACTGAAAAAGATAAATAAAAGGGCAAACAGGAAGGCGCCCAGGAAGATGATCGCCATCAGCGAACCAAAGTAGCCTTCCAGTTCCTTGCGGGTTATGGACAGGATTTGTTTCATCGCATCACCTCAGGCGGCCGTCGCCAGTTCATTGAATACGGTTTCAAGGGTGCGCACGTCGTGCTTGATTTCTCGCACCTGCCAGCGCTGTTCAGCCGCCAGTTGAAACACCTCCGGGCTGAGATCAGACGCCGAGGAGCCCACCACACGATAGGCCGGATAGTCTTCCGGCGTGCGGAAGCTCTCCACCCGGCTGACGCCCTTCAAGCGCCGCAGCGATTCATCGACGCCCCCGGTGGGCTGCTGCAGAACCAGGATGGCATTGCTGGTGCTGGCAAGGTCAGCCAGGCGGGCATCGGCGCGGACTTCGCCATTCATCAGGATAATGGCGCGGTCGCACAGGGCTTCCACTTCCGACAGGATGTGGGTGGAGAACAGCACCGTGCTGTGCTGCGACAGGCGTTTGATCAGGCGGCGCATTTCCACAATCTGGGTCGGGTCCAAACCCACCGAGGGCTCATCCAAAATGAGCAGTTCGGGCTGGTGCAAAATGGCCTGCGCCAGTCCCAGGCGCTGCCGATAGCCCTTGCTGAGTTGGCCAATGGGCCGGGTGAGATACTCTTCAATTGCCACAGCATGCACAGCCGCCGAGATGCGCTCCAGTTGTTTGTCTTCGGGCACCTGGCGCAGGTCGGCAATCACCTGCAAATAGATTTGCACGCTCAATTCGGGATACAGGGGGGCGTTTTCGGGCAGGTAGCCGATTTTTGCCTGCACTTCACGGGTCTGGGTCAGCACATCCAGGTCTGCCACGCGCAAACCGCCGGAATCGGGCTGCAAATAACCGGTCAGGGTTTTGATGATGGTGGTTTTGCCGGCTCCGTTTGGCCCCAACAGCCCGACAATCTCACCGCGGGCAATGTTGAAACTCACCCCGCGCAGGGCTTTCACGGCGCCGTAACTCTTGGTTAAATTTTCAACTTCGATCACTTCTCTCCTCCGTAAAACAAAGAGTACGGTTTGTAACAACATAAATTTAACACCAGTCATTACCAACTGCTTTAGAGTTGGATTAGAGAATGGGATTTAGGAGGGAGAAGTTATATACACAAATAACGGGTGATTTACCGCTAAGACGCCAAGAACGCAAAGTTTTTTATAAACTTCTTTGCGGTCTTTGCGGCTTTGCGTTTCGATTTCATCACTTGAACAACTGGCTTAAATGTTCCACCGTCTCTGAAATCTGCCGCCCGCGCGACAGGCTGAACCAGGTCACACTGCCCGAGCCGACCACATCGGCGCCTTTTGAGCGGCAAATGCCCGCCATTTTTTCCAATGCCTGATTGCTGCCCCATTTTGCCGGGAAAAACCCCGTGGTTAAACCGGCAATCTTTTTTCCCTGCAGTGAGGTGAGCTGTTGTAAAAAGCCGGTCATCGGACCGGCAGGCTGCCCGCCCCACACCGGCGCGGCAAAAACCAGCGCGTCATACGCATCAATGGATGGGTAGGACTTCAACTCGACACTTTCAATCGAAGGCGCGGTGGAATGGCGCGGTTCCAGTTCTTCCAGGGTCACTTCATGCCCGCTGGCGGCCAGTTTTTCCTGCAGACGAGACGCCACCCGGCGTGTGTTTCCAGTCCTGGAATAAAGCATGATCCCGATTTTCATGGCATGACCCTCCCGGGTTTTGATCGTTTATTGACTATCCATTTCTTATTATTATAGCGGTTTCGTTGAAAACGAGACGCCGCCCTTGCCTGAACAAGAAGCGGCGTTGGAAACAGTGTGGCACGCAGTCGGCTGCCAATAATTCGTTTTCACCGCTAAGTCGCAAAGAGCGCAAAGGTTTATAATTTCTCTTCGCGTTCTTAGCGGCTTTGCGGTAAACACCTTAATTGCCAGGCGCAAACGGTTTTTGCGGCCGGCGCAGAATCAGCCGGCTAACTGCTGTGACCACCTCGATGGTTGTAATCACAATCACCACCACCAGCACAATTTGCGGCACAATTTGCATCATGGGGGCCAGCACCCCGGCAGCTTCGGCCAGCGGTGTTTTGCCCAGCTCTTCAACCGAAAGCTGCACCAGCGAAGGCCCGCGCAGCATGACGCCCGCCAGCACCACACCGGCTGTGTCCAGCAGGATTTCGGCAATGCGTGCGGCGGTGTTCCAGGTGCGCTGGCGCAGCAGATACAGGCTGAACAAAATCTGCAAGACCAACATCAGGTTGATCCACGGCAGGTAGCTGAAAAAGGCTTTGGATAGCAGCGGGATCATCACCCAGCCGTCTTGCGTGGCAAAACTGATTCCAATCACCTGCGGGTAGAGGTTGAAAAGCACCAGTGCGCCAATGGTGAACAGGATGCTGAAGATTTGCTCTCCGGTTCCCACCCGGTCGGGGTCGGGTTCCTTTTCCAGTTCAGCCGGGTCCCAGGCTTTGTCTTCTTCATCCAGCGAGAAAGTGGGCATGGTGCGTTCCAAAATGGCAAACACGATCACCAGGTTGCCAAAGGCTGAGATGAGCGCGCCCAGCAGGTTGGCCGCTATTTCACCCAAGTTAGCCAGGAAGCCGGGCCCCTGCAGTTCATTGAATGCCCCGCCAATGGCAAATGCCAGCAGCAACCCGCCCGACACCGCCGCCATGACAATTTTGGTCACCAGGATAAAGGTGGGATACAGGCGCGGGCCAATCAGGTAGCGCGGCGCGTGGTAAGAGGCAGCCACACGCTCGGGCGAACCGTATTCTTTGAGCACTTCAGCCACCATTTCATCATCCATGGGGCGACCGGTTTGTTGGCTGCGGTCTTCCAGCATATCTTCCAGCGTCGAGCGGATTTCGGCTTCCAGGTCGGCGCGGTTTTTGCGGGGCAGGTGTTTCCCTGTTTCAAGAATATATTTATCCAGCAGATTCATTGTTTACTCCTGATTTTCGGGCAGCATTTTATTCAACGCCGCCACTAAAAAATTCCATTCTTTTTTCAGTTGCTGCAGGGTTTCGCTTCCCTGCGGGCTAATGACATAGTAGCGGCGCGGGCGGGCTTCATCAGCAATGCGCCAGTTGGAAAGCAGCAATCCCTGCGTTTCCAGCCGCCGCAGCAAGGGATAGAGCGTGCCCTGGTCAATCTCCAGCCCCTGGTCGGCCAGCAATTTCAACAGCGAGTAACCGTATTGTTCACTGGTGAGCTGGCTGAGCACTGCCAGCACCAGCACCCCGCGCCGCAGTTCCAGTTGATTATTTTTAACGAGTTCTGTTTGATCCATCGTTTCATCCTCTTGATCACATTATACTGTATATCATACAGTATTACAAGAGGGAAAGTATTATGTGAGGCAAATTTCCATAGAATTGCCCTCGAAGATTCTTGGGGGGTATAATCAACCAACCATGAAAAAAGAATGGATTAACTCAAAATTTCGCGATCCCTTCAGCGCGCTTTCACACCTGGCTGGTGCGGCAGTTGCTCTGCTGGGATGTTTTGCGCTGTTGATGTGGGGCGGAACCACGCCCACACGCATCACAGCACTGGTCATTTACGCACTGTGTCTGGTGGGATTATTCAGCGCCAGCGGGATCTATCACACGGTCATTGCCGCTCCTGAAAAAATTAAAATCTTGCGCAAGATTGACCACTCGGCCATCTATCTGCTAATTGCCGGTACCTACACACCCTTCTGCCTGATCGCCTTCCAGGGCTTCTGGCATTGGGAACTGCTGGCCATCATCTGGACGCTGGCGGCGGCAGGCATTGTGACCAAAATATTCATCATCAACACCCCCCGCTGGTTAACCGCCGGTCTGTATATCTTGATGGGCTGGTTGAGCGTATCCGCAGCGGGAGAGTTTTTACGGCGCCTGCCGCCCGCTTCCTTTGGCTGGCTGCTGGCAGGCGGCATCCTCTACACGCTGGGCGCGGTGATTTACATCACCAAAAAAGGCGATTTCTTCCCCGGCGTATTCGGCTTTCACGAGCTGTGGCACATTTTTGTGCTGCTGGGCGCAGCCGCGCACTTTGTGGCTGTGGCAACGATTCTGTAACATACACAACACAAAAATCAAATAAGGCTGCGGAAAATCACAGCCTCATTTTTTACAATCCATAATCTTTTTTCAACCATTCCTGTCATTAGTATGATCAACCCAAAGGTATAAAATGATAAATGGGGACACGGCAG
>CAZOKH010000006.1:37740-67391 GCA_964580315.1 uncultured Anaerolineaceae bacterium | reverse complement strand
ACAAAATCGAGAAAAATCGAAAATACAGCAAAATTCGCTGAAAATCGTCTAACCATTTCGATCAAAACTCCAGTGGAATCTTAATCAATTTCAATTTTTGCAGCAAAACCAGCATAACAAACCGTGGGTAATTCAATAAATACCGCTTCCACAACCGCGAAGGTTCACTCAAAAAACGGAACAACCATTCCATCCCTGACCGCTGAATCCACCTGGGTGCTTGCGGTTTGTTTCCTGATAGAAAGTCAAAAGCCGCCCCCACACCGGCCATCACCGGAACGCCCAGTTTTGCAAGATGGTCCGCCATCCAGGCTTCCTGCCGTGGTGAGCCAAGCCCCACCCAAAAAACATCCGGCGCTGCAGACTGAACACGGGCAACCAGAGCTTTTTCTTCCTGCTCAGTCAAAGCTCTGAAAGGAGGCGATTCAATGCCTGCCACTTGCAACCCCGGAAACCTTTTTTGAAGGTTTTCAACCATCTTCTCGGCCACACCGGGTGCCCCGCCATAAAAATAATGCCGGTAACCTTTTAGCATTGACAACCCGCATACCGCCAGCAGCAAATCAGGCCCATAAACCCGCTCAACATAAGAAAAACCATAGCTGTGCAGCAACCACACGATTGCCATGCCGTCGGGCGTAGTTAAACCACTGTAGTTATATACCTTGCGTAGCTCCGTGTGGTCATAACAATCCATGATGGCATGTGCCGGTGTCAAACAGATATAATGCGCATCGCGCTTTTGGATCCATTCAGCGATGAAATCCAGGGCATGCTGCATGGTGATTGCGCTCACACCCACCCCCAGGATATTGACGCGCTGCGGAAGATTTCTTCCTTTCTGATCTTCAGACAGGTTCATGCGAAATCTCAATCTGCAGAGTGAATGGCTTGAGTATAAATTTCCATTAATAAAGTATATGCCCGTTCAGAGGAATATTGTTCCTTATAGAGTTCCCTTGCGTTTTGACGCAGTTTCTCCCGCAGTAGATTATCGCCAGCTAGTTGGCGCACCCTGGCAGCCAGTTCCCGGCTGTCGCCAGGTTGGAATAACAGGCCGGTCTCTTCATGCATAACCAGGTCTTGCAAAGCGCCAATTCGGCTGGCAATCACCGGCGTACCCGCGGCAAATGCCTCAATCACCACCCTGCCAAAGGTTTCATACCATTCTGAAGGCACAATCAGCATCTCTGCCCGGTAAAGATGGTCAAAAACGCCAGCCTGATCCAGCCTTCCTGCCAGGGTTACGTTCAAAAGTTTTTCGTTTCGAATAAAACCTTCCGCCCATCCCCTCATCGGGCCATCACCAACCAGCACCAGGGGAATTTCTGAAAAACCCTTCCAGGCCTCCAGCAACGTTTTAATACCCTTTTCTGCACTCAACCGCCCAATGAACAGAGCAAACTCTTCCCGATTCTTTCCGGCATAATCCGGCACATCTCGCAAGAAATTCGGGCGAATTTGGATTTTTTCAGCGGGAAGCCCTCCCTCAATAAATTTTCCCCTTGCAAAATTACCCAGGGCAATAAAACGACTTACTTTTTTCTGCCAGGTGTGAAACATTCGGTGATACGCAATCATTATGCCAACCGCCAGGGATTGAATGCGAGAATTGCGATAACAGCCATAGCATATACCGGCTAACGGAATCCGATTCAGGCATAATTCACAGACATTACCATCACGAAAAAATAAACCGTTACAGCACATCAATCGGTAATTATGCAGTGTTTGCACTACTGGAATATTGAATTTTCTGGCGGCATCGTACACAGATGGCGATACCAGGGGAAAGAAATTGTGAACATGGATCACATCAGGATGGATTGCCTCGATTTTTTTCTCAATTTCACGCTGCGCCGCTCCCGACAAGGTGGTGGAAAAAAGCAAGGAGCTTTTTTGTAGAAGTGAATACCTGGCTATTTCATCATTGTGCTTTGTAAAAAAAAACACCTCATGACCATGTTCACGCAGCAATTGAATATCCTGTTCCACAGATTCATCTTCTCCACCCCGCTGCTGGTAATAGTTGTGAATCATCAAGATACGCATCTTGTGTGAAGTCATAGGTCAGGCCAGTGTTTCATTAACCAACTGCACTAATTTTGTCATCTCAATTTCCGCATTCAATTTCTCGCCAGCCCTGTATGAGTTGTCTTTCATCCGGTCAATATCTTCAGCAGACAGCCGTGATAGCCGACCAGCCATCTCTTGTGGAGTAAAACCATTGCAGACCAGACCGCATTGATACTGATCAATTAACGCCCTCATCACCGGGTAGGGACCAAAACAAACTGCCAGGCTGGCAGCCAGATAATCAAAGAATTTATTTGGCAGCATGGCCAACAATTGAAAAATGGCTGCAGGGGTTAGATAAATTCCCACATCAAATTTTGAGATGGTCTCAACAACCTTATCCGGTCTAACCGGTTCAAGAAAAGATACTCTGCCGGGTGCTTTTTGATCAGCGTACAACTTTAAATCATGGATATAAGTGGGATCACCGATTAGTAAAAAATTGAGACGATAACGAGAATCGGCTAAAGAAATTACATCAATCATTAACTCAATTTTTCGATCACGTATGGCTGCGCCGTGGTGGATTAATTCAATATGATTGGTATCGGTTGGCGTTGGAGCAATTCTTTCCCTTACCCTGGGTATATTCATGACCACAACCGGCTTCAAGCCGTATTCGGCGTTGTATCTTTCTGCAATAACCGTGTTAACCGTCACAGACGCATCAACATCTCCAAGATACCGATCCAAGAAATGTTTGACGGCCGGTTTATAAAATATGCGCCACCAGCTTTGATGTTCAAATTCACCCGGTGCATATTCATGCAAATCCAGAATCAGACGCGCCCCGGTCTGTTTACAGGCTTCGGCAGCCACCGGCAGCGTCCACCAATCATTGGCGATCACCAGGTCAGGGCGCAAGTCAATCAAAGCATCAAAGGCCTCCCTGTGCCCCGGGCGGCTCCAATACCAGTGTTCATAGGCAAAATCGGGCAGCATTTTTCCCAGGCTTAACCAGAACAGGGTGCTGAACCGTCTCTTTGTCGCAGCATCGCTCAAAGATCCCACCACTTTCATCGACGCATACGGCAAATCTACAGCATTACTGCTCCCATAGGTAATTAAGTGTATTTCGTGCTGTTTAGACAAATAATGAACCTGGCGCTGCACACGCGCATCTGTCTGGATGTCTTGATTATCGAGAGATAGAATCGCCAGTTTTGCCATTAATTTGTCCTGAAAAAAACAGCCTTTAGTCTTTTGGCATGGATTCATAATCCGGGATCATTTGCAGCAGGTTGGCATAAGTTTCCCTTGCCATCTCATTCTCACATGTTTGCGCGTACCACTCAGCCAGCAGCGCCATGCGCCTTCCCCACTGATCGGGCAGCAGTATGGTATGCATTTGTGGAACCAGTTCCAATTTCATCTCCGGACGGCGATACATCAATTCAGCATAATAGACAGTTCCCATTGAACCGGGACCATATATCCCTGGATGACAATAATCCTCAAGCGCTTCGCCACCCAGTTTTATCGCAGTCGCCAATTCGCCTTTGGCTGCCTGTATTTCAGCCTGAAGCCATTTCAATTCAAGACCTTCTTCTTTGCTGAGCGTGAAAGCCAGTTCAGCTTTCTTTAACAGGCGCTCAGCTTTTTGAACCTCTCCCGCCTGAAGATAAGCCTCCCCAAGTGCAAGGTAATTTCGCAATCGGGTGGAATCCTTTTGCAGAGCCGTTTCCAATTCTTTCACATCCGGGCTGGTTTGAGAATTGATTGACGAGTTCTCAACAACCTGTTTGCGCAAGTCTGTCTGCCGCCAAAAATAGGCTTCACGCCACTGCGGACGAAGCTTCAGCACGCGATCATATTTCTGCCGGGCGGCCTCCAGGTTTCCCATGGCTTCTTCACATTCACCCATATTCAAAATAAATAGCGCCGAGTTTGGAGCAGCATCAACCGCTTTCTGGAAAGCCTGTGCAGCCTTTTCAAGTTGCCCCTGGTTAAGATAAAGCGCGCCCAGGTTGGCAGCGTTTGCGCCCCAATATGGATCCATATGTACAGCTTGCTCAAAACTTTGAACGGCTTTTTCAAGCGCCAGGTCATTTCCTGCATCAGCCTGCACACTGAAAGCCAATCCCTGCTGCTGATAAGCCACCGATAGCGCGGGGTCGCGGTGAACCGCCTCGTCAAAGAAATGCGCGGCTTCATCCCACCGATTCGCGTTGGCTGCTGCCACCGCTTGATAGAAAGGTGTTACCTGCCAGATATTCAACCACGCAAACACACTCAAGACCAGCCCCCACACAGGCAGCATAGAGCTTTTTCGATCGGCAGTTTGACCTCCGGGCGCACTCAACACCACGCCCAACAAAATCGCCAGGCTCCACGCACTGGTCGGAATGGTGTGATGCACGCTGTCAGCCAATCCATGCACACAAAAGGCTGCAAAGGCAGCCGCTCCGCCAATGGCAATAAATCGATCTTCCGGGTTGGACTGCTGTATGCGCTGCCATAAACTGCGCAGAAAGATCCAAAATAACCAGCACACCGCCGCAAATCCCAAAATGCCGCTGCCGCTGAGTGTATCAAAATAGATGCTGTGTGAATACACGAATATTTGCTTGGATGGAACTGAGTTGTATTGCAAGTATTGGCTGATAAAGGTGTAGGGCCCTTTTCCCAACAGAGGCGATTCGAGAAAGGCATTCAAAGCCGGGATCCAAAATTCGCGCCGAGAAGCCAGCAAATTGGTGTGTGTGGGGTGCGCAGTTTGTTGATATAACATCCACCCCATGAAACCCAGCACAGCAACTCCCAGGCCGAACAAAACATTTCTTTTTGCCGAGTTTTTTGTGAAAAAGGTTTTGACTGCATCCAATTGCTCATAGCCCGTACGGAACGATAGCACTCCTACAACCGCCAGGCCTGCCGCAGTACCCAGCCAGCCGCCGCGCGATGATGTTAGAAACAACAAACCCAGAGCAGAGAAAATCCAGCCTACCAACAGGATGCGTGTGGCGCGTGATTTTTCAAACACAATCCAGGCGCAAGCCATCATAATCAGGGCATTCAATGATGCGCTGAGAAAATTCGGCAACGGCAAACGATAGGTAACAGCCGGCAGCCATTCACCCGGGGCTGCTTTCAACCATTGCTGGTACCACTGAAACGCCGTCATCCACCCCAAAAGCATGATGATGCCTTCCACAATCAACATAACCTTGACAAACAGTTTCCGATCCCATCCCCGCCGCACAAATTCGGCGCAGGACAAGAACAGAAAACCGGCGATGCCAATTAGCCACACCTCTGCAAAAGACCGCCTGGGATCAATGGAAAAAATGCTGGCGAGGATTAATACCAGCATCACAACCAACAATGGTTTTTGGGCTGCCAGGGGAGCAGACTGGTGTTTGACAAAGAAAAAAATGGTCAGCAGGCTCATCAACACAGCGCTGATCGTCAACACAGTGGGATGCACCAGTCCATTGTGTGTGCTTCCAAAAATGAGCAGGTAACTGATAATGAGAATTAAAGCTGCTTCTCGCAGCAAATATTGCCTTTGTCCATAGGAAGGATTCACGTTCACATTATTTCCCATTTTTGGGTGGAACATACTCAAAGTGCATCCCGTCTATTTCCATCATCGCACCGGGATATCCCGGGTACGTCACCGCCCGAACCCGCCTGCGAATCTCATCCACCGGCATATCCGGCGTGATGATCTTTAGAGCATCCAGCTCAGTTTTTCGATAGGGTTTTCGCGTCCAGGTCTCATCACTTTCTGGTAAAGGCTTTCCCTGCAAAATTCCGGCAAGTATGTCAAAAAATAAGTTCAGCATATAGGCATAGCAGCGCTGAGTTAATGAATAAACCGAGTCTTCTGGAAAAACAGCAAATCGCCTGACCGCAATCACTTTACCGCTGTCCACATTCGGGCTCATGTGATGACACATCACGCCGTATTCCGTCTCTTCGTTATACAGGGCAAAATTGGTACATCCAGTCCCCGGATACTGCGGCGGTGCAGGGTGGAAATTAATTGCAGCGACGCGGGCTTTGCTCAACAACCAGCCTGGCAGCACCCACGGGCAAAGATAGGAAATGACATAGTCACCTTCCCAGTCCTTCAAGCTTTCAGCCGGAAATTTTTGCCCGGGAACTGCCAGCAAAAATTGCGTTTCTGGCAATTGCTGTCGCAGAAAATCCATTGCCCTGGTGCAGTAAAAATCGTCGCGTTGTTTACCTAAAAAAAGCACCTTCATACAGGCACCTCGCCAGATCGTGATTGATAATTCGAATCATCACTCCCACTCAAAATCGAATACCACTTTCACCCATTGCCGTCCCCCGGGGTATCTTGTGATGATTATATCATGCCCACTTTCTGGTTTATAATCAAGGTCGCCTTAATAAAAAAATCGGGAAAATTGCGAATTTATGAAACAATTATTACAGAACATGCGTGATGGAAAAACCACGGTCGAATCAGTCCCCGTACCGCAGCCCAAACCCAAAACAGCCCTGGTGCAAACAGCAGTTTCGCTGGTTTCAGCAGGCACAGAACGCATGTTGGTCGATTTCGCTGAAAAGAACTTGATTGGCAAAGCCCAATCCCGCCCTGACCTGGTGAAGCAGGTTTTAGACAAGGCTCGGCGTGAAGGAATTATTCCGACCATTGAAGCAGCCTTTAACCGGCTTGATCAACCCATGTCACTGGGATATTCCTCTGCCGGCACAGTCATAGCGATTGGAGATGGTTTAACCGGTTTCCAGGTTGGCGACCGGGTTGCCTGCGCTGGAAGCGGTTACGCTGTTCACGCTGAATATGCGATCGTCCCTCAAAATTTGCTGGCGCACGTCCCCGATCATGTCAACTTTGAAGAAGCTGCCTTTGCCACGCTCGGCACCATTGCCATGCATGGTTTTCGCCTTGCTCAACCGCAAATCGGCGAGCGCGTGGCGGTCATTGGTCTGGGGCTGGTGGGCCTGCTGGCAGTCAGCATAGCCCGCGCTGCTGGAACCCAGGTGTACGGAATCGACCTGGCGCAGGATCGCATTGACCTGGGAAAAAAACTGGGCGCCACCTGTTCCACACCTGAAGAAGCTGAGTCCACCGCGCTGGCTTTCACCGGCGGGCAGGGATTCGATATTGTATTGATCTGCGCCGACACCAAATCCAACGATCCCATTGAGCTGGCCGGCCGACTGGCGCGCGACCGAGCCCGTGTGGTGGCAATTGGCGCGGTCGGGTTGGATATCCCACGCACCCTCTATTACAACAAAGAACTAAATTTCATCGTCTCCCGTTCATACGGTCCGGGCCGATATGACGAGCATTATGAAGCCCGCGGCATCGATTACCCCATCGGCCAGGTGCGCTGGACTGAGGGACGTAATTTGCAAGCTTTTATCGACCTGTTAGCAAACAGGCAAATCAGCATTTCATCCCTCATTTCACACCGCTTCACCATTGACCAGGCTCCCCAGGCTTACAACCTCATCACCGGCAAAGAAAAGCAGCCCTTCCTGGGGGTGTTGTTGACCTATCCGCAGCAGCCAACCGCCTCACCAGTCACGCAAGTGGATGTAACCCCGGCGGCCCAATCAGGCAGTACAATCACCGGCGCTTTGCGGCTGGGCGTGATTGGCGCCGGGAATTTCGCCCGGGCGGTTTTTTTGCCCAATGTCGAAAAAGCAGGCAGCGTCGACCGTCAAACCATTGTTTCAGCCACCGGCGTCACAGCCAGCCATGCTGCCAAACGTTACCATTTCCAATTTGCCAGTTCTTCTGAGGCAGATGTATTGGACAACCCGGAGATTAACCTGGTTGCGATCATAACCCGTCACGACCAGCATGCCCGACAGGTCATCACCGCCCTGCAAAATGGCAAACACGTTTTCTGCGAAAAACCCTTGGCCATCAACCTGGACGAATTACAGCAGGTTGCCAATGCGTTTAAGACTTCACCTTTCAAATTAATGGTTGGCTTTAACCGCCGCTTTGCCCCCATGTCGCAGCAGCTTTACCATTTCTTGCAGCCGCGATCTGAGCCCCTCTACGCTCATTACCGTATCAATGCGGGCTACATTCCCCTCAACCACTGGTTGCACGACCCAACGCAGGGCGGCGGGCGCATCATTGGTGAAGGTTGTCACTTTGTAGATTTCCTCACTTTCCTGGTCGGCGCGCCCCCCATATCAGTCAATGCCCAGGCTCTGCCCGATTTGGGAAAATATCAACAGGACAATGTTGAAATTCAACTTACCTTCCCTGATGGTTCACTCGGCATTGTTACCTACCTGGCAAATGGCGATAAAACTATTTCCAAAGAGCGCGTCGAAGTTTTCTGCGCCGGTAAAGTGGCCGTGCTGGACGATTTTCGGACCTTGACATTGACCCATGACGGGAAAAGCCAAAAAATTAATTCCCCCTGGAGCCAGGATAAAGGTCATTTCAAAGCCTGGCAATCCTTTGTACATTCCATAAAAACCAATGAGACACCCCCCATACCCTTTCAAGATATTTGGGGAGTTACCGCTGCCACATTTGCCGCCGTTGACGCCCTGAAAAGTGGTAAAAAAGAAATTGTGGCTTCATTACTGTTCTAAGTTCTTCAGGTTTATTTGCCACCCCGAATAAATATGGGAATTCTGCAACAGGTCAGCAAAGCATATCAATCCGTCCGTGAACTGGGCTTTGAAAAAGTTTCCCTGTTCGGTTTGTATCAACTGGGATTAAAAACCGGCTATTACCAGCACATCACCCCCATCCAGCCCAAAGATCCGAACAATCCCGGTCTCAAATGGTTTAATGAAGGTGTCCATCCATCTTTTCCAATCCCCCCGGCTCAAAAAATTCGGCAGCACATTCAGCAAGCGCACAACCAGGAAAAATGCCTGGAAGAAGCCCAAACCATTATTTCAGGTAAATTTCACAGGTACGGTGGAAATTTAGCGCCCATTGATTTGTCCAATCCCTCACCGGGTGTCCACTGGAGCAAGATTCGGGATGATTTACCCGATCGCGACATCAAAGATACATGGGAACCGGCTCGTTTTGGATGGGTTTTCCCTCTGGCGCGGGCTTATGTTTTAACCGGTGATGAGCAGTACCCGCGAACATTCATGCGTTACTTCCATGAATTTTGCAGGCAAAATCCCCCCAACTCAGGGGTGCACTGGGTTTCTGCCCAGGAAGTGGCGCTGCGTATTATTGCCTTTGTGTTTGCCTGGCAGGTGTTTCAAAAATCCACCTGTTTTGACAAAGAATTTGTCAATCATTTGTCGCAATCCATCGCCGAGCATGCGCAGCGGATTCCTCCCACCCTGATTTATGCCCGCTCACAAAATAATAACCACCTGATCAGCGAAGCTGTCGGATTGTTTGCCGCAGGAGTATTTCTTCATACTCATCCCAGCGCAAAAAAATGGAAACAGCTTGGCAATCACTGGTTCCATCGTGCGCTGCAAATGCAAATTGCTCCCGACGGGGTCTATGTGCAACACAGTATGAATTATCACCGCCTTATGCTTCAATTATGCCTGTGGTTTTACGCCATCTCACAAAAGATGGAAAATAGTTTGCCACACGCCAGCAAAGCCCTGCTGGAAAAAGCCACCCAATGGATGATCGCTCAAATTGACCCCACTTCTGGAAATGCGCCCAATTTGGGTCACAATGACGGTTCCAATTTATTCCCCTTCACCCCCTGCGATCAATCGGATTACCGTCCAATCGCCCAGGCTACCAGCAGAGCATTTTTAGAAAAAAACTGTTTTGTGCCGGGTATCTGGGATGAATTTTCCATGTGGGTGGAATTGGACAATGTTCAAGAAAAACACTTTACTGTTCCAGAAAGTATTTCTCCTATTTTGAAGTTGGGAACCCCACATAGTTGGGCAACCCTGCGCGCCGCCCAACTTGTTGACCGGCCTTCCCATGCCGACCAACTGCATGTAGATCTGTGGTATCGGGGCTGTAACATAGCCCGGGATGCCGGCACCTACCGTTACACCGCCCCTCATCCCTGGCAAAACGCTCTGGCTGGAACCGCTGTTCATAACACGGTAACCATCAATCAAGCAGATCAAATGCAGCGCGCCGGCCGTTTCCTGTGGCTAAAATGGGCACAGGCGCAAGTGATTTCCCGCTCAGAAACTGAAATCACCGCGCAGCATGACGGCTATCGGCAAATCGGGGTGATCCACCAACGAACATTACAATACATGGATGAACACAACTGGCAGATCATTGATTCCATCCTTCCGTCAGACCAACACACCTCAAAAACAACAGTCGCCATCCAGTGGCTTTTACCCGCTCTCCCCTGGGAATTCAATCAAGAAACGCTCCTCCTCCACCATGCACAATTTGATTGCCGTCTTTCCATCCAGATAGAGAATTCTTGTATTGAGGTACCTGCTCCTGACTTTCAACTGGTGCGCGCCGGGGAAGTCCTGTATGGTCAGGAAACTCCACAAAAAATTTTGGGGTGGTTTTCCAGGACTTATGGCGAAAAAGAACCCGCCTTGTCCTTCTCCATAACGGCGCAAATGAAACTTCCATGCACAATAATCAGCAAATGGGAATTCATCGATACGCAATAGTCCTTTAATTGTTAACAAATAGTGTAAAATCAGTTTATGCATGTTTTGTTAATCCACCAGGCATTTGCTGCAATTGACGAAGGCGGAGGCACTCGTCATTATGAGCTTGCTCGTTACCTGATCCAACAGGGTTATCAATTCACCATTATCACCAGCCCGATCAGTTATCTAACCGGCAAAAAGACCGGAGACAACCACAAATGGGTTGAAAGCCACCATCCCATTAAGGGTATGACAATTATTACCTGTTATACCTATCCAGCTTTACATAAAAGCTTTTTTCACCGGCTGATCAATTTCATCAGCTTTATGGTGTCCTCAACCATTGCCGGGTTGGGGGTTAAGCATGTCGATCTGGTGTGGGGTACCTCACCGCCCATTTTTCAGGGTGTCACAGCCTGGTTGCTGGCTCGTTTGAAACGCGCGACCTTCCTTTTTGAAGTTCGTGATTTGTGGCCTGAGTTTGCAGTTTCGGTGGGTGTATTAAGGAACAAATTCATCATCCGCGCTTCTGAATGGCTTGAAAAATTTCTTTACACCCATGCCGATCATGTTATGGTTAATTCCCCCGGTTACATTGATCATGTGAAAGAGCATGGAGCGAAACAGGTCAGCCTGGTGCCCAACGGGGCCGATCCCAACATGTTCCCGCAAGATGGCAACGGCGAACAATTCCGGCAGCGCTATCATCTGGAGAAAAAATTCCTGGTTACCTACGCCGGGGCGCATGGTGTTTCCAATGATCTGGGAATAATCCTTGAGGCAGCCAGCCTGATGCATCAGGCTGATGACATACAATTCGTTTTGATGGGCGATGGAAAGGATAAACCCGCCCTTCAGCAGCAAGCACGGGAAATGCAGCTAACCAATGTTGCATTTCTTCCAACCCTGCCGAAAAAAGAGATGGCTGAAGCCCTGGCAGCTTCCAGCGCTTGCATTGCCATTTTAAAACCAATAGAATCTTTTAAAAAGACATATCCCAATAAAGTGTTCGATTATATGGCAGCCGGGCGCCCGGTGATACTGGCGATTGATGGCGTCATACGAAAAGTGATACAAGATGCCAATGCCGGCATACCAGTTTCTCCGGGCAATGCAAAAGAAGTGGCAGAGGCAGTAAAATACTTATCAGAGAATCCCGAGCGCGCCAGGCAAATGGGCGCCTCAGGAAGAGATTATTTATCCAAAAACTTTAACCGACAAGACCTGGCTAACCAACTGGCAGGTATATTAGAAATGTTGTTGAGGAGGAAACCATGACAGAAAAAATACTGGTCGTTGAGGATGAACTCACGCTTTTGGAAACCCTTGCCTACAACCTTCGGCATCAAGGCTATGAAGTCGATACTGCTTCAGACGGCAACACCGCCCTGAAAATTGCCCGGGACAATCACCCCGACCTGATTTTATTGGACATTATGCTGCCCGGCATAGACGGGTTTGAAGTGTGCCGCGTTCTCCGTCAGGAAATGAATACACCCGTTCTAATGCTGACGGCTCGCGATGATGAAATTGACCGCGTGGTGGGTTTGGAAGTCGGCGCAGATGATTACCTGACCAAACCTTTCAGCATGCGCGAATTGCTGGCGCGTGTCAAAGCCCTGCTACGCAGGGTGAGACTCATCCGGGAGGAAATTGACACCAGCGCCTCCCCTGCTGGAGAAAATCAGTCAATGACCTTTGGTAACCTGGTATTGGATATATCTCGCCGGGAAGCCCGCCTCAACAACATGCCGTTATCTCTCAAGCCTAAAGAGTATGAACTCCTGATATTCCTGGCGCAGCACCGTGGACAGGTTTTAACCCGTGAGACCATACTGGAGCGTGTCTGGGGATGGGATTTTATCGGAGACAGCCGGACAGTTGATGTGCATGTCCGTTGGCTGCGAGAAAAAATTGAGACCAATCCGTCCAACCCCGAACGGATTGTAACTGTGCGCGGCGCTGGATACCGCTTTGAGGGTTAATTTTTGCGCCAGTCCTTTCGCTCGCAACTGATTGGGGTTTTCGCTGCCCTGCTGTTTATATCACTGGCAGCCATCGTCCTGTTTTATAACTGGAATCTTGAGCGGATTCTCATTCAAAGCCACATTGATCATCGTTATGAACACGCACAGTTATTGGCTGAAGAGTTGGAAAATGCAACCGCCAGTGATTATGAACAGGATATCATCAAAAGAACAATCATCAACACTGCTTTATTAAATGGGATCAATATTTATCTATACCAGGATAATCAAAATGTCCTGCTGAAATCTGGTTCCCTCGATTTTCCGCTTCAAACGAAAGATTTCAATTCGGCTTTCACAGGAACTGAAGTCAAAAAAATCATCAATAACAGCACAGGAAAACCGGTTGGACACTTGATTGCTCTTCCCATTCTACTGGCCGATCATCAACAATATGTACTGGTTGTAACCAGTTCTCTGTCCTCCATAAACTCCCTGATACAAACCTCATGGTTAATTGGATCCGGTATAGCCTTGATCCTGTTTCTTTTTAGCCTGGTTTTGGTGTCCAGGTTTATTGACTCCATGGTCAGGCCCCTGCAGGAACTATCCGGCAGCATATCTCAAGAAAACGCTGACATCCCCATTTCTTTTCCATCTTTCGAGCATTCCAATGAAATTGGTCAATTGGAACGTGGTTTTCGTCAAATGACGGAGAAAATGAATGTGAAAATTCAGGAATTGACAGCAGAACAACAAAAATTCCTGACCATTCTATCCAATATGACCGATGGGCTTCTTATTTTGGATGAACAGGGTTTCATCCAATTAATCAACCCTGAAGCGGTGCGAATTTTTGCCATTGACGATGAAAGCGCAGCGCTGAACCGCCCATTGATTGAAGTCGCCCGGCATCATCAACTGGTGGAATTATGGAAAGTCGTTCAGGCCAGTGGACAACAGCAATCCATCACATTTGAAACAGGTCATCGGCGCCTCTTCCTGCAGGCCGTAGCCACACCTTTACCCCGCTCCATACCCGGTGGGACCCTCATGCTCATTCAAGACCTGACCCAAATCCGGCGATTGGAAGTCATACGCCGCGACTTTGTCAGCAATGTATCGCATGAGTTGCGCACTCCCATCGCATCGCTAAAATTAATCACCGAAACACTGGTTGAAGGTGCGATTGATGACACAGTTGCAGCCCATCGATTCCTTATCCTGATGGAACATGAAATTGACAATCTGGCTCAGATGGTAGAGGAACTGTTGGAACTCTCCAGGATTGAATCAGGAAGGGTGCCGATCAAACGCAAGAAATTAGATCCCTGCGAAGTGATGAGCCTGGCAGTAGAACGCATGCAGCTACAGGCACAGCGGTCTGGAATTTCGCTGAGGCTTGAATGCCCGAACAATTTACCAAATATTTTTGCTGACAACGAACGAATTAGCCATGTATTTATCAATTTACTTTCAAACGCAATCAAGTTCACGCCCGAAGGCGGAGAAATTGTGGTGGCAGCCAGGCGGGAAATTAAACGAGTAATTTTTTCTGTGCACGACAGCGGTGTGGGTATCCCGCGTGAGGATATTGATCGTATTTTTGAACGCTTCTACAAAGTTGACCGCGCACGATCATCTGGCGGAACCGGTTTGGGCTTGTCGATTGCCAAACATACCGTTGAAGCCCATAAAGGACAAATATGGGCAGAGAGCACAGAGGGGCAGGGAAGCACGTTCTATTTTTCACTACCGATAGCAGATTAATTAGATTTTATCAATCTGATAATAATAATTAATACTTGTTTTATAAAAAAAGGGTTACAATATTTGAAAACTTCCTGCAATAAAAAAAACGAACATTTTTCAGACTATCGATTATAGGATTTTTAAAGAATGCCAAGAGAAACTCTCGATCGCCAGATTCGTCATATTCAAGATGAGGTATTGTTGCTTGGTAGCATGGTGGAACAGGCAACTTTGAATTCCGTTGAGGCTCTTAAAAAGAGAGACATCACTGCGTCAAGAGTTATTTATAACGAAGATACACTAATCAATGACAAACGATATGCCATTGAGAATGCGATTCTGATACTGATCGCAACTCAACAACCCATAGCGCACGACCTACGCCAACTGGCTGCCATGATGGAAGTTAACACCGAGTTGGAACGCATGGGCGATTACGCCAAAGGTATTGCCAAGATCAATATTAAACTGGCAGATTCCGATATCCCCATCCCCATTCGAGAAATCAGCCGCATGGCAGAACTTGCCATTGACATGCTGCACCGGTCATTATCCAGTTTTGTCGCTGAAGATGCCATCACCGCCAGCCGCATTCCAGAAGAAGATGACCAGGTGGACAATCTGTATAACAGTGTTTACCATGCGGTCATCAGCAACATGATAGCCAATCCACATTATATCGATCAGGCCAACTTAATCATCTGGGTTGCTCACAACCTGGAACGCTTTGCCGATCGTGTAACCAATATCTGCGAGCGAACTGTTTTCATCGCCACAGGTGAAGTTTTGGAAATGGATTTGGATGACAATGATGAACCAGAGGAATTGCCCTAACAAAACCTTTGGAGAACAAAAAGTGATTATTGTTACCCTCTCCCCCCTTTTTGGAATCAAAGGGGGGAGTTTGCTAATTTTTTGATTATGACACTTAATAAGGACAATGCTTATGTTAAAACCGCCTAACTTTCGTGGAAAGCTGATTGTGGTCGAAGGAATTGACGGCAGTGGGAAATCAACGCAGATCGATTTGCTTTACAAGGTGCTCCTGTCTCAGGGAAAAACAGTTTATTTTTCAGAGTGGAATTCCTCTTCATTGGTGAAAGGCACAACCAAGCTGGCTAAAAAGCAAAAATTATTCACCCCCACCACCTTCAGTCTTTTGCAAGCCACCGATTTTGCCGAACGATGGGAAAACAACATTCTTCCAATGTTAAAAGCCGGTGCCATTGTTCTGGCTGACCGCTATGCCTTCACCGCTTTCGCCCGTGATGTTGCCCGCGGGGTTGACCGCGAATGGGTGCGGAATCTGTATTCCTTTGCGCCCCAGCCCGATTTTGCTTTCTATTTCAGGGTTCCTTTGGACATCTCCGTTGAGCGTATCCTGGTGGGGCGTTCACAGATTAAATATTACGAAGCCGGCATGGACCTGGGCCTGTCTGATAATCGCATTGCCAGTTTCCGATTATTTCAACAACGAATTGTCGACGAATACGAAGCGATGATTGATGAATTCAATTTCACGGTCATTGACGGCACGCAACCCGTTGAACAGCAACAGGCATTGGTCCGCCAAATCGTGCGCCGGGGACTGCGTGGTTGGCGCGGTTTGCCCGCTCCGCATCAAGCATCACGTAATCGGCGGCCGGCCAGCCCATCATCCACTGCTAGTTAAAGGAATATTCATATGACAAAAGCCCATTTTTACGGAGCCGGATATCCCTATAACCAGATTCCAGATTTACCGGGAAAATTGATCGTTCTGGAAGGCACAGATGGGGTCGGCCGATCAACACAGATTGAATTGCTGCGCGCATGGCTGGAGAAACAGGGTTACGCTGTTTCAGATACCGGCTTCCGACGATCGCAACTGACTCAGCCAGGACTGGACGCCGCTAAACTGGGACATACCTTCAGCCCCCTCACGATGAGCCTGTTCTATGCCACCGATTTTTCAGACCGCCTGGAAAACCAGATTATTCCCGCGCTAAAAGCCGGCTTCATAGTCCTTTCCGACCGTTATTTTTATTCCACCATGGCCCGTGATGTCGTGCGCGGCGCTGACCCGCGCTGGGCTCGAAAACTATATGGTTTCGCCCTGATTCCTGATATTATTTTCTACCTGAAAGCTGATGTGGAAACCCTGGTGAGCCGCATGGTGCTGGGTCGTGGATTCAATTTCTGGGAATCAGGAATGGATATCCACTTTGCTGATAATATGTATGACAGTTTTTGCGCTTACCAAACCCGGCTGATTGAACAATTTGACCAGATGGTTTCAGAATATGGATTTGTTACAATAGACGCGAACAAATCTGTCAATTTTGTATTTGATGACATCCGACGGTATTTACAAGAAAAACTGATTAATTAACCAAACCATCACAGTTCTAACGCCGGGTTTCGGGGCTGGACCATGAAAATAAAAATCGATCAAGCCGCCTGCGCATTTGGCGCGGCAAAAATATTAACTCATCTCCAGTCGTTTGAAGATGAAATTGCCGGTGTGCGCCTGGCAGAGGATATTGAATGCATCCACCGCATGCGTGTTGCCAGCCGCCGCCTGCGAAGTACATTGCCCCTGTTTCATGCCTGTTTTTCCAATAGAAAAATTTCGGCCTGGTTATCCAGGATAAAAGTGGTTACAAATTCTCTCGGCCGCGCTCGTGACCTAGATGTGCAGTTGGATGTGTTGCAGGATTTTTTAGAAGAAACAACTCAGAAAAGATATCAACCTGGCATCCGCCGCATCATAGTTCGTCTAAAACAGAAAAGAGCCGCTCAACAAAAAAAAGTACTCCAAATGTTAGATCAATTAATTGAATGGCATTTGATAGAAGATTTGCGTGCGGCTATGCAAGTTAAATTGGATGCCTCCATTTCAACCCAACCCCCCACAACATTTCCACTTTTTTACTTATCCTATCGTTCAATTAGCGGTCAGCTCGAAATCATGCTGCGCCACAGTGAAGCGATTTTTGACCCGCTGAATATTAAAGAACTGCATCAAATGCGGATAGAGGCAAAAAGACTGCGCTACACCATGGAATCTTTCTCGGCTATCTATCCCGAGGAATTCAAATCGTACATCCGCAATGTAAAGGAAATCCAGGAATTCACCGGCAATATTCATGATTGCGATGTATGGTGTGAATTTCTTCCGCGCTTTTTACAAAAAGAAGCTCAGAAAACTTTGAATTTTTATGGGTCAGAACGACCATTTCAATTCATTTCTCCTGGAATTCATCATTTTTTGGAAAACCGGTAATCAACACGACAACAATTGTATGATTCATTTATTAATATCTGGAGAGAATATCAAGCCGCGTCCCTTTGGGATCAATTACTGATATTAATATCCACACCCATTCAACCAGTATTCGCATCTCAAACACAAGAATCCACCCTAAAGCAGCCTGAAGAAGTCCAACCGCAATCGCCACAAAATTAGTTACCGCCCAACAGGTACACAATTCTTCACAAGATCGGGTGCTGAGTCTCGATCTTGTGCGTTTTGTTAACGATTTTTTAATTATGACCGTTTTTTTAACTCAAAAGTTAAACAGGTCTTTACTTTTATTTAAAACCACGTCTCTTGGTTCTTAATATTGCGTCGCTATACTCCAAATGTCAAACAAGTGGAAAACACCACAAAAATAAGAATAAGGAGAAGAAAAAATGGTTCGTAAGTTGTCTGTGCTGGTTGCTGTACTCGTTTCTGCTGTTATGATTCTTTCTGCCTGTGCCCCCGCTGCTGTCCCTGCAGCCGAGGCTCCCGCTGCCGAGGCTCCTGCTGCTGAAGCCGAAGCACCCGTCGAAGAAGCTCCCGCAGCCGAAGCCCTGTCTGGCACGCTCACCCTGGCTGGCTCCACCACCGTGCAGCCTCTGGCCGAAAAAGCTGGCGAAGCCTTCATGGATATGAATCCCGATGTCACCATCGAAGTTCAGGGCGGCGGCTCCAGCGTGGGCATCACCGCTGCTGCTGACGGCACCGCCGACATCGGCAACGCTTCCCGCGAAGTCAAAAAAGAAGAACTTGAAGCCAATCCCGAATTCCAGATCTTCACTGTTGCCAAAGACGGTATTGCCATCGTGGTCAACCCCGATGTGACTCTGGACAACCTCACCAAAGATCAAATCAGAGCCATTTTCAGCGGCGAAGTAACCAACTTCAATGAGGTTGGCGGACCCGATGCCCCCATCACCGTGGTCGCCCGTGAAGAAGGTTCCGGCACCCGTGGCGCTTTTGAAGAAATGGTCATGGAATACAAAGACGCCAACGGCGAAAAAGTGGTCGCCCCCATTATCGCCAACGCCATCCTGCAGAACTCCAACGGCGCTGTGCGCACCACCGTGGCTGAAACCCCCAATTCAATTGCCTTCCTGTCCTTCGGCTATCTCGATGACAGCATCGCCACAGTCAACGTTGAAGGCATTGAAGCCACCGTCGAAAATGTCCTGAACGACACCTATCCCATTGCCCGCCCGTTGAACATGATCACCAACGGCGACCCCAATCCGGTAGCGAAAGCATTCATCGATTTCCTGCTCAGCGACGCCGGTCAGGCAATTGCAGTTGAAGAAGGTTTCATCACCGTAACCGCAGATGCTTCCGCGCCGGCCCCTGCCGCCGAAGCTCTGTCTGGCACGCTCACCCTGGCTGGCTCCACCACCGTGCAGCCTCTGGCCGAAAAAGCTGGCGAAGCCTTCATGGATATGAATCCCGATGTCACCATCGAAGTTCAGGGCGGCGGCTCCAGCGTGGGCATCACCGCTGCTGCTGACGGCACCGCCGACATCGGCAACGCTTCCCGCGAAGTCAAAAAAGAAGAACTTGAAGCCAATCCCGAATTCCAGATCTTCACTGTTGCCAAAGACGGTATTGCCATCGTGGTCAACCCCGATGTGACTCTGGACAACCTCACCAAAGATCAAATCAGAGCCATTTTCAGCGGCGAAGTAACCAACTTCAATGAGGTTGGCGGACCCGATGCCCCCATCACCGTGGTCGCCCGTGAAGAAGGTTCCGGCACCCGTGGCGCTTTTGAAGAAATGGTCATGGAATACAAAGACGCCAACGGCGAAAAAGTGGTCGCCCCCATTATCGCCAACGCCATCCTGCAGAACTCCAACGGCGCTGTGCGCACCACCGTGGCTGAAACCCCCAATTCAATTGCCTTCCTGTCCTTCGGCTATCTCGATGACAGCATCGCCACAGTCAACGTTGAAGGCATTGAAGCCACCGTCGAAAATGTCCTGAACGACACCTATCCCATTGCCCGCCCGTTGAACATGATCACCAACGGCGACCCCAATCCGGTAGCGAAAGCATTCATCGATTTCCTGCTCAGCGACGCCGGTCAGGCAATTGCAGTTGAAGAAGGTTTCATCACCGTAAAGTAGAATACAATTGTAAGAGTATGAGGGACGCACAGGTTATTCCTGTGCGCCCCTCTTATGCAGTAAAATTATTCCTGGTGAGAAAAATTTAAATGAGTGAAAACAAAAGCAATTCCTCTCTACTCCACACCAACGCCAAAGATGTTGAACGTCCATTCTTATTGATAATCATTAATCTGCTTATTACTCTGGGGAGTATTGGTTTCGGCGGATACTGGCTTTTCCAAAATCAAACTTCCTGGCTAACAGTACCCTCCACTGCCGATCAATTTCAGATATGGCTATTGATTGTACTGATCGTTGGCCTGGGTTCAACGGTATTATTTGGACTTTGGAAATATAAAAATTGGGCCAGAACTGGTATTGCTTTTTCAATCCTAATTGGACTGGTTTATTTTTTGACCGGAGAATTCTTCACCGTCGCTGCCGAGATATTCGCCGGCAACGAAGCCCTAAAAATTAATGAATTAGGCAGCATAATCTTTTCAAGTCTGGTTCACATCGCCACCGTTTGCAGTATTCCCATTTTAGTACTCATCGGTTTATTAAAATTTGCTACATATTTTGATGAAGCCCCCTCTCAACGCCGGTTTATTGACCGCAGTATTCGTTATTTACTGCTTGCCACCGCGTTGAGTGCCATATTGATCGTATTTCTGATCATCGTCTTCACCATTAGCGAAGCAATGCCTGCTATCGAACAAATTGGGTTGGATAACATGCTGCTGGGCACCATCTGGCGGCCGGGCGCCGCCACAGATACACAAGCGCTGGGTCAGTTTGGTTTAATTCCAATGGTCGTTGGCAGTATTTACGCCACCCTGGGAGCAACCTTGCTGGGTGTGCCGCTTTCGCTTGGCGCAGCGGTTTTGCTGGCTGAAGTCGCCCCCAAAGCAGTGCGCGAAGTGGTTCGTCCTGCCGTAGAACTCCTGGCCGGCATACCTTCAGTTGTATACGGACTCTTTGGGATGGTGGTTCTTGCGCCGCTGGTGCGGAATATTGAAGTACCCGGTAATTCGGGGTTTGGAATTCTTACGGCGTCTATTGTGTTGGCGGTCATGATCATTCCCACCATCACGAACATTGCAGAAGATGCAATTCGGGCGGTACCGCAGAGTTACAAAGAAGGCAGCCTGGCGCTGGGAAGCACACATTGGCAAACCATAGCACAGGTAATTTTACCGGCAGCCCGTTCAGGAATCATGGCGGCAGTCATTCTCGGCATTGGTCGAGCGCTTGGCGAAACAATGGCAGTTATTATGGTCATTGGCAATTCAATCGCCATGCCCGTCCCATTAAATAACAATCCATTTTCCCTTGCAATATCAACCGCCCGCACACTAACGGGCAATATCGCTGTTGAAATAAATTATGCCTCCGGTGTACACCGCAGTGCATTATTCTTCACAGGTGTACTTCTTTTTATCATGATTTTGAGTATTAATAGTATTGCACGATCTTTGATGCGAGAGAGGTCAGCTCAATGAATCCATCAGAATTCCCAACTTCGGTTTCAACCATGTCCAGCCTGCTTCTTAGCAACAGCAAACCGGCTTCACGTAATCTCGCAATACGGAAAGCTTCGCAATCATTGGCTTTCATGCTCATCTGGCTGGCGGGATTAATCGCTATTGCCGCCGTGATATGGATTATCGGGTATGTAATGGTTCAAGGCGCCAGTATTGTGAATCTGGAATTCCTGACTACACGTCCTCAGGGCGGCATGGATGGTGAAGGCGGCATGTCCACCACCATCGTAACCACCCTATATCTGGTTGTCTTAACCATTGCCATTGCCGCTCCGCTGGGAATTGGCGCTGCCGTTTACCTGGTTGAATATGCAACGGAAGCCAGCCGAGAAAGCAAATTAATAGCCCGCCTGATTTCCATTTCGCGTTCTGGCGTTGAAATCTTGGCCGGTGTGCCCTCAATCATTTTTGGATTATTTGGTTTTGCCCTGTTCGTTTCAGCGATGAAGTTGAAATTTTCGCTGCTCTCAGCCGGTTTAAGCGGTGCTTGTTTAATCCTCCCAGTCATTATCCGCACCTCTGAAGAAGCTCTCATGTCCGTTCCGCGTTCGCTGCGTGAAGGCAGCCTGGCGTTGGGCGCCACCCGCTGGCAAACCATCTGGGGAGTGGTTCTACCCGCAGCATTGCCGGGTATAATCACCGGTATTGTATTGAGTATTGGTCGTGTGATTGCAGAAACCGCGGTATTCTGGGTGACACTGGGAGGCAGCTACAGGTTACCCAAGAATTTACTTAGCGCTGGCCGCACAATGGCATTGCATGTGTATATGCTTGCCTCTGAAACACGCGCTTTTGAGAAAGCAATGGGTACAGCAGCAGTTTTGATTGTTGTAATGGTGGTACTCAATCTCATTATTAATTACCTGTCAAAAAGAATTACAGCCCGTGCTACAGGACAAAGATAAGTGGAAGAACTCATGGCTACTAAAATTCAAGTTGTCGACCTCAATTTCTACTACGGCGAGTTTCGCGCGCTGAATACTGTTAATGTGGAAATCCCGCTGCATCAGATTACCGCCATTATCGGCCCCTCGGGATGCGGAAAAAGCACATTTTTACGCGTCCTCAACCGCATGAACGATCTAATTCCTAATGTTCATACAGATGGAAAAGTTCTTTTGGACGAACAAAACCTGTTCGACATGGACGTGGTTGAATTACGAAAAAGGGTAGGCATGGTTTTCCAACGTCCCAATCCGTTTCCCAAAACCATTTTCGACAACGTGGCTTTTGGTCCGCGCGCCCACGGATTGCGCGATCCCAAAATCCTTGCCGAGATCGTTGAACGCAGCTTGCGCGATGCCGCTCTCTGGGATGAGGTGAAAGATGATCTCAATAAATCTGGATTGGAGCTTTCGGGGGGACAGCAGCAAAGGCTTTGCATTGCCCGCGCTCTGGCTGTGGAACCTGAAGTGATCCTGATGGACGAACCAGCCTCGGCACTTGATCCGATTGCCACACTACGCATTGAAGAACTGATGCAATCACTTAAAGAGAACTACACCATCGTGATTGTGACGCACAACATGCAGCAGGCAGCCCGCGCATCGGATTACACAGCCTTCTTCAACATGGCTGAAGACCGTGCCGGAAATCTGATTGAATTTGGATTGACAAAAGATATTTTCACCAATCCAAAACAAAAGCAAACAGAAGACTACATCACCGGCCGGTTTGGCTAGCCCACAGGAACGCTTCGCCAACATGGGACGTGAAATATTCGATAAAAAGCTGGCGGAACTCAATCAAAATCTGCGCTCGCTTGAAACGATGGTTGGCAAAATGATGATCGATTCAGTGGACCATTTGCTGAAACGTAATCTGGAAGCATCGCACCGCATCTATAACAATGATCTGTTTGTCAACCAGATGCACATCCAGATCGAAGAAAACTGTATTATCTTAATCGCCACACAGCAGCCCATTGCAGCCGATCTGCGCTATTTATCATCCATGATTGATGTCAATAACCAGTTGGAACGCATGGGTGACTATGCGAAAGGAATAGCCCGCATCAATAACCTGATCGGCAATGAACAGCTTCTTCCACCCTTTCAATATCTTCCCAAAATGGCTGATCTCACGGTAGGCATGCTCCACAGGTCGGTCATTGCCTTTCTTGAAAATGACATGGAAACATCCAAAGCCATTCCCGGCGAAGATGACCTGGTGGATGATATGTTTAACCAAATTTTCCAGGAAATCTTTCCCCTGGTACAGCACGAACCCCAGGCATTCAAATGCGCCAATTATCTACTCTGGATTGCTCACAACATTGAACGTACAGCCGATCGGGTCACCAACATCTGCGAACGCACCATCTACAACCTCACCGGGCAATTGCATGTCTTTGATCTGAACGACGAACTTGCCGAACAACATTGGAGAAAAATAGTGCCCCTACCCCCACAGGCGGAAGAAACCTTCAAATAGGGTTGCCCCCCCGTAGGCAAAAACCAGCATTTTTAGAAATTTTCCAAGGAAGCACCACAGCAAAAACCTGGCTGGTTGCATTTTTAACATTCCCGCTGAAATACCCGCCATATCGAACAGCGGGTTGGGAATGAAAGCCAGCACCATGATGGTTATTCCCCCAAATCTTTTCATCCACCAGTTCAGCGATTCCTGCCAGTTTTCCTTTTTTGTAACCCGGTTAGCCACGCGCTGCACCACCGGCCGGCCGCTGAACCCCGCCAGGTAGCCTGAAAATTCGCCAATGGCTGCACCGCTTCCTGCCGCCAGCGCCACCCAGAATGGATGAAAGACCGCTCCAAATACTGATGTTAACACCACCCCCGGCAGTGGAATGATTACGGTGGCATTTGTCAACAGCGAAATCAGGAAAATACCTGGATAGCCGTAAGCCTTAAGCTCGGAAAGCGTATCGCGAATGGATAAAATATAGACAGTTAATGCAATGGTAAAAAAGAATAATGACAATCTCAGGAATTTCTGACTTTGAGGAGTTTCTCGAGGTTCAGCTTCCATGTGCATTTTTCCAAGTGCTTTAAGATGCCAGCAGCGCTTCGACGCGTGCAATCACCATGTCCATCGCCACAGTATTATGCCCCCCCTCAGGAATAATAACATCGGCATACCGTTTTGAAGGTTCCACAAACTCCAAATGCATTGGGCGCACAGTGGCCAGGTATTGCTGGATCACCGATTCAGTTGACCGCCCGCGTTCGGTGATATCCCGTGTCAGGCGGCGGATAAAACGAATATCAGCATCGGTATCAACAAAAATTTTCACGTCGAACAAATCGCGCAATTGCTTTTCCACCAGGATCAAAATACCCTCAACGATAATCACACGCTGGGGTTCAATTCGCACTGTCTGCGAGGTTCGTGAATCGGTGGCAAAATCATAAACCGGCATATCAATGGCATGCCATTTCTTCAATTTTCTCAAATGTTCAACCAATAGTTCAGTTTCCAGCGAATTGGGGTGGTCAAAGTTGATCAGGTCACGCTGCACACCGGGCAACTGGCTCAAGTCACGATAATAAGCATCATAAGGAATATATGCAATTTTCTCTTTCCCCACTCTGTCCAAAATGACATTAGCGACGGTCGTCTTGCCTGACCCGGATCCCCCCGCAACCGCAATAATGATAGGTGTTTTTTCTTTCGTCATATTAAAATTATACCAATTTTTAATTTTTGAAGATTATACTTGAACGCATGATCCGTATCGATAAAATCATTCGCAGCAGACGTAAAACCTATTCATTGGAAGTAACACATCAAGGAGAATTATTAGTCCGCGTTCCGTGGTTTATGACCGACCGCCAAATTGAAAAAATTGTCCTAGACAAATCAGAATGGATAGTACAAAAAATGGAACTGGTGCGCCGACGACAGGCTGAAGCGCCGCTTCACACTTTTAAAGAGGGTGACCAATTCCCATTTCTCGGAGAGAATTATCCCTTGATCACAAAAAGCGGGCAAAAATCAGCCCTCTCCCTGACAGACCACACCTTCGTTTTGGACAATCGCTATGGACAATCAGCCGGCAGAATCTTTGAAAGCTGGTTTCGCAAACAGGCGCGCATCCATTTTTCCGCCCGCATTTCTGAGCTGGCCCCCAGGCTAAAAGTCCAGCCCAGAGTCTTGCGCATCAGCAGCGCACGCACCCGCTGGGGATCATGCAGTACAAGCGGGACAATCAGCCTGTCCTGGCGGTTGATCATGGCGCCTCCCCACATCATTGATTACGTCATTATTCATGAATTAATCCATTTGCGTCATCCCAACCATTCAGCGCAATTCTGGGCAGCAGTCGAAGCGCATTACCCGAATCATAAAGCTGCCAAACTGTGGTTAAAAACAAATGGAGCAAGACTTTCACTGAGCAACTGATTTTTCTGTCCAGAAAAGATTGATTTAATCCACCTCCCTTTCAGACAACCTTGCAATCCTGATGGATATTTAATCAAACATTAAAGCTTCATTTCTTAAATGGGGTTTATAATACACTGCTATTTTTTATAAGCATTTTTTCATTAGACAATTAAAGGCAGAAGTACATGAAACGAAATGATTTACGAAATATTGCCATCATAGCCCATGTTGATCATGGGAAAACCACCCTGGTTGATGCCATGCTCAAACAGGCGCGCGTTTTCCGGGAAAATCAGCAAGTGATGGAACGCGTGATGGATTCCAATGACCTTGAACGCGAACGCGGTATCACCATCCTGGCAAAAAACACCGCCATCCAAATCCCCGACAGACAGACCGGTGAAATGGTTAAAATCAATATTGTTGACACCCCCGGGCATGCCGATTTTGGCGGTGAAGTGGAACGGGTTATGAACATGGTGGACGGCGTGCTGCTGCTGGTGGATGCCGCTGAAGGCCCCAAACCTCAGACACGTTTTGTATTAAAGAAAGCGTTGGAGATCGGTCACCGTGTGATTGTGGTTATCAACAAAATGGACCGCCGCGACGCCGACCCCGACCGCGCTCTCAACAACACCTTTGACCTGTTTGTAGAACTGGGCGCCAGCGAAGCCCAGGCAGATTTCCCCGTAATTTACGCCAACGGCATTGAAGGACGCGCAGGTGAAAACGCTGAACTTTCGGACAACTTGCAGCCCCTGTTTGAGTGTATCCTGCGTCAAATTCCTTCGCCCGATATTGATCTTGAAGCCCCATTCCAAATGTTGGTAGCCAACCTGGGTTATGACGAATACCGCGGTGTTACCGCCGTGGGTAGAATTTTTGCCGGTAAGGTCAATGCCGGTCAGCGCATAGCCCGCATCAAACTGAATGGCGATACCGTTCCCGACCAGGCGCGCTATCTTTATAAATATCAAGGTCTCGATAAAGTGGAAGTCACATCCGCCGATGCTGGCGACATCGTGTGCGTGGCCGGTTTGGAAAATATTGCCATTGGTGAAACCCTGGCCGATGCCGAGCAGCCAATTGGTCTGCCCCCCATTCATGTGGAAGAACCCACCGTCCGCATGACCTTTGGCGTCAACACTTCACCCTTCTCCGGCCAGGAAGGCAAGTGGAGCACTTCACGCAATTTGCGAGAGCGGCTGTTCAACGAGCTGCGCAACAACGTTGCCCTGCGTGTTGAAGAAACCAACACCGCCGATACGTTTACTGTGTCGGGACGCGGTGAATTGCACCTTGCCATTCTCATCGAAACCATGCGCCGTGAAGGTTATGAATTCCAGGTTTCCCGCCCTGAAGCCATTTTCATCAAAAGCGAAGACGGTGAAATGCTCGAACCGTACGAAGAAGTGCACATTGACACCAGCCCCGAAACCGTGGGCGTGGTGGTTGAAATGCTCGGTTCACGACGCGGTGTGATGATGAACATGATCGACAATCCTGACGCAACCGTTCATCTCACTTTCCGCATCCCCACCCGCGGACTGCTGGGCTTCCGGTACCAGTTTCTCACCGCCACGCGCGGCATGGGGGTGTTGAACACCATTTTTGCCGGTTATGACCAGATTGCCCCCAGCATCACCGGCCGTGCATCCGGCTCACTGGTGGCGCGTGAAACCGGCGATGCCACAACTTTTGGCCTAAAAAATGCCGAAGATCGTGGCACGCTGTTCATTAATCCCAACGTGAGGGTTTACGAAGGCATGGTGATTGGCGAAAACGCCCGCCCCGAAGATATCACCATTAATGTGTGCAAAAAGAAACATCTCACCAACATGCGCCAGTCGAACAAAGACATTGAGGTGCGTCTTAATACCCCGCGCCTGATGAGCCTGGATGAAGCGATTGAATACCTGGCGGAAGATGAATTATTGGAAGTCACTCCGCAAAATTACCGCATCCGCAAGAAGATTCTCGATACCGAAGATCGTGGTAAAACCGAAAAGAAAGCCAAAGAGTTGTTGGAGAACTAATTTTCTTGACGATAAACCAAATTAATGGTAAATTTGGAAAGTTGTAACCAATTCTAAAAAGGGTGTTTTTTGTTAATTACTACGGTAACTGTTCAAAAAGAATAATGCATGTATGCACCTGCCGGGATAGTGTAGGATTTTAAAGATTCTTACTTCCAAACAGAACGGTCACGGGCGCATACATGCCCGTGGCTTTTTATTTGCGGAAGCCCGGTTCTTTTCGCACAAAACTGATGAGGAAAACATCAGCAGCATGCAAACTTGAACAGGTTCTATTTCACCGCTACCAACGACACTTACCAGCCACGGGAGAATTCTCTCGTGGCTTTTTCTTTTTAGGATGTGGTTATTGATATGGAAGCATCGCAACAATTTATCCAGGGTATCGTTTCCTGGACAGGCAATCAACAGGCTGAAATCATCGCTGAAGGCAAAACATATTTCGGCAGTCTATCTTTTCGCAGGGATTCAAAAGACCAACACCGGGCAAAGAAAAAAAGCCGCCGTGAGGAAACACAACAAAAATCTCTGGCGGTTGGAGACCGGGTTTCATTCAGACCAGCAGGCGAAAACATCGCTCAAATTGTAAACATCGAAGAACGCGCCAACCAGGTTTCGCGTCTGGCGGTCACCGCGCACGAAGGCGGCCGGCAAGCCCAACAGGTCATCGCCGCCAATGTTGATCAAATCATCCCAGTGTTTGCCGCCGCCAACCCCGCGCCGAGCTGGAACATGCTGGACCGCTACCTGGTAATTGCCGAAGCCAACCAGATCCCGGCTGCAATCTGCATCAACAAAGCAGACCTGACTGATGGCACGAATTCTGAATTGCAAACCATCGCTGCAGATTATTGCCGCATCGGTTACCCGGTCATTTGGATCAGCGCACAAACCTGCCAGGGGATGAGTGAGATGAAAGCCCTGTTACAGGGAAAAACATCCTTGCTGTTAGGCAAATCAGGCGTCGGCAAAACCTCACTGCTCAACGCCCTGCAGACTGATTTAGACCTACGGGTTAACGCCGTCAGCCGGGGCGGCAACCAGCGCGGCAAACACACCACATCGGCAGCCCAATTGTTTCTACTTGATTTTGGCGGCGCTGTGATTGACACCCCCGGCGTGCGCGAGCTGGGTTTATGGGATATCTTCCCTGATGAGCTGGCTGACTTCTTTCCCGAAATGCGCCCCTATATTGGGCAATGCAAGTTCGGGCTGGACTGCCAGCACGATGAAGAGCCGGGCTGCTCGGTGCGCAAAGCCGTCATGGCAGGCCATATCAGCCCCCGGCGATATAAAAGTTTTACACGTATGCGAGATGATTTATGAAACACTACGTTGATGATACCAAAGGCGACTTTCGCTGCAGCCATTGCGGCTACTGGGTTACCTCCAACCGCGAATATTCCGGTGTGAACAACCGCAACCACTGTCCCTACTGCCTGTGGTCCAAACACCTCGATCTCTTCCAGGCCGGCGACCGTCTGAGCGCCTGCAAATCGGTCATGCAGCCGGTCGGCCTGGCTTTAAAGATTGTGCATAAAAAATATAATTCTCCCAATTCAGGTGAAATCATGCTGGTGCACCGCTGCGTCGATTGCGGCAAGCTGTCGCTCAACCGCATTGCCGCTGACGATGATGCGCAAACCTTGTGGATGATCTACAACCAATCGTTATCATACACCGCAGGGATAGATCTCACAGGAAATATTCACATGCTCGGCGAATCGGATTGGAGTCTGGTTAAAATGAGATTACTGGGAACACTGGTGGAACAATGATACAAAAAAACTCGTCGGAGATTTTTCGACGAGTTTTTATCTGATAGACTAAGCCACCGAAGGGAGTCGAACCCATGACCCGCCGCTTACGAAGCGGCTGCTCTGCCAACTGAGCTACGGTGGCGCGATGCATATTATACCAGCACCCCACAACAACTGGCAAGTTTTTCGGTTAGCTTTCTTCAGCGGCGCTCTTTCTTGTGCAGCGCGCCGGCGCGCTGCACCACCGGGTGA